>CALAOT010000001.1 GCA_937889545.1 uncultured Opitutaceae bacterium
CCGGCGCCTCATCCCGGCCCTGAACGGCCGCGTTTTCGCGCCGTCCCGTGATAATCCTAGACGGCGGCTAGAAAGGAAACCTATTGTACGGCTCGACTCCGCCATAGGCGGCAGGGCCGTTGACACGGTCTGGAATGCCCGCTTGAAGGGCGTCTACCCCGATGCAAAACAACACTCCTGTATTCCCCACCCTTGATCGCCGTGGCTTTATCAAGGCCGCGAGTGGCGCCGCAATCCTGGCGGCCCTGCCGGCTGGCCTGGAAGCGGCCGCGAGCAGTGCGCCGGTGAAACCTGTGGTCTTGGCCTTCGTCGCGTGCGCGCACATCCACACGCCCGGCTTCATAAAGCTCCTTACCAGCGGCCAGGCGAATGTCCGGGTGAAATACGCCTGGGATCATGATGCGGTGAGGGCCGAGAAACGCGCGGCAGAGCTTGGTGCGGCGGTCGCGACGGACCTTCAGCAGATCTGGTCCGACCCGGAGATCGTGGCCGTGGTGATCTGCTCCGAGACGAACAGGCATAGGGACCTTGTCCTTGCGGCCGCGGCCGCCGGGAAGCACATATACGCCGAGAAGCCGCTTGGAATCACAGCCAGCGAAAGCACGGAGATGGCAGATGCCATCGTGAAGGCCAACGTGCTCTTCACTACGGGGTATTTCATGCGCACGATGCCCCAGCACCTCTTCCTGAAAAAGCAGGTGGAACGCGGTTCCTTCGGAAGGATCACGCGCATCGCGGGATCCAACTGCCACAACGGCTCCCTGGGGGGCTGGTTTGACGAAAAGCCGGACAGGCCTTGGGAGAATTGGCGCTGGATGGCGGATCCGAAGATCGCAGGCGTCGGCGCCTTCGGTGACCTCGGCACCCACATGCTCGACATCATGATGTGGCTCTGCGGCGACGTTGAGTCGGTGACAGCGGAGACCCGTGTCGTGACCGGGCGCTATGGGGATTGCGACGAGGCGGGTGAGGCCCTCCTGCGCTTCAGGAATGGCATCATCGGGACGCTGGCCGCCAGCTGGGTGGACATCTCGGACCCGGTGACGCTGCAGATCAGCGGGACGGAGGGCAACGCTGCCATCGTGAAGGGCGAGCTGTTCTTCAAGTGTGCGCAGGTAAGGGGCGCCGATGGCAACCAGCCGTGGACGGACCTACCCCATGCCCCGGTATTGCCGCTTCTGCAGTTTGTGAACGCCGTGGCCGGCCAGCCGGGCATGCCGCTTGTTTCCGTTCGCGAGGCGGCGGCGCGCGTGGCCGTGATGGAGGCCGCCTACCGCTCATCGTCGGTCGGCTCATCAGTCAAGGTGGCCTGATCCGGGCGAGCGCGTGATCCGGCAATGGCGCCGCGCCTTGGTTCGGCGGGGACCGCCGGTGGGCAGCCTTAGGCCTCAGGGCATCGACGGTGTGCCCCTCACTCAATAGGAGAGCGGGGACCCGAGGCGGCTATGCCCAAGGCGATCCCGAAGGGCCGGCATCGGGCGGCCCGCCTTCGCCAAATGCGCGTCAGGTCACCTGCCCCTTAACCGCGAGGGCTGCCTTGACCCTGGCGGGCGACATCGGCAGTTCGAGAAGGCGGACCCCCGTTGCATCATGCACGGCATTGGCGATCACGGCACCGGGCAGGATGACGGCCGGCTCACCGCCCCCATTTGGCGGGGAATCGTCCGCGTCGAGTATGACGGTTTCAATCTTCGGAAGCCACGAGAAGCGGGGCAGGACGTAGCTGTCGAAGTTCGTCTCGCGGAGCACGCCGTCCTTGAAATGCATCTCCTCCGACAGCGCATAGCCCAGGCCCATCGTTATGCCGCCTTCAATCTGGATTCTCGCGCCCGCGGGATTGATCACGAGCCCCATCTCCTGAACCACGAGAATGCGTTTCACTTTGATCTTTCCCTCCGTCCTGTCGACCTCCACCTCGGCTATGGCCGCGACGTAGCTCCCGGCATCCGCCCCGCAGGCCACGCCAAGGCCGCGCCCGCTTGGGGCCTTCCCGGGTTTCCAGCCCCATTGGTCGGCCGCGGCCTTCAACACCCGGGCAAGCCGGGGGTCCTTCTGCTGGCGCATGCGGAACTCGATTGGGTCGACGCCGGCCATCGAAGCCAGCTGGTCGACATGGGACTCGCGGGCAAAGGCGTTGTTGCTCGAGCCTGGCGCGCGCCACGCCCCCACCGGGAATGGATGGAATCCGGGCGGCTCCATGAAACTTCCCACCGCCGATGTCCGGTGGTGCGCGATGTCGTACAGGTGGGCGGATGCGCGATCGCCTGCGAAGCGCACCTCGTAATCCCAGAAGGCGATCCGGCCGGCGCTGTCGAGGCCGGACTGGATCTTCACGACGGCGGCCGGCCTGAACGTGTCATTGAAGAACTCTTCCTCGCGCGTCCACATCACCTGCACGGGACGTCCGGTCTCCTTGGCCAGACGCGCGGCCTCTACCGCCTGCAGGTTGAAGGTCTTGCCGCCGAAGCCCCCGCCGACAAACGGCGTGATGACCCGGACGCTTGGAATGGGCAGGCCGAGCGCCTGGGCGATCTCCTCGCGGGCGCCAAAGGGGTTCTGGGTGGAGGCCCAGACCGTCGCCTTGCCTCCCTCGACATGCGCCAGCGCCGCGTGGGTTTCCATCGCCGCATGGGCGACGTAGGCGCCGAGGTAGGTCTGGTCGAGACGGCGCACGGCGAGCGCGCGGCCCGCCGCGATGTCGCCGCCCTGCGCGACAACCGTCGGCTCGAGCTTTGCCTGCTCGAGGTGGGCATAGATCGTCCTGTCGTCGAGCGTGGATGGCGAGGGCTCGAACTCGGCATGGAGCTTTCCGAGCGCGTCGTCTGCAACGTCGGGAAGCTCGTGCAGGACGGCCACCAGGTCGGCTTGCTGCACAAGCACGACGCCGTCGATCTTCCGAAGGGCCGAGGTGTCGACATGCTTTAGCTTCGCCCCGTGCGCCGGCACGCGCAGCACGCGGGCATAGAGCATTCCGGGCATGCGAAGGTCGCCGGCGTACTTTGCCGTACCCGTCACCTTTTCGCGTGAGTCCCTGCGCAGGAGCGGCTTGCCAATGATCTTGAACTGCCCTGGGGCCTTCAGGCTCGGCTTCACCGTCAGGCGACGCTCTATCTTCTTTCCCTTGGTCAACTGCCCGTAGGTCACCCTTCGCGACGGATCCTTAGAATCGACGACCACGCCTTGGTCCACGGTAAGCCGCGCAACGGGAACCTGCAGGGTCTCGGCGGCCATCTCCAACAGCACGCTCCTGGCCTCCGCTGCGGCCGCCCGCCAGACGTTGCCGAAGAAGCTCGTGGTCATCGAGCCCCAGGTGCCCGCATCGAACGGGCATAGCTCGGTGTCCCCCATGATGATACTGATGTCGTCAATGGAGACGTCGAGGTCCTCCGCGAGCATCTGGGGCAGCGAGGTGATCGGCCCCTGACCCATTTCGATCTTCCCGGTGAGGCAGGTCACATGGCCGTCCTCGCCGATGCTCAGGAAGGCGTTGAAATCGCCCGCCGACCTGGGGCGGAAGGTCGCCGGATGCGCCGCCTCGGACTCCTCGGCCCCGGCGGACCGGCGCAGGACGACCCAGACCATCAGGCCGGTCCCGAAGCGCTTGAGGAATTCGCGGCGGGTGGGCAGGCTGATGGCCGCCTCCAGCGCCAGCTTGCCTGGCTGATCGGTTGCCTGACGGATGCTCATGATGGGCTCCCTCCCCTCATGGCGGTTGCCGCCGCCAGGATCGCATCGACGATGCGCACGTGCGCCCCGCAACGGCAGAGGTTGTCATCCATGCCCGCGATGACCTCCTCGCGCGTCGGATTGGGATGTCTGCGCAGGAAATCGTAGGCCGTCAGGATCATGCCGGGCGTGCAGAAACCGCACTGGAGGGCGTCGTGCGCCATGAAGGCCTCCTGAATCGGATGCAGCTTCCCGTCACTGGCGAGGCCCTCGATTGTTACCACGTCGGTGCCCTGGACCGACTTGACGTCGACCGAGCAGGACCTCACCGCGCGGTGATCCACGAGCACGGTGCAGGCGCCGCACTGGACGATGCCGCAGCCAAATTTCGTCCCAGTCAGCCCAAGATCGGTTCGTAGGACCCAAAGCAAGGTCCGGTCTGGGGCGACGCTGATCCTCACTGGCTGCCCGTTGAGGCGAAAGGAAACTGTGTCAGGCATTGGAGGGATTGGTCGGCCCCAGCATATTGGCGGAAATCACGGGTTCGCCTATAGGCTGAGCGGATGTTGCGAGGTCCTGGGCCGAATGTCGAACTATGACGGAATGAAACACCGCAGTTTTGCGAGGAAGAGGTTGCCGCTGTCTGCCCGCACAGTTGAATGGATGCCCCATGGAAGGTGTGTCCCCAGAATTCGTTCTCGACGGGTCGGTCTCCTATTGGAATGTCGACCGCGACAACCTGTTATCCCTCCGCAGCCTGTTCGCATTCCTGCAGGAGGCGGCCATCAGGCACGCCGACCAGTGCGGCGCGGGCGCCCGGGCGAAGGCGACCCGCGGCGAATCCTGGGTGCTCCATCGGATGGCGGTCTCGGTGCATCGTTATCCGCGCTACGAGGAGGCGCTGAGGGTGACCACGTGGTCTTCGGGCATCCGGGCTTTCAAGGGCTACCGGGATTTCCGCGCCCATTGCGGGACGGAGCTGATCGTCTCGGCCTCGTCCGTGTGGCTGTACGTGAACGTCGCCGCGAAGGCAATCTGCCGGGTGCCCCGCGAACTCGCCGACGGGTTTCCCACACATCCTGGCGGCGTTTCGTGCCCCGACTTGGAAAAGCTCCGCCTGGAGCCGCCCGCGGCGGGTTCCATTGTGCGTGCCATCTCGGTTCGGTACTCGGACTTCGACGGCAACGACCATGTCAACAACACGGCCTACTTCGACTATCTGCAGACGGCCCTCGCGGCGGGGGGATTTTTCCCTAGGCCGCCCACGCTCCAAATCCAGTTTCTAAAGGAGATTCCTCCGGCGGTTGAACAAGTGACGGTCAGCCTCGAGCGTCGCGGCGAGGGGGTTGCCTTCAGCCTGGGGGCCGCCGCCGGCCTTTTTGCCCACGGGTTGGCTGCCTGAAGGTATTGCGGCCGAGCCCGCCCAGATCGGTCAGCCCTCCCCTTCCCAAAGGGCGGCGCTTCAACCGCCGGGGAAGACTGTGAGCCGCGGTCCGCCAGCCCGCGACCCGGCGGGTGGCATGCCTACTGCGATGCGCGAATCAACTCCAGCATCCGGAGCGCCGAAGGATCCCCCGGGCGCAGCTGCAGGACCGTTTCATACTCGGCAACCGCCTCGGCCCTTCGCCCAGTCTGCAGGAGGGCGGCGCCCCTGGCAAAATGCGCCTGGGCGAAACTCGGCTGCATCCGGATCGCTGCCTCGATGCGCCCTATCCCCTCTTGGGGCCGTCCGATCCGGCAGAGGATCATTCCAAGGTTGTTGCTCGCCTCGGCGAGATCGGGCTGTAACCGCAAAGCCTCCTCATAGTGCTCGATTGCCTCGGGAACGCGCCCAGCCTGCACCAAGGCGTTGGCCAGATAGAAATGCGCATCCGTATAGTCGGGATTCAGGCGCAGCGCCTCCTCGTACTGCGCAACCGCATCACCGAGCCGCCCGGGCATCATCGACCAGGCGAGGCCGAGGTTGGTGTGCGTCTCGGAAATACCCGGCTTCAGGCGCAGCGCCTCCTCGTACTGGGCGACCGCGTCTTTCAGCCGCCCGGGCATCTTCGACCAGGCAAGGCCCAGGTTGTTGTGCGCCAGCCAGGAACCCGGATTGCGCTCCAAGGTGGTGAGGTAGAGGGTCTGATTGTCGTGGAACATCGAGCAATGGGCCCATGTGCGCGCCCCGAGAAGCGCCGCGAGCGCGCCCGCGAGAAGCGGCCCCACCCAACGTGGACCCGGCGCCGCGCGGCGCCAGCCGGCGGTCAGAGCCGCGCCTGCGAGCGCGAGCAGTCCGAGATCGGGCAGGTACTGCCAGTGATCCCAGACCCATGAATAGCGCGCCCCGTAGAGGTTCACAAAGCTCAGCGCAGGAAAGAGCGATCCCACGAAGAGCAGGAAGGCGGCCAGCGGGCTGCGGGTGCGCCGCCGCAGGGTCCAGAGCGCGACCGCGACCGCGACGACGCCGAGAGGAAAGAGCCATTGCCACCAGACCGCGGCGTCCACCGTCCAGCGCGGATAGACGAAGTTGAGGCCGAACGGCCACACAACCTTGCCGGCGTAGAACCAGATGGCCCGCCCGGCGACGAGCACGCGCGAGAGAACGGGTAGGTCGAAATCCCCGCCCCGCGCGCCGACGTAGGCCTGCTCGACCCAGCTGCTGAACAGCCCGGCTGCCGCGCCCAGCCCGAGCCACGGGAGCAAGGGCAGCACGTCGCGGCGCCAGCCGAGCCGGCCGCGCTTCCACCAGAATACGACGAGGAGGGCCGCCGGCAGCGTCGCCGTGACGGTCTTGCACAACAGCGAGCATGCGAAGAGCGCCAGCGCGACATAATAGGTTCGGGGCCGGCGCGCCTCGTCAAACTGCAGGTAGACCAGGGCCGCGGCGAGGTACAGGGCAAGCGAGAGGGTGTTCTTCTGCTCCGAAATCCAGGCGACCGACTCGACATGCACGGGGTGCAGAGCGAAGAGCAGCGCCGCCAGCCATCCGGCCCCAGCGCAGGGTCGCGGCGAGGAAGGATGCGGAGGCGCACCGCCCCTGCCGGCCGCGGTTTGGCTGATCCCCGCGGGCGCCGGCCGGGACCCCTCGGAATTGAAAAGCCGGCGCAGGACAAGCGCGAACAGCACCGCCGAGCCGGCGTGCAAGAGCAGGGTGACGATATGGTAGCCGAGCGGGTGGTCCCCCCAGAGCCGGTGCTGCGCCCAAAACGCGCTGTGGAGGAGCGGGTAGTATTGCTGGGTCACCCCGGGCTTGGTCCAGATGAGGGCCAGGCCGCCGAGCGTGCGCAGCGCCGGAGCGGTCACGTAGTCGTTGTCGTTCCAGATGAAGTCGCCCGAGAGCGCCGGCAGGTAGGCAAGGATGGTCGCGCAAAAGATCAGCGCCGCGGGCCCAAGGCCACCGAGGAAGTCTGGCTTGGAAGCTGGCGTTTCGGAGGAGGGCGCGTTCACCACCGGGAAACACGAACAAATCTCGCTGTGCCCCGCAACCAGCTAGTCGAGGGGCCCGCTTCAACCGGCGAATTCATCGCGGCTCGCGCGGGTGCGGATGCACGAGAGTAGACGCGCTCCTATGATTCGCAGGGAAATGCCAAGGGGCCCGGGGGAAGGGCCTATTTTTCGTCGAGGGACGGAAGCCTTGATTCAACCTCGGGCGCAATCGCCGCAGGGTCCGCATTGGCGACAGGATAACTCTTGGACCAGACAACGGAACCGTCCGGGACCGCGACAACATCGACAGTGAGGACCCGCGCACCGCCGCGATCCTCGATGCCGCCGTAGAGGACGTAGCTCGAATGGCTCTCGCGGCCGCGCGCAACGGCTCCGCCGACATCCAACGACGGCAGCGGCTCCTTGCTGAGGCCGACCCGGCCCTGGTGTGAGATTGAAATCCTGCCGTATAGAAGCGCAAAGGTGGAGTCCGCGAGTTTTGCGTCCGCTGGACTGTCGGCCGGGGCCAGGAATGGTATGGCAAGGAGAGGGCTAGTTTCCTTCGCGTTCTCGCTGGCGTCCCCCGAGAACTCACGCGCGATACCGAGCCCCAGTTTGGCGATGTCGCCCTTGTTTGATGTGCCTTGGTACGTGCCTGCGATCGCCTTGAGCTTCTCGGCCGTCTCGGGCGATATCGTGGGGGTTGCTTCCGGCTGACGCGGGCCTCTGGAACAACCCCGGGACAAGGCAAGGAAGGCGATCCAAACGTAAATAATCAGCCGGAACCAGCGGGGAAAGCGCTGGAAAAAAACCCATGCCGATCGAAGAGCCCAACCGGCCACGCCGAACCAGAATTTGACCCTTTGCCCAGGCTCTTCCGTAGGAAATGCGGGCGACACGCGAGGGGCCGGCTGGGGACGGCCCTCGCTTCTGGGGCGGGCCCGAGTCCGTCTATGGGCCCCCAACATCTCCGTGGGCTCGCCAGCGATCAGCCGAGAGCAAAGCGCCTCGAGCGCGGGTGTCGGCTGGCCGCCCGGCAGCTTGAGCCATTGGACTGCGAGGAATTTCTCGGGCACACGGGCGCTTGCCTGATCCGTGGCGTCGATGGCGACCGGGAGAAGAAAGGTGTGGTCGTCGGCCATATCGAGCGTCCGCTCGACAGCCAGCCGCCATTCCCGGCGGAAATATCCCTCATGCCGCCCCTCCGTCTGCGCGGAAATGACCGGCATAAAATAATCGCAATCCCGGATTTGCCGGCGAATTTTCCGGTCCCAGGCATCGCCGCCGGCCAATACCTCCTCGTCGAACCAGACCTCGAGCCCTGCGGCTGCCAGCGCGTCTCGGATCAGGCTTGCTGCAGGCCGATCCTCCGATGCGTAGCTCAGGAACACGGACGGCCGCAAAGGAGGGTTGTGGGTCTCTCCAGCGCTGGGCATAGCGCCGATGAACGTCGGGCCAAGGTGACGCAGCGTCAAGAGACGACTCCGGAGCCCCGTGCCCGCTGGAGTAACGTGGCGCCCCCTGGCAAGGCGCGGCCGTCAGCCGGAACTGCGAAGGAGTGCAGAACGGCCCTATTGGGCTTTCTTGGCGCCGGCCGCAGGAAGCAACAGGCGGCTCAGCAGTCTATGAACCTCAACACTGAGGATTATTGTTACACCCAGGCCAATGATCATGCCAACGATCCGCGAAAGCGCGGACGGGTTCGGGTCGGCGAAAAAGCGGCCGTGAATGTAGAAGTTGTACTCCCGGATCAGCGGCTGATGGATGAGGAATATCTCCAGCGAGTACTTTCCAAAGAACCGAAGGCAACGCGAAGTCGGGCCCACAAGTCCGGCGGGGGCTTTCTCGCGCCACAAGAATATGTAGCCCATCGCCAAGGCGAAGGCCGTGATCTCCGAGTAAAAGATGATGCCGTGCGTGTAGGGGACGTAGATCAGCAGAACAAGCCCAGCCGCCAGCGCCGGTGACAATGGAATCTCAAGATGGCCGTCCCGCAGGAGGGCACCGGCAAGCAGTCCGAAGAAAAAGCCGGGCAGGCGCAAGCCGATGTGCCCGAAACAACCGGACTGGCCCGGCAGGAAGTACGCGTAGGCTACGACGGCGGAAATGGCCCCTCCCCAGAGAACAACGAGGTCCGGCCTAACCAGCACACGCCGAAGCGGGGCGTATATCAGGTACAAGCCGACGATGAGCGTGACGAACCAGAACGAGTCATTGATCCCGAATCCGAAGAAGTCCCCGAACAAGGCCTGGATCCCGAGGTAGTGGATGACGATGTTGAAAGGAGAGTACGTGAGCAGAAGGAAGTGCATGTTCGCCCACAGGCAGACGGTGAGCACGATCCAATAGGCGGGGAATATCCTCAGAAGCCTCCGGAACAGAAAATCCCCCGCGCTTTGAACGCGGGATCCGAGCGCGAGTCCCACTCCGCTCAGGATGACGAACAGGTCGACCCCGACATCACCATGCAAAAAGTTCTGCCAAACGAGGACGCCTCCCGCGTGATAGAGGATGACCAGCAGGATTGCGGCGCCTTTCAGCTCGTCGATTGCGTCAACACGACCGCCGCCGATTTTCGGTATCTTGAGATCGAAGGCTGTCATCGAGCCGGGGTCATTGGTGCCCCGGCAGTGAGCTAGGGCCGTTGCCACCTGTCAACGATTGGGAGCGCGCCTCGGTCCCCTCCCCTGCCCCGGGCCCTGGATAGCCTTGCCACTTGGGCGACCGAAGCCCGTCTTGCCAAATGAGCCCCACCCAACTCCTTTTGGCCTGTTGCGGAACCATTCCATACATTCGCGCACTCCATGCCGGCGGCCGACCGGCATGGCCCTGATGGGCGTGGGCACCCGGTGCATTTTGCTAGTGGCGGGCGAGCTGATGATTACCCTTCTGTCCGATGCGAGCCAACCGCCGCGCAACAGGGGCGTCAGGCCATTGGGGCCGGGCGTCGGCGCGGGCCGTCGACGCGCTGCACTTTCTCTAAGCGGAAGAATGCCATGAACAACACATCCATTGATAGACAGAGGACGGCCCTGGTGGTCATAGATCTCCAGAAGGGCGTGGTGGGCAGGCAAACCGCCCCCTATGCGTCGGACGCCGTCGTGAAGAACGCGGCGGCCCTCGCCGAGGCATTCAGGAAGAACGGCATGGCCGTGTTCCTTGTGCGGGTCAGCCCCTCGCCGGACGGCAAGGACGCGCTGCGCCCGATCGCCGACGCGGCCGCGCCGTTTCAGATCCCTCCGCCCGGCTGGGCGGACATCGTTCCCGAGATTGGGCCGAAAGGGGGCGACTTCGTGATCACCAAACACCAGTGGGGCGCCTTCTATGGGACGGAACTCGACCTGGAATTCAGGAGGCGCGGCATCGCGACGATGGTCTTGTGCGGCATATCGACAAACATCGGCGTCGAGAGCACCGCCCGGTTCGCCTATGAATACGGGTACAACCAGGTCTTTGCGGAAGATGCCATGTCTGCCCTTTCGGCAGAGGAGCACGCGCTCACGGTCACCAAGATCTTCCCCCGCATTGGCCGAGTGAGGACGACCGGCGACATTCTGGCCGAATTGGCTAATCCCTGAGCTTCCCCTCGCCCCTGGAAGCCCTCCGCGTTGCCGGCTCTCTCGACCCGGGAACTGCCGCCGACCCCCCGGGCCCTCGACGCTTGGCCGGGGAGTCCCGTTCGAGCCGCACGGCCAATGAACCCGGTGCCGCCGGGCTGAGCCGTGACATCCGCAGAGACCCTGGCAATAGAAGGTGACACGCCGGCCCCGGCCCATTTCGATGACACCCCGGCCGCCATGCGCGGTCTGACGGATTGGTCCATCGCGTGAAACTCATCCGACTTCTTCTGGCCTTCCTGGCGCTGGCGATCGCGCTTGTCGCCCTTCTCGTGCTGGCCGCGATCGCGCCGGCCGTGCAGACCTTTGTCGCGCAGAGGGCGCTCGCCGGCCAAGCCGGCCTCCGGGGATCCCTGGAGTCGCTGTCAGCGGGGTTTGGGGGAGTCGACATCGAGGACCTGCGTCTGGAATCCGGCGGCGCGGTTCTCAAGCTGCCTTCCCTGCAGGCGAGGCTGCCGGTCACAGCGGCCGTGTTGCGTCGGAAGGTCCTGGTGCGCAGCCTGGTGGCGAAGGGCTGGACACTCGACCTGAGCCGCGCCCGAGAGGCCCCGAATCCGGCGGTCGCCTCCGCGCAGGAGGCGGCGCGCATCCTCCACGGAATCCTGAGCGGGTGGGAGCTTCCCTTCGAGGCGTCCCTGGACGGGGTTGAGCTGGAGGGCGATGTCCTTTTCGCAGCCTCACCGGGGAAGAGCCCTGTCCAGGTGCACCTCGTCGTCACGGGCGGAGGCATGTCCGCTGGTCACGAGGGCGCCTTCGCGGTCGAAGCCACTGCTCGGGGATCGCTGGCGAAAGCATTCCATGGCCGCCTCGCAATCGCGATGGAATCGCCGCGGACCGTCGGCCATGTGGGCATCACAGCCGGATTCGCGGGCGACGGCGGATCGCGCCAGGAGGACCTTACCCTGTCGGCCGAGATTGCGGCGCCCCGCGACTCGGGCGAGGAGACCTACGGTCTCAGCCTCAGCCGCGGCGACCGTCACCTTGCGACGCTCACGGGCCGGTTCCTCGGGACGACGCGGCGGCTGACGGGCACATGGAAGGTCGACCTGCGGAGCGCCGACCTGGCGCCGCTCGCTCTCCCTGGTCCCGTGCCCCCATTCCTGGCCTCCGGGGAAGGCCGGTTCGACGCCGATGCCGCGTTCACGCTGGTGCATGCCGCTGGCAGCCTGGACGCGACCGTGAGCGGGCTGGGCGTAGTCACTCGTCCCTTGGAGCGCCTGGGGACCGTGAGACTGGAGGCGCGATTTGATATGACCCGCAGCGGACAGTCTGTCCGGGTGGATAGCCTGAACGTGTCGATTGCGGGCGCCCGGCCGGTCGGCGTGGTCCGATCCCTGCAGCCGTTCGCCTTCAATGAGCGGACGGGCGACCTGAAGGTGGCGGACCCGCGCGGCGACTGGCTTGAGGCTTCGCTCCGCGCGGTGCCGCTGGAATGGCTTCCTGGCCTGCCTGACGGGGCCTCCTTGTCCGGGGGCGATGCGGCCGGTGAATTCGTCGTGCGGGCGGCGGACGGGGAAATCGTCCTGCGTCAAAGGACCCCGCTCACCGCCGCGGGAGTCTCCGTTGAAAGTTCGGGCCGGACACTCGGGCGGGGCCTGGACCTGTCGCTTTCGATGGCCGCGGATCTCTGCCCCAAGGGGTGGCAGGTGCAATGGGCGCCCCTTGCGGTCTCCAGCGCCGGCCGGCGCCTGGCGACGTTTGATGGACGGGCGTCCCGTACCGCGGGAGCCGACGGCCAGATCGCGGTCACCGGGAAATGGAGCGCGGACCTGGAGGCGATGGAGATGCGCCAGGCCGTCCCGGCGCTCGGCCGGTTTTCAGGTCACGCGGCCTCCGGCGATTTTTCCGCGAGCGTGGGGACGTCGATGAAGGTAGAGGGGACGCTGGCCGTGGTCGGGCACGGCCCGGGCAACACCATCGCGGCGAGCATGCGCGCGGATGTCGATCCCTACGGCGCGGTGACGTTCGTCGTGCCGGTCAAGATCGCCCTTGGGTCGAGCGCGTCGGACGTGTCGGCCGAGGGAACGTGGGTTCGCGAGAGACAGGGCTCCTGGGTCAAGGCCAGCGTGACGGGTGGAAGCGTCGCCCTGGAGCACCTGCGCCTGCTGGCCGCCCGTCTGTCCGCGCTCGGCGGCGACCCCTTTCCCGCGGGGGTAGGCACCCCGACCGGCAGGCCGCCGGCGCCTGCCGGGGCGAGGGACCCGGTCCCGTTCTGGGGGGACTGGACCGGGCACGTGACGGTTGCATTCGATCAGCTGCGGACGGATGAGCATAACTTCAGCCACGTGGGCGGGGCCTTCGACATCGGCCGCGGATCCATCCGCATGAAGGGCGGCCGCGGAGGGCTCGATCGCCACGTCCTGACGAACGTCGACGGATCAATCTCCTTCGACGCGGCCGCCGAGTTCCCATACAGCGTCAAGGCCGCGGCGGCGCTCGGCGAAATCGACGCGGCGCCCCTGTTCCCTCCGCCGCAACCCGGAGGCGATCCGGTGTTCGAGGGGCACTTCTCCATCGATGGCACGCTGGCAGGAAAGGGAATTAACCTGGACGACCTTGTCGGGCGCACCCAGGCGGAATTCCGGCTGACGAGCAAGGCGGGGATCGTGCGGCTGTTGCGGGCGAACGTGGCGGAGTCGCTCCCGGAGGCTCCCGCTACGGTCTCGGACACTCTTGGCACCGTTGGGCACGCCGTGGGCTCGGTCTTCGGTATCAGGAAGGAGTCCATCGGCTCGGCCGGGAGCCCCCTCAGCAAGAGCGCCGATGCGGTCCTCAATTTCACGTACCAGGTCTCGGAGATCGGCTGCGACGAGATCACGGTCAGGGCGACACGGGGCACCGACGGCACGGTTCGACTGGCCGACATAGAGATGACCTCCCCAGACGAGCATCTGAAGGGCTCCGGCCAGATCACTTACGTGAAAGGCGTGCCCCTCTTCAAGCAGCCGCTCAGGCTGGAACTGGAGTTCGGCGCGCGCGGAAAAGTCGCGGAGCTCCTGTCGACCGCCGGCCTGCTCTCCTCGAGGAAGGACAGCCTGGGATACGCGATGCTCAACGAGCCCATCCTCTTCGGCGGCACCCTGGAGTACATCGACGAAAGCCGGTGGTACGAGCTGCTGGTCAAGGCGGCGACCCGAAAGCCGAGCGGGGGGAAGAAGCCCGCTGAGGGGCCGGCCCCCAAGTCCTCGTGACGCCCTGCTGGTGCGCCTGCCACCTCCTACGGCAGCACAGGCAGGATCAGGGCCGAGGGGTGGTCACGATCATGGTAGACGACATTGGTTGCCGGCATGTGTGACTTGGAGGCCTCCGGACTGGCGCCGGTGTTCAGATTGCGGTCAAAACGGGGAAAATTGCCGCTGGCGACCTCCACGCGCAGCTTGTGGCCCGGTAGGAACACGTTGGAGGTCGACCAATGTTCGATCGTCAGCCTGTAGACCTCCCCCGGGTTCATGAGCTCGGCCTTCTCCGTGGAACTGCGGTAGCGCGCGCGAAGGATCCCGTCGGTCAGGTTCTGGGAGAATCCGTCAGGCCAGACATCGACGAGCTTGCCCGTGAAGTCCGTGTCCACGGCCGAGGAGCTGACATAGATGTCCAGGCTCACCGGGCCCGTGACCTCCATCTCCTGCTGGAAGGCGGGGGTCGTGTACAGGAGCACGTCCGGCCGGCCCTCCACGGCCCGCTGGTCGAGGGGGCCAGGAGGATACTTCGCGTCGCCGAGGACGGGGCCGCCCTGCGTGGGCGTCGGGTCCTCGGGGTAGAAGACATACCTGTCCGGCGGCTCGGCGGCCGGAGGCGCCGTGTTCAGCCGGCCGTCTCCCGACAGCGAGCTGGCCGCCCCTGCCGAGTGCAGGTAGTACCGCGTGGGCCTTGCCCGCGCCAGCGGCCAGTCGTCCTCGTCCCGCCAGACGTTCCTACCCATCACGAAGATCTTCACGGGCTTCTCTCGGGCGATCCCGTTGTCGATTCCCTTCATGAGGTTGTCGTACCAGCGCAGTCCGTACTCCCATGTGTCGAACACCGCGTCCTTGCCCAGATCGAGGTCGCCCACCTTCTGGGTGAAGCTGGCGTGGCCGCCGGGAATGATCACCAGGCGCTGGCCATTCCTGGCGGTATCGCTGCCCCCCGTGAAGCTTGATGCCGACGTAGTTCCTGATGGTGCCGTCCTGAAAGATGTCGTACCAGCCTAGCGTGCAGAATCGGTGTACTCGAGGTCATGGGGTATTGGAATCCGTGGCGCTTGCAATTCCGCAGGGCAACCGCAACGAAATGCGAGCCTTTTGGTCCTGCGGCGGCGTCACGAAGCAGCAAAGCGCCCGCCAATTCATCGGCCCTCGGCGGAGCCGCCAATTAATGCGCGGAGAAAGGCAATAGTCGGCTATCGCAGCGTCGGACTTGACTGCATAGTTGAACTGCCGATCGTGTCGCAGTTCCATGCCCTTGGAAACCTCGCCCGACTGCAATTCAAAATACGCTTGGGCCTTTATCCAGCGGGCCGCTCCGCCCAAGCGGGCGGTTACGGACCGGCTGAGGGATTTCGGGGAGATCTATTCGGATTACGACGAGGAGACCGTCCGCAGCCAGGCCAGCCGCTGCATCCAGTGCCCGGATCCCCTCTGCATGCAGGGCTGCCCGTTGTCCAACCGGATTCCGGAATGGCTCGCGCTCGCCTCGCAGGGCCAGTTTCTGGAGGCGGCGGCCCTGTCCCGGTCGACGAGCAACATGCCCGAGATCTGCTCCCGTGTGTGCCCCCAGGACAAGCTCTGCGAGGGGGCCTGCATTCTCAATTCGAAGGGCGAGCCGGTCGCGATCGGATCGGTCGAGCGGTTCATCAACGACTACGCCTTCGATCTTGGCGCCGTCGATGCGACGCCGCCCCTGCCCAACGGCCACCGCGTCGCCGTGGTCGGCTCCGGGCCCGGAGGAATCGCCTGCGCGGACGAGCTTTCGCAGGCGGGCACCACTGTCACGGTCTTCGAGTCGCAGCAGGTCCCCGGGGGGCTCCTGATGAACGGCATTCCCGCGTTCAAGCTCGACAAGCATCTCGTCCAGCGGCGCATCGACCTTTTGGGAAAGAGGGGGGTCCTGTTCAGGCTCGGCGTCCGGGTCGGATGGGACATATCGCTGGCCGAGGTGCTCGCCGACTTCGACGCCGTGTTTCTGGCGGTCGGAGCCCAGAAGTCGAAGCCCCTCGGCATCCCCGGGGACAAGGCTGCGGGGATCGTGGATGCCCTTCCCTTCCTCATCCAGAAGAACGTCCAATCTCCGCTCGTGAACATCCCGCCGGTAGATGTTAAGGACAAGCGCGTGATCATTCTCGGCGGCGGAGACACGGCAATGGACTGCCTGAGAACAGCCCTGCGCTGCGGAGCGAGCCAGGCCGCATGCCTCTACCGGCGCGATCTCGCGAACATGCCGGGGAGCCGGCGGGAGTTTCTCAACGCGGTCGAGGAGGGGGCCCAGTTCGAGTTCCTGGTCAACCCGGTCGAGGTCACGGCGGACGCCTGCGGCTCCGTGCAAAGCGTCCGGTGCGTGCGGATGGAGCTCGGGGAGCTCGATGCCTCGGGCCGCCGGAAGCCCCGGCCCGTGCCCGGTTCCGAGTTCAGCGTGCCCGCGGATGTCGTCATCGTGGCCTTCGGCTTCGACCCCGTGCCGTTCCCGCCGGGCAGCGATCTCGCGCGCATCAAGACGGACGCCTGGGGCGGGCTGGCCGTCGACCGGGACCAGATGACGAGCATCGCCGGCGTCTTTGCGGGCGGCGATTCAGTGCGGGGCCCCAGCCTGGTCACGCACGCGATCCGCGATGCGCGGCGCGCCGCGCAAGGGATGCTCCGATACCTCGAATCGAAGGCTGCGGCGAGGCGCCCGGCGACTCCCGCTCAGGCCTAGTCGCGGTACTTCGGCACAAACATCCGGCCGCGGATATCCTCGGCGAGGTCTCCCGGATGGGGCGCGCGGGCGAGCCGGGCCCGGTGGGCAACGTCCGCGACGGCTGCCGCGATGCGCAGGGACACCTCGCGGATCTTCGTCAGCGGCGGATAGATCCGGCCGACGGCGAGATCCTCCGGCTGAACCAGGCCCGCAAGCGTCCGGGCCGCCGCCAGGAACATCTCGTCGGTGACCTCCGCGGCCTCGCTTGCAAGCGCGCCGAGCCCGACCCCGGGGAATATGTAGATGTTGTTCCCCTGGCCCGGCACCAGCCGGCGCCCCTCATACTCAACTGGAGCAAAGGGACTCCCGCTGGCAAAGACCGCCCGGCCCTTCGACCACGTGTAGGCCTGCTCGGCCGTGCACTCGGCCTTTGAAGTCGGGTTGGACAGGGCGAAGATGATGGGCCTCTTGTTCAGCGCGCTCATCGACTCGACGATCTCGCGCGTGAAGCCGCCGGCCGTCCCTGAAACGCCGACAAGGGCGGTCGGCTTCAGCGCCCTGACGACCTCCGCCAGGGTCGGGATGAATGGGTGGTCATGGGCATACGGCACCTTGTGCTCGGCCAGCACGTCGCCACGGTTCTTCACCACAAGCCCCTTCGTGTCCACGAACCAGCAGCGACCCTTCGCCTCGGCCTCGCTCAGGCCCTCCGCCCGAGCGGCCGTCACGTAGAGGTCGGCGATTCCCGTGCCCGCCTCACCGGCTCCGAGGAACAGGATCCGCTGGCTGGAAAGGGTGGCTCCCGTGATCTGGAGCGCCCCGAAGAGTCCTGCGAGGGCGACGGAGGCCGTTCCCTGAATATCGTCATTGAAACTCGGGATCCGGTGCCGGTACCGATTGAGCAGCCGGAACGCGTTGGCGTTTCCAAAATCCTCCCACTGGAGGAGCGCCTTCGGGAAGACCGTCTTCACAGCCGCCACAAACTCCTCGATGAACTCGTCGTAGGCCGGGCCCCGCGTGCGGTGCCCGTTGATCCCGATGTAGAACGGGCCCTGCTGCAGGGACTCGTTGTCGGTTCCCACGTCGAGAGTTATCGGCAGGGTGTAATACGGATGCACGCCCGCGCAGGCGGTGTAGAGCGAGAGTTTGCCGACCGGGATGCCCATCCCGAGGGCCCCGAGATCGCCGAGCCCAAGGATCCTCTCCCCGTCGGTCACGACGATCAGCCGGACTCCATCATGCGGCCAGAGGCGCAAAATCTCCGCGATGCGCCCCCTCTCCTTCAGGCTGATGAACAGGCCGCGGGGGCGCCGGTAAATGGAGCCGTATTGCAGGCACGCCTCTCCGACCGTCGGCGTGTAGATCAGCGGGACCATCTCCTCGATGTTTTCGACGACGAGGCGGTAGAAGAGCACCTCGTTGCGATTCTGGAGGTTGGTCAGATAGATGTACTTCTCGATGTTGTCCTGCTTCCGGCGCACGGCTCCGAGCGAGCGCTGAACCTGCTCGTCCATCGTGAAGACTCGCGGCGGAAGCAGACCCCGAAGGCCCAGGGCATCTCGCTCGCGGTCGGTGAACGCCGTGCCCTTGTTCAGAAGTGGGTCGGCGAGAACTGCGGCACCACGCTGCTGCGGAGTCTCCCCCCATGCAGACAGCCCCAGGTATGGTTGGATGGCCATGATCCCAATTCTAAACCTGGCGACGCCCAGGCTCTCACCAGTTCTTGGTAATCTCCGCGCCAATCTTGCCCTCGGGCAGTCCGCAGCCCAGCTCGCGGGGTTCCTCATCCAGATCAACGCGAATTGCGCAACGTTTGCTGGCGCCGGAGCTTATCAAACGCCGCGATGCGCCTTTGCCGTGCGCCGGTAGGTTGCTGAAACCATCCTTGCCGAGCCGTCCTCCCGCGATGGGGCCGAACGCTGGCGGCCATCGCCGTGTCGCAGATTGCCAACGGGCGCTGCGTGTGGTTGCATCGCCCCGGTGGGCTAGACTCCCCTACTCCCATGATGCATCCGCTCAATTTCGCCGCGGGTTGGTGGCTTATCCTGGCGGCGTTCGCGAGCGGCGCACTCATAGGGCTCGGGTTTCACCGCGAGGAATTCCTCGGCGGCTATATGTCGTTTCGCAGGCGTCTGGTGAGGCTGGGCCACATCGCGATGGCCGCCCTGGGCATGCTCAATGTCGTCTATGGCCTTGCTCCCCTGACGGCCGGGGCTGGCCTCCCGGCAAGCCTGCCCGGGATGCTGTTCCTGGGCGGTGGCATCTCGATGCCCCTGGTGTGCTTTCTCTCCGCATGGCGGAAGCCCTTCCGTCACCTCTTCTTCATTCCTGTGGTCCAATTGCTGGCAGCGGTCGCCCTCGTCCTGAAGAGCCTCCGATGAGAATCGGCCTTCTCGCGATGAGCGGCGTGCGAGCCCATGACAAGAAGCTCCTTGAACTCGGCCTGACGCTCCCCGGATTCGTCGAGCGCAGCAAGGTGATCGCGTCCCTCCCGAGCCTCGGGCTGCTCTATCTTGCGGCCTGCACGCCCGCCGGGCACGAAGTGCACTACTTCGAGGCCGAAGCCGATGGCGCAGAGCCGCCCGAAGTCTACGGATTCGACCTCGTCGCGATCAGCACGTTCTCCGCGCAGATCTTTGAGGCATACGCGATCGCGGACCGTCTCAGGAATGCCGGCGTCCGCGTGGCGATGGGCGGCCTGCATGTCTCGGTGCTGCCCGAGGAGGCCTCGCTGCATGCTGATTACGTGGTTGTCGGAGAGGGTGAGAATGTGTGGCCCGCCGTCGTCGAGGCCGCGGCCAGCAAGGCGCCAGCGGCCCGGTTCGATTCGAGTAGTTTCGCGCCCGTCGAGATAGCGGCGCTGCCTGTCCCCAGATACGAGATACTCGGGAGGCGCACCTACAACCGCTACACGGTCCAGACGACCCGGGGATGTCCGTGGCGCTGCGACTTCTGCGCGTCCACAGTGATGCTGAAGGCCCCCTACCGCCGTCGGCCGGTCGACCAAGTGGCCCGGGACATATCAGTTATACAACACCTTTACCCGAATTCATTTATGGAATTCGCGGACGACAACACGTTTGTCGACAAGCAATGGGGCAAGGAGCTTTGCAGGAGCCTGCTTCCGCTGCGCGCGAAGTGGTTCACGGAGACCGATGTCAGCGTGGCCGAAGATACCGAGCTGCTGGAGCTCATGTGCCGGGCCGGCTGCCGCGAGGTGCTGATTGGGTTTGAAAGCCCTTCGGCTGCCGCACTTGCGGGACTCGAGCAGCGGGCCGACCGGAAGGCGCGCTGGGCGCCCCAGTACGCCGACTCAATCCGAAGGATTCAATCGGCAGGCATTGCCGTGAACGCCTGCTTTATCCTCGGGCTGGACGGCCAGACCACCAGCGTCTTCGAGGAGATTCTCCGATTCGTCGCCGAGGTGAACCCGTTTGACGTGCAGATAACGGCGCTCACCCCTTTTCCAGGAACGCCCCTGTACGAGCGCCTGGTGCGCGAGAACCGCATTTTGCAGCCGGGCGCGTGGCACCTATGCACGCTGTTCGACGTCAACTACCAGCCGGCCGGCATGACGCCACAGGAGTTGCGGGAAGGCCTTTACCGGCTCGGGGAGCACATTTACAGCGAGGAAGCCACTCGCAACCGGCGGAGGGGATTTTTTGCCCAGCGTTCGCGCGAAACTACTTAGCCATGAAATCACTACTCGCAGTCCGAATCCTCTACATCCTTGCCGCCGTCTATGACGGGCTCCTGGGACTCGCATTCATCCTTGCGGGCCCGCAGCTCTACTCGTTCTTCGGGATAACTCCCCCGAACCACTGGGGCTACGCGCATTTCGGGGCGGGCATCCTGGTGATTTTCGGCTGGATGTTCCTGTCGATCGCCCGCCGGCCGCTCGAGAACCGCAACCTGATACCGTACGGGATCCTCCTGAAGATCTGCTACGTCGCGACAGTCGGATGGTACTGGGGCCATGGCGACGTCCCGGCCATGTGGAAGTACTTCATGGGCGCGGACGCGGTGTTCATGGTCCTCTTCTTCCTGAGCCTTTCGGCCCTGCGCCCCGCCGCCCCTGCAGAATAGCGCCCGCTTGCTAGGCGGATCGGCCGCGGACAGGCCGGCACCCGGGTATCCTGCCGCCGCCGGTTGGCGTTTGCAGCGTGCAGGCGGTCCTGCCCCGGTCCGCCTTGGGGCGCGTCCCGCGATGGGCGGCCCATCGCCCGGCGGGGCCGGGTCTCGGGCCCTACCGCCTTTCGAAGACCAGCGTCATGGTCTGTTCGCCCCTGAAGCCGTTCGTGAGCCTCTGGATCGAGAGGCGCCTTCCGCCATCCATAAACCTCCACGTGTCCTTGGTTGTCATCTTCGAGCCCGGCTGGGCCCGGGCGAACGTCACGACGGATTCGATTTGCACCGCGTCCCCGGCCTCGGTCAGGCGCGCCGTGGTGACGCGCGGCGAGTTCATGAACTCCGACTTGGACTCGGCGCCATCGAGGGTAAGCCGCTCCTCCGTCACCTGGTCGTCGGCGGACTCGACGATGCGGGTTGTCTTGATCGAAAGAGCGTTGCCGCTCTGGACGACATCCAGCCGCGCCGGGGCGAAACCCGCGCCCATCCGCCCGAATTCGCTCCTGTCCTCGTCGAGAACCCAGGACCCGGAGAAGTCGGCGGCCTTGGGCGCATACTGAAGGGGCTCCAGGCCGCAGGCCTTGCGGTAGGGCTCGGTCGCCTCGCAATAGGCCCTGTCTTCGATCCCGAGGTAGCGCGGGTCCCGCATGAGGGCCTCGTATTGCTTCCTCGGGGTGTTCCGGACCATCCCCGACCACGTCATGTAGTATGTCCACTTGGGCTGCTGGCTCAGGATCTCCGGCGCCGGGGGGTTTCCCACCTCCGCGAGGGCGAGGGGTTTCCCCTGGGACAGGGACACCAGGCTGTCGTAGTAGGCCTGGCTAAAGTCGTTCCCATAGACATCCAGGGCGAGGACATCGACGTACTGGATGCCCGGGAAGTACTTCGCATGCTCCCTTCCGGGCTGGCTGGGCCGATCCATGCTCCAGACCCAGATCAGATTGTTCAGGTGGTGGTAGTTCACGAGCCGGTCGAACATCTGGCGGTACAGGGCGATCGTGCTGTACTCTCCCGTGCGCCCGCCCCACCAGAACCAGTCGCCGTTCATCTCGTGGTAGGGGCGCCACAGGACGGGCACATGGGCGTCCTGGAGCTGCTTCAGAAACGCCGCAATCGTGTCAACTTGCGCGCACCAGTGGTTGTAGAGAGCGGTGCCGGGAGTCAGCACGTCCCTGAACTGGCCGTCCAGGAGCTTCCCCTGCACGCTGGTCAGCGCCTTCGGGTCACTGTTCGCAAGCTGCCGGAACGTGATCGGCTCGTCGGCCGTGGGAGGGACCGCGTGCCAGCAGAGGGCTACCAGCGAGCCGAGCTGATGCTGCCGAATCGCCTCCTGCACGATGTCCGGCCGCGCAAGGTAGGAGTCGGAGTCTCCGGCCTTTGCATGGCCCCAGTCGGAGCCGAATATGACCGGCGTCTTGCCGATGTACTTGGCCGCAAACTGGGAGTTCCGGCTCTTGGCATTCGGAGGATTGTGCTGCCCGGTGAGGGTGTACTTGCCCGAGACATCGTACAGAAGCTGCAGCAGCGCCTTCGCCTCGGGCGAAGCCTGGGGGGTGACGGGCGCCGCGGCCTCGGAGCCCGCCCAAAGCGCCGGGGACCCGAGGAGAACAGGGAGCGCCATGAGCCGAATGGCCCGGATCAGGGTTTTCATGAGGGGAGCCCTACCACGCCTGAGGGTGCTGTCAACGGGGCCTGCCGCCCTAACCGGCGCCGACGGCGCCCGGAACGCGGTGATTCCCGCGAAGTCGGCCCGCGGCCATGCTCCCTAGCTCCGATGTTGCCGGGCGGCCGCTAGAACGCTATCCAGGCTTCGGCGTAGAGGGTGTTGTTGCCCCGGGCGTTGGAGCCGGCGCCGTCGTAGTTCGTCCGCGCCCCGTTGAAGCGGTTGTAGACGGTGTATTGCAGGGAGAACTTGATATTGCTCCGGGGCCAGAACGCGGGGCCCCCGTGCTTGTTGAACGGGAGGTAGTTGACCTGCAGCACGAATCCGTCGCTGGTGGGAGAGCCGGCCTGGCTGCCGCTGAAGATCAGGGCATCGTTTGATCCGTCGATCAGAAAATACTGGGCCGTGGCCCCGTAGGTCTTGTCGTAAAGGTAGTTCACGGTCGCCTTCACGCTCTCCAGCGTGTCCGAGGAATTCGCCGTGTTGCCAAGCGCGTAGCTCGCATCCCAGCTCTGCCGCTCGTAGATCCAGCTCAGCATCGCCGTGACATCGTGGGGACCCTGCGACACCTGGTACTGCGTATCGAACCCGTAGTCCGCAATCCGGTCCGTGCCGGCGCTCGGGTCCCGGCCCGGATACGTGTCCGAGGCAAGGCCGAACGTGCCGATCTCCCAGCGCGCATCGCCTACCAACTTTGTGAACGCGAAGCGCCAGTAGGGCGCGAGGCCTGTGATCTGGGTCTCGCCTGTCGGGTCGATGCCGAGAGACCTCTGCATCTGGGCTCCCAGGGTGTGATAACCCCCGATGTCGAAGTAAAAGGTGTTGGCCACCATGGCGTAGACGCCCACGCCGGCCACCTGCTGGGCGAGGCCTCCCTCGATCAGGGTCCCAACGGCGGGTGTTTGCGACAGCTTGGAGCCGGAGAATGGATACCCCCAGGCCGGGGTCGTATTCCACAAGTCCTGCAGGGTCGGGTTGTTGTTCGCGTAAACCCCGTAGATCACATCCTGATCGCGGACGGTGCCGGTGTTGGCAAAGCGCAGTTCCGTGTTGTCCCACGACCAAGCCTTGGCGACGCCGTCGTAGGTCGTCTGGCTGAAGATGCCGAACTTGTTGGCGATCTCGGCCCCCTCCTTGCCGAATAGGGCCTCGGCATAGGGCCCGAACAGCCGGCCGGCGTAAAAGACGCTAATCTGCGTGACCGCAAAGTTGTTGTTGTCGCCAAACCCGGGCGAGGCCCCCCCCGCCTGGGGAGCCTGTGTATGCGTGAAGGAAGGCTGCAGCATGACGGCGATCGGCGGAAACTCGGACTGGTCGGCGCTGTTTGTGTAGCCGCTCAGCTTGAACTGGCGGCCATACTCGTTGAGCACCGGAAACTCGGTGTGGCAGTCGGTGCACTGCATGTTCAGCTGCCGGGCAAAGCTCGGCAGCGCGAGGCAGGTGGACGGCGCGAGCAGCGCGGCCGCCAGGAGCAGGCCGCCGCAGGCGCCGGCTTTGGGCCATGCGGTGTGGACGGCGGATGGCGCCCGGAGTCCCGGGCGGAAGGAGGCATTCAAGGCTCGCGGGTTGTTTTTCATGTTTGAGCTTCTTCCTCGGGTGAGGGTTGGACGCGGTCGTCTTGGAGTTTCTGGGTCCCGATCGGGAAAGTGGGATGTGCGCCGCTCAAAATCCGAGGTCCTCTCCCTTGGGCTTCAGGCTGAACAGGTAGGCGACCAGGTCGTCCGCCTCGGCGTCTTTGATCGTGCTGCCCCACGCCGGCATGTAGAGGGGCGGCGCCGGCCGGTGGGGATCGAGCGGAAGGATCTCGCGCTGGCCCTTGAAGATGATCCCCTTCAGCTCGGCCTTGGTGTAGCCGTCGGCCACGTACGTCAGCGCAGGGACCTGCTGCGCCGTCTTCGCGTTGGCGTTGGGCACCCCGCCCTTGCCCTCGGGCCCGTGGCAGCCGGCGCACCCGTACTTGGAGAAGATTCCCCGGCCGCGGTCCACCGGACCCATCAGCCCGAGGATGCCCAGGCCCACCTTCTGGTCGCGCAGGTGCACCAGGAAGTCGGTCAGCGCCCGGGCCTCGGCCTCGGTGAAGCCGAAGCGCGGCATCACGGAGCCCGGGCTTACGGTTTGCGGGTCGCGGAAATGCTGCATCATCCACTCGGGCGTGCGCCGCAGCCCCACGTCGTCAAGGGCGGGACCGACCTTGCCCCCCTGCCCCCCCATGGAATGGCATCCGAGGCAGCCCTTCTGCTGGAAGAGGCGCCGGCCCTCGCTGGCGCTCGGGATCACCTTCATCGAGGCGTAGAAGCCGGGGAGCTCCGCGCCGGTCTGGCTGAGCATGAAGAGCACGATCGCGTCGATGTCCGTGTCGGTGAACTTCTGCGGCGGCATCCCCGAGTCGGGCGTGACGGCGGCGGGCGTGATGAAGTGCTGCCTGAGCCAGTCCGGCGAGCGGCGGGCGCCCACCCTGTCGAGCTCCGGGCCGATGTTCCCGCCGACTCCGGCGAGCTTGTGGCAGCCGCGGCAGCCGACGGTCTCGAAAAGCTCGCTGCCGCGGGCCAGCTCCGGGGCGGCGGGGTTGTCGCTGGCCTCGTGGCACTGCCCGCAGGACGCCTGGATGTATTTCTGAGGCAGCATAGGCTCGTCCCAATGCGGCACGTGGCCGTGGGCGTCCTCAATATTGGTGGCACGGCCCTGGCCGCGGTGGCAGACGGTGCAGCCGAACTTGTCGAACGGGTGCTGGTCATGCAGGGGGTGGTAGGCGAGAGGCTGCGGGTATCCGCCGTAGCTCGGATCCTCGACCGCGAGATGGCAAGTCGTGCACCGGTCGACGCGGTTGAGCTCGGGCAGGAGGATCTGGCGGACCTGCACCGGCGTGCTCTGGGCCAGCAGCCGCTGGTCCGGCGTCGACGCGCGGCGGATCTCCTCCCGGATGAACCGGCGCTGGTAGTCCTTCCACGGCCGGTACTCGTCGCGGTAGTAGCCGAGGCCCACGAGAACGCCGACCAGGAGGCCGAGCGCGGTGAACCAGGCGTAGAACTTGCCGACCGAGGTCCCGTGCATATCAGCGGCCCTCCGTGATCGCCGGGGGCGGCCGCCACGGCACGACCCACGACCAGTTCGGGCCGCGGAATGCGGTCCCGATAATCGTCAGCGCGACGGCCACCACCAGGCATACGCTGAAGATGACGTTGGCGATCGTGCGCTCGCGGGCGAACCAGCGCCCCACGCCCTGGACACGCCGGTCCATGTAGGGCAGCAGGAGCAGCGCCGTCACCAGCAGGGAGGGCACTACCACCCCGCCCCAGAAGGCCGAGTAGCTGACGAGCTCCTGAAGCCCGAGGAAGTACCACGGGGCCTTTGCCGGATTCGGAGGATGGACCGCGTTGGCGACTTCCTCGAGGGGCGCGTTCCAGAAGACCGCCAGGAAGAGCACAACGGCGACCACGAGCAGGAAGAGCAGCAGCTCGCGGAAGATGAGGTGCGGCCACGAGAACACCTCATCGTCCGGGTCCTTGCCGACCTGCGGCGTCGTCCCGCGGGCCAGCTCCATCAGGCCGTAACTCTTGTTCGTCGGCAGCTGGCCGAGCGCGATCGACTGGACGGTGTCCTCGGTTCCGTCGGGGCGCGACAGCCCGCCGTCCTTGCGCACTCGCCAGAGGTGCACCGCGATCATGAGCCCGGCTATGGCCGGCAGCACGATCACGTGCAGGGCGTAGAAGCGCGTCAGCGCCTCCTGGCCTACCACGTTGCCGCCGAGCAGGAGGAACTGAACCTTCGGGCCGATCAGCGGCGCATAGCCCGCTATGCTCGTGCCGACGGTGATCGCCCAGAATGCGAGCTGGTCCCAGGGCAGCAGGTAGCCGGTGAAGCTCAGTCCCAGGGTCGTGAGGAATAGGCCGACGCCGAGCACCCAGTTGAACTCGCGGGGCCGCTTGTAGGCCCCGGTGTAGAAAACGCGACACATGTGCAGCGCCACGGACAGCACCATGAGGTGCGCGGCCCAGCGGTGCATATTGCGCACGACCAGCCCCGCCGAGACCACGTACTGCAGGTCCTTCATACGCCCGTAGGCCTGCTCGGTGCTCGGCACGTAGTAGAACATCAGCAGCACCCCCGTGACGGTCAGGATGAGGAACAGGTACAGCGAGATCAGGCCCAGGCCGAGCGTGTAGGACGCCCGCAGCGCGTGCCGGCTGACCTTCGCCGGCTGCACGTGCAGGAGGAAGCTGGAGACCATCGCCTGGGACCGCTCCAGGTTGCTTTGCGGCAGGCCCACGCGGAAGACGGAGCGCCCCACGCGCGTATGCGCGAACCAGAGCCAGATTCGTTTGGGCATCGGCGTCTTCACACGATGAGGTACTTGTCCGAGTTCACGCTCTGGGCCTTGTCGATGAGCAACCGGTTGTCCTTGCTCAGCGTCACGAGGAACCAGGCGAGCCCCCGCGGCGCCGGCCCGCTTTCGACGGATCCCTCCTCGTTGAATGCGCTGCCGTGGCACGGGCAATGATAGCCTCGGCCCGCGCGGTTCACCGTGCATCCCAGGTGGGTGCAAACCGCCGACACGCACCGGAAGCTGTTGCCCCGCCGCACGAGGAAGACCCGCTCGGCCTCGAGAAAGGTGATGGACCCGTCGGGGTAGTCGTCGGGCTTGCCGGCCTTGAAGCGCTGGCCGGGCTCGAACACGACGTTTGGCTCGAGGAAGCGCACGGTGGCCACGGCCGTCGCAACCGCGGCGAACGAGGCCGCGAGCCAGCCCAGCGTCAGCTGGAAGAATCCGCGGCGCGAAACGCCATTGTCTGGAAGGGTCCCGTTCATGTCAGGCGGGCACAAGCTCGACGCGCTCCATGGTGATCGCCCCTGTGGGGCACCGCACGGCGCACAGCCCGCAGCGGATGCAGCGGGTCTCGTCCTTGATGATGGCGCCCTGCTCGCCGCGGCCCGGCACCCGCCCGTAGCGCGCCAGGAAGGCGGCCTGCAGGGTCTCGTCTCCCCTCAGCTGCGCGACGTCCACCAGCCGGAGGCAGTACTCCGGGCACACGTCGGCGCAACCGCCGCAGAGGATGCATTCGTCGCCGTTGAAGACGGGCCCGACGTGGCACTTGAGGCAGCGATCCGCCTGCTGGCGCGCGTCGGGCGCCGGATACGCCTTCTCGACCTCCGCGATCCCGATGCGCCGGTCCAGGGGCAGCGTCGGCGGCGTGCGCCGCACGAGCTTCTCGTAGTCCGGCTTCATCCGGTAGCGCTCCCGTGCGTAGACCGTGACCCGCGCCTGCTGCGGTTCGGCGGGCGTGCGCCCGGTGAGAAACTTCGCAATCGAGCGGGCCGCCCGCTTGCCCTCGGCGACGGCGGTGATGATGATGCGCGGCCCGAAGGCCGCGTCGCCGCCGGAGAAGACGTCGGGCCGCGAGGTGGCCATGGTGACGGGATCGGTCTGCAGCGTGCCGCGCGGCGTGACCTTCAGATTGTCCTCGGGGCGTATCCACGAAAGCTCCGGGCCCTGCCCGATTGCGAGGACGACCGAGTCGGCGTCCACCGTCTCCTCGCTGCCCTCGATGAAGTGCGGGTTGAACCGCCGGTTCTCGTCGAACACGCGGCTGGCCTTGACCAGCTCGATTCCGGTAACCCGGCCGTCGCGCCCGAGGATGCGCTTCGGCCCGTAGCGGGTGTGCAGCCGGATGCCCTCCTTCTCCGCCTCCTCGATCTCCTCGCGCGCGGCCGGAATCTCGTCGAGGCTCTCCAGGCAGTACATGTGCACCTCCGGCACGCCACTGCGGATGGCCTCGCGGGCCACGTCGAGCGCGAGCCGCACCTCGTCGGGCGCCTCCGCGTCCCTCGCCGTCAGCTCCTCGAGCGCCGCCGCGGCCTGGCGCAGCGCCACGCGCAGCTCCGCCTCGCTCATGCCGGCCATCGTCTCCGACTGCCGCACGACCGAGCGCGCCACGTCGAATGCCACATTGCCGCCGCCGATGACCACGACCTTGCGGCCGAGCGACACCCGGTAGCCGAGGTTCACGTTCAGCAGGAAGTCGATCGCGCGGAGCACCCCGTCGAACTGCACGCCCTCGATCGCCAGCTCGCGGCTCTTGTGCGCGCCTATCCCCAGGAACACCGCCTCGTAGCCCTGCCTCTTGAGGTCGGCGAAGGCAAAGTCCTTTCCGAGGCGCGTGTTCAGGCGGATTTCCACCCCGAGCGCCTCGATCGCCGCTATCTCGGCCCTGACGATCTCGCGCGGCAAGCGATACTCGGGCACGCCTAGCACCAGCATGCCGCCGGCCAGGTTCTGGCCCTCGAACACGGTCGGGGCGAAGCCCATCAGCGCCAGTTCGTGCGCGCAGGAGAGGCCGGCCGGGCCTGCGCCGATGACCGCGACCCTGCGGCCCCCGCCCAGCCTCTCGCGGTGCGGGTCGCGCAGCTCGGGATAGACGCGCCCGATGTCGAAGGCGTCCGACTCAACCCCGTAGCGCTCGCAGACGAACCGCTTCAGGGCCCGGATGGATACGGCGGCGTCGAGGGCGCCGCGCCGGCACTTCGCCTCGCAAGGCGCGGCGCACACGCGGCCGCAGATGGAGGCGAACGGATTGGGAGCGCGCGCGATGATGTAGGCGTCCTCGTAGCGGCCGTCCGCGATGGCCTGCACATAGGCGCCGGAATCGGTGCGGACCGGGCACCCCTCGCGGCACAGCACCTGCCGGGCGAAGTAGCCGACATCGGGCAGTTCCACGGGATAGGTTGCAGGCATGGTGGTCGGACCCCGTGGATCCGCGATGCTCATTTCTGCGCGTAGGCCTGCAGGAGCTCGTTCAGCTTTGCCTCGGCCTCCGCCTTGTCGGCCGGTGTGGCCGCCGCAAGCTTCTCCTCGAACATGGCCTTCTTGCGGACGCTGGAGTCATAGACGAGGAAGTCGTAGATCTTCTTCGCCTGGACGCTGCTGATCATGGAGCCGGGCTTGTGCATCATGCGCTTGATGTAGCGCGACCACTCGTCCGGCAGCGCGAAGTCCGAGTTGACGGGCCGGGCCAGCGTGTGGCACAGCGCGCACTTCTCGTGGAACACCGCGTAGTCCTTCTGGATGCCGGCGGGGTACGCCGAGACGTCGATCGTGGACGGGCCCTTGTCGAACTGGGCGATCTTCGCCTTGGTGGCTGCATCGACCTCATCGTCGGCGGCGCGCATCACGCCGGTCCCGACAAGGGCGGGCGCAGCCGCCCCCAGGAGGATCAACGCGAGCTTTTGGATCAATTTCATGGGTTTGTTTTGGGTTGGACGGAAGCCGGGCGCCCCTCGCTCCGATGGTCTGCCCTGAAAGACGCCTCGCGGGTCCGGCATGCTATCTGCATGCCACTGACAATATCAAGTCAACGGGTCCGCGGCTACTCGCCGTTTGGCGTTTACTTATCGCCTATTGGCCTTCCCAGAGGGGCCCCTACCGCCCGCTCAGGCCGGCATCTGGGCCCGCAGGGCCGCCCGGTATGCCGTCGGCGCCATGCCGAGGTAGCGCTTGAAGACGCTGTTAAACCGAGGGATGGACCCGAAGCCCGAGGCATATACGATTTCGGAGACGCGCAGCGAGGGGTCCACGAGCAGGGTCTTGGCCTTTTCCAGCCGGACGCGCGTCACATATTCGGTCAGCGTCATGCCGGTCGCCCGCTTGAAGAGCTTGCAGAAATAGAAGCGGCTTACCCGCACGTGCGCGACCACCTGGGCCAGCGAGATCGGCTCGTCGACGCGCTCTTGGACGAATCGCTTTGCGCTGGCCACCGCCGGCGGCTCGTCGGCCGAGTGGGCGATCGCGTGGCGATCGGCGAAGTCTGCCAAGAACTGCGCAAACACGTTCAGCATGTGGATGATCGCCTCGAATCGGTCGGCGGTCACGACGGGCGTGTCGAAATAGGCCTTCCGCAGCTTGGACTCCCATTCGCGGTCCTCCCGGACGCCCAGGAATTCCAGGATCATGGCGAAATCGCGCTGGGTGGGCTCGCGCCGAAACACCTGTCCACTCATCAGGGTCGCCAGATGGCGCCCGCGAATGATGACCGGGACGGCCACATCCGTGAGTCCGGCGAAGCAGTTGATCTGCTGCGGCCCCCGCTGTCGCGCGACGCCCCGCTGCGCGCGAGCCTGGCCTTCGAGGCAGGCGGTGCAGCCCGCCGCCGTGCCGGCGGCGAGCGCGCAAAATGCGTTCTCCGAGCGCCCAAAACTGCGCCGCCGGGTCGGTTCCTCCGGCGGCACGACCGCCAACGGCACGCCGGTCGCCTTTCGAAAGGCGTCCTCGTAGTACTGGATTACCGGAAACCGGACGATGTCCTGAAACGCCGGTTCATTCACGGGACATGTCACGATGGTGTCGGGGCGAGGAATAGCTTAACATAATGAAATTGCCGCGCAGCCAAGGCTCGCGTGCAGCGGATCGGAAGGTCTCCGTCATCTCTTGGTGGAGCCTATCTTCTGAATGTTATACTCCGGGTACAGCGTGTTGGAACGGTTGTCATTCCCGAAGACAGAGATGGTTCCCTTCCCGTCGGCGTTGGCCGTCATCAAGACGCGCTGGGAGCCGGCCTTGTCGTTGACAAAGACATAGCCCCCGTCGCTGTCCTCAGCGGCAGCCAGGACGACCGTGCCATCCCGGTTCGCCAGCGAAAGCCTGTCGGGCAGCAGCGTCAGCGAATCGCCGGATGCTGCGCCGGTCACCGAGACGAACGGCGTGATATCCCTAGTCCCCAGGGAAAGGTAGATGCCCTTCCTTGGGTTTCCCTCCGACCAGATGCTCAGCTTGGCTCGCTCGTCGGCCGACGAGGTGCCTATCGAGACATTGCCCCCGCCGCTCTGGGCCAGGTAGAAATCCGCCCCCTCGTCGAGAATCTGGAGCCCTGCGCCGTCTGTCTTGGCCGCCGCATCGTCCGACGGGCCCTTCTGGAGGGTGTACCCTTCGGCGCCGTACGACGCGACATGGACAACGTGCGCCGGGTCCGCCCCCGTGGCCGCCTTGAGGCCGATCAGGCTCTTCCCCGGAGCCGCGGAAATCTCGGCGCTGCTCGTGCCGTCGCTCGACGCCAGCTGGATCACGCCGCCTGAGTCGGCGACGGACCCCAGAGAGACGAGCGACTTGCCCTTGGAGACTATCTTGAGGGATTTCAGCGACAAATCCATCTCCCCGCCGTCGATGCGCTTGGCCAGCATCTGGAGGGTTCCGTGGGATCCGACTACCTCGTCGTATTGCTTCAGGTCCCTCTTGAAGGCATCGATCGATCCCTGAATCAACACCATGTGCGCCTCCTCCGCGGCGCTTGTCGCCCGCAATGCGTTCAGCTGGCGCGTGGTTTCGACGAGCCGAATGTTCAGGTAAATGAGCCCGATGCAGAATAGGACTGCTATCGATACGGCCACGGCCAGAGCGGGATTTGATTTCATGCCCAGAATCAGTACGGCAAACAATGCGCCCGTTCAAGTGCCGCGTCTTGCCTTGGCACCGGGTCGCCATCCCGGCCGATCGCGCCGTTGGCCTGCGCCGGGGGCCCCGCTCCTGCGCAGGCGCACCCTCCGCAGGCCGTCCAGGCGCCACGTGGCGATTGCTTGGCGAAAGCCCCATTTCGATCGCTTAGAACCTCGATCCCGCCGGGGAACGCGCAACGGGACCTGTTGTTATTAGGGCATTCATAAACAAGGCGTTGTATAATTCCATCGAGGGACATCGGGCAAACGGCGAAAGCACCCGGCGACATGGGGGAGTTTGCACCCTTGTCGCACTGCGGAGTTTTGGTAACAGTCCCCTGCTCAAACCCAAGGAACCGAGTGTCAATCCCCCCAATAAAGGCAAAAGGCCAGCCCCGCCCCCATAGGCGCACCGACATGCTGGTCGCCATGCTGTTCACCTTCCTTGGGGCCGCGGTTTTCGTCATCGCGATCCTCGCCGCCATGATCCAGAGGCAAAACGAGACCATCAGGGGCCTGCGGGAGAAGATGGGGGCGAGCACGGCCAGCCACTCGCTTCACTACTACTCCAGCCACGGCGGAAGCCTTCCGGTCATCGCAACGTCGAGGAAGTCAATGGGGTCCGGCTTCATCCTTACGCTCAAGAATGAAAGCTCCGAGGACGTAATCCTCGCCGTCGCGCTGGCGAATCCCGGGGCCAACCGCCGGAAAACCGTCAGCGTCACGGTAGAGGCCCAGCATACCGCCGAATTTGGGCACTTCGACGAATGGAAGCTCACCGACGGGGACACCGTCGTGATTTCCCTCGAGGGCTTCAATTCGGTGACAATGCGCCTCAGATGAATCCAGACCCCGCATTCCAGTCGGCTGTGCACAACCTTCGCTCACGGCGCGCAGGAGCGGCCCTGATGTGCGTCGCCGGCCTCCTCCTCACGGCAGCCGCGGCCCCGGGCTCGAGCGTCGGCGACACGTACCAGCAGGTGATCGCCGAGAACGGAAACCCCAGGAGCCAGGTCGCTGCAGCCGGCGTTCGGATCCTGAATTACCCCGATGCGACCATCAAAATCAAAGACAACCTGGTCATATCGATAAAAGCCGCAGGCGCCCAGCAGCAGCCCGTCCCGCAATCGCCGGCCGCCGCCGCGCCGCTCAGCCCGGAGGCGCAGGTTGCGGCGTTAAAGAAGCAGCAGGACGACGCCGAGGCACGGGTCAGGAGCCTCGTCAACCAGCCCGTGTCGCCTGTGGAGCGCACGCCGGAGATGCCTGTGACCATCTTCGGCCCTCCCTGGTTCCACACGGGCGCCACAACACCGGACTTCAACGACGTCGATATCCGCAAGACCCGGGAAACGCCGTATGACCCCTACGAGTATGTCTCGACGGAGCTGAACCCGGGGCTGGCGTGGGTCGGAAGAGAGCTCGAATTCAACCCCATGACCAAGTTCTTCTACACGGACCGCTCGGTTCCGAAAAAGAAACTGACCGAGGAGGAGATGCCGGAAATCAACGGGCTCTATCGCATCATAGGACGATGCGAGCAGCAGCTGGGCCAGTTGCAGGCCCTGGCCCGCTGATGCGCCGGGCAGGCGCCCGGGCCCCGATGGAAAGCCTCAACCCGATGACCAAGGAGAGCTGAAATGCCACAACCGTCCCCCGCACTCGCAAGACGCGCCCTTGTCGCCGCGGCCCTGGTGCTGGCGTTGGCCCTGGCCCTTGTCTTCGCCTGGCGCCAGTGGCGGATGCCGGTCCGGGCGGAGGAGGTGGCATCGTTCCTCGACAGGACCATGGGCGCCGGGAAGGTCCGGTTCTCCGACGTGCGGATCGACGTCGCGCGACTCGAGAACGGGGACCTGCGGCTGGCCGTCTTCGCCACGGCCAAGACGCTTCGGCCGCTTTACTCGAAGGTCGACGCAGCCGACTATTTTCGCAGGACGCTCAAGCTTGATCCCGAGTCAACCGCGGATGCGCGCAAGTTCATGGCCGATGGGGACACGTCCCAAAGGCCGGAATACTCGCGCCTGCAGCCCTTCCCGCCTGACCCCTACCGGGTGGTGATCTTGCGGTTGACGGTGCCGGTAGACGCGCCGTTTGCCTACCAGGCCTTCATCCACGCCCGCCGCGACGGCGACAGCTGGAACCTGGCGCTTGAATCCGGAGCCTACGACAGCGGCTACCCGGTGGGCGAGGCGCGTTCCTCGTTCGGCGACAACTCGTACCTGGACGGTGACGCCCGCGATGACGCGAGGCTGCGCCCGCAGGTAGCGGACCTGCAGGCCTTCGCCGGCCGCCTGGCCGAGACGCGGCGCAACCTCGAGGCAGCGCACGCCGTCGGGGTCAATATCCGCCGGGAGGCGTTCTTGAAGCGGATTTCGCCGGGCGCCATTTTTCAGGGGGTGGCGACCCGTGCGGGTGACCAGCAGGGCACGGCGCTCTATATCGAGATCACGGGATTGTCGGAGGAAAACGGGGTGACGGCGCTTCTGCGCAACGCGGGCGGCTGGCACTATGCCCGAGCCTTCCAGGGCACCTGGTCCGCGGACGACGACTTCCAGAGTCCGAACCTGTCCCTCTCCTCCCCTACCGACCAGGCCGTCCGCAACGGCGGGCCGTTCCTTGAGAACACGCAGGCGTGGGCGTTTGCCCTGCGGATGGATCCCATAACGGGAATCCTGTCGGAGGAGAACCGCTTCTACCGGTATCGATTCCAGTTCGTGGACTCGGGCCGGGCGGCGGCGCTCAAGGCCGGCCTCGCCGAGGAGTTTGACGGCGCGTTCTCCGCCGCGGCGCCCGGGGCGCTCTATCGCGGCAGCGCCGTCTCCAAGGCGTCGGGCTCCTCGGAGGCGGTTCTTCTGCGCTTCGCGGGCCGGTCGGGGGACGGCGAATCGATCCAGGCCGCGATCGAGTCGACAACGCGCATGTGGAAACGGCCGCTGCACGGCGCGATCATCGGCACCTCGCGGCGCTCCGGGGGCAGGCCTGTGCGCCTGCGGTCCGGATCGAATGAAGCGGTCGCAGAGGCGCCCTCCGACTCCGTCCTTGGCTACGCCGGGGACCTGGAGATGCGCCTCGGCTTTGAGCGCGGATCGCTTTACGGCGACGACGAGAAGTTCACGTACCGGCTTGAGGCCGTAAGGGGGGGCGATTTCGACACGCTGGATGCCGCGCGCGCGGCGCGCGCGGCCCGCCTGGGAAGCGTCCTGCGCGACGGAGTCGCCTACGACGGCATCATCCGCGACGACCAGGGCTCGGTCACCCAGGTGCGCCTGGAGATCGCGCGCGTCGACCGGCATACGGGCGCGGTCTCCGCGAGCATCCACTCCCTGGTCATGCTGAACGTCTACCAGGATCTCCTGGGAACGTGGAATCCGTCCGACGCCTCGATGGCGCTGGCCACGACCGGCAGAGGGGAATTCGACTTCAGCGACAACCTTGCCGTCCCCTTTCTCGTCGGGCCCGTCGCCCATACGCTGCAGCTGGCGCTGGCCGGGAACGCGATAACCGGCGGGATGAGGGGCGACACGCACTGGACGATGGAATTCCCGGTCGACACGTTCCTCGCGGCGCAAACGGAGGGAGCGGAGCCGGATTCGCCGCCGGCCGATGGTTCGGTCTATCCCGCCTTTCCCAAGGGTCCCGGGGCCTACCTGCTCAGCGCGGGCGCCTGGAGGCCCCTGCCGCGAAACAACGGGCGCGTCGTAGTGGAGACAATCCATCCGATGACCGGCGAGGAGGCCTCGTCAGGGGTCCTGGGGGCCCTGTCCTCGGGCGTCCGGCGCCTTGCCCAGAAGGGCGAAAAGATCGCCTATCTTGAGTTTGACGGAAAGGATCCCAGGCCGGAATCCGGCGGACCAACCGTGACCATTCTCGTCATAGGCCCGGCGCCTTCCCGGACGCCGCCGATCGAGCTGGCACCCGTCGAGACCCTGAAGGACGGCCGGCGGGGCATTGCGCTTCCGGGCGCTTCATCGGCCCCAGTCCAGTTCGGCGAGCAGCGGGCGGCGGCGTACGTGCGGCCGGCCGGCCCGGGCGCAGTCCTGCTCACCACAACGTCCGCGCTCACCGCCGGCTCCTATGCGCTGAACGCCGGCGGCGGTTACGAGCTCGCGATTAGTCAGTGACCCGGCACCGGGTCTACCGGGCGGGCGGAGGCGACATGTCCTGCTCATTCTGCTTGAGCAGGTCCTGCGGCCTCTTCGCCGTGTCCGGCAGGGGCGGAGGATTCGGGACGCCGGGCCCGGCGTTTGCGGACGGGGCCTCCGGCCTCCCTCCGGCGCCGGGCGGATTCTGGGCCTCAGCCGCCGTCTTCCCCAATTGGGACCTGTCCCAGCCTCCCCCGAGGTTGTTGATCAGGGCCACGCTCGCCGTGAGCTGGCGGAGCTGGACCTGCAATTCGGCCAGGCGGTTGGTGAGGAAGGTGTTCTGGGCCGTGATGACATTGACGTAGCTGTCTATGCCGTTCTGGTACCGGACCATTGACAGTTGCACGGTGTGCTGGGCTGCCACGGCGGCCTTGTGCTCCTGCGTCACCTCTACTGAGAGGATCCGGAGGCTGGTCAGGTTGTCCTCCACCGATTGCAGCGCGGCCAGGACCGTCTGGCGGTAAGTCGCCACGGTCTGATCGTACTCGGCCCGCGCCTGCGCGTTGGCCGCCCGGCGCAGGCCGGCGTCGAAAAGGGGCTGCACGAGGCTCGGGCCGACGGACCAGATGCGGTTGGGCCAGTCGAGAAGGTGGGTGAGGTTCGTCGACTCGAAGCCCCCGGATGCGCTCAGCGTGATGTTGGGGAAATACGCGGCCCGGGCGATGCCAACGCCCGCGTTGGCGGCAGCGACCTGCCGCTCCGCCCCGGCTATTTCCGGCCTGCGCTCGATCAGGTCCGATGGCAGGCCCACCGGGACCTGCGGCAATGCCGGATTGAACGGGGCGACCGCAACGGAGAATTGCGCCGGGGGAACCCCAATCAGGACGGCGATGGCGTGCTCATATTGCGCCCGGGCGATGCCGAGGTCGGTCTCCTGGGCCTCCGCGCCGGCCAGCTGCGTGTCCGCCTCGGCCATGTCCTCCTCCGAGGCCAGGCCATTGTTGTAGAGGGTTTTCACCAGGTGGAGGCTGGCCTCGTAGTCGGCCAGCGTCGTGTCGAGGATCCTCCGCTGCTCGTCCACAGCCCTGAGCGAGAAGTAATCCTGGGCCAGCGTGGCCTGCGTGCTGAGGAGGGCGGTCGCCACCACGGCCGCGCCAGCCTGCGCGGCATAGGAACTTTGCGCGGCCGAGTTGCGCACGCTCCCCCAGAGATCGAGCTCATAGGAGGCATCGAGGGGCAGCGTGAAATAGGTCCGGGGTCCCGTTCCGCCGCCGGACGATCCGCCTCCGCCTGAGGCGACGGCTGCGCTGGAGCGCGAGCGGATGACCGACGGGGCCGCGTTCACCGCCGGGAAAAGCGCAGCCTGAGCCTCGCTGGCCAGGGCCCGGGCGGCCCGGTAGTTGGCCTCGGCGGCAGCGACCGTCTGGTTCGAAATCGCCACCCTCTCCTCGAGAACGTCGAGCCGGGGGTCCCCGTACATCTGCCACCAGTTGCCGCGAAGGACGGCGTCCCTCGGCTCGGCCACCTTCCAGCCCTGCGCCTGGGTGCCTCCGGGCGCCGCCTCCTTGAATTGCCCGGAGGCGTTCGCCTGCGGCTCCCGGTAGCGCGGGGCGAGGTTGCACCCCGCAAGGATCAGGGCGGCGCCCAGCGCCGCGAGCGTCGATCGCGTGTTCATCGTCTTCACTGGAGCGCCGGGTCGGGAGCCGCCACGGGTCCCTCGGGAGGCCGGGCGAATTTGAGTTTTGCTATCCAGGTATTCAGGCGGTCCATGTAGATGTAGATGACCGGCGTCGTGTACAGGGTCAGCGCCTGGCTCACGATGAGGCCGCCGACGATGGAGATTCCGAGGGGGCGCCTCAGCTCGGCGCCCATGCCGGTGCCGAGCGCCAGGGGAAGGCCTCCGAGCATCGCCGCCATGGTCGTCATCATGATCGGGCGGAACCGCAGGAGGCAGGCCTGGAACACCGCCTCCTTCGGGGTCTTGTGCTCCCGCCTTTCGACCTCGAGGGCGAAGTCGATCATCATGATGGCGTTCTTCTTCACGATTCCGATCAGCAGGAAGACGCCGATCAGCGCGATCACGCTGAGCGTGGTGTTCGTGATCAGCAGGGCGAGGAGCGCCCCCACGCCGGCCGACGGGAGCGTCGAGAGGATCGTGATCGGATGGATGTAGCTCTCGTACAGGACGCCGAGGACGATGTAGACCGTCGCGATCGCGGCCGCGATCAGCAGCGGCTCGTTAGCCAGCGAGGCATTGAAAGCCTGGGCCGTCCCGCTGAAGGAACCGTTTATCGTGGTCGGCATCCCGATCTTTCTCTCGGCCACATCGATCAGGCTGACGGCGTCGCCCAGCGCCACGCCCGGGGCGAGGTTGAAGGAGATCGTTACGGACGGGAAGACCCCGGAATGGTTGACCGACAGCGGCGCCGTCGAGGCCCGGAAATGGGTGAAGGCCGCGAGTGGAACGACCCCGCCGCCGGCCGACGAGACGTAGACGTTCCTCAATGCGTCCGGATTCTGCCAGAACTTCGGCTCCACCTCCATCACGACGAAGTATTGGTTGATGGGCGTGTAGGTGGTCGCGATCTCCCGCTCCCCGAACCCGTCATAGAGGATGTTGTCTATCGTCTGGGGCGAGATCCCGAGCCGCGAGGCGGTGAGCCGGTCGATCACGAGGTTGGCCGCCAGCCCGTTGTTCTGCGCGTCGCTTGTGGCGTCGGTCAGCTGCGGGATGTGCCTCATCGTCGTAAGCAGGATCGGGCCCCATTGGTTGAGCTCGTCCAGGTTGTCGCTCTGGATCGTGTACTGGTACTGGGCGGCGCTCGCCCGCCCGCCTATCCTCACGTCCTGGACCGCCTGGAGGACGAGGGTTGCCCCCGGGACGACCGCGAGCCTGGGCCGCAGCCGGTTGATGACCTGCGTCGCAGCGACCGTCCGCTTGTTGCGCGGCTTGAGCGAGATGAAGACCCGCCCGGTGTTGGTCGTCGTGCCGCCGCCGCCGCCGGTGAAGGCGATCACGGCGTCGATCGCGGGATCCGCCTTCGCGATCGCCACCAGGCTGCGGATCTTCTGCTCCATCGACTGGAACGAGGTATCCTGGTCGGCGATGACGTTGCCGACCAGGCGCCCCGTGTCCTGCTGCGGGAAAAAGTCCTTGGGTATGATGACGTACAGGAAGACGTTCAGGCCGAGGGTCCCTATGGCGATGCACAGGACGAGCACCGAATGGTCGAGGACCCAGGCCAGGCTGCTCCTGTAGCCGCCGAGGAGGCGCTTGAAGGCCCTGTCGCTGGCCATGTACAGCTTGCCGTGGCCCTTCTCTCCCCGCAGCAGGCGCGAGCACATCATGGGCGTGGTGGTGAGCGAGACCCCGAGCGACACGAGAATCGTGATCGACAGGGCGATCGCAAACTCGCGGAAGAGACGCCCGATGATCCCGCCCATCAGGAGAATGGGGAGGAACACGGCCACTAGGGACAGGCTCATCGAGACCACCGTGGAGCCGATCTCCGCCGACCCCGTGTACGCCGCCTCGGCCGCGCTCATGCCGGATTCCGAGTGGCGCGTGATGTTTTCCAGGACGACAATGGCGTCGTCGACCACAAAGCCGGTCGAGATGGTTAGCGCCATCATCGAAAGGTTGTCGATGCTGTAGCCGAAAAGGTACATGAGCCCGAGGGTCCCGATTATCGAGACGGGCACGGCGACGATGGGAATCAGGGTCGCGCGCCACTCCCGCAGGAAGAGGAAGACGACGAGAACGACGAGCGAGACCGAGATGCAGAGGGTCGTCTCCACGTTCTTCACCGATGCGCGGATCGTCGCGGTCTGGTCGAGGGCAACGTCGAGATCGATGTTGGGATTGATGGCGGCGTGGAGCTGGGGCAGCGCCGCCTTGATCCCGTCTACTGTGGTGATGATGTTCGCGCCCGGCTGGCGGAAGATGATGATCGAGGCTGCCGGCCGGCCGTTCTCCAGGCCCAGGGACCGCACGGTCTGGACCGAATCGGTCACCTTGGCGACGTCCGAGAGCCTTACCGGGGCGCCTCCCTGGTAGGTGACGATGATCTGGCGATACTCGGCCGCCTTCATCAGCTGGTCGTTCGCGGTGATCATCCAGCGGCGGGTCGGGCCCGATAAGCCCCCCTTGGCCTCGTTGGCCGTCTGCGCGGCGACGGCCTTTCGGACGTCCTCGAGCTGGAGCCCGTAGCCGTTGAGCTGCGTCGGATTCACATCGATCCGCACCGCCGGCGCGGAGCTTCCGCCCACGATGACCTGGCCGACGCCCTGGACCTGCGAAAGCTTCTGCGCCAGCACGGTCGAGGCTGTGTCGTAAAGCGCGGACGGCGCCAGCGTGGACGACGTCAGGGCGATGATCATTATCGGGGCGTCGGCCGGGTTCACCTTCCGGTACGTAGGGTTGGACGGGAGGTCGCTGGGCAGGTAGCTCCGGGCCGCGTTGATCGCCGACTCGACGTCGCGGGTCGCCGCGTCGATGTTGCGGCTGAGGACGAACTGCAGGGTGACGCCTGTCTGGCCGAGCGTGCTCTGGGCGCTCATTTCCGAGACCCCGGCGATCCGGCTGAATTCCCGCTCCAGGGGCGTGGCGACCGACGAGGCCATGATCTCGGGGCTGGCGCCGGGCAGCGAGGCCGAGACGGAGATGGTCGGGAAGTCCACCTGCGGCAGCGGAGAGACCGGAAGGAACGGGAAGGCCACCGCGCCGGTCAGGGCCACCGCGGCCGTCAGCAACGTGGTGGCGACCGGCCTCCTGATGAACGGGGACGAAAGGCTCATCGCGGGTTCCCGGGCAACGGCGCGGCGGGCGGGCTCGCGGAGCGGCGCCGGGCCGTCATCCTGGCGGCCGCCTCGTCGAAGAACAGATAGATCACCGGCGTCGTGTAGAGGGTCAGAAGCTGGCTGAAGATGAGGCCGCCTATGATAGCGATCCCCAGCGGACGGCGCAGCTCCGAGCCGATGCCCTGGCCGAGGGCGAGCGGCACGGCTCCGAGCATGGCGGCCATTGTGGTCATCAGGATCGGACGAAAGCGAAGGAGGCACGCCTGGTGGATTGCCTCGAACGGCGTCTTGTGCTCCTGGCGCTCGGCAGCGAGCGCGAAGTCGATCATCATGATCGCGTTCTTCTGCACGATGCCGATGAGCAGAACGATGCCGATGATCGCCACGATCGTGAGCTCGTTCCGGCAGAACAGCAGCGCCAGGATGGCGCCCACCCCGGCCGACGGCAGCGTGGAGAGGATCGTGATCGGATGGATGTAGCTCTCGTAGAGAACCCCCAGAACGATGTAGACCGTCACCACGGCACTCAGGATCAGGACGGATTCGTTGGTCAGCGAGTTGACGAAGGCCTGCGCGGTTCCCTGGAAGGAGCCCTGCATCGCGGGCGGCTTCGGCAGGTCCTTTTCCAGGCGCTGGATCGCCTTGACCGCGGCGCCCAGCGACGCGCCAGGGTCCAGGTTGAAGGAGACGGTTGTCGCCGGGAACTGCCCCATGTGGCTGATGAGGATGGGCGCGGTTATCTGGGTGGTCTGGGTCACGGCGCTTAAGGGGACGGCGCCCCCGCTGGCGGAGGTCAGGTAGATGTCCTTGAGGCTGGCCGGGCTCGTCTGAAACTCCGGGGCCACCTCCAGGATCACGTGGTATTGATTGAGCTGCGTGAAGATCGTCGACACCTGGCGCTGCCCGAAGCTGTCGTAGAGGCTGTCGTCGATGTTCTGTGGGGTGATTCCCAGGCGCGAGGCCGTCAGCCGGTCGTAGGACAGCGAGCTCTGCCGTCCTCCCGTCTGCAGGTCGCTCGCCACGTCCACCAGCTCGGGAATGGCCTTGAGGCGGTCCACGAACTTCGTGGCGTATCTCGAAAGCTCCCCGCCGTCGGGGTCCTGCAGGCTGTACTGGTATTCCGTCCGGCTGACGATGTCCTCCACGGTGATGTCCTGCACCGGCTGCATGTACAGGCTGATCCCCTGCACGCCCGCCACGGCCGACTGCAGCCTGCGGATGACCTCCACCGCTGACTTCCTGCGCACCTCGAGCGGCTTGAGGTTGATCTGGATCCGCCCGCTGTTGAGGGTCGTGTTTGTGCCGTCGACGCCGATGAACGACGAAAGGCTCTCGACCGCCGGATCGCTCAGGATCGTTGCCGCAAGCTGCTGCTGCAGGCGCGCCATCTCCGCGAACGAGACGCTCTGGTCGGCCTCGGAAACGCCCTGGATCTCCCCGGTGTCCTGGACCGGGAAGAAGCCCTTGGGGATGACGACGTACAGAAGGATCGTGAACGCAAGCGTCCCCACCGCGACCGCCATGGTCAGCCTCCGGTGCTCGAGCACCCAGTCGAGGGTCCGGCCGTAGAAGGCGATCGTCTGCTCGAACATCCTTTCGGTGGCCTTGTAGACCCGGCCCTGGCGCGACGGGTCCTGGGGCTTCAGGAGCTTCGCGCACAGCATCGGCGTCAGGGTGAGCGAGACGACGGCGGAAATCAGGATCGTGACGCTCAAGGTTACGGCAAACTCCCTGAACAGGCGGCCCGTGATGTCCCCCATGAACAGGAGGGGGATCAGGACCGCGATTAGCGAGACCGTCAGCGACATGATCGTGAAGCCGATCTGCTCGGCGCCCTTGAGCGCGGCCGCCAGCGGGGCCTCGCCCTGCTCGACGTAGCGGCTTATGTTCTCGATCATGACGATTGCGTCGTCCACGACGAACCCGGTCGAGATCGTCAGGGCCATCAGGGTCAGGTTGTTCAGGCTGTAGCCGAGTGCGTACATCGCGGCGAAGGTACCGACCAGCGACAGGGGCACGGCGATGCTCGGGATCAGCGTTCCGGAGAAGGTGCGCAGGAAGACGAAGATGACAGCCACGACGAGCCCGATGCAGATCAGCAGCTCGAATTCGACGTCGGAGACCGAGGCGCGCACGGAGGCCGTGCGGTCGGTGAGGACGGCGATCTTGATCGCCGGGGGGATGGTCGCCCTGAGCTTCGGCAGCAGCGCCTTGATGCGATCGACGACCTCGATGATGTTGGCTCCCGGCTGGCGCTGGATGTTCACGATCACCGCCGGAACCCTGTTCATCCACGCGGATTGCTGGTTGTTCTCGATCCCGTCGACCACCTTGGCGACGTCCTTGAGCATGACGGGGCCGCCGCCCCTGTAGGCGAGGACCAGCTGGCGATAGTCGGCGCTCGTTATGATCTGGTCATTCGCCCCGATCTGGTAGCTCTGGGTGGGGCCGTCGAAGCTACCCTTGGCCGCGTCCAGGCTCGCGGCGACCAGGGTCGTGCGCACGTTCTCGAGGCTGAGCCCGTAGGACGCGAGCTGCGTCGGGTTGACCTGCACCCGGACCGCGGGCTTCTGGCCCCCGCTGATCGTCACCGCGCCGACACCGGGCAGCTGGGAGATCTTCTCCGCCAGGCGGGTGTCGGTGTAGTCCTCGACCTTTGACAGGGGGATGGTGTCCGATGTGAGCGCCAGGGTGACAATGGGGGCGTCGGCCGGGTTGACCTTGTTGTACACCGGGGGCATCGGCAGCTGCGGGGGCAGGAAGTTCTGCGCGGCGTTTATCGCCTCCTGGACGTCCTGCTCGGCGACGTCGATGTTGAGGCTCAGGACGAACTGCAGGGTGATGACCGATACGCCCTCGGAACTGGTGGAGAGCATCTGGTTCAGGCCGGGAACCTGGCCCAGCTGCCGCTCGAGCGGCGCCGTGACTGCCGAGGCCACGACGTCGGGGCTGGCCCCGGGATAGAACGTCAGGACCTGCATCGTGGGATAATCCACCTCGGGCAGGGCGGAAACCGGCAGCTGTCGGAATGCGATGATGCCGATCAGCAGGATCGCAGCCATCAGCAGCGAGGTCGCGATAGGCCTCAGGATGTACGGGCGCGACGGATTCATTCGATCGCGAGCTACTGCGCCGCCACGGCCGGGACCGGGGCCGCGGGGGGCTGCTTGAGCACGATCTTCGAGCCGGATTGCAGCTTGTCGAAGCCGTCCGTGACCAGGACCTCGCCCGGCTTCACGCCGGTGACCGCCGCGGCATCCCCTTCCGTCGCGACGACCTTCACGTCCCGGTACTGCACGGTGCTGTCGGGTTGCGCGACATACACGAATGCGGCGTCATTGTTGCGCTGGATCGCGGATGCGGGCACCAGGATCACCTGGGTCAGCGTCTTGATCAATAGCCGGGCGTTCACGAACTGGTTGGGGAAGAGCTCGCCCTTCAGGTTGGGGAACGTCGCCCGCGCGCGGACGGTGCCGGTCGTCGGGTTGATCTGGTTGTCGAGCGTCAGCAGGGTGCCCTCGGCCAGCTTGTGCTGCTGGGACCGGTCGAGCGCGTCCACGCGCAGGGTCCGGCCGGCGGCGAGCTGCTCGGCCACCCGGGACAGGTCATCCTCCGCGATATTGAAGATCACCGTGATGGGTTGCAGCTGGGTGATGGTCACCAGCCCGGTTGTCCCGTCGGCCGGGACGATGTTCCCAAGGTCGGTTGATCGAAGCCCGACCCGCCCGTCGATCGGGGAGACGATCCGGGTGTAGTCGACGTTGACCTGCGCGGCCGCCAGGTTGCCCTCGTCGAGCTGCACGATCCCCGCGTCCTGCTCCACCATGGCCTGCTGGGTCGCCAGCTGCTGCTCCGGTATGGCGTGCTGCTCGTAGGCGTTCTGGTACCGGCTCAGGTCGAGTCGGGCGTTCTTCAGGAGCGCTTGGTCCCGCGCCAGCTGTCCCTTGGCCTGAGCCAAGACGGCGTCGTACGGCCGAGGGTCGATCACCGCAAGCAGGTCGTTCTTCTTCACCATCTGGCCCTCCTGGAAGCGGATCTCCTTCAGCTCGCCCGCGACCCGGCTTGTCACGGTGACCGTGTACACCGGCGTAACCGTGCCGAGGGCATCGAGAAGAATGTCGATGTTCCCCGCCCTCGCCGGCGCGGACGAGACAGGAATCCCGGCAGGCGCCGCCGGCTTGGTCCTCGGCTTGGACAGTATGTGGAACACGAGCCACCCGCAGAGGAGGATGACGACGAGGGCCGCCACCGCGGGGCCGCGGCTTCTTGTGGGCCGCTCGTAGACCAGCGGCCCGCTCTCGGCATACAGGTTCTGTTCAGGGGGTTGCGGCGCATCCGTGTCCTTCATAAAGGTCTTTCCGTATGGTGGTTACGACAAAGCGATTCGGGCAGCGGCTGCAGGGTGCCGTCCGTCCGGCGCCGTGCGCATGAGACCTGCCTCCCCGTCCGGCGAGGCGGTTCCAGGACGGTGCGCGAAAGATTCCATCGGGCTTCCATGCAAGGGGTTTGGTGAAAGACGCTGCCGCGACGACATAGTTGCGTCCAGCCGAGAGAAGCGCGCCCTAAGTTCCGACCGGCGCGAGTCGCCATCGCCAGCTCTCTTGACGGGATTCCCCAGATTGGGATGGTGGAGGCCTCGAGCGGTCCCGAGCCGCGGAAAGGCGAACTCATGAAATACAAGACGATTCAAATGGAGAAGAACAAGAAGATCGCGCTTGTCGCCCACGACAAAAAGAAGCGCGACCTGATCGAATGGGCCAAGTTCAACCGGGATCTCCTCGCCCACCACAAGGTCTACGCCACGGGCACGACGGGCGCCGCCCTGGAAAGGGAGCTGAAGTTCCACGTGACGCGCCTCGAGAGCGGTCCCCTCGGGGGCGACCAGCAGATCGGCTCGAAGATTGTGGATGGCGAGATCGACTTCCTCATCTTCTTCTGGGATCCGCTCGAGCCCCAGCCGCACGATCCCGACGTGAAGGCGCTCCTGCGCATGGCGGTCGTCTGGAACATTCCCATCGCTTGCGACCGCTCCTCGGCCGACTTCATCATCTCCTCCCCGCTCATGGACTCCGTCTACGAGCGCATCGTGCCCGACTACTCGGAATACCGCAGCCGCCTGATCCCCGGCGAGCCCTAGGGAGCGCCGGCGAAGGCGTAGCGCGGGCTATTCGGAGTCCGAGGCGCAGCGGAAGCCGAGGGTGCCCGCCCGGTCCTTGGACGGGGCCATGAGCAGGTATTTTCCGTGTTCGTTTAGCTTGTACGCCTGCGGGAAATACCAGATCGAGGCCTGCGGCTGATAGTAGCTCCCGCCCCTCAAGACCGCAGCGCGCGTGTGGGCGTCCGTGAATTCGTCCGTCCATTGCCACACGTTTCCGGTCAGGTCCATCACGCCGAACGGGCTCGCCCCCGACGGATGGGCATCCACGTCGTCGGGGCCCGTGAGGTCCCTGCCCCTGTCCGGCTTCGGAACGGCTGCGCCGTCCCACTCGTTGCCCCAGGGATAGAGGCGGCCCTCCGCCCCCTGCGCGCAGTATTGCCACTCCCACTCGTGCGGAAGGCGCTTGCCCGCCCATTTCGCGTAGGCGCGCGCATCTTCCAGCGACACCCAGGTGACGGGCTTCCTCTCCCATCCGGGCCGCGGGCTGGCGCCGCTCCAGTCGCGAAGGAAATTGTGGCCGTCCGCCGGACTGTACCTCGAGGCGTCCAGGAACCTCTTGAAGTCCGCGTTCGTGACCGGATACCGGTCGATGTAGAAAGTCGCCACCTGCATGACATGGTCATGGCTGCGGCGCGGCGACGTCTCCCACGGGTACTGCACGTCCAGCCCCTCCCAGTCGGAGCCCTCGATCTCGATCCCCGACACCCGGAATTCGAAGCGCCCGCCCGGGATTTTCAGCATCCCGTCCGGCGGCGACGAGGCCGGCTTCGACGGCGGCACATCGCTCATGCGCTGGGGCAGCACATGCCACTCATGCGAAAAGGCCGCGAGCGGCCGCGCCGTCAGCGCAGCCATCTTTCCCAGATACCTGTCGAGATTGGGGACGGCCGCGCCGGGGTCGACCGCGAGCACGGCCCCATATCCCTGGCCTTCCATCTCAAAGGCGAGGGTCGCCGTGCCGCCGCTCACTTCCGGGTCGAGCCCGACGCCGTTCCATGCGTCGAAGTACCGGCGCCCGTCGGCGTGCGGCACGCTGATCTGGCGCCCGGAGACCGCGAACTCGTTCTGGTTCACGAGCAGCCAGAGGGTCACGCCCTCCAGCGGGAACTTTGTCCCGAAGACCCCGTATCGGAGCGTGGGCGCAAACGGCTCCCAGTCCGGGCACACCAGAAGGTCTGCGAACTGGCGCTCGACCGTCGCGACTCGCCGCAGCGCCTCGGCGTCTCGGTCCGTGATCTGGTTCCAGATGCCCCAGATATTCTCCCAGCTGACATAGCCGATCCCGTTGAAGAATGCGGCGTGCAGGTCGCGGGTCTTGTCGCGCGCCCAGCGGTCCGAGATATTTGGCATATGCCTTGATTCCAGCCACTTCTGCTTGTTGGCCGTGGGCGTGAATTCAAAATCGAAATAGGCCCAGCTCTGGTTGTTCCAGATGAGCCCCTCGTCGGCCGAAGGCGGCATCTCCGGCTCGAAGACGACGGGATGGCCCGTCTTGTCCGAGGCCACGCGGTAGGCGCGCGGCAGACCCGAGAATGTGTCGCCGTTGACCCCGTCGACGCCGGCCTCGGCCATCAGCTCGGCCGTGACCGTCCAGTGCGGGGCGCCCGGGTCGCGCGTGCCGTTGTCCCACGCCATCGTGGGGAGAAGCACGCGGACGTTGCGCCTGTGAAACTGCTCCACGGCCCTGCGCAGGGCCGCCACCCCGCCGGGCAGGTCGCGCACCAGGTCCCATTGGTTGCGGTTATCGATGCCGATGTTCGGATAGACCGGCCACAGCAGCACGCTGTCGATGCCGCCGTAGCGCGCCTCGAGGTCGTCCAGGTACCGGTCGACGGTCCACCGGTTGAGCTCCGGGTCAAAGAGGGTGCGCTCCTCGACCATCACCTGCGGGGAGATGAAGTTGCGCTGGGCCCATCGGAGCTCGGGGCGGCGGTACTCGGAATCGTCGTAACCCATGCGGATCCTGTGCTCCGCGCGCCACAGCCTCATGTCGCGCAGCCAAGCGTCCCGGTCCGCCGCCGGGTCATTCCTGAATCCGAAAAGGTCGCTCACCCACTCCGGCCTGCCCGGGCCCTGCCCCGGGCCCGGAATCTGGTTCCCCCGCGGCTGGTGGTCCGTGTCCTGGGCCGAGGCGGCGCCGACGGCGATTAGGGCGGCTGCGAGGCATCGCGGGAGTGAAAGGCTCTTCATAGGCATCTCGGGGCTGCTTTGAGCTCCGAAGAAAGGTAATGGCGGAGGGGATGTCCATCCAGATGCTCCGGGGCAACCGAGCTGCCCGCATTCCGATAGGAAAAAGTTGGACCCCCCGAGTTCCGTGCCGAATATGCCCTGCGATGCCCGAAACAACCTGGACCGCGGCCGACCGGTACATCACGGACCAGCTTGGCCAGTCCGACGGCGCATTGCACGCGGCCCTGGCCGACAGCGCGGATCCGGGCGTCCGGGACATGTGCCGCTTCATGGAAATGATCGCCGCCGAGCCCCGCGTCAGCGCGACGGCCATCCAGACCGTCGGCAGCAAGGGCTACGACGGCTTCGCGGTCGTCCTTGTCACGGGGGAGGCCGGACCGGCGCCGTGAGCCGCGCCGTCCTCGCGCTCCTCGCAGCCGCCGCGTTGCTGCCGCTGGC
>CALAOT010000002.1 GCA_937889545.1 uncultured Opitutaceae bacterium
CGCTCATCGTCTGCGGTCAGCAGTCGCTCGCCGTGTTCTGCGTCGGCGTCTTTCTATCCTTCGTCGGACATTTCGAACTGATGATGAGTTCGGGTTCGCTGTTCGCGCAGATTTTTGTAAGCGTGACGGGAATAGCGATCATGACCATCGTCGCCTATTACATCTCCTGGTCGAAAAGGCAGGACAAACCGCTTCCCAAAGTGGCGGCGGCCAAGGCTGGCTGATCCCGTCCCGAATCCGAGGTTCGCCCCTAACCGCGGGGCTTGGTGACCAGCCTGCCTTTCGATGAAATCCCGTCCCACTCGGTAGTCCAGCCGATACTGTCCTCACTTCGCTTTCCCTGCAGCGCGAAGGCGGCGCCCTGAGGATCCGTGCATCGGGCGATCCAGCTGCCGTCCAGCAATTCCTGTGGACCCTCTAAGATCTGGCCGCCACCGGTCTTCACGAATTCTGTGGCGGCGTCGATGTCGCCGATATTGAAGTAATAAAGCCAGAACGGGTCCGGCTCCATCGGATGTTTAGGGCGCATGCCGCCAAACGTCTGCCCACCGGCGGAGAACAACTGATACGTGTCCGTCGGACCGGTTTCGGCGTCCTCTTTCTGCCAGCCAAAAAGCTCGCCGTAGAAAGCAAACGACTTCTCCCGGTCGGCGGCGATCAACTCATGCCAGCCCACGCGCCCCAGTTTGCCCGGCTCGGCAAGCTGCTGTCGGCGGGGTTTCAGCCCCTCGACCAGCCCAAACGTTGCCGTTTGCGGGTCAGCGACGACCGAAATGCGGCCGATATTGCTGTTCGTCGGCGGGACGTACACGACTCCGCCGAGACGCTTGATCCGGTCGGCAGTAGCGTCCACGTCGTCGACGCCGACATACCCCATCCACCTCGGCGGCGCGCCCATTTTCCTCCCATCCTCCGGCAGGTCCATGAGCCCGCTTACCTCTGCCCTTCCAGCGGTAAACAAGGTGTAGGTCAGATCTGGCGTCGAGACGTCCTGCGCGCCCCAGCCCACGACTTTGCTGTAAAAGGCCTTGGCGGCCGCCATGTCCGTGGTGATCAGCTCGTACCAGACGAAACGGCCGGGATAATCGACCATGTCGGTTTCTCCGTTCGAGCCTGCCAATAGTCGCAGCGCAGCATTGAGCCGACCTGGCTTGTTTTCCGGCGCATAATTGAGAGGCTAGGTGCTTCGGCCTGAATAACGGCGGGGCGGAGCGAATGCAAGGATGGACACGTCGCCCCCTGCCATTCCACCAGGAACGAGGCGCAACCAAAGCGATACACCTCGGTCATGGTCCAGAAGAAGGGCTTGGCATGTTGATGGTGGGCTTCGATACAATTTGCGAATTGTTTGACGGAAGGGTGACGAGACGTGCCTCGAGCCAGCGGTCGTTGCTGGCTTGCGCGCCTTGAGGTGGTCGGGGATGGATCATGCATACTGCGATTGGATAAGGGGGCGCCGACGTCGTTCATGAACAGGTCGTTCATGAACAGATATTCAGGAATTCGATGCGCCCGCGGCACGTCAGCTTGCCCGGCCAGCCTTGCATGCTGCATTTTCACGGCGTACAATCGCTTGGCTGGACTCGAAACATTTTTTACAAGGTATGGAGGATACGACTATGCCACGGGTGAAGGAAGCTTCGAAGCGAAAGCGTGTGATGAAATCCGTACCGGTGTTGGGGGCCGCCGGGTTGACTTTTTCACTAGTGGGGGGTGCATCCGCAGCAGTCGCGCCGATAACGGACGTTCCGCGGACGCCGCTCATTGCACCGGGTCACGAAATCACGCTCGGTGAAGAGGAAATCTCCGACGTCAGCCTGGCGACATTCTATGTCTTCGACAAGGAGAACACAGGATCGGCTCAGGGCCTCGTCCGGGAAGCCCGCGGCTGCGGTTGCAGAGGCTGCAGAGGCTGCAGAGGTTGCAGAGGTTGCGGAGGCTGCGGAGGCTGTGGTGGCTGCGGCGCTTGCTGTATATCGTGGGGTTATGCTTGCCGCCTCTGCTAGACCCGACCGCTTTTCGATTACGTTGACAAACGCAGGTCATTTTGGCCGGGCTCGACAAAGTCGACCCGGCCAATCCATGTGTTCCTGGCAGTGCCCCTCCGGCGCGCGGTCAGGCTTGCGCATGAGGGCCGAGTGGATCTCCAGCCTTATCGAGAAATGCCAGCGCGCGAGTTGGACGAAGGAATTCCATTGGTCGAAGAATACGCCTTGCACCGGCGAACCAAGGTGGTGGGCAAGGTGGCGCGCGTGCTGACGTCATGACGGTCGATCGCGGGACCAGCCTTACGCGGCACGCCGGCAAAGACGTTCCGCAGTTCGCGCCGAATTTCACGGTCTATGTGCTGCCGCCCGACGTCGTATGCCTCTATTCCGAGGACCGGAAGTTCTTTCTTCACGGCGAGCTTTATTGCGCCCTCGCCTCCGCGATAGGAAAAGGCAAAAAAAGCCTTCCGGAGCTCGTTCGCGAGCTGGGAAAGGATTTTCCGTCCGACAAGATCGAGGAAGCGCTCAAGCGGCTGATCGAGCGGCGCTATATCGTCCCGGCATCGAGTTCTCCCGTTGGCGCCGTGGCCGGCTATTGGGCGAGCCTCGGCCTGCCGCCTGGAATCGCGGAGCAAAATCTCGGCAATTGTCGTGTGCGCATTGAATCGATCGACGTGCAGGGTGCGGTCGAGTTCAGTACCGCGCTGAGCGAGCTCGGCGTTCGCGTGGTCAAGCGTTCTCCCGACCTGACGGTCACGCTGGTAAACGACTATCTCGAACGACGGCTGGCCGAGTTGAACCGGCAGCGGGCGTCGGACCAAACGCCTTGGCTGCTCGTGCAACCCTCAGGCGCCTTCCCGCTGGTGGGACCGGTGTTCCGCCCGGGCAACGGCGCCTGTTGGACCTGCCTTTTCGCTCGCATGATACGGAATCGGGAGGTCAAGGGGTTTCTCGACCGCGGACCGGCGCGCCCTGTCGCCGTTTCACCGCTCGCCCGCAACACGCTCGGACAAAGCGCAATCCAGTTTGCTGCCCTCGAGGTTGCCAAAGCGATCGCTACTGGCTTTCAAACCGAGTTGAACGATCACATCATCAGTCACGATTTGTTGGGATCGAGTATCGTGAAGCATTACGTTGCGGCCCGCCCGCAATGTCCGACCTGCGGCCGCAAAAAGCTGCGGGACCCGCGCCGGGCGCCGGTGCCGATCGAGCTTGGCCCCGGCGCCAAGCTCATCATGACGAGCGGGGGATACCGGACCGTATCGTCACGGGCCACGGTGGCTCGTTTTCGAAAGCACGTGAGCCCTCTCACCGGTGTGGTCACGCGGCTTGAGAAGATCGAAGCCGATTTGCCCATGAATACCAACTATTATGCAGCGCACAATTTTTCGGCGCCGGCCCAGACCGTCAATGAGCTCAGGGCGGGACTGAGCGGCGGCAGCTTCGGCAAGGGCTCTACCGCCGAGCAGGGTGAAGCCAGCGCGCTCATGGAGGCGATCGAGCGCTATTCGGGGATTTTTCAAGGCGACGAGATCAGGGTGAAACGACGGTTCACGGATTTCGCGCCGGGCGATGCTATTCTTCCCAACGACGTCCTGCTGTTCAGCGACGCGCAATCCCTGCCAGACCAGACGCCGACAGACAATTCGAGCGATTCCCGTGTAGTCCCGGCGCCATTCGATCGATCGGCCAGGGTCGAGTGGTCGCCGGTCTGGTCGCTGCGCGACCAACGCTTCAAATATCTTCCGACCAGCCTGTT
>CALAOT010000003.1 GCA_937889545.1 uncultured Opitutaceae bacterium
CTAGGGGCGGCGGGGGCCGGGCCGGGCGGCGCGATCGCCGTAGTCGAGATGGCCGCGGCGAGCGGGCTGGCCCTCCTGGCTCCGTGGATGCGCGACCCGCTGCGGGCCTCCTCGGTCGGCACCGGCCAGCTGATCCGGGCCGCGGCAAGATCGGGTGTGCGCGCGATCCTGCTCGGCGTCGGCGGAAGCGCGACCCATGACCTGGGCCTCGGGGCCCTCGGCGCCCTGGGGATCGAGTGTTCGGACGAGTCGGGAAGCCGCCTCGATTCCCCGGTCCCGGCGGATTGGCCCAGGATCCGGGGGATCGACGGACGCATTTCGGAGGTGATCCCGCCGATCCTGATCGCCTGCGACGTCGACAATCCCCTGCTGGGACCCGGCGGCGCCCTCGCCGTCTATGGCCCCCAAAAGGGGCTCAAGCCGGCGGATGCCGCGACCCTCGAGGCGGAAAGCGCCCGGATCGCCGCCATGCTCTGCCGCCATTTTGGACGGCCGGAGAGCCTGGCGGAGGAACCCGGCGCCGGCGCAGCCGGGGGGATCGCGTTCGGGCTCATGGCCGCCGCCGGCGCAAGGCTCCTTCCGGGCTTCGATCTCGTCGCGTCGTGGCTCGACCTCGACGCACGGCTGGCGGCGGCCGACATCGTCGTTACCGGGGAGGGGCGCTTTGACGACTCGTCGTTGAGCGGGAAGGGGCCGGGCGCCGTCGTCCGGCGCGCCCTGGCCCTGGGCAAGCCAGTCCATGTGTTCGCGGGACAGGTCGCCCTTTCCCGGCCAATCCCCGGGCTGTCCGTTCATTCCATAACGCCGCCCGGCATGCACCTTGCCGACGCCCTGGCAAGGGCGCCGGCGCTCCTTTCCGGCGCGGTCCGGCAGGCGCTTTCGTTTTCATGAAACAACTCGACCGGCGCGGGCCGCCGGATGATATGTTTCCGATGCCCAGACTCCTCCCACGATCGCTCCGGCGGGCCGCGTCATGCGTTGCGCCGCTCCTGGGACTGATCGGATGCAGCGCAACGCCCCCGCCCGCCCCCGCAACGGTGCCCGGGCCCGTCCCGCCGCAGGCGATCGCGCGCAAACCGGCCCCGAAGGACGCCATCGATCCGGCCCATCCCGTCATGCTCGGGATAGATGTCCTGGAATCGGGCGGATTCGCCGCGATCAGGGGCAAGTCGATAGGGCTTCTGACCCATCCCGCGGGGGTGAACATGCGCGGAGTGAGCACGATCGAGGTCCTGCGCCATGCGCCGGGCGTTCGCCTGGTCGCCCTGTTCTCGGCGGAGCACGGGCTCCGCGGGGAATTCCTCAAGGGAGTGAACTCCCCCGAGCATGTCGACGGGCAAACGGGGCTCATGGTGCATTCGCTCTACAACGGAACCGGCACGAAGCCCACGCGCGCCCAGCTGAAGGGCATCGACGCGATGGTGATCGACCTGCAGGACATCGGGGTCCGGAGCTACACGTTCGTCAGCGCGATGAAGATGTGCATGGAGGGATGCTTCGAGAACGGCGTCGAGGTGGTTGTCCTCGACCGGCCCAATCCGCTCGGCGGGCTGAAGGTCGACGGCCCGCCGCTCGACCCCAGGCTTGTGAGCTATGTCGGCGAATTCCGGGTGCCCTACGTCCACGGACTCACGATCGGCGAATTCGCCCGGATGGCCAAGGGGGCGCCGGACATCCTGAAGATACCGGACCGCGCGCGGGAGGAAGGCAGGCTCACCGTGGTGGCGATGCGCGGCTGGCGCAGGAGCATGCGCTGGCCCGACACCGGGCTCGGCTGGGTCCCGACATCCCAGCTGATTCCAGACTTCTCGGCCGTTGAGGGCTACGCCATGACGGGCCTGGGGACCCAGCTCGGCGGGTTCAGGAGCGGGATCGGCACCGCATACCCCTTTCGGGGCCTTTCCTACCACGGCATCCGGTTCGATGCCCTGGAAAGGGACCTTAAGTCCTTGGAGATCCCGGGGGTCGGTTTTCGGCGCGTGAGCGTGCCCGACCCAAAGACCGGCAAGCCCGAGCTCGGCCTCTATGTCGAGATCACCGACTGGGACCTTTGGAGGCCGACCGAATTGGGCCTCCACCTGATAACGCTCGCGTGCAAGTACGACCCGCGCACCTTCGCCTCGGCGACAAAGAGTGAAGTCAGCCTCTTTCAGAAATGCCTGGGGTCCACGGCATTCTATAATGACGTCGCGGCCCGCGGGGCCAGGGTCGACGTTGGGGCGTACGTGCGCGATTGGCAGGCGAAGGCCCAGATCTTCCAGCAGCAGAGCCGCATGTATTGGATCTACAATTGACCGCGCCCGGCGCCGCGCCTCCGAAGGGGCCCTCCGGCTCCAATAGAATTCGCCAATGGCACGGGAAGGGCCAAGGGTGGGGGTGCCTCACAGCCCCCCCTTTTCGACCCATGAAGCCCAACCGCAAGAAATCACACTTCAATGTTGCCGTGATCGGCGCCGGAGCGATTGGCCACGACCACCTGGCGAGCTTCAGGCTGCACCCGGCAGCCCGAGTGGTCGCAATCGCCGAGGTATCGCCCGAACGGGGGCGCGAGGCGGCCGAGCGGTTCGGGATTCCCGAGCTTGTGACCGATTACAGGGCGCTGCTGCGGCGCGCGGACATTGACGTCGTCTCGATCGCGCTCCCCAACTACCTCCATGCAAAGGTCGCGCTCGACGCCCTCAGGGCGGGCAAGCACGTCATGCTCGACAAGCCCATGTCGACCCATGCGCGCGATGCCGCCAAGCTTGTCGCAGAGGCGAGGAGACGGGGGGTCCTTCTCATGGTGGGCCAGAACTTCCGCTTCACCCTGGAGACACAGACGGCGAAGCAGATAGTCGAGAAGGGAACCATCGGGGATGTCTACCATGCAAAGACATCCTGGTGCCGCCGGGCAGGGATCCCCCGGATAGGGTCCTGGTTCACCCAGAGGCGTTTCGCGGGCGGCGGCTGCACCTACGACATCGGCGTGCACGCGCTCGACCGCTGCCTCTACCTCATGGGCGAATTCGACGCGGCTGCCGTCAGCGGCCAGACCTACGCCAAGTTCGGGCCCCGCGGCCTCGGCAACGGAGGCTGGGGCAAGAGCGAGATCGACCCCAAGGCGCCGTTTGACGTGGATGACCTCTCGGTCGCGCTGATCAAGCTGAGGAGCGGCAGGACCGTGCTCCTCGAGGCCTCCTGGGCCGCGCACGGGCCGGTGGTCGATGAGAATACGACGCAGCTCTTCGGGACCGAGGGGGGCCTGGATCTGCCCCCGCTGAGGATCTTCCGGCAGACGCCCACGGGCTACTCCATCGAGGCGGTGGACATGCTCCCGGCCCTCGTGAACACGAACCGCATGGTGCATTTCATCGACTGCCTGCTCGGCAAGGCCGAGCCCTACGTGAAGCCCGCGCAGTCGCTGGCGGTGCAGAGGATTCTGGATGCCATATACGCGTCGGCCGCCACCGGCAGGGAAGTCCGCATCAGGTGAGCGCCTTTTTCGCCCAGCGCCCATGAAGAAGATCCCGGTCGCCCTCCAGCTCTACTCCGTCCGCGACGACGCGAAGAAGGATTTCGCCGCCGCCGCCGCCGCTGTCGCGAGGATCGGCTACACCGGCGTCGAGCTCGCCGGATACGGCAGCCTCGACACCAAGGGGGCCAAGGCCGCCCTCGATGCCGCGGGGCTCGAGGTCGCGGGCATGCACGTCAGCTACGCCGCCGTCCGAAACGACCCCAGCTCGGTCATCAGCGACGCGCTCCTCTTCGGCACCCGCTATGTCACCTGCTCCTGGTGGCCGCCGGGGCACTTCGTCTCGGCGCAGGCTTGCGAGCGGATCGGCGAGCAGCTGGGCAAGGTAGGCGAGGCGTTCAGGCCATTCGGCATCCGCTTCGGATTCCACAACCACGACACCGAGTTCAAGATGTTCAAGGGGCGCCCCGCGTTCGATTGGATGCTGGGCGCCGCGGAGCCCCGGAACCTATTCGCGGAGGTGGACGTCTACTGGGCGCATGCCGCGGGGTATCCGCCCGCGAGGTTCATCCGCGACCAGGGCGCCCGGATCCCGCTTCTGCACCTCAAGGACAAGAAGGAGCTGGGCAAGGGCCCGGTGGATTTCGCTAAGGTCTTCGCCGCGACCGACTCGGTCGGAGCCGCCGAATGGTTCATAATCGAGCAGGAGGAGTACAGCCACGCCCCCATGGAATCGGTGCGCCTCTGCTTCGAGCAGATGAGGTCGTGGGGCAGGGCTTGAACTTTCCCGAGAACCAGAAGTATTAATAAAGGATACCCCAACCATGCCCCGCCCAGTCACCTTGTTCACCGGCCAATGGGCCGACCTCTCCCTGGAACAGCTCGCCCCGCTCGCGAAGCGGATGGGCTACGACGGCCTCGAGCTCGCCTGCTGGGGCGACCACTTCGAGGTCGACAAGACCCTTTCGACCAAGGGGTACGTCAGGGACAAGTGGGACCTGCTCAGGGCCAACGGCCTCTCCTGCCACGCCGTCTCAAACCACCTGGTCGGCCAGGCCGTGTGCGACCTGATTGACGAGCGCCACAAGTCCATCCTTCCGCCGGACGTGTGGGGAGACGGCAAGCCCGAGGGCGTCCGCCGGCGGGCGGCCCGGAAGATGATTTCGACCGCGCAGGCCGCCCGGAAATTCTTCGACGCCCGCCCGGGGGCGAGGTCCGCCGGCGATTTCCCGGCGGTCGTCAACGGATTCACCGGATCATCGGTCTGGCATTCGATCTACGCCTTCCCGCCCACCTCGCAGGAGCACTGGGAGCGCGGGTTCCGAGACTTCGCGGACAGGTGGGGGCCGATCCTGGATGCATTCGAGAGGTGCAACGTCAATTTCGGCCTGGAGGTGCACCCGACCGAGATCGCATTCGACACGGCGAGCGCCCAGCGGGCCGTCGATGCCGTGAAGGGACACCGGCGCTTCGGATTCAACTACGACCCCTCGCACCTGGGCTACCAGGGTGTGGACTACGTGAAGTTCATCCGCGCCTTCGGCAACCGCATCCACCACGTCCACATGAAGGACGTGTGGTGGGGCCACGGCGACGGCTCGGCGGGCGTGTTCGGGGGGCACACGAGCTTCGGCGACCCCCGCCGCTTCTGGGATTTCCGCTCGCTCGGGCACGGCGACATCCGGTTCGAGGACATCATCGTGGCCCTCAACGACGTAGGCTACCGCGGACCGCTTTCGGTCGAGTGGGAGGACATCCGGATGGACCGCGTGCACGGCGCCACCGAGGCGGCGGCATTCGTCCGCAAGGTGGATTTCCCGCCGAGCACGACCGCGTTCGACGCTGCATTCGACAAGAAGAACCAGTGAGCCGGACGGCTTCCCAGGCCACCCCAACGTATCCCCAATAAAAATGCGCAGAAAACTCAGATTTGGCATGGTCGGCGGCGGGCGCGGCGCATTGATAGGGCCCGTGCACCGGATCGCGGCCACGATGGACGGCCGCGCCGAGCTGGTGGCCGGGGTGTTCTCGAGCGACCCCGTGCGCTCGAGGGCGTCCGGTGCCGACCTCTTCCTGGATCCCTCACGCGTCTACGGATCCTACCGCGAAATGGCGAAGGCGGAGGCTGCGATGCCCCCTGAGCTGCGCCTGGACTTCGTGGTCATCGTGACGCCGAACCACCAGCACTACGGCCCCGCGCGCCTTTTCCTCGAGTCCGGATTCAATGTGGTCTGCGACAAGCCGGTCACGTTTGACCTCGCCCAGGCGATAAAGCTCAGGGAGATCGCGCAGCGGATGGCCAAGGTGTTCGTCCTGACCCACAACTACACGGGCAACGCCATGGTGAAGCAGGCGCGCGAGCTCGTGAGGAACCGGAGCCTTGGTGCGATCCGGAAGGTCGTCGTCGAATACCCCCAGGGGTGGCTCTCCGAGGCCATCGAGCGCACGGGCATGAAGCAGGCCTCGTGGCGCACGGATCCCAAGCGGAGCGGCGCCGCGGGCTGCATGGCCGACCTCGGCACCCATGCGGAAAACCTCGCCCGCTACATCACCGGCCTGAGGATCGAGGAGCTCTGCGCGGACCTGAGCACGGTGGTCAAGGGCCGCAGGCTCGACGACGACGGCAATGTCCTCGTGCGGTACAAGGGGGGGGCGAAGGGCGTGCTCCACGCGTCCCAGATCTGCGCCGGCGACGAGAACAACCTGAACATCCGCGTCTACGGGACGCGAGCCTCGCTCGAATGGCACCAGGAGCACCCCAACGAGCTCGCGGTTAAGTTCGCCGACCAGCCGCGGCAGATCTGGCGGCGCGGCAACAGCTACGTCGGAAACGAGGCGAAGCGGTTCACACGCGTTCCGTTCGGCCACCCGGAAGGCTATCTCGAGGCGTTCGCGAACGTCTATCGCGAGGCGTTCCGCGCCATCTCCGCCGAGGTGGAGGGCCGGCCGATCCCGCGCAACCTGGATTTTCCCACGATTGACGACGGGGTCGAGGGAATGGCCTTCATCGAGGCCGTCGTCCGGAGCAGCCGACTGGGGGCGCGGTGGGTGAGGCCGGCGGCGCACTGAGGCCCGTGGCCCGCGCAGGGCCGCGTCGCCCGATCCTGCGGTCCCCATGAAGCGCCACCCCGTGACGCAGGAGGGCGAGATACCCCCCGGGGGCCGGAAGCTGGTCTCGGTCGGCTCGGTCGAGATCGGCCTCTTCAACGTGGGCGGCGAGGTCCGCGCCTACCGCAACGCCTGCCCGCACGCCGGCGGGCCGGTCTGCCTGGGCCGTATCTCGGGCACGTCGCTTCCGTCCAAGGTATATGAATACATCTACGGGATGGAGGGCCGCATCCTGCGCTGCCCCTGGCACGGCTGGGAGTTCGACCTGGGGACGGGCGTGCACATCGCCGACCCGGAGACCCGGCTCAAGGAGGTCCCGGTGGAGGCGGGCGGCCTCGAGCGGTTCCCCCTGGAGCGGACGGACGGCACGCTCTACGTCTTGCTGCCCGGCTGACGGCCGGCAACGCTGCCCCGACACCGATGCCCCTTATCGACGCAGACGTCCACAACGCGTTCGCGGATGCGCGCGCGGAGCTCCGGCCCTTCCTTTTCCGCCTCTGGCAGGAGTTCGCCGACCGGCACTGAATCGCCGTCCCCCCCGCGGGGTATGTGTCGCCGGTCGGTGTGCAGCGCGAGGACGCGCGGCCGCCCTCCGGCGGGCTCGCCGGAAGCGACCCGGACCACCTCATCAAGGACCACCTCTACCGCCACGGCGTCGACTATGCGATCCTCACCGGGTCGCACGTCCTCGGCGTCTCGAGCCACTTCGACCCGGACTGGGGCTCGGCGCTCGCGACCGCCTACAACATGAACCTCGCGGGCCGCTGGCTCGACCGCTCGCCCCGCTTCCGCGGCTCGATCGTCATCAACCACTCCGACCCTCCGGCGGCCGCCCGCGAGATCGAGCGCTGTGGCCCCGACAGGCGATTCGTCCAGGTCCTGATGGGAGCCGGATCAAACCGGCTGTTCGGGCAGCGCTTCTACCACCCGATCTACGAGGCGGCGTCCGCTCACGGGCTGCCCGTCGCGATCCACCCGGGCACGGAAGGCGCGGGAACGGCGGACACCCCTACCCCGGCCGGAAGGCCGACGCGGTATCTCGAATGGCATAACATCGTTCCGATCAACGCCATGGCGCACGTGAACTCGCTTGTCTGCGAGGGCGTGTTCGAGAAGTTCCCGCGCCTGAGGTTCGTTGCGATCGAATGCGGGATCGCGTGGCTTCCGCACCTCATGTGGAGGATGGACAAGAACTACAAGGGGCTGCGCTCCCAGGTGCCGTGGCTAAAGCGGCTGCCGAGCGAGTACATCCGCGGGCACGTGCGCCTGACGACGCAGCCCACCGAGGAGCCGGAGAACCCCGCCCACCTGCTGCAGATATTCGAGATGATCGGCGCCCCCGAGATGATCCTGTTCTCAAGCGACTACCCCCACTGGGACTTCGATAGTCCCAGGGTGGCGCTCCCGGCGCTGCCCGCGGAGTGGAGGGAGAGGATTTTCTGGCGCAACGCAGCCGAACTCTACGGGCTCAATCCCGTCACATCCGGCAAATGAGCAGCTCGCGCTCGTAGACCATCTCCTTCGGGAGGCGGTCGTGGAGGTCCAGGAAAAGCTCCTCGTGGCTCATGACCTCGGCCCTCCACGCGGGGCGGTCGAACGCCTGGAGCTCGTCGAAACGCTCCTTCGGCAGGTCGAGCCCGGTCCAGTCGATGTCCTCGTGCCTGGGCATCCAGCCGATCGGGGTCTCACGCCCCAGGGATCTTCCCCTCGCCCGGTCGACGATCCACTTGAGTATCCTCATGTTCTCGCTGAACCCGGGCCAGAGGAACCTGCCCTCGGCGTTCTTGCGGAACCAGTTCACGTGGAAGATCCGCGGCGTCTCGCTCAAGCTTCTCTGCATGACGATCCAGTGCCTGAAATAGTCCCCCATGTGGTAGCCGCAGAACGGGAGCATCGCCATCGGGTCGCGGCGCACCTTGCCGACCGTGCCCGCCGCCGCCGCCGTCATCTCCGAGCCCATCGTCGCGCCGATGTAGACTCCGGAGCTCCAGTTAAACGCCTGGTAGACGAGCGGTATCGTGCCGGCCCGGCGGCCCCCGAAAACGATGGCGCTTATCGGGACGCCGTCGGGCTTCTCCCAGTCCGCATCCATCGTGGGGCACTGGGAGGCCGGCGCGGTGAAGCGCGCGTTGGGATGCGAGGCTAGCCGGCCGCAGCCCGGGGCCCATTCCTTCCCCTGCCAGTCGGTGAGCCTCGGCGGGGGCTCCTCGGTCATGCCCTCCCACCAGACCCCCCTGTCCGGCGTGAGCGCGACGTTCGTGAAGATCGTGTTCCTCGACAGCGCGGCCATCGCGTTAGGGTTGGTCTTGGCCGAGGTGCCCGGCGCCACGCCGAAGAAGCCCGTCTCCGGGTTGATCGCGCGCAGCCTGCCGGCCGAATCGGGCCTGAGCCACGCGATGTCGTCGCCCAGCGTCCACAGCCTCCATCCCTGGTCTGCAAAGGCCTTGGGGGGGACCAGCATCGCCAGGTTGGTCTTCCCGCAGGCGCTCGGGAACGCGGCCGCGACATAGGTCTTCTCGCCCTTGGGGTTCTCGAGGCCCACGATCAGCATGTGCTCGGCCATCCAGCCCTCGTCGCGCGCGATGTTCGAGGCGATCCGCAGCGAGAAGCACTTCTTCCCGAGGAGCGCGTTGCCCCCGTAGCCCGATCCGTAGCTCCAGATCTCGCGGGTCTCCGGAAAGTGGACGATGTACTTCTCCTTGTTGCAGGGCCACGGCACGTCCCTCGCGCCCTTCGCCAGCGGCGCGCCCAGGGAATGCATGCACGGGACGACGCGCTTGTCCCCCTTGTCGATCTCCGCGAGGACGGGAAGGCCGATCCTGGCCATGATCCGCATGTTTGCGACGGCGTACGGGGAATCGGTGAGCTGGACGCCGATCAGGGACATCGGGGAGCCGACCGGGCCCATGCTGAAGGGCAGGACGTACATCGTGCGCCCCCGCATCGCGCCGCTGAATATCGCGCGCAGCTTGCGGCGCATCTCGAACGGATTGACCCAGTTGTTGGTCGGTCCGGCGGCCTCGCGCGAATGGGAGCAGATGAACGTCCGGTCCTCGACGCGCGCGACATCGCTCGGGTCGCTGCGCGCGTAGTAGCAGCCCGGCCACCGCCTGCGGTCCAGCCTGGTGAAGGTCCCGCTTGCTACCATCGCGGCGCACAACCCCTCGTACTCCCCCCTCGAGCCGTCCACCCAGTGGAGCGCGTCCGGCTTGCAGAGCTCCGCCATCTTCTCGACCCACCTCAGAAGGTGCTTGTTCTCGCTCAGCGGCTTGGCGGGATTGCGCTTCTTCATCAGAACAATCTCAGGGACCATTCAGGCATAAGAGCGCGAGTCTGGGAAAGGATGCGCCGGGAGCAATCTGGAAACCCGGGTCCCCCGATCCGGCCGTTCCCGCACGGCCATGTCGTCAGGGGCCCGAGCCCTCGCTCCCGACCATAGACCGCGCCGCGTCCGCGTTCGGGGCCGCCACCTTGCGGGTGCCGTCCGTGGTCTCGACCTTGTACAGGTTGGTGCTGCCCATGGATGAGAGCAGGGTCACGCTGACGACGGTGACCTTTACGGCCTCCTCCTTCTCCTCCCCCCTGGGCGAGAGGCTCTGTTCGACCACCATGGCGCCGCTGGCCGCCTCCGTCTTCAGGTCGAACTCCGGCAGCTCCTTCCACGAGTTGATGATGTGGAAGGTCCCCTGCTGCGTGTCCTTGTTCCAGGTGAAGCCGTTGATGACGACCTGGTGGCCCACGTCGCCCCCGCTCCAGGGGTGGGCGGCGATGAAGCCCGGCGGGAGATCCTGCCACACCTCCTTCGGAAACGAGGCCAGGACGGGGCGCCCCTTTCGAATCTCGTCCCTGACCCACTTGAACGGGTCCGCCTGGCCGGGCAGCCGGTGGACCACCGGTCTCGGGGTAAAGCCGTACATAAGGTTGACGAGCGACTGGCGGTAGAACGGGTCCGCCCACGGCCGGGCGGGATTCGAGTTGTTGATGATCTTGTAGAGATCGACGACCGGCAGGTAGAAGCCCGCGATGTCCAGCCAGTGGACTCGGGCGTAGAGCATGCACGTGGCGTCGATCTGGTCCCGCATGACGTTCGGCGGGACGAGCTGGACCGTCTCCAGCGGCCCAACGATGGTGGCGACCTGGACCGTGCTCTTGACCGTAACCGTCACCGTCTCCTTCACGACCTTGAACTCGGACTTGCCGCGGGCGAGCGGGCTCTCGGTGCTGAGGGTGCCGAGCCAGCCCCGGTCCTCCTCCTTCATCTGGGCAAGGGGAAACACGCCCTTGGTCCCGTCGGCAAACAGCACGACCGCATACCCGTTCTCGATCCGGGCCTTGACCGCATTCTGGAATTTCGCGGAGACGGCGGACAGCGGGCTCCCGATGAGGAGCAGGGCCAGCAGCATGCGTGTTTTCATGGTCCGGGACGATTGTGCGCGCCCGGCCGCAGGGCGGGCGCGAAGACCCTAATGACACGGCCGCCGCCGATTTCAAAAGGAAAGGCCGCCGCCCGCCTCAATCCCGCCGGCGACGCGTCTGGGAGCCGTGGCGCCCAGCGCCTCCGCCTTCGCGTAGATCTCGCGCGGAGCGGCGTCGAAGTACTTGAGGAGCGCGGGGCACAGCCAGCCGTCGATGCCGAACGTCGGGGAGAAATACCAGTTGCCGCCGGCCTCCTCCTCCCGCCACTCCAGCTTTGCCGCGTAGCCGGGGAAGGGGCGCGCGGAGAATACGAGGCGGAACCCCCGTTCCGCGCCCGGGATGGGCCCGGCCAGCCGCTCGATCATCTCGTCGACGCCGAAGACGAACGGCTCCCTCCTCAGGCCGGCCTCGTCGTCGTCGAACACCCAGGAGCCCTCGTGCTTGTAGGGACGCAGGACGAACAGGGAGTTTCCGCTCATTTCTTCCCTCGCCCAAGGCATTCAACGATCCGCGGCGGGCCCGGCGGCCCGTCAAGCATCCCATCGCTCCAGGCCCTCCCGCAAGCCCTTGACCTCCAGAACCAGCTCCCTCGTGAGCCGGAGCTGCTCCTCCTGGAGGTGGATCAAATCCTTCACGCCCTGCTCCGCATCGGCAGACCGTGCGGCCAGGGCCCGTTGCCTTTCCGCCGACTCGTCCCGCAGCCCCTTCAGCTCCCCGACCAGCTCCCTCGTGAGCCGAAGCTGCTCCTCCTGGGCCCTTATCGACTCCCTGACGGCCTGTTCCGTATCCTCGGATCGCCCCATCGCGCTCTTCCGCCTCTCCTCCGACTCGGCCTGAAGGCGCGTCCATTGGCCGGACCGAATCATCATCCAGATCAGGTAGGTCGCGGCCACGACGAGCGAAATCCAGATGATCAACCTTAGGTGTGGGTCCATTTCTTGCCCTCCGGCGTTGCGATGGTCGCGCCCATGGCGGCCCCCGGGCGGGATCAGGCCCGCGCTTCGTCTGCGCGCAGCCGATCGATGCCCCCCAGGGCGGCCCGGTTACTTCGACTTGCTCAGCACCTTCTTCTTCTCCGCCTGAAACTCGTCGTCGGTGAGGATGCCCTTCTTGCGAAGGTCATCGAGCTTGACGAGGGCGGCGTAAAGATCGTCGGTCGACAGCGGTTTCTCGACGGGGGCGATGGCGGGGGCAGCGGCGGGGCCTTCCGGGGCCGCGTTGCTTGTCAGCCCCGGGTCTCCCGGGTTGAGAGCCCTGAAGACGATCTTGGCCTTGGCATAGCCCAGGCTGAACATGGGCACGTCCCCCGTGAGGGAGATCACCCTCATCTGCTTGCCCTGGGCCTCGCAGTACTTGGCGGCGGCGTCGCTGGCGTCGGTTTTCAGCTTGTCGACATTCCGATTGAACGCGTTCTTCGCCTCGCAGGTGATCGAATAGGTGTCGTTCCCCAACGAGACCACATCCCCGCTATGCGCCGCCGAGGCGCGTCCAGTCAGCGTGACGCAAAGGCAAAAAGCCGTGAGTATCGGGCCAAGGGTTTTCATGTTCACGGTGGAAACGTCCTCGGACGCGCTGAGGAGGTCAAGGTTTCGCTGGCGGCTTCTCGTCCCGGGGAAGGCCGCCCGGGGAGGGGCCGGCCCGGGAGCGCGCGTCGGGGAAACGCGGCCCGGAGCGGCTTCGCCGACAATCCGCGAGCCGTTCCGATGGCGGGTTGCCCAATCCCCTGCGGTGCGCTGGCCGCGGCCCGCGCCACGCTGGCGATCCTGCGCCCAGAAAGAAGGTTGTCGCCGGTGGCGGCCGGCAATATGGGTGCGTGCACAATCCCGAGCAGGCTTGACCATCACCACCCATACGCATCACGGGCGTCTCCTCTTTCTGGGGATGATTCCTTTCCTGCCGCTGATTGCGCTGTCAGGTCCCGACAACGCCGCGGCGACCGACGGGACCGTCACGACGCTTGACCCCGTCTTCGTCGAGGCCTCGGCCGCGAATCCGTGGCAGTACATCTCGCTACCGGGATTCGAGATCATTTCGCGCTGCCCCGACAGCTTCAACGAGACGTACGTGCGCGCCCTGAGGACGGCGACGGCCGCCCGGCTTGCCCTGCTTCCCAAGACCTTCTGGGGCCAGTTGCCGACCCCGATCAAGATCGTGCTCTACAACCGGCCTCCCGAGCGGCGGGGAGGCTTCTATTCCACGAATCCGATCGACCTTTCCTGGTCATCCGAGGACGGCGCCATACTGGGATCGGACACGATCCTGCTTTCCCATCCCGTCACCCTGGGAGACGGGGACACGTTCATCAATTGCGGCAATTATTGGGACATCCAGTCTGAAACCAGCAACCTCAGCATCGACCTCGACAGCGCCATCCGGATCGGGGCCCGCGTGCCCCATTTCCCGGCGTGGTTCATCGCGGGCCTGGAGGGTCCGTGCGGCCTTCTTCGCAACCGGCTGATCGATTCCACCCTGCTTGGGGATGCCGTGATACTGTCCAATTCCCGCTGGATCTCGTCGGCCGAAACGATCGCGATTCAGAACGAAAGCGGCAAGCGGCCCAAGGGCGGGGGCGGCGGCCGCCGAACCCTCCTGCCGCTGGGCAGGGTGTTCAGCGGCTCAGTGTCGATAGACCAAAAGGGGATCTGGGGCGCCGAGGCGGCCCTCTTCGTCCGATGGGGACTCTACAAGAGCGGGGCCAGGCAGGCCTTCCTGGACTTCGTGGACCAGGCGACGAGGGAGCCGATCACCGAGCCCCTGTTCAGGAGGTATCTGGGAATCGGCTATGACGAGGCGCAGAAGCGGCTCAGCGATTTTCTCCCGGCAGCGGTCAGCGAATCGATCAGGGTACCCCTTGCCGTCCCGCCGGACGCGGAGCTGACGACACGCGAGGCGACGTCGGACGAGGTTGCCCGGATCATCGGCGACTGGGGGCGGCTCGAGGGGCGCTCGGGGGGGCTGCAGTATTCCGAGTACCGGCACGAATGCATGGAACAGGCCGACAGGCTGTTTGAGCGGATCTCTTCCAGGAGGAACGGCGACCCCCTGTTTCTCGCCGCCTTCGGGCTCTATGAGCTCCAGGTCGGCGACGGCCTCCGGGCCCGCCAGGCGCTGGAGGCGGCGACGGCGGCCGGAGTGGTCCGCCCCCGCGCCTATGTGGAACTGGCCCGCCTGCGGCTGGATGCCTCGCTCCCAAGCGCCCAGGAGGGGATCGGGGACCTGAGCGACGCCGAGTTCGCCGAAATCGCGGGCCTGTTGACGACGGCGCGGGTGCAGATGCCGTCGCTGCCCAGCTGCTACCGTCTGCTCGCGCAGGTTTTGGAGCATGCCCCCACAAAGCCGGTGCGCGAGGACCTGGGGGCCCTTGACGAGGCTGTCCGCCTCTTTCCCCAGGACGCCGCCCTGGCCTACCAGGTGGCAAACCTCTATAGAAAATTTGGCAACCCCGCCGGAGCCACCGCGATCATTGATCGCGCGATGGGATTCGCGGAATCTGACGGGGAGCGCGAGCTGCTGTCCGGCTTCCTGGCCAAACACGCCAGGTAGTCGCAGGCAGGCTCACCTCCGGGCGGCGCCTTCTCGGCCCGATTGAGCCTTGGAATGGGCCCCGAGCCTGGGCCCGGGCCTTCCCGGGCCGATCCGGCTGTCTCGGCCCGGTTTTCCGGCAGCGCGGTCAGGGGACCTCGTACACTTCCGCCAGGCTCACACCAGTCGTATTGTTCACCCCGGAGATCTGCGCCGTGTACGCACCCGCCGTAATGGTGACCACCACGGCGCTGTCGGCACTGCCGGAAGCGAAGGGGAAGGCACCGACCCCTGCGGCGATGCTCGCGATCTGGGCCGGGGTTGGATTTGTGCTTGTGCCCCAGCCCGTGTTAGAGGCGATCGACGTCTGCCCGCTGAGGACGTTGAGAACGGGCTGGGCCAGGGCCCCGGCGACGCCCAGGGCGGTCAGGCTGGGCCCGTCGCCCCTCACGAGCAGCTCCTCGGGGCCGTTTCCCGAGACGACGAAGCCGGCGATCATGATGTTGCCGCCGGTCCCGACCTGGGCCCGGGTGGCGATATTGACAAGGCGCGTGCCGGTCGTCGCAACCTCGTAGACCTCGGCAAGCGCGACCCCCGTGGTGTTGTTCACGCCGGAAATCTCCACGGTGTATGCGCCCGCTGGCAGGTTGACGATCACGGCACAGTCGGCGCTGCCGGAAGCGAAGGGGAAGGCGCCCACCTGCGCGGCAACGCTGGCGATCTGGGCCGGGGCCGGGTTCGTGCTCGTGCCCCAGGCCGTGTTCGAGGCGATGACCGTCTGCCCGCTTAAGACCGTGAGAACGGGCTGGGCAAGGGCCCCGGCGACGCCCAGGGCGGTCAGGCTGGGCCCGTCGCCGCGGATCAGGAGGGTCTCGGTGCCGCTGCCCTGGATCACGAAGCCCGGGATCATGATATTGGCACCGGTCCCGACCATCGCGCGGGTGGATATGTTGACCAGCCGCGCGCCCGATGTCCCCGTGTTCACGTGCAGGGTGGCCGCGTTGCTCGTCGTCGAACCGTTGCTGTCGGTGACGACGACCGTGTACGGGCCCGCGTTGGAGGACTGGGCGTTGGTTACGGTGTACGAGGAGCCGGTCGCGCCGCCGATGGGCGTGGCGTTGAAGTCCCACTGGTAGGTGAGCGAGGTGCCCGAGGCCGTGACCGAGAAGGTCGCGCTCCCGCCCACGGCGACGTACTGGTCGGAGGGCTGCGTCACAATGTACGGGGCCGCCGAGGGGGTGCCTTGGCGGATGACGTCGTTGCCCGTGTCCGAGACAAACAGGTTGGCGCTCCCATCCACCGCGAGGTAGTACGGGCTGTAGAACAGCGCGGCGGCCCCGGTTCCGTTGGCGTAGCCGCCCCTGGCCGGCGGCTGGGTGTAGGCGGCCGGCGGGGTGCCAGCCAGGGTGGTCACGGCGTTGGTCCCGGCGGCAACCATGCGGATCGTGTTGTTGCCGGAGTCCGTAACGTAAACATTCTGGTTTGAATCCACAGCGACGCCGATTGGGGCATAGAATTGTGCGGCTGGCCCCGTCCCATCCGCGTTGCCTTCGATCCCTGCCTTGCCCGCGATGGTGCTCACGGCGGCAGTCGAGATGACGATCTTGCGGATCGTGCTGTTGGCGCGGTCTGCGACATAGAGGTTCCCTTTTGAATCCACCGCTATGCCGGCCGGCTGGTTGAATTGCGCCGCTGGCCCCGTCCCGTCCTTGCTGCCGATGGTCCCGGCAGTGCCCGCCAGGGTGGTCGTGACGCCGGACGGGGTGATCATGCGAATATCGAAGTTCTGATTCTCCGAGACATACACATTGCCACTTGAATCGACCGCAATGCCGAGCGGTTCATTGAACAGAGCGGCGGATCCCGTCCCGTCATGGTAGTTGCCGGATGCCGGATATGTGGTCGGCGGGGCGCCTGCCAGGGTGCTCACGACGCCTGCCGGGGTGATCTTGCGAATCGTGTTGTTGCCGGTGTCCGCAACGTACACGTTGCCGCTTCCATCAACTGCGACGGCGTACGGCAGATAGAACCGCGCGGCGGCTCCTGTCCCGTCCGCGCTGCCGCCGGCCCCCGGGGTACCCGCAAAGGTCGTCACCGCCCCCCCCGGGGTGATCTTGCGAATCGTGTAGTTGTCCAGGTCCGCGACGTAAACGTTTCCGCTTCCGTCCACCGCCATGCCAGCCGGGAGATTGAAATGCGCAGAGCTCCCAGACCCGTCCGAGTTGCCTTCCCCCGGGGTACCTGCGAGGGTGGCGACGGCAGAGGTCGACGTGACGATCTTTCGAATCGTGCTATTGTTGTTATCCGAAACGTAAATGTTGCCGTTTGAGTCCCCCGCCAAACCCGGCAGGGCAGTGCCCCCAACGCCTTGCGTATAAAAATCAAATAGCGCGGCAGTCCCCGTCCCATCCACGAAGCCGGCGAGCCCCGCGACGCCGGCAAAGGTAGTCACGCTGCCGCCCGATGTGATCTTGCGGATCGTGTAATTGCCGCTATCCGAGACATACACGTTGCCGCTTGTATCCACCGCCAGACCAGCCGGGAGATAAAACTGGGCGGCTCCTCCCGTCCCGTCGGCGGTGCCCCTTGCCCCTGCGGTGCCCGCCAGAGTGGTCACGACGGCGCCCGACGTGGTGATCTTGCGGATCGTGTTGTTGCCCTGGTCCGAAACATAAAGGTTGCCGCTTCCATCTATCGTGATGCCAGCCGGCGACTTGAAACGCGCGGCGGTTCCCGTACCGTCGGTGCTGCCCAAATTGCCGCCAGCGAAAGTGGTCACGACGGCGCCCGGCGTTGTGATCTTGCGAATCGAGTTACCTAACCCGTCCACAACGTACAGGTTCCCACTTCCGTCTATCGTAAGGCCGATCGGCAGGCTGAACTGCGCAGCGGACCCCGTCGCATCGTTGGAGCCGGAGACCCCTGCGGTGCCGGCAAAAGTACTCACGACGCCGGCCGGCGTGATCTTGCGAATCGTGTAATTGTTGGAGTCCGCGACGTAGACGTTGCCCTGTCCATCGATAGCGATGCCGGTCGGGCCATGGAACGTCGCGGCGGTTCCCGTCCCGTCCGCGTGGCCGGATACCAGCGAGGTGCCTGCGAGGGTGGTCACGGCTCCGCCCGGCGTAATCTTGAGGATCACGTTGCCTTCCTCGTCAGCGACATACAGGTTGCCGCTGGCATCCACCGCAACGCCCGAGGGGGAGAGGAACTGCGCTGCGGCTCCCGTCGCGTCCACGATGCCGGGGACATACGGGGCGCCCGCTAATGTGTTGAACGTGTATGGCGTTGAGTAGGTGCTCTGGGCCTGTGCAGCCGAGGTCAAAAGCAAGGCTGCGGTAAATGGCGTTAGGCGGCCCAGCAGGGAGAGTGCCGCTGTTCTTGTTGTGCGTGTAGCGTTCATGTGGTTCCCGTTGCCTCTCCTCATGGGAGAGGATGATTAAAGAAATACTGGGTAAAATGGTATCGCCCGGCACGGCCGATGGCGAGCCGCAATCTGAGGAAATGTGTCGTGCCGCCCGCTCCGGCCAAATCGGCCTGGGGCGCGACTGCGGGTCACTTCTCCGGCACGGGGCCGAGTGACCTTACATCGCCTATGTCGACGCGGCCCTCGGGAATCGGCGGGATGCGGACCAGACCGTGGCTGTCCTGGCCAAAATACAGGGAGGCGAAACGCGCCATGGCCGGAAGTTCCTGCTCAAAGTCGTGGCGGCGCTCGGAGAGGCTGAACCGCGTCTCCCAGAGCAGCCTGACCTGCCTCCGCCGCCAGGCGGCCTGGAAATCGTACGCCCGCAATATGACAAAATAGCGGTTCGCCGCGAGGGCATCCAGCACCTCGTAGCGCGACTGCCTGAACAGGGTCATCTTGAAGCTGGTGCCATAGCCGGTGAGGCTGGGCTCAAGGGACAGTTCGGACACCCCCCGGGAGTCGAAGCCGAGCAGCGTGGCGTTCCAGGCGTTGAGCCCGTCCATCGATTGCCCGTCCAGCGTGTTGACGGAGCCGGTCGTCCTTCCCCAGAAGACCATGATCAGGAGCCTCGCCTCGTTTGGATCGTGCGTGGGCAGGTAGTTCTGGCCGGCGAGCGGGACCGCGATCGTCCGCGCTATCTCGTTAAAGCTCACGTCGTCGATGGTGGGGTCGCGCACGACCATAAGCGGCGGGGTGATCGCCCCCCCCTCTCCAAAGGCGTACGCCTCGGGCTGGAACGAACCGCCCGCGAGCCTCGCGCGGACATAGCCGTTGTACGCCTTCGAAGAGACGGCGGTGAGCTTTTCGCTGTCGGAGACCGCGCTGAAAGGGCCGGCGCCGGACGGAGTCGCCGGGATTGCCGCCCAGGCGAGCAGGAGGAAGGCCCCCAGTCCGCGCACGCGCTGCCTTCCCGCGCCGGGGTTGTTGCGTTCGGGACCAAGGGCCGGGTCGGGGCGGTTCATGGCTTGGGCTCCGGTTCGAACTCGATGAGGGTAGGCTCGCGCACCTCGACTTTTCCCTCCGGGACCCGCGTCCTCATGAGCCCGTGGCTGTCCTGGCCGAAATACTTTGAGGCATACTGGGCCATCACGGGCAGGGCCTTGTCGAACTGATTGCGCCGCTCGCTGATGCTGAAGCGCGTTTCCCAAAGGAGCTTGTGCTTCTTCTGCTTCCACAAGAGCTGGAAGTCATAGGCCATGAGGACCACGAAATACCGGTTCTCCTCGATCTCCGAAACCAGGTCGTCCCGATCCCCGCCAAAGGCGGTTCCCCGGACGTAGTTCCCGTACTCGGATACAAACACCCGCTCGGAGTCGTAGCCCAGCATCAGGGCGTTCCGAAAATCGGTTCGGTCGCGCTGCCGGTTCACCATCATGAGCATGATCATGGCCGCTGACCATCTGGCATCGTCGCCGCCCCCGCCCGTCGTGGAGTTGCCGCTGCTCAAGGCATGGTAGCCCTTCGAGGAGGTATCGGCCTTGGGCGTGCCCATGCTCACCGACGCCTCCCTGAACTGCTCGTACGCCATCGAGTCGGTATACGGCTCGGGAACGGCGGTTGTCCCCCAGTAGACCATGATCAGGAGCCTTGTCTTGCTTGGGTCTCTCGCCGGAATATAATTTTGGCCCGCCAACGGTCCGGCAATGACTCGCGCGACGTCCGTGAAATGAAGCTTGTCGATCGTGGCATCGCTTATCTCGCCGCCCCAACTTCCCCCTTCCCCAAAGGAATAGAATTCCGGTTGGAACGAACCATCGTGAAGCCTGGTGCGGACGTAGTCGCTGCTCACCTTTGACGCCACGGCGGTGACGCCCACGACGTCGTCTGCAGCGCGGGCGGGCGGGCGGCCAAGCAGCACCATGCCGAAGACGGCGACGACCGAGAGGAGGGTGGCGCCGGGCAGGACCGCTTCGGGCGGTTTCATGGGCCGCATGCAAACCGACATCGGGGGACGTGTCGAGAGCCGAGCCGGTCCCGGAACCCGCAGAGGGCCAGTCGCCGGCGGCCCCCGACGCGGGCTCGGCTGCCATGCATGGCAGGGCATCCGATCCCCGCAGGCGGAGCACCCCAGGGGATCGCATGGGGTCGTGCGATCTCCATCCGCCGGGAGGCTTTATCCCGGGCTCAAACCCAATATAGCGTTGCCCCCGCGGCATTTGAGGTCCGGATATGCGAAGCTACGCCCCATGGCCGAAGACCCCTCCTCCCGTCGCCCTTCATGAAGCTCGCGCTTGCCGCATTCCTCGCCGCCACCGGCCCCGCCGCGACGCTCCTGGCCGAGGATGTGCCTGACCTCAAGCGGAACACGCCCGTTCCGGCCGGACAGCAGATTCCGGTGGCCGATTTCTTCCGGCCCGCCCTGCTCCGGGAGCCGAAGCTGAGCCCGTCGGGCACCCACATCGCGGCCATCGTCACGGCCGGCGAGGACAACAGACTGCTCCTCGTGTATGACGTGAAGACCCAGAAATACGACATCCTTGGCCAGAGCGGGGACACGGACGTGAACGACGTCCACTGGCTGAACGACAAGCGGCTCGTGTTCCAGTTGTCGACGCAGAAGCTGTACGGAATCGGCCTGTTCGCGGCGGATGTAGGCGACCTGACCGCCACCTACCCCATTCTCCAGTACTGCGGCTCGAGCCTGATTGCGGTTCCGAGGGCCGATCGCCTCAGCCCCCTCGTCTGGAACAGCATGGACCAGTTCCAGCCCCCCTGGCGGGACATGGGCGCTGTCCTCGTCACCTCCAGCATGGTTTCAAGGACCAAGGGTGTGAATCTGCTCACGGCCTCGCTCGAGGCCCGGGCGGCCCTCATGCAGCCTGTGCGCGAGAACAACGATGGCCACATACTCGATCGCTATCCGGTGCCGGGAGGCGGGGACACGGTCGGCTATATTGCCGACAAGGACGGGATCCTCGCCTTTTCCCAAACGTCGCAGAACGGGATCATCTCGCTGAACCGGCTGGCGGGCGGGACGTGGGTCCGCTGCCCGGTGGACATGGACCATTGGGCGTTATTCGGCTGCGGGAACAGGCCCGGCGAGCTGGCCGCGCGGCCGCCGCACATGGAGGGGAAGCCCAGCCCGCTCGTGCTCCTCGACGGCGCAACCGGCAAGGCCGGGGAAACCCTTGTCGACGACAAGGGCTACGATTTTGTCGGAGGCGTGTACCGCGACCCCGTGTCGGGCGAGATCATCGGGGCGACGGCGCAGCGCGAGGGGCCCCACACGATCTGGTTCGACGAGGCCTATCAGAAGTTCCAGGGGACCCTGAACCGGTCATTTCCGGGCCTTGTGGTGCGCATCATCGGAAGCAACGAGGCGCAGGACTTCTTCCTCGTCGCGGCCTATTCCGACCGGCAGCCCACGATGTACAACTGGGTCGATTTCAAGAGGCACACGTCGGGCCTCTTCGAGCAATCGGCCCCATGGATCGATCCGAAGCGAATGCAGCCGGAAAGCATCATCCGGTTCAAGACGCGGGACGGCCGCCAGCTTGACGCCTACCTCACCCTGCCCGCCGGCGCCTCAAAGGGGCGCCCGGCGCCGCTGGTGGTCGTGCCGCACGGCGGGCCCTGGGCGCGGGACAACTGGGGTTTCGACCCGGAGGCCCAGTTTCTCGCCAGCCGCGGCTATGCCGTCCTGAAGCCCAACTACCGGGCCAGCCCGGGCTACGCCTGGATGTTTCCCGAAAGGGACCAGTGGGAGTTTGTGAAGATGAGCCACGACGTCACGGATGCGACGAAGGCGGTCATAGCGACCGGGCTGGTCGACCCCGGCCGGGTCGCAATCATGGGGGGGTCGTTCGGCGGGTACCTGGCGCTCGAGGGCGTGGTCGACGAACCGTCGCTCTACCGCTGCGCGGTGGCGATCTCCGGGGTGTTTGACTGGGAGCAGCTGATCCGCGACCGGAAATACGACTACACCAAGTTCGACTGGTGGTACGCGACGCTGCTGCGCCGCCTCGGGGACCCCAGGAGCGAACCGGCCAAGTTCGAAGCCCTCGCGCCCGTGAGGCACATCGACCGGGTGCGGGTGCCGGTGTTCGTCACCCATGGCGGAGACGATCCGGTCGCCGACATAGGGCAGTCCACGCGCCTGCTCTCGGAGCTGAAGAAGAACAACGTGCCCAATGATTCCTACATCGTCGGCTCCGAGGGCCACGGCATGCTGCACTTCGCCCACAGGGTGGAGCAGTATTCCAGGATCGAGGCGTTCCTGGCGAAGAACATGGCGCCCGCCGCCGCGGCGCAATAGGCCGGCGCCCGCGCGGAAGGCGCCGCTCGGCGGCGGACCTGGAAGGCTTAAATTGACCGCGCGCCGGCGTTCAGGGAAGGTTGCCCCATGCCGCAACCGGACGAACAGGGGCACCGCACCCGCCTGCAGAGGATCGCCCACCGCGTGATGCTCGAGAGGGGGCTGGCCCCGGACTTCACGCCGGAGGCGCTGGCCGAGCTCAACGCCATCCGCGGGCCCGCGGCCAGTGCCGGGGCGCCGGCCCGCGACCTGCGGGGGCTCCTGTGGTGCTCGATCGACAACGACGACTCGCGCGACCTGGACCAGCTCTCCGTGGCCGAGCCCCTGGCGGGCGGGTCGGTCAAGCTGATGGTGGCCATTGCCGAGGTCGGCGCGCTGGTGAGGCAGGCGTCGGCCATCGACGACCACGCCCGGAAGAACACCACCTCGGTCTACACCGCCGGGGGAATATTCCCGATGCTGCCCGAGAAGCTCTCCACGGACCTCACCTCGCTCGGCCTCGGCTGCGACCGCATCGCCATCGTGGTCGAGATGGTCTTTGGCCGGGACGGGGCGCTGGCGAAGTCCGACGTCTACGAGGCGACCGTGAGGAACCGGGCCAAGCTGGCCTACGACAGCGTGGCGGCGTGGCTGGAGGGGACCGGGCCGATGCCCCAGGCGATCGGGGCCGTAGCCGGGCTCGACGGGAACATCAGGCTCCAGCACCGCATGGCCCAGGTGCTCCGGGCGCTCCGCCACATGCGCGGCGCCCTGTCCCTCCAGACCGTCCAGGCGCGGGCCGTCTTCGACGGGGAGACCCTCCAGGACCTCAAGGCGGATGATAGCAACGTGGCCAAGAACCTGATCGAGGAGCTGATGGTCGCGTCCAACGGCGTGACCGCGCGCTACCTCGCGGCGAGGAAGTTCCCGTCGGTGCGTCGCGTGGTCCGCACCCCCGAGCGCTGGGACCGGATCGTCGAGCTGGCGGCGGAGAGGGGCGCGACGCTGCCCGAGGCGCCCGACGGCGTCGCCCTCGAGGAGTTCCTGGTGGCCGCGATGAAGGCGGACCCCGCGTATTTCCCCGACCTGTCCCTGTGCGTCATCAAGCTGCTCGGCAGGGGCGAATACGTCGTCGAGGCGCCGGGGGGCGACGCGCCCGGGCACTTTGGCCTGGCGGTCAAGGACTACGCCCACTCCACAGCACCGAACCGCCGGTTCCCCGACCTGATCATCCAGCGCCTGCTCACGGCGGCCATGGCGGGATCCCCCCCGCCGTACGGGACCGACGAGCTGGCGGGGCTGGCCCAGCACTGCACGGAGCAGGAGCACGAGGCCAAGAAGGTCGAGCGGCAGGTGGTCAAGTCCGCGGCCGCGCTGCTGCTGGCGCCCAGGATCGGGGAGAAGTTCGACGCCACCGTCACCGGCGCAGGCGAGAAGGGCTTCTGGGTCCGCCTTTTCCAGCCGCCGATAGAGGGGAAGCTGGAGAAGGGGTTCGAGGGCCGGAAGGTCGGCGACCGGCTCCGAGTGCAGCTCGTGCGCACGGACGTGGAGCGCGGCTACATCGACTTCGTCCGCGCGGGGTGACCGGGAGGGCCGCCGGCCCCGGGCGGCCTCGTTGCCGGCGCAGGGCGCTGCGCCTGGTGTTGCGGTTCCGCCGCCGGCGTGTCACCTTTCCGGCTGGCCGGCGTCTCTCTGTGTTGGGTGAACGAGGATACTCAAATGAATCGGCTGGATCCAAGAGGGCGGAGGAGCAACCGCCGCGGACGTTTTTTGGGGAACAGAGGCCGTGCGCCGCTGGTCCAACGGGCATGAGGGGTTTGAATCGCAAAGTCTTTACCACCATGAATGCAAGAATTCGAATCATCCTGTCGGCTGGGGCGTGCATCGCCGCGAGCGCATTGGCCCTGGGGGCCGCCTCGGCCGCGTCCGCTGCCGAGAATCCGGCGGCGGCCGTCGACAACCAGGTGATGGGGCCGCCCCCCTCACCGGCCCATGTCTGGATGTCCGGCCATTGGAACAGTGAGGGCGGGCAATGGAGGTGGGTCGCGGGTCACTGGGACCTGCCGCCGGCCCAGAACGCCGTCTGGGTCCCCGGGCACTGGATCCAGGGGAGCGGCGGATGGGTCTGGGTGAACGGCGCGTGGAATGTCGCCGAGACCCCCCAGTCTCCCTCGGCGCCGCCGCAGCCCCCGGGTGCGCCGGGGCAGAACCCGAACGTGGCGCCCGCCCAGGGCGGCCAGGCCGTGCCGATGCCCTCCGCTCCGGCGCCCTACGTCGCCGAGCAATATGGCCCGAACGGGCAGGTGCCGACAATCTACCAGGCGCCGACCGAGACCTACTATCCCCCCATCGACTACAGCGCGACCTATCCCGGCTACTACTGGGACGGGGCCGCCTGGGCCTGGGGCGTATACCCGGCCTTCGGCATCGGCCTCGGCTGGTGGGGTCCCGGTTACTGGGGCTGGGGGCGCGGCGGCTGGGGTTACGGGCACGGCGGCAGGGGTTACGGGCACGGCTACGGAGCCTCGCACCGCGGCAGCTTTGTCGGGCATGGGGGCGCCGGCCACCTCGGCGGCTTGCATATCCGTTAGGCGCCCGCCGGAACCGGGCCCGGGTCCCGCCTGACCCGAGCTCGATCGTTCAGCAAGGCCCGACGGCGCCTAGCGCTTGCCGGAGAGCTCCTCGATGCTCTTCTTCAGGAACGGGGCGAACAGGTCGATCGGCACGGGCAGGAAGGTCGTCGTGTTGTGGACGCTGGAAATCTCGCGCATCGTCTGTAGGAACCTCAGTTGCAGCGCGATCGGCTGCTCGTTGATCATCGAGGCGGCCTGCACCAGCTTCTCCGCGGCCTGGTACTCGCCCTCGGCGTTGATGACCTTCGCCCGGCGCTCGCGCTCGCTTTCGGCCTGCTTCGCCATGGTGCGCTTCATGTCCTCCGGCGGGGCGACGTCCCGCACCTCGACGGCGGTCACCTTCACGCCCCACGGATCGGTGTGGCGGTCGACAACCTCCTGCAGCGTCTGGTTGATCTTGTCGCGGCGGCCGAGCAGGTCGTCGAGCTCGGCCTGGCCCAGCACGCTGCGCAGCGTGGTCTGCGCGATGAGCGACGTCGCCTTCAGGAAGTTCTCGACCCTGATGACGGCCGCAACCGGGTCCACGACCCGAAAGTACACCACGGCGTCCACCGTCACCGAGACATTGTCGCGCGTCATGATCTCCTGCTTGGGGACGTCGATCGTGACCACGCGCAGGTCCATCCGCACCATGCGGTCGACCATGGGGATCAGCAGCACGAGGGCCGGCCCCTTGGCCCTCAGGAGCTTTCCGAGTCGGAACACGACCGCGCGCTCGTACTCGCGCAGGATACGGACCGCGGAGGGCAGCACCACTATCGCCAGAATTACGAGGGGAACGAGCCATTTGAGCAGATCCATTGTCTTTTCCGCCGCTTCCATAATCGCCTCCTAGTGTTTGGGTTTGACCTTCAAGACGAGGCCGTCGATGCCCACGATCTCGACGGGTTGGCCCTCGGCAACCGGGGTCTCGCTGCGGCCGCTCCAGTACTCGCCCTCCACGAGGACCCGGCCGGCGTCCCGGTCGATGCCCGCGAGGGCCGGGATGACCCTGCCGATCATGGTCTCGCGGCCGATCCTCACCGGGAACCGCTGCGCCCGCAGCCCGGCGCCGACGACAAAGAGGAAAAAGGCCGCGGTGACCAGCGTGGCGGGAATGATCGTCGCCAGCGACAGCTGGAATCCGGGCCCGGCCTGGTCGAAGAAAAGCAGCGAGCCGACGAAGAAGGAGACGACCCCGCCGAAGGTCAGGATGCCATGGGTGGGCGCGAAGACGTCGATGATGAACAGCGCGAGGGCGAGGATGACCAGCGCCAGGCCTGCCACACTGACCGGCACGATCGACGCCATGTAGAGGAGGATGAACGCGATCGCTCCCGCGACTCCCGGCAGGATCGCGCCCGGGCTGGTCAGCTCGCCGATGATCCCGTAGACCGCGATCAGCATGAGGACGAACATGACCTCGGGCCGCCACAGCATCTGGAACAGCTTCTCGCGGGCGAGCATCGGGATGGGGGCCGTCTCGGCGCCTGCGGTGCTCAGCCTGCGCCCGCCCGCCTGCCTCCCGTCGAGCTGCTTGAGCAGGTCGGGCATGTCCCGGGCGATGATCTCGACGACCCCGAGCTCGAGCGCCTTCTCCGCCGTGACGCTCGCGCTCTCGCGCACCGCGGACTTGGCCCAGTCGACGTTGCGGTGGTGCTTGGCGGCGATGGACTCGATGAAGCTCGCCCCGAAGCTTTCGAGCTTCTTCGCCATCACGTCGTCCGGCTTTGACTCGTCGATCCCGCCCAGCGAGACGGGGTGGGCAGCGCCGATCGTGCTGTGGGGCGCCATCGCCGCCACGTCGGCGGCCAGTGTGATGAAGCAGCCCGCGCTGCCGGCGCTGGCCCCCTCGGGCTCGACATAGACGACCACCGGCACGGTCGACGCGTAGAAAGCCTGCACGATCTGCTTCGTGGAGTCGAGCAGCCCGCTTGGGGTGTCGAGCCGGACGACCAGGCATTCGGCCTTGTCCGCCGCGGCCTGCCTGATCGAGCGCGACACGTAGTCGGCGGTTGCCGGCCCGATTGGGCCATTGATCCCGATCAGGTCCACCCGCCCCGCCGCTGCGCCGGGCATCGGGCAGGCAACCAGAACGGCGGCCGCAATGGGGAGCCAGCGTTTCATTTCAGCCTCGCTGGAGACGATGCAAGTATAGGTGCGCCGCCATCAAAACCAACCCGTTTGCTCGCCCCGGCTCCCGCCGGCGTCACGCCATGCGCCCGAGGAAAAGCTCCGTCGTGTAATCCATCCGGACAACGCCCTCCCTGCGGCAGCGCTCGAACAGCTCCTGCAGGGCCCCCATCATAGGGCCGTGCCGGGGATGTCCCTCCTTGGGCGCATACGACGACGAGAGCAGCCGCCCCCTCAGGCCCTCGAAGTCCATAGTCTGGGAATTCCCGAAGCACTCCTTCCCCCACCCGCCGGCGCCGAAGAACGCGTCGAGGCGTCCCGCCGCCCCGACGCTCTCACGGCGCACGCGCCGAAAATCGGTCCCGAATTGCTCCTTGATCCGCTCGTAGCCGATGGAGAAATCGGAACCCCCGGCGATCGCGGTGTTCCAGATCAGTGCGCACCAGCCGCCCGCGGCCAGAATCCGCCTGAACTCCCGCCGCGTCCCGGCGGGATCAAACCAATGGAAGGCCTGGGCGCAGGTGACCAGCGAAACCGAATGGTCCTCCAGCCCGGTCGCCTCCGCGGTGCCCTTCACGCTGACGAAGTTTGCCCGGGAGCGGAGCTCGGCCTCCGCGGCGCCCCGCATCGTATCGTTCGGCTCGACGGCGAAGACCCTCGCGCCTTCGTCCAGGAGCAGGCGGGTGAAAATTCCGGTGCCGGATCCCACGTCCGCCACAACGCTCGTCTGCGCCAGCCCTGCCTTCGAGCGGAGCGCGCGGATCAGGCCGGCCGGGTAGCCCGGCCGGTAACGGACGTAATCCTCCACGCGGTCCGAGAACCGCCGCAGGGGGTCGAGATCGGATGATTCGGGTGCGCTCGTGACCGCCGATCCTCCCGAAACCCGGCCGGGCGCCGCAATCCCGGAAGTCAGGGCCCGGCGCGGGCGTCCAGGCGGGCGCGAACCTCGGCGGGCGTCAGGCCCCGTATCTCGACCACCTTCGCCCGGGACTTGGCGCCCTGGACGACCCCGATGGCGCCCCTAGGCAGGCCGAGCGAACGGGCAAGGAACTCCCGCAGGGCCTCGTTGGCCCGGCCGTCGAGCGCGGGCGCGCGGACCCTGACCTTGAGCGCGTCGCCGACCCAGCCGGCGATCGCGTCCCGGGGGGCATTGGGAATCGCCTTCACGGCGAGGCGGCAGGACACCGGCACGGGGGAAGCGTCGCCTCGCCGGCGAGCCGGCGTCAAGCGCACTGGCAAACCCGGGGCGGGCCCGGCCTCCTTGGCGGGCGGCGATTAAAAGGCTTGCGCCCGGCCGCGGGGCGTAAGGGAACAGATCGAGCGATGAAGTCCCACCGGAAGGAACTATGGTTCGACGTCCCCCAACGGAGGCAGCTGATAAACATCACGGGCCTGGTCGAGGACGCGCTGAGGGAGAGCGGGATCAAGGAGGGGCTCTGCCTCGTCAACGCGATGCACATCTCGGCCTCGGTCTTCATCAACGACGACGAGTCGGGCCTGCACGCCGACATTGAGAAGTGGCTGGAGAAACTGGCCCCTGAGAAACCGCACAGCCAGTACGCGCACAACAGGGGCGAGGACAACGCGGACGCCCATCTCAAGCGCACCATCATGGGCAGGGAGGTCGTCGTCGCGGTGACGGGCGGAGAGCTCGATTTCGGGCCGTGGGAGCAGATATTCTACGGCGAGTTCGACGGAAGGCGCCGCAAGCGCGTGTTGGTGAAAATTGTCGGCGAATAGCCGCCGGTTTCCCGGTCCGGGCGCAATCCGGGCCAATTGAATGATGCGGCCCCGGCTCCCAGGGCGGAGACCGTTGCAGCCGCGCTGTCCTTGGTCAAAACCTCCCGTTGGGGGACGGTGCGCGCCAAAGCCGCTGATTCCTCATGGCCCGGGTTCCCCTATTCTGGCCAGGAGTTGCCGGGCCGGGGCATTGCCAGGCTGAAGCCGCAGGACCTCCCTGAGCTGCGTCACCGCCTCACCGGTTCGGCCGGGGATCCTTAGCAGCGTGACCGCCAGGTTCATATGGAACGCGGCAACGTCAGGCGCGAGTCCCAGCGCCTCCTCATACTGGGCGATCGCCTCTTCCAACCGGCGGGGCATCTTCGCAAGGGCATTGCCGAGGTTGTAATGCGCCTCGGCGTAATCCGGCTCGAGCCGCAGCGCCTCCTCATACTGGGCGATCGCCTCATCCAGCCGGCCGGGCGTCCTCGCCAGGGCGCTCCCCAGGTTGTTATGCGCCTTCGGGTAATCGGGCTTGAGGCGCAGCGCCTCCTCATACTGGGCGATCGCCTCATCCAGCCGGCCGGGTATCCTCGCCAGGGCGCTCCCCAGGTTGTAATGCGCCTCGGGAACATCCGGCATGAGCCGCAGCGCCTCCTCATACTGGGCGATCGCCTCATCCAATCGGCCGGGCATCTTCTCCAGGGCAATCCCCAGGTTGTTATGCGCCTCCTCGTACTTGGGGTCGAGCCGCAGGGCCTCCTCATATTGGGCGATCGCCTCATCCGATCGGCCGGGGATCCTTTCCAGTGCGAGACCCAGATTGTTATGCGCCCGGACATTTTCCGGGCACTTGGCAACCGTGTCGCTCCAGATCCTTTCCTCGCTGCCGTAGATCCCGTTGCGCTGCCAGGTCAACCAGCCCAGGGCGACGGCCAGCGACAGCAAGACCGGCGGGCTTCGCCTTCCCAGCAGGCTGTGCAGGCCCAGGACAACCACCGCCGCCACGGCCGCCAGCGGCAGGTACATGCGGTGCTCCGCCATCGGCTGTCCCGCCACAGCGACCACGCTCGACGTCGGCGCCAGGATCAGGAACACCCAGGCCCAGGCGAACCCGAGCGCCCGCACGCCGCGGCCCCGCTGCACGGGTCGGACGAGGGCCCATGCCGCCGCCGCGAATAGGAGCAGGTTCACCGCCACATACGGCGCCGCCGCCCACGTTGGCCTGCCCGCCCAGCTCCCGTAATCAAAGACCAACGGGTGCGGCCAGACCGCCAAGCCAAGATACCGGACGACCACCCGGCTCTCCATCAGGGCGTACTCCCACCAGGCCCCCCCCAGGCCGAGCCCAACCCCGCGCTCGTGCACGTCCCGCAACAGGAATCCCAGCAAAAGCCATGTGCCCGCCAGCCCCAGATAATACCGCCAGCGACGCCGCCAAGCCTCTCCAAGCGTCCCGCCCACAAACGTCCGGTCATAGAGCAGCACCACAACCGGCGCCGTGACCATCACCTCCTTCGTCGCCATGCCAGCCAGGCAGAAGACAACCGAAAGGGCGGCATTCCAAATCCTGCCTCCTTCGGCATAGCGGATGAATCCATACAGCGTCAGCAGGTAGAACAAGCCCATCAACGACTCCGCCCGCTGCGACACGTAGGTCACCGCCTCAGTCTGCATGGGATGCACCGTCCAGATCAGCGCGATGGCAAATGCCAGCGTCGAATCGGAGCAGGCGGCGCCGCCCGCGTCCAGGAAACGGGCAACGGACAACCCACGCAGCCTTGCCAGCGTCCGCCGCGCGATCCCGAACAGGATCACGCCCGCGAGGACGTGGATCGCCAGGTTGGCGGCGTGGTAGCCCCACGCGTTCAGGCCCCCCAGCGCATAGTTGACCCCGAACGAGAGGTTCAGGACCGGCCGCCCCCCCACCCCCGATTTCACGGGCGCCCGCAACGCCGACCAAATCGGCCACAGATGCCGGATCGTCGGGTTGTCCATGATGGACGACTTGTCGTCCAAGGTGAACGGCCCGGAAAAACTGTCCGCATAGGCCGCCGCTCCGGCGATCGCAATGAGCACGGGCGGCCAGATTCCGCCCAGGCGCGGCGGCTTGGATTCGGATGCGTCCGATGGCTGCGGCGCGTTCAATGACCGCCTTTAGAACCGGCGAGCCGGCCGCTCACCCACCTGTCCGCTGCCCCGCAAGGGGCGCACGCCTTCCTGTTCGAACAGTCCGTCGTGCCGACGGAGCTCTATCCCCGCCTGTTCCCCCACTGTCAGTAGTGATCCCGATCTCCTCGCGTTGGGCACAATGGATTTGAAAGAAGGCGGCAAACGGCCTCAACCATGAAAGGATTGGGAGGAGAAAGGGAATCGCCGCGGGGATTGATGCCGAACGGATGAGCGGCCTGCCTTCGGCGCGATCCCAGGGGTTCCTTCGGCCCGGCCGATTGCGCCGCGCTACGTCGATCGCACCTTCCGGCCGGCGCCCCGCGCCAGGCGCGGGACCCGCTTAAGAATCGCGTTCCGCGCCGCCCCAGCACAGGTTGTGCGGGTGAACAAGCTCTGCACCTTCGCCGGCGCGCTGATCGGGGGCTATGCCGGGTGGTACCTTTGCGACGGCCTTGGAACAATCACCGCATTCGTCGCAAGCGGAGCGGGCAGCGTGGCGGGGGTCTACCTGGGCTGGAAGCTGGCCCGCAGGATCGAGGGCTGACGGGGGCGCGACCCGTCAGTAGGGCTCGACGTGGACCGTGACGTCGCTCACCCGTAGCCGCGAGGCCAGGAGCGTGTCCTTCACGGCGTGCGCGATCCCGTGGCCCTCGCGTACGCTCAGGTCGCCGGGGACGCGGATCTGGATGTCCACGAGGTAGCTCAATCCGCTCTTGCGCACCCGGCACTTGTCGAGGCTCGCCACGCCGGGAACGCGCGCCGCCATCGCGCGCACGGCGTTCTCAAGCCTGGCGGGCACCGCTATGTCCATCACCTCGTTGAGCGCCCGCTTGAATATGCCGCCCCCGTTGAATGCGATCACGGCCGCCGCCACAAGCGCCGCCCATCCGTCGGCCGCGGCGTATCCGGGCCCGCCCACGACCGCGATCGAAATGCCCACGAATGCGGCGGCCGATGTCATGGCGTCAGAGAGATGGTGCCACGCCTCGGCGAAGAGGGCCGTGCTTTCCGTGTCGCGCCCGACCTCGTTCAGTCGCCGGGAAAAGACGACCTTGGCCGCCGCAACGCAGGCCAGGATGAGCAGGGTCCACCACTGCGGCAGGCGCCGCGGGTCGCGGATCTCGTTGATCGCGTGCCACCCAATTCCCACGCCCGCCCCGAGGACCACGAGCGCCGTCAGGAGCCCGGCCACGGCCTCGGCCTTGCCATGGCCGTAGGGATGGTCCCGGTCGGGCGGCCGCGCGGCCCACTGGATGCCGGCCCAGATCAGGACCGAGATCGCGATGTCGGTCAGGGATTCGACGCCGTCGGCCACGAGCGCGTACGCGCTCCCGAGGATGCCCCCGGCGATCTTGATCAGCCCGAGGACCGCGTTCAGCGCCATGCCGCGCACAATCAGCCGCGCGCCCTTGTTCGCGCGGTCCACCGTTGCGGCGTGGTGTGCGGGAAGATCGGGAGCCATGCCAGCCGGGAATCTGCCTTCGCCCGGGGCAAATCTCAACACCTCGCCGTTGACCCCGGTGGCAACCGCGCCATTATCCGGGCGAGCCATGGCCGCCCAGACCAGCACGACGCCACAGGATCCCGTGAAACAGTTCTCGGTTTTCGCGGAGAACCGGGTCGGCCGCCTCTACGACCTGACTTCGCTCCTGAAGAAGCACAACGTGCACATCATGGCGATCACTGTCCTCGACACGACGGACAGCTCGATCATCCGGATCATCGTCGACGACCCGGACAAGGCACGGGAGCTGATGGTGTCCAATGACTTCCCCTACGCGGAATGCAGCATCCTGGCGGTCGAGTTCGGCGACGAATCGGAGCTGAGCGATGCGCTGGCCGCGCTCCTCGAGGCGGAGATCAACATCCACTACGTCTACAGCTTCATCAGGCGGCCGGCCGAGCGCTCGGCCCTTGCAATCAATACGGAGGATCCCGACACCGCGGCCCAGGCGCTCGCAAACCGCGGCTTCAAGGTCCTCCAGCAGAGCGACATATCGAGATAGATGCCCCGGGGTGCCCGAGGGCGCGCGGGCGCCCTATTCCGCAATCTGCCCGGGACCCTCGGCGTCCAGCTCGTAGATCCCGGTCATGTACCCGCTCTCGAACGTAGCGCTGACCTTGAACGTCCCCCGGAACGAGATGGGCACGTCCTGGGTAATGGGCACGCCCTTCGGGATCTTCACGATCACCCAGTCGTTCATGTTGGGCACGGTGCCGTAGCAGCACGCCATCTGGTTGGCCATCAGGAGAAACTCGATCGCCTTGCCGCTGCCGTTCTCGAGCTTGGTGGGCAGCATGAAGCCAGTCACGATGGCCTTTCTGCCGTTCCACGACTTGACCGTTGCCGGGATCTGGTCCTCCCCGGTGGGCGGCGGCGCCTTCGGATTGGCGAGAGGATCGTATTCCGGCGCGATGAACTTGTAGCTCGAGAGCAGGTCGAATCCGAGCTTGAGGTAGCCGGCTTCGACCCCGGGCGCCAGGATCTGGGACGGCGCCGGCCCGCCGAATGCGGCAAGCGGAAGCGCAGCAAGCGCCATGAGGAACAGCTTCATCCCCACGACCCTACCACAACCGCGGGAATCGTCAAAGGGCCGTTTCGGCCGGCCCGCCGCCGGGGAACTGCGCATGTCTTTCATGCTGGAGCATGTCCGGATCCACGCGGATGGGCGCGCGGCGGGGCCAGCCGCCCCGCGCGTCCCGCCTCGGGATTGCATCGGCGGGCGAAAGTCCACCATTATAAGCCCTCCATGCCTAATGCCGCGAACGAGTTGCTGATCCTCGGGCTCCTCATTGTCGCAAACGGGGTCCTGACCGCGGCGGAAACCGCGCTCGTGGCGGCGCGCAGGGAAAAGCTCGGGCGCATGGCCGAGGCCGGCGGAAAGGGCGCCCGGGCCGCGCTGGCCATTGCGGAGCATCCCGGGCGCTTCCTGGCCGTCGTCCAGTTCTGGCTGACGCTGAGCACCGTCATCGCCGCCATCGTCGTGGTCGCGTCGGCCGCCGACGAGTTCACCTCCTGGTTCTCGCGGTGGCCCGCCGCCGCGCCCTGGGCGCAGGCGATCGGGATGGTCGTGGCGACGCTGGGCCTGAGCGCGGTCATGCTCGTCTTTGGCGAGCTCCTCCCGAAGCGGATCGCCCTCTCGAGCCCCGAGCGGGCGGCGGCGATCCTCGGGCCCGCCATGCGCTCCTTCATGCGCGTTGTCGGCCCTTTCTCGTACTCGCTCGGCGCGGCGAGCGACGCGCTGGCGCGCACGCTGGGGTTCAGGCCGAGGCCGCTTGCGGAGACGGTGGGCGACGACGACGTGCGCGCTCTTGTCGAGCGCGGGCTCCACGCGGGCGTCTTCAAGCAGTCCGAGAAGGAGATGGTCGAGGGGGTCCTGTCCCTCGACATCCTGCCCGTGACGGCGATCATGACGCCGCGCTCGAAGATCGTGTTCCTCAACATCGACGACAACGAGGAGACGAACTGGCGCAAGATCGTGACGAGCGGGCACTCGTACTTCCCCGTGTACCAGACAAAGCGCGACCAGGTGGTCGGCATGGTCTCGGTGAAGGCGCTGTGGGCGCACTCGGCGATCGGCCTGCCCACGACGCTCAAGAACCTGCTCGTGCCCCCTCTCATGGTCCAGGAGTCGATGACGGCGACCCAGCTGCTCGAGCAGTTTAAGAAGACGGGCCGGCACACGGCCGTGGTCTCGGACGAGTTCGGGGCGATCCAGGGCCTCGTGACGCTGATCGACGTCTTCGAGGCGATCGTAGGCGATCTTCCGGAGCCCGGACGGCGCAACCAGGACGGCGTGAAGCGGCGCGAGGACGGCTCATGGCTCGTCGACGCGGCGCTCCCGATCGCCGACTTCAAGGCGCTCCTCGGGATCTCCGCGGCGCTCCCGAACGAGCCGGAGGCGGAATTCCGGACCGCCGGGGGCTTCGCGATCACGCAGTTTGGGCGGATTCCCGCCCAGGGCGACCGATTCGAGTGGGGGGACTGGCGCTTCGAGGTGGCCGAGATGGACCGGCGCCGGGTGGACAAGATCGTCGTCTCGCGCCTCCTTCCCCAGGCGGTCCGGACGCCCGGGGAATAACCTGTCCGCAAGTTCCGCCAACTTGAAGTTGCGTTCCCCTGGCGCGGCGCCGATCGTTGCGCCGTTCCATGAGCGACCCATGCAAGACCCGTTCACCGGACTCCCGACCCGCATCCGCGGGCGGATCCTGCCCGGAGCGCGGGAGCGACTCGGTCTTCAGGACGATCACCGCCGAAGACTGGAGACGCTCGCTCGCCTCCGCGCGGCTGCAGCCGAATGCGGTCTCCGAGCAGATTCGGACCGCGATCTCGTCCTCCTCGCGGAAGACGAAGTAAGCCTGCTGGAGGGCGCGGGCCCAGAATGGGCCGGGCTGGGCGCGGCCATCCGGGCCCTCCGCGCCAGCCTGCCGCTCCGTTCCCTTGCCGACTTCGGCTTTTCCGAGGCGGAGGACAACCCGCTCGAGGAGGCGAATCCGCGCATGCTCCAGATCGGGGTCGGCGTCGAGGCGTGGGCGTTCGCGTCGGCGGGCGACGGCTCCGTCTACAAGTTCTATCTGCCGCGGGAGGTGAAGCGCATCGGCAGCGAGTTCGGCTTCGAGCGCGGCGACGAGACGCTGCTGCTGGCCGCGGCCCGGCTCGGCGACTACCGCGCGCTGCTGGAAAAGCTCCTGATCATCCATGCCCTCGGCGGCATGGCGACCGAGGTCGTCGCGGTGACGCCCGAGGGCATCCTCGTCGCGAAGCAGGCGCTCGGCGAGCCCCTGCCCCAGGGCGATGACATGTCCCGGGACCTGCCGGCCGACCTGATCGAGATCCCGTCGCGCTTCCTGCGGGCCAACCGCGACCATCCCCGGCTGCTCTTCCTTGACGGCCGGCCCTACCTGGTCGCCGACCTGCACGCGCGCAACTTTGTGCGGGCGACCGACGGGGCGCTGCGCGTGATCGACCTGGTGGCGGGCCCTTGGCCCGGGGCCGACTCCCTGGCCGATCCGTTGGCCGCGGAATGGCTGGAGCGCGTGCGGGCCGATCCGCGGGCATCCGCCCTCCCGGCGGCGCCGGACGAGGAGCTCTGAGCCTGCCGCCGGCGCGTCAGCCCTTGTCGGCCGCAAGGACTCCGAGGATCACCTCGGCCTGCTTGCTGGTCGTGCCCTTGTAGTCGGTGTAGATGATCTTGCCGCCCTTGATCAGGTAGGCCGAACGCTTCGCCGCTCCGCCCGGGTACGTCGGCACGCCGAAGGCGTTGATGACGCCGTCGTCGGTGTCGGCGATGAGGGTAAACGGCAGATGGTACTTGTCCTTGAACGCCTTCTGGGCGGCCACGTCGTCGTGGCTGACGCCAACCACGGCGACGCCCTTGTCCGTGAGGCTCTCGTATCCGTCGCGCAGGGAGCAGCCCTGGGCGGTGCAGCCGGGCGTGTCGGCCTTGGGGTAGAAATAGACCAGGGTGTAGGTCTGCTTGGAATAGACGTCGGCGAGATTGACCTTCTGGCCGGTCTCGGTGACGCCGGTGACTTCGGGGGCTTTGTCGCCCACCTTGAGCTCGGCTTTTGCGGGATTTGACATGGCAAGTGCGGTTGAAAGGGCTAGGAGGGGCAGGAGCGTCAGTTTCATTGGGGGTCGGCAAGCTGATCCCTGCGGGCGTTTTTTGCAAGTCGGGGAGGAATGAGAAAATCGGCGGGTCCCTGGCCTCTTTTTGGGAACCTTTTGCAGCCCGCGGACGACTAAATTCATCCCTCGGAAAGCGGCCGTTGCCCGGCATTGCATTTATGCGCTTTCTCTGTAAGCAGCATTGTCCTTCATGCCATTCCCTTCGCCCCCAAGAGCCCGCATGCGCACCATCCGATTTGCCGGTCTTGCGCTGCTGGCTGCAACCGGCGTGGCGCTCGAGGCTCAGTCCGCATCCCCCGCGAGCGACGGTTTCGACCCCAACGCGGACGGAATCGTCAATACGCTGGCGATCCAGCCGGACGGCAAGATCTTGATGGGCGGGTACTTCACCCAGCTCCATCCCTTCGGATCCCCCCCCTCAGGCCATGCGTACATCGCACGGCTGAACCACAACGGGACGGTCGACGCGGGCTTCAGTCCAAACGCGAATGGCGTAGTTCGGGTCCTCGCGCTTCAGCCCAACGGACAGGTCATCATCGGCGGCCAATTCACCTCAATTCAGCCCACCGGCGGAGGGGTGGCGGTCACCCGCAACTATGTGGCCCGGCTGAACGCCGACGGGAGCCTCGACCCGGTCTTCAACCCGAACGCCAATGGCGTGGTCTATGCCATCGCGTTCCAGACAAACGGCCAGATTGTGATCGGCGGGTCATTCACGTCGGTCCAGCCCAGCGGCGCTCCGAGCGCGACCACGCGAAATCACATCGCTCGGTTCAACGTGGACGGCTCCCTGGACACGAGCTTCGATCCCAACACGGACCGGCCGGTGCTCGCGCTCGCTGTCCAGACCAACGGCCAGATCGTAGTCGGCGGCGGGTTCTCGACGCTGAAGCCCAACGGGGCGACCACCGCCACGACGCGAAGCTGCGTCGCCCGGGTCAACTCCGACGGCTCGGTGGACACCGGATTTGATCCCGAGGCGAACGGCAGCGTGGATGTGATCACGGTCCTGCCGAACGGGCAGATCATCATCGGCGGCGAGTTCGTGACCTTGAAGCCAAACGGCGCGGCAAACACGACCCAGGCCGACTTTCTCGCCAGGCTGAACACCGACGGCACGATTGATCTCGGTTTCATCATCAATCCGCTCGCAAGCGTCGCCGCGGTCGCCGTCCAGGGCGACGGGAAGATCCTGATCGGAGGGATGTTCACCGCGGTCTATCCCGAGAACAGCCCCGCCTCCACGCAGACCAGCTATGTCGCGCGGGTCAACTCCGACGGGACCCTTGACTACTCGTTCAACCCGGCCCCCGACCAGGCGGTCAACGCGGTCGCCGTCCAGCAGGACGGCAGCGTGGTTCTCGGAGGATATTTTGAATCGCTCAAGCCGGCAGGGGCGAGTTCGAACATCGCGCGCCACTTCATCGGCCGAGTGAGCAGCGACGGATCGGTCGATGCGACGCTGGCGCCGGATGACGCGGGGACCATCTTCGCCGCCGCTCCGCTTTCCAACGGGCAGGTGATCGTGGGAGGGACCTTCCTGAGCGTGGGCGGCGTCACCCGGCCCTTCCTTGCCCGGCTGAATGCCGACGGTTCGCTCGACACGGCGTTCACGCCCGCGCTGAACGGCGCCGTGTCGACCATTTTGGTGCAGTCGGACGGCAAGATCCTTGTCGGCGGCAGCTTCACGTCGGTCGACGGGAACGCCCGCGGCTACATTGCCCGCATCAACACCGACGGCTCTCTCGACGGCCCGTTCAACCCCTCTGCGAACGGGGCGGTGAAGCTGATCGTGCAGCAGCCGTCAACCGGCCAGATCCTCATAAGCGGCTATTTCACCACGCTTGCTCCAAACGGAGTGACGACGGCGATCCCGATAAACGAGTTCGCGCGGCTTAATTCAGACGGCTCTGTCGACCTCAGCTTCAATCCCAGCCCCTCGGGGGGCTCGGTCTACGCCATCGCCTTTCAGTCGGACGGCAAGATGGTGGTCGCCGGCGAATTCAACTCCGTCGCCGGATACACCCGCAACTATGTCGCCCGGCTGCTGTCGACGGGCGCGATCGACACGGTGGACTTCGACCCGGAGGCGAATGCGCCGGTGTACGCGCTGGGAATCCAATCGGACGGAAAGATCGTGATGGGCGGCGCGTTCACGGGGGTGATTCCCCAGACCGGGAAGACGGGCACCCCCACCACCACGACGAACCAGTACGGACAAACCATAACGATTCCGGCGCCCGGGACCAGCGCGACGACACCCATCTACATCAACCACCTGGCGCGCCTCAACACGGACGGCACGCTCGACGCGACATTCTTCCCCGACCCGAGCGCCACCGTCCAGGCCCTCGCGATCCAGGCGGATGGATCGATCGTGGTGGGGGGCGACCTGACCTCGTTCGCCCAGAATGGCAACCCGACGGGGACGATCCGAAACTATGTCGGCCGAGTGAAGACCGACGGCAGCCTTGACGCTGGGTTTGATCCGAACGCAAACGCGCGGATCAACGTCGTGAACCTGCTCTCAGGCGGGCTCATCATGATCGGCGGGAACTTCACGACGCTGCAGCCAAACGGCGCCCCGGCCCCGTTGCAGGCGGAACATCTCGCGATCCTAAACGCGGACGGGACCATCGGCACCTCGTTTTCGGAGGGCGCGGTCGCGGCCGCGGGCGGGCAGGTCCGCGCGGCGGCGCTGCTTCCCAGCGGGCAGTTCCTCATAGGCGGGTCATTCGGCCCGATAGGCGGCGCCTCTGCGGCCAACCTTTGCGTGTTCAACCCGGACGGGTCGATCAGCACCGGGTTCGACGCCGTCTTCGACGGCCCGGTGAACTCGATCCTGGTCCAGCCGAAGGGAGCCTCCACGCCAGCGTCCTCGAGCTATGCGGCGTGGCTCGAGTCGACCGGAGCGATCCGGTACCTGTTCTCGGCGGCCTCCAACGGATCAGTTGCCGCGGTCGTGCAGCAGCCCGACGGAAAGGTTCTCGTGGGGGGGCTCTTCAACAACTTCGCGGGCAGCCTCGGGTACCAGAACCTGGTGCGCATCAATACCGACGGGACCGTGGACGCCTCGTTCAACCCGACTCCGAACGGGCAGGTCAACGCCATCGTGGTCCAGCCCGATGGGAGTATCCTGATCGGCGGCAACTTCACCTCGATCGGGAGCGCGAGCGGCGTCATCACCGCCTACAACTACCTCGCGAGGCTCAAGTCAGACGGGAGCGTCGACACGACCTTCAACCCGGAGCCCAACCTGCAGGTGACCAGCCTCGCGCTTCAATCCGACGGCAAGATCATCGCAGGCGGATATTTCACCGCCGTGGAGAACAGCACGACGACGGCGCTGCAAACGCGCAACTACATGGCGAGGTTCAATGGGGACGGGACGCTCGATGCCAATTTCAATCCCGATTTTAACGGAACTCCGTTCGCAATCGTCGTGCTTGCGAACGGCCAGATCCTGACCGGCGGGTCCTTCACCACCATAACGCCGAACGCGACGGGCACGACCATCACCCAGAACGGCCTGGCCAGGCTCAATTCCGACGGAACGCTGGACACCACGTTCGTCCCCAATCCAAACGGGACCGTGTATGCGATAGCGGTTCAGGCGAACGGGGAGATCTTCGTCGGCGGCAATTTCACCACCTTCCTGCCGAATCCCATCTACACCACCGTCAACGGCGTCTCGACCCCCAGCGGCACGACCTACCCTATGAATTACCTGGGTCTCCTCAAGTCCAACGGCCTTGTCGACACCACGTTCAACCCGAATCCGAACTCCTCCGTGACGGCGATCACGTTGCAGGCGAACGGCCAGATTCTCGTCGGGGGAAACTTCAACGGATTTGCCCCGAACAACTCCAGCATCTTCACCAACCGCAATTTTATAGCGCGGATCAACTCCAACGGGACGGTCGACTCGGCGTTTGACCCCGAGCTGAACTCCGCTGCGAACGCGGTCGCGGTGCTGTCGGACGGTTCGGTGTTCATCGGGGGTTACTTCACGGTGGTCCAAACGGGCTCCGCGATCCTCGTCGGGGGTGAGTTCACCCACGTGGGCGGATACCCGACGCCCTACATGGTCCGGCTGAACGCCGACAGCTCGGTCGACGGGACGTTCGCATCCTACCCGGACGGCCCCGTGGACTCGTTGACCGTGGATGGCACCGGGGCGGTGTTCGTCGGCGGCGCCTTCGCCAACGTCAGCGGGCAGGCGCGTTCCAACCTGGCGCGTCTCAATCCCGACGGATCGCTCGACTCCTTGTTCAACCCGGGCGCAAACGCGCCGGTCACCGTGATCGCCCTGCAGCCAAACGGCCAGCTTGTCGTCGGCGGGGCCTTCACCTCCATCGGGGGGCAACCGGTGACCTACCTCGCCCGGCTGGCGCCGTCGGGATCGCCCGACGCCTCGTTCGCACCATCGATCAACGGAATCGTCAATTCGGCGGTCATACAGCCCAACGGCCAGATCGTCATCGCCGGGGCTTTCACGAGCGTCGCGGGCAAGCCGGTCGGCGGTATGGCGCGCCTCAACAGCGACGGGTCGCTCGACGCGACCTTCAACCCGAGCCCGAACGGCACCGTGGAGGCGCTGACACAGCAGGTTGATGGGACCTTCCTGGCGGGCGGCTCATTCACCTCCATCGGGGGCCAGCCAATCGCCTACGCCGCGCACATCGAGGCCAGCGGCGCGGTTGACACCGCGTTCAATCCCGGCCCCAACGGCCCCGTCGATGCCGTGATGGTCCAGCCGGACGGCAAGGTCGTGCTCGGCGGGGCCTTCACAAAGTTGGGCGGCCTGTCCCGCTACCTGCTCGCGCGCCTGTCCGCGCAGACGCAGACGACGCAATCGCTTGCGGTGAGCGCCGACGAGTCGACCATCGTGTGGACCCGCGGCGGCGGAGCGCCCGCGCTCTCCTCGGTGGAGTTTGAGGAGTCCACGGACGGCACTCACTTCACGGTCGCCGGCCAGGCGACAACGCTCGACGGGGCGACCTGGGAGCTCTCGGGCCTTTCCCCGACAAGATCGAACACCTTCCTCGTGCTGGCGGTCGGTGTCTCCCCGTCCTCGCGGTACAGTTCGTCCGGCCTAATCGAGGCAACCGAAGCCGTGGATGTCCTTGCTATTCCGGTCATCAGCTCCGCGCCGCAGGCGTCCGGCAGCTCGGGCACGCCGTTCAGCTTCACGGTCACGGCCTCCCTGCCGCAGACCTTCTTCTCGGCCTCCGGCCTACCGCCGGGGCTCAGCATAAACTCGGCCACCGGCGTCATCTCGGGGACGCCGACGGGCGCCGGCACGTACAATGTCACGCTGACGGCCCGCAATTCCAGCGGCTTCTCGTCCTCAAACCTGACGATCTCGATCGGCCCGTCGGGCGGCACCTCGCTCGCCTCATCCTCGTCCGACGACCGGCTCCTCAACCTTTCGTGCCGCGCCCGGCTGAGCGGGAGCAACCCCCTCATCGCCGGGTTTGTCATCTCCGGAACGGGCCAGAAGACCGTGCTCGTGCGGGCTGTCGGGCCCGGGCTTGCGGCCTTCAACGTCGCCGGCGTGATGGCCAGCCCCGAGCTTCAGCTCTACTCGGGCTCGGGCGCCCTGATCGCGCAGAACAGCGGCTGGGGCGGCGGCGACAGCCTCGCGGCGATGTTCGCGCAGGTCGGGGCGTTTGCGCTTTCGCCGAGCAGCGCCGACGCTGCGGCCGTCGTCAGCCTTTCGCCTGGCCCATACACCCTCCAGGTATTCGACGGCTCGGGCGCCGGGGGAGTCGTGCTCACGGAGGTCTATGACGCGAGCGACTCGCCGCTCACGGACCCGCTGCGTCTGGTGAACATCTCGGCCAGGGGCTCCGTTAGCCCCGGGGCGGGCGCCCTGATCGGAGGCTTCGTGGTCTCCGGGAACTCGACCAAGAGCGTCCTTATCCGCGGGGTCGGGCCGGGCCTTTCGGGCTACGGCGTCACGGGCTGGCTCGCCGATCCCGTCCTGAGCGTCTTCGACGCCAGCGGCAACCTGGTCGCACAGAATCTCAAATGGGGCAGCCAGGCCGTTGCGGGCCCCTACCAGGCCAATGTGAATGCCGCGGGCATCGTCGCCATGGACTCGAGCGTCGGCGCGTTCGCTCTCGCCTCCGGCAGCGCCGACACCGCCCTCATAGCCAACCTGCCGCCGGGGGCGTACACGTTCGAGGTGACCAGCGCGAGCAGCTCGACCGGCCAGGCGCTGGGCGAAGTGTACGAGCTGCCGTAAGCGAAAGCGGCGCTCACCAATCGTCGCTTCGGAAGGGCGCCGCCGGAAGCCCGGTGCCGTTGTAGAGGTTCGCCTCGGGGGCGTTGCGCCAGGCGTAGCGGACGGCGACCGGGTTCCCGACCGCGAAGGACCGGGCAACGACCGAATCGCCCTGGATGACGGCGCCTGCCGGATGGAACACCCGGTCCGCGCCGGCAACCTCGAACGACTGGAGCGGCTTGCCCGACGCGGTCAGCCCGTCGCCCGCGAAGGAGAAGCGCACGCGGATCGACGAGCCCTCAACGGCCATCTCCCGGTAGACCGGCCCCGAATAGTCGACCGGAATCGCGTAGACCTTCGCCTTGGCGATGAGCGCCAGGCGGCGGCCCACCTCCTGCTTGTTGGCGGGGTGCGCGTTCCTGGCGTCCCCGATGTCGATCGCGACCGCCTGCCCCGTCGACGGGAGCGATAGGGCCCTGGACTGGGCCTCGCGCAGGTACGCCCACGGTTCCCCCGGACCCCCCCCCGACGAATCAACGTTCGCCAACTGCACCCAGAAGAAGGGGATGTCCCCCTGTCCGAAATGCGCCCTCCAGGACGTCACCAGCCCCGGGAAACGGGCGGCGTAGGCGGCCGCGCGGCCCGCGTCGCCCTCGCCCTGGTACCAGATCGCCCCCCGGATCGCGTATTGCAGCAGCGGGTTAATCATCCCGTTGAATGCCGACCCGGGGGCCCGCGGGTCGCCCTCGGCCAGCCGCCGGTTTGAGAGGCCCGGCAACCCGGCGAGCGCCACGGGGCTCATCCAGGATTCGAGCGGCGCCTCCGCCCAGGTGCTGTTGATTATCCCGAACGGCACATCGAGTCGCGCGAGGAGATCGCGCGCGAAGAAATAGCCGACGGCCGTGAACTGGCCTACCGTCTCGGGAGAGCAGACCTTCCAGTCGCCCCGGATCACATCCATGGGACGTGCCGACGCCTGGGGCGCGACCTTGAAGTGGCGGATCAGCGGGTGGCGGGCCGCCGCGACCTCGGCCGCCGAATCGCTTGCCCGGAACAGGGGCCTGCTGGCGTCGGCGACCTCGAACTCCATGTTTGCCCCTCCCGAGCAGAGCCAGACCTCGCCGACGACGACATCTCGGGCGACGGCCCTCCCGATACCGGTCACGGCGAGGTCCGATCCCGAGGAATTCGCAGGCATCGGGGCGAAGACCACGATCCAGCGCCCGTCGGGGGCCGCCGTCGCGCCGAGCGTCTGCCCGGCATACGAAACGCTCACATGCTCTCCCGGTGCGGCGCGGCCCCACACAGGCGCCGCCTTGTCGCGCTGGAACACGGCGTGGTCCTGGAAGAGCGCGTCCAGCTCCGGGACTGCAAGCGCCGGGAGCGCCGCGCCGGCGGATGAGGCGATGAAAAGCAGGAGTCGGCCGATGGAGTCCATGGAGTCCCCGTAGGAGGCCCGAACCGCCCGCGTGATCAAGGAGTTTTCACGGCCGGCGCCCGCGTCCCGGCCAGGAAGGAGTGAAGCTGCGAGGCTAGCTTGGGCCCGAAGCCCGCCACCTCGGAGATCTCGGCGATCGTCGCGCCCCGGAGCCGGCCAATGCTCCCGAAGCGCCCCATGAGCGCGGCGCGGCGGACCGGCCCCAGGCCCGCAAGGTCGTCCAGGAGGGACTCGCGGATCCTCCTAGACCGCAGGTCGGCGTTATAGGTGTTCGCAAAGCGGTGGGCCTCGTCCCTGAGCCTCTGCAGGAGCCTTAGGCCGGGATGGTCGCGCGGAATCTCGAGCGGAGGCCGGTCGTCGGGGAAGACGATCGTCTCCTCCCTCTTCGCAAGGCCCACGATAGGGGGCGGGTCGAGGCCGAGGGCGGCGAAGGCCTTCAGGGCGGCGGCCACCTGCCCCCTTCCCCCGTCGATCACGAGCAGGTCGGGAAAGGCCCGGCCCTCCCCGCGAAGCCTCCGGTATCGGCGCCCAACCACCTCCTCCATCGCGCGGTAATCGTCGTTCCCGATGAACCCCTTTATCCTGAAGCGGCGGTAGCTGTCGCGGTCGGGCTTGCCATCCGCGAACCGGACCATGGAGGCGACCACAAAGGTTCCCGAGATGTGGGAGATGTCGAAGCACTCGATCGCGCCGGGGGCCGAAGGCAGGGCGAGGGCCTGCCGGAGCGAGGCCAGCGCCGGCTCGCTCGCGCTGAGGGCCGTCGGGTCGGTCCGCTCGAAATGCCGCGTCTTCTCGAGCGTCTTCTCGAGCGCAAGCACGATGTCGCGCAGGCCCGCGGCCTTTTCAAACTCGCGCCGCCCGGCGGCCGCGTGCATCTCGGCTCGAAGCGACTCGAGCCACTCGTGCGACTTGCCCTCGAGGAACGCGCACGCGCGATCGACGCGCTCCCGGTAATCCGCCGATGTCACGCTCGCAGGAAACCCGTAGATCTCCCCCCTGACGTCGTCGTACAGCTGCCAGGAGCCGTCGGGGAGATGGCGCGGCGATGCGTCGCCCAGCAGGATGCCGAACTTGCGCCGCATCTGCGCAAGGGTCCTTCGGAGGGGACCGCTGTGGGCGAAGGGACCGAAATACCGGGAGTGGTCGTCCTTCCTCAGCCGGACGAGCCGGAATCGGGGCAGTTCCTCCCGCGGATCCACGCGCACGAGAAGGAAGTGCTTGTCGTCGGTGAAGTCCGTGTTGTAGCGCGGCTTCCATTGCTTGATGAGCTTCCCCTCGAGGAGGATCGCCTCGGGCTCCGACTTCACCTCGATCGCGTCAAAGTCGGCGATCATCTCAACCAGGGCCCGGATCTTTGGGTGGAGCGCGAAGGCCCGCGATGGCTGGAAATACGACGACACTCGCCTCTTGAGGGCCTTCGCCTTCCCAACGTAAATGATCCTGCCAATCCGATCCTTCATGAGGTAGACCCCCGGCCGGTCGGGCAGCCGCCGCACCTTCTCCTTGAGCGTAAGTGGAACTACGGTATCTGAGCCGGCGGCTGGCATTTTTGCGAGATTAGCCTAATTTCACCGTCCGCAAGCATGCTTTCCAGCGAAACCCCAGCACACCCTTTGGAAAAACCGGCGCGCCGGATCCGCTGCGAGCTGCTCACCCTCGGCGACGAGCTCCTCCTCGGGCTGACAGCCAACGGCCACCTGGCGTTCATTGGCTCCCAGCTCGGGGCCCGAGGGATCGAGCTGCGCCGGAACGTCACGGTAACCGATGATGCCGAGGATATTGCCAGGCAGCTCCGCGAGAGCTTGGCCCGCTCGGATTTCGTTCTGATCACGGGCGGCCTCGGGCCGACCTGCGACGACCGGACCCGCGAGGCGGTTGCCGGCGTCCTTGGGCAGAGGCTCGTGCTCGATCCCGGGATCGAAGGACATATCCGGGACCGGTTTGCCCTCTTGGGGCGCAAGATGACGGCGAACAACCTCAAGCAGGCCTACCGGTTCGAGCGCTGCGAGGTGCTGGCCAATGCGAACGGAACCGCGCCCGGGCTCTGGGTGGAGCAGGACGGAAAGGTGCTCTGCATGATGCCGGGCCCGCCCAACGAGATGCAGCCGATGTTCACGGAACAGGTGCTTCCCCGCCTCGCGCGGCTCGGGCTTGTCGGAGACCGCAAGGCCTACGTCCAGCTGCGGACGGCGGGAATCGGAGAATCGCTGCTCGAGACCAGGCTCCAGCCGGTGATCGGCCGCCACGGGTCGCGGCTCGGCGTCGCGTTCTGCGCGCATTCGGGCCATGTCGACTGCCGGCTGAGCTCGCCTGGCGGAGAGCTGAGCCTCGCCGATGTCGAGAAGGTCGCGGCCGAGTGCGCACAGCTGCTGGGGGAGGATTTCTTCACCTTCGGCGACGATTCGCTTGCCAAGGTATGCGCCGAGCTCCTGCGGGCCCAGGACAAGCTGCTGGCCGTGGCGGAGACGGCCACCGGCGGCCTGCTGGCGAACGCGTTCACGGACATCTGCGGCGCCTCGAAGTTCTTCGCCGGCGGATGCGTGTGCTGCTCGAACGACTCCAAGATGCAGCTCCTGGACGTGCCCGAGTGCCTGCTGCAGCAGCACGGAGCCGTAAGCGCCGAGGCGGCCGTCGCGATGGCCACCGGCGCCGCCGAAAAGTTGGCGGCGGACTACGCCCTGGCGATCACCGGATGCGCGGGACCCTGCACCGGGCCGAACGAGAACCCCGTCGGCACGATCTTCGTCGCCCTCCATGCGCCGCACGGCGTCTGGTCGCGCAAGCTCAGCTACCCGGGCCCGCGCTCCACCGTGAAGCAGCGCACGGTGAACGCCGCGCTCGACTGGCTCCGGCGCGAGCTCGCCCGCGCCCGGAGCGGCGCGGCCATGCAGCCGAAGCGCCTGGGCGTCATGCAATAGGCGGCCCGCCGCCCGTCAGGCTCCGGAGAGCCGCGAGGTACTTCTCGCGGGTTCTCTCGACCACGTCGCGGGGCAGCCGCGGGGCCGGCGGCTTCTGGTTCCAGGACAGACCGAGCAGGTGATCCCTCACAAACTGCTTGTCGTAGCTCGGCGGGGACCGGCCGGGCTCGTAGCTGTCCCTCGGCCAGTAGCGCGACGAGTCCGGCGTGAGCACCTCGTCGATGAGGACGAGCCCGCCGGCGGAATCGGTCCCGAACTCGAACTTCGTGTCCGCAAGTATCATTCCCGCGTCCCGGGCCCGGTCGTGCCCAAACCGGTAGAGCGCGAGGCTCACGGCCTTCACCTTCTCATAGAGGGCCGCGCCCACCATCGCGGACGCCCCGGCGTCGTCAATCGGCTCGTCGTGGCTGCCCTTCGGGGCCTTGGTAGTCGGCGTGAAGATCGGCTCCGGCAGCCGGTCGGCCTGTCGGAGGCCCGCCGGCAGCGGAATGGAGCAAATGGAGCCCGAGCTTGCGTAGGAGGTCCATCCGCTGCCCGCCAGGTAGCCCCGGACGACGCATTCGATCGGGAGGGGCCGGAGCCTGCGGACCACCATGCTGCGCAGGCGCAGATCCCGGCCCGCGATGCCGCGCCGGTCGAATTCGGCCTCCTGGTCCGGCAGCAGGTGGTTGCCGATGATTCCCGAGGTCTTTGCAAACCACCAAAGGCTCATCTGAGTCAGCAGGATCCCCTTGCCCGGGATCCCGTCGGGCAGGATGACGTCGAATGCCGACAGCCGGTCGGTTGCGACCAGCAACAGGGCGTCGCCCAGATCGAAGATCTCACGGACCTTTCCCGATCCGATCCTCGGGAACGGAACCTCGATCGACGTGACGGCCTGCCCAGGCAGGGCAGATTCGATTTCAGCGAAGGTCATCCGCTTGAGAATTCCCCGGCGGCGGCGCGGGTCGAGACGGAAAAATGCACTTGCTTGAGCGGGTCCCGGGCCTAGCTTGCCGAATTCCGCGCTACGTCCCCATCGTCTAGCCCGGTCAGGACACCACCCTTTCACGGTGAGAACCGGGGTTCGAATCCCCGTGGGGACGCCAGCTAACTTATTCTAATAAAATAAGTTAAGTTTTCGGTGAAGCTAGGTTGCCCACTTGACGTGGCAACCTAAGCATGAATCACAATAAGTTTGTCATCAGCCGTTTCGAAAATCGGAACAGTGTCACGTCGTGGCGAGTGGACGGGCGTCTGCATGGCGTTCGCTTTCGCAAGAACTTCAAGACGCGGGAGGAAGCTGCCGCAGAGCAAGCAACGCTGGAATTGAAAGCACTGAATTCGGCCAACGGTCTGCACACGATTGCGACCGTTTTGACCGCAGAGCAGGTGCGCGAGGCTGAGGCGGTGTTCCACCGTTTGACCGACAATGCTCGCCCGCTCTCATTCTACGTTGATTTCGCGGTGGCAAACTACCGCGAGCCCGAGAACCAAAAGCTACTGGCGGATGCCATCGCCGAATATGTCGCGGCGAAGGAGCACGAGTTTAAGCAGGACCACATCTCGCCCCCGCAGATGGGGCGGATTCGCATGGACCTGAAACGACTGAACGCGCACTTCCCCCGCGCCGCCGTGGCTGTGATTACCGTCGCGAAGCTCGTGGAATTCCTGGAGACCGGCCGGCCCGGCATGAAGACCTACAACAACCGGCGCGGGATTGTCTCCACGTTCTTCAAGTTCTGTTTCCAACGCGGATGGATTGCTGAGAACCCGATTCCCAAGGTGCCGCACTTCCGCATCCGTCGCCGTCGCGGCATGGCGCTGACCTTTTCCATCGCGCAAGCCCAAGCCTTGATGGAGCACTTTGAAACATTCGAGGGCGGGCGCTGGGTGCCGTATTTTGCGCTCTGCCTCTTCGCTGGTATCCGGCCCGGCGTGCCCCACGGCGAAATTACCAAGCTGAAGGCGGACGCCGTGAACCTTGAGGTAGGCGTTATCTACGTGTCCGCCGAGGTCTCGAAAGTCCGCGAGCCGCGCCGGGTAACGATCCAGCCGAACCTCGCGGCCTGGCTGCGCGCCTACCCACTCGACAAATTCCCTCTGGTCGTCGGCAATTTTCAAAAGCGCCGGCTGAAGTTCGCGAAGGAATTCGGACTCACGCACGACGTGCTCCGGCATACGTTCATTTCGATGTTCGTCGCAAAGTTTCGCTCCATCGGCGAAGCGTCGATTCAGGCGGGCAATTCGGAGAGCATCATCCGCAAGCATTACCTCGACCTGAAAACCACGGCGGAGGCGGACGCGTTCTTCGGTATCCTGCCGAAACATAGCGCGAAGCCCCGCTTAGTCCTCCTCGAAGGGCTGACGCGGTCCGCGGCCTAGCACCTACTGCGGCGGAGCCTGAGTCGCCGGTTCCGCCGCAGCGCCGGGTGCGGGCGGCGGCGGCTCGAACCACGGTTCGGCTTGAAGGGCCGCCCGAAGCGGTGTCTGCACGAAAACCGGCGCTCGCCAGACATACTCGGCGGCCTTGCTCTTGCCGTTGGGATCGAGCCGCCGGATGTGGGCAAGCGCGGCCAGGACCGAAAACTCAGCCTTTGGGTTACTTTTCTCAGGGAAGTTGCTTCGGAGATCAGTCCAGACGACCGCGTCGAATTTCTTATCGGCCGCCCACGCCCGAATGGCATCCACGACCGACCGGTCACGCCCGCGAAAGTCACTCGGGGTGCCCACGACGCAGTAGCCAATGTCGGCGAGATTCGCGCCCTCCCGGCAACGCACGTCGCACACAGCGTCCTCCAAAAGCTTTCGGTCGATCAGCGCATGAGACACGGTGCATGGCAGTCCGGCAGGTTCGTCCACAAGGATGAGCGTTAGCGCATTGCCGCGTGATTTGGACACCCGGGCGAATTCGAGGCGAAGTGTTGGGCCGTCTTCTTTCCAAGCGCTAAGTCGGCCATTGAAGCACTTAAATTCCGGTCGGTCGTCCCAAAGCAGCGAGCCCCAGCCGAGAACGGCGATTTTGATGGAAGGAGCCGGCACAGACACAGCGTAAGTGCCCGCTTAGGAAAAGGGCAACGCGCATTGCGGATATTGCGAGCCAACTTGACCGCCGATGTAGGGCATGGAAACACTATCAACTCCCTCGCCTGGTCAAAGCCAGCTCACGGACATCATCGGCCTGCGTCTCAGCGGGATTTTTCCGAAAGACAATGAACCTTCCATCCGCACGCTGCGGGACTGGACAAAGCTCCGGCGCATCCCGCATCACCGCGTTGGTCACTTCGTCTATTTCGATCCCGTCGAGGTCTCAATTCACATCCGCACCAAACTCAAGGTACAGGCGCGCGGATGACATTTTCGCTGCCGCCGCCACAACGCCGCCTTGGCTCATCGCCAGCGCGGCGTTTTTGTTTTCGAAAGTGAAACGACATGCACTGTGTCGCATCGTAAGGCAGCATCACGCAAATGGGATCAGCGCGCCGTAGCCACGCTGTATCTATTACGAATCTCACCGGGGGCATAGAGTGGGCTCGAACCAAAAACCCATACTATGAAAACCAACAATAATTTATTCTTTGCGGAGCCAGTCGATGCCAGGCAGGAAGCTCGCTTCCTCACCTTGGAAGTAGTCAGCCGGCTCCTGATCTGGATGGCGGAAGGCGCGTCGCTCGAAGAGCGCGGCGTGCGCGCGACCGTGGCACTCTACTGCATCCGGCCCGATTTGATCGGCGAAACCACACTGGAGGAAATCGGCCACGCGGGCGGCCGGTCCCGGCAGGCAGTGCATCAACTCGCGGAGAGCTTCCGCGAAACCACGGGATTTGCGCCATGAACCCGGCCCCGGCAACCACGGTAGCGGCGGAGATCAACCGCCTCCACGAAGAGGCCAAGAGGTGCTCCATTGCCTCGCGCCAAGCCTTGCACGGCGCGCTCGCTGCCGCCTGGCACGCGGGCCAGCTCCTGATCGCGGAAAAGAGGCGTGTGTGTCACTGCATGGAGCGGGGTGCTTGGCTTCTGTGGCTCGAAGCGAACTTTCGCGGCACGGCGCGGACAGCGCAGCGTTACATGCAGCTCGCGCAGCGCGTTGCCGACATCGCTTTCTTGCAGGGCATGAGCCTGCGCCAAGCGTATGCCCGGCTCGGGATCGCAATGGAGCCCAAAACGCCGTCCAAGCATCCTTTATCACACAAACTGCCGGCCCATATCATCCTTGCCAGTAAGCTCTTCCGCGCGCTCAAGCGCCGGGCGGGCAAGGCAGGCGAGGAGCAAGGCGAAGCCTACCGCCGCGACCTCCGGGCGCTCTATGAAAGGCTCCGCCCGTGGTTCGAATCTGCGCCTGGCGTGCGCATAGTTGCGAACTTTTCCGCGCCAACGTGTTCCCATAAGCCATGAAGGTCGCCATCGCAACGCCGGCCGCCCGCGCCCCGGAGCGCGGGAGCCGCGCTTTCCTTCGGCTCTTGGCGGACATTTGCCGCCGCTTTCCCGATCTGAGGGAATGGCTGGTGGAGGACTTCACGCGGGACGCCAAGGTCCGGGCGAACTTCCTCGGCCTCGTGGAAAATGGCGACCTCGGCGGCGAGGAAATGGCCGATGCGTTCGCCGAAATGGCCGGGGAATTAGGCTCGTGGCGGGAGGAAAAGCGCCGGATGCAGGCGGAATTGCCCGCGCAAGCGACGCGTCCCTTCGGCGGGCTGACTTGGGATGAAGTGGAATCGCTCGTGCGGCGCTATGAAGCGCGCACCCTTCGGCTTGATGTCTTCCTGCTCGTCCGCGACTGGCGCAAGGCCGGCGAGTCGGCGAAAGCATCCCCGAAACTGCTCCGCACCAGTGCCGATTTGCTGGACACCGCGATCCGTTCCGGCGACACCCGGTTGTTCACGGAACTCGGTCGGGCCGTCGCCCTGCTGACCAGCCTGGAGAAAGGCCGTCTGCGCACGGCTTTTGGCTACGCCGATTGGTGGAAGCTGCACGCCTTGGTTTACATGATGCGGCACCCCCGCGAAGCCTATCGCACGCGCGACCTGCGCGCCCATCTCCTCCAACTCGGTCTGCAAATCAGTTCCCTCGACTTCCGGCGCTTCTGCAAGCGGCACGGCATCCGGCGCGATGAACGCGCGGGCCGTCCTCGCATTCACACCGCCGCGCGAGCTGCCGGCTAAACGGGGGCTGGGGCCGGACTCGCACCCCAGATAGGTGCGGCGGCGTTCGGAGCCGCGCGCGCCGTGGCAAAGCGCCGCAGGGAACGGCGCGCGAAGCTCCGGCGACACCTATCAAGCCCCGTCCACCCCATCCCTGCGCCCCTTCTAAGCAGATCAGGACTAGGCGTATTTTTTCTTCTTCTGATCCTCAATATGGCACTCGTGATGCACGAGCCTTGTATTTTTTAGGGTGTATCCGAGCTTCGCCACGAAGCGGTCAAGTTCCGCACCTTTTTCAGGCAGTGTCTTTCCGCAAACAGCACAAAGGCCAGACTGCTCTTTCCGCTTTTGGGCTTTCAGTTTTACGCGCATCATAGGCTCGCCTCGTTCTAGGTAACCCAAATCTTTCGCTAGCTTCCTTCGCAGCGCGAACAGCACGTCGCCGTCTCCACCTGATAGTCGATCAAGCTCTTTTTTCGTTTGCTTGAAGAGCGGCGCAAATAGCTCTTCGCGCTGTTGCTTGGTGAGTTGAGGATTCGCCATGGCTTCTTCAACGAAGGTTACGATGAATCACTTCGACTCGGCGAGGCGGGTTCTTCCGGCGCTTTGCGGCCCGCCTTTACGACTCCATCCTCATCCGCTTCGTCATTAACTTCCAACGGCGGGACTCCATGACCTTTCTCTGTTTTCCAGTGTTCGTTGATCCATTCGACTAAGTTCTTCCTGCGGTCGCTGAATTCTTTCGGTGTCCAGTCGGAATATCCGGAGATTTTGCGCTCCTGCCGAATGTCGGAGTTACTGTAGCTTGGACTTTGGCCGGGGAGCCCCTTCTTTCTGGAAAACTCGAAATTTAAATAATTGGAGTTGTTCTGCGTCAGCACGAGATTGGCGATATCATGCAAGCACACCTTGATTTCCTCTTGGCCCCAAACGGCAAGCCAATGCGATTTATCGACGGGTGTCTGAGGGAGGATGTGCTCGATTGTAGAATCACTCAATTGCTCCCATTTCAGATGTGGCGCCTTACCTTTTCCATCTTCGGCCAGAAGGTGAAGTTCATATTCAAACAAGGTGTATTTCAAGAGGTGCCGGCTGCCATACCAGTTGCTGGGCGCAGCGTTCTCTCCATTGAATGACTCCTCGGTCGCGTAGTGGCGGGTCAGGTCATGCACCCATGCTGTCACGTGGGACAACGTTTGGGATTGGGTAAAAACTTCGGATGCCCATCGATGGAAACTCGATTTCCCCGCGTTGCTTCGTCGCCCATCATACAGAAACACCCGATAGGCGAAACACTCCAAGGCTTTCAGCAAGGCAATGTATTCAGATTGTACGATCATCCGGCTATCCAAGCTCCTCCTAGCGGCGACCATTAATGGAAGGAAATTGGCGATATTCCCCGTGTGGTGAATTTTGGTGAGCCACAGCAATTCCTCCGACGATGTTGTGTTGGTCGCGGTCGGAGATGTAACGATGGAATAGTACCTGGAAACTTCCGCTAGCCCATCGACAAATTTGCTGATGAAACTCTTGGTATCAACCTTAGTGCGCGTGGCCGTGAAATTCCGCAATGGAATGTATTCGTCCCCCTTGAATCCATTGTATCCGTGCCAGTTTTTAGGGGAATGGTTGCAATAAAGCGTCCACGCAATTCGAAGGCATTGATCCTCGTCACCATCGCAAGAACCAAGATTCGTGTAGGTATCTTTCCAGCCCTTGTTGATGAGAGCGGTCAGAGTATTGCGTTCTGAAGCACTTGTGTTCCGTGATACCCAGTGCATCAGGTAATTCTTGAGCAATTCCAGCACGGACAAGTCCTTGCCACGCGAATTCATCAGCTCGAAAGTCATGCCAATTTCACACTCCTCCTCAATCGTGTAGAAAGTGAATAGGAGCTTCTGGGTGACCGCGTGATAAAGTTCTTTTAAGTATGCCACCCCGTCAGTACCCCGCTTCGCTAGTTGCGTATCGATGTGGTGTTGAAACCGACTTGAGGCTGCGACGAGGCGTGCTTCATGCGGTGATTGTGCTGCGGTGTTGGCCCGGCCCATTCTCAACAAATCGAAGAAGACGCCTGCTGTATCGTTATTGGGGGTCAGCTTGCAGATTGCGCCGGAATACAGAAAATCGGGAATTTCGCGCTCGAAGGCTGATTCGCCTTTGCTCACTAAGGAGCGGAAGACCACCGACAGATAGAGACATGAAGTGGTCAATCGCTGCTGCCCATCCACCACGTCCACCACTTTCAATCGCTTCGTGCCATAGTCCATAATCTTTGCGTCATTGCCGCAGTAGACCACAATTGTGCCGGTGTAATGGCTTTTTACTGTCAGTTTGTCCTCAACGAGAGCGTCAATGTCTTGGATAAAGTCATCTATATGCTCAGTTTCCCAAGCGTATCCGCGCTGGTAGTCAGGGATACGGAAAAGGGATTCGGCAAAAAGGCTGGTCAGTGATTTTTTATCCATGCCTCAGCGGGTTGGCTTCATTCTTTTCTGCTTTTTGAAGGCGGTTAGAATCTTCTCATCCAATCTAATCAAGGAGCGATGACTGTGCTCTTTTCTGCCGAGCTGCAACCGACTAAAAGGAATGAGCTTTGGGAGAGCTTTGTATTTCAATAAAACAAAGGCGAAATTGAATTCAGGCCGCTTGTCAGGAGCGATTTTCTGTGTGATGCTGACTGTCGCCTCACCAAATATAAAGTGTTTCCAGGCAAGTAGAAGTTTACGCGGGCTTTTATCTTCTTTGATCGGCCAACCGAGCTTCCAATGCCAGAGCCTCCCAGGACGGTAATAGCGGGCCAATTCTTCCTTCGGGCTCTCGTCCTCGCCTGGTCCCCCGTAGCCGTTGAGTTTGTGAATCAAAATCCAACCGGGAGCTGGCGTATCCGGCGCGGGTGGATGCTCTTGCGGGGTGCCAAGTTTTACGCGACCGCCAAAAGTTTTTCCGTGGCGTCTCCCTCCTCTAAACTGCTTGGGCAAGTGAGCGCATTCTGCGAGTTCTGCTTTTGTGATTGTTTTCCCATGCTGCCACAGTTCATCGAAGTGACGGATTAGCCCTCCGGCTATCTCGGTGTCATCAACGTGCAGGCCCATCTCGACATTCGATTCCAATCCTGAGTTCGTAAGATTTGATGACGTGACAACCGCCGTCTTGTGGTCAGCAATAATGAACTTGGCGTGTAGATTCCTGATAAGCCGAACTTGGGCCGATTTATCATTTTCAATCCTCTCTAGCGCCGCGATAGATTGGCTCTGGGCTCCCACCCCTTGCTGTGACAATGCCAAGATGAAATATTTGCGGACCCCTTTCGCTGATCGTTGCAAAATGTTGGCAATCACACCCTCGGTATAGAATGGAGCTACGATACGTAGTTCTTTCTTTGCCGAAGACACCACCTTGTTAAATTCAGTTCGCCAAGGAGAGATGACGAGTCGCATATGAATTACGCTGCGCACTCTTCTAGAGGGTATCAAGCACTGCGGTTCTCACCTCGTGATGCCTCGGTTGCCAAAGGCGGCGTGCCGAGGCCGATGGCGACCCAATGAGGCATGAAGTGCGGTGATTGGTGAGACGAAGTTAGAGTTCATGAATTGCCCATCCTCGCAGTTTCAATGCATCCACAATGCCTTTGCCCCCATCCTTCGCCTTGGCGAATAGCGCGGATTTGGGCAGCGCCAAGCAGAGGAGATGGCTCGGCCGCGTCATCGCAACGTAGTGAAGTTTGAGGCGAGAAACCTCGGTATCCTTCGCCCCAGCGCCACCGCTGCGTTTGCCTAGCAACCAGTCCTTAATCGATGACATATTGTGCGAATACCAAAAAGTCTCCAAAACGAGCGTGGCCGTGTGCGTTTCGCCTTTCGCGGAGTGGATCGAACCGAAGTAGACTGTGACCTCTTTTTTGTCCTGGGCAAAGCACTGGAAGTTTTCCCGGCGGGAGGGTTGTCCATTCGCCGCGCCATCGGCGAGCCCGTCTTTCCATTCGAGGAAGGTCTGAGCCTGCGCGTCAGTCAGCGGTCCGTCGCCTATGGTCTCGGCAATTTTTTTCACGTGGGCACGCCATGTAGTGTTCCAAAGCTCCTTGGTGAGCCGCTGTCGCTCCACACCGAATAGGACGATGAATTCCTGGTATTTTTCCAACTCGCCTGTGTGTAACTTGAGCAACCGCAGGATCTGGCGGTGCCGTTGACGTTCGCGCGCATCGCCGAGTATGTGGCCGCCCTTGGCGAGGGCCGCGAATCGTAGCACGCCTTCGGCTATTTTTTCCACGGCTTGGTGTGATTCGCCCTGCGTCGCTGCTTTGCCGACGCCGGCGAAAACGTATTGAACGAAAGTCTGTGGCTTAGGCTCAGCCCGCGACAAGGCCGGATCGTAGTCACGCCAATAGTGGCCGAGGTGCCCGGGGAAATGGTCGTCCCCCTTGTTCTGGTGCACCTGGCCGACAGCCTTGAAAAGACCGGCGCGGAGTTCGATGGCCGAAAAAGTGTCGAGCAGCAGTTTGCCGAACGCCGGTAAGACACGTGCGGCGCCGTCCGGACTGTCGAAAAGATAGATGGTGTGTTGGGCCTCGGCTACGCCGGAGGAGAGCGACTTCTTCGGCCCCTTTCCCTGAAGGATATAGGGTTGGATACCGAGCGGGTCAGCGAGATTGGCGATGATCTGGCCAAAGCGGTGGCTCGTAGGCAAATCGCGTTGGATCGCCGCGAGTGGAAACATCAAATCAGGATTCCCGGTCGCTTCGTTTTCGGTGGAATCGAAGATGGCTTGGTTGCCGTCCCCGAACCGCTGGCGTGTCACTGGTGTTGCGCCTTCAGTGAAAATGCGGTGGATAATGCGAGCCTGTTCATCCTTGGTATCTTGAGCCTCGTCGAGAAGGAGCATCGGGAAGCGGCCGCGCATTGTTTCGATTACTCCGGGCACCTTGTCGATGAGGTCGTGCGCCCACATGAACATTTCGTCGTAGCAGAAGAAGCCGTCTTGGGCCGACTTCTTGCACGCCTCGCAAAGACCTTGATAGAGCGGCGTGTCGATCCCCAGCTTGCCGCCTGCCCATTTGATTTCGCCGACGTTGAAATTCGGGGCACGAGCAACGAGAATTGAGGGAGTGTGGCCGCCCTTTTTTAACGCGTATTGTGCGTCGGCACTGAGAGAGCGCCAGCGGCGTTCAAGACACGAATCGGTGTCGATCATCCGCACTAGGTAACCAAGGGAATGTAGCCACGGAATCGCGAGGAACTCGTTTACGAAGCCGTGAATCGTGCCGATGAAGTGAGGATGACTGAGCAGGCGCCGTCCGGCGGCGGTGTGGCCCAGTCGCTTCTCAATCTCGATGCGGGCGACATTGGTGTGTGAAAGGACGCAAAGACCGCGGGTGCGATAAGGCCATTTTGCCGCGAGAATTGCTAGCTTCCCGACAAGCAAGGTCGTCTTACCACTCCCAGGGCAGGCGGCCACGTCGGTGCATTCCATCGATTTCAAAACCGTAGCTCGCATGTCCGCCCCATCGGCCCCAAAAAAGGCATCCGTTTTCATTCCCAACTGGCCGCTGACCCACCGTATTTCGTCATCGGTGACCGACGGCATCTCGAATTTTTCAATATTACTCACGGGGCAGCGCCAGCGGGCTGTTCCAAATCCGCGCCTGTGACGTAATCAATTGCGGCTATGAGGTAGTGCGGCAGGCTGGCCCGCAGTTGAGCCGCCGTTAGGTTCCCCGCAGCGTGTTTCTCCTGAAGCCGGTAAGCGAGGTATTGGGCAGCTATTGGCTTTGACACGCCCCCGACGAATTCTGCATAGACAGACGCAGCCAACGCTTCCTCCGGAGAGCCACCCTCGGGGGCGGCGAGGCCGGCCTTCAGGGCGGCATACTGTTCCACTGCAAGTTTCTCTGAATCGGCGAGCGTGATTTTGCCGGAATTGATCCCATCATCGTTTGCGGCGAGGTAGGCCGCCACAAACACGTCCTCAGCGAGCCCGCACGGAAATTTGCCGTCGGCGCCTTCCGGACCGAGCGTCAGATCGTATTCGAAGGTCCATTCGTCAGAAACAAAGGTCTTCACGGCTTGGCCGTCGAACTTGGCGTTTTTCGCTGCCCGGTGAGCGGCGAGTGCGCTCGCATCGCCGATGTCGCTTTTTGCTCGCCAGCGTCGTTTGCCTAGCTCGGGCCACGGTTGGCCGGGTTCGACCTTGCCAATACGGGTGGGAGCCAGGTCGGGCATGACATCCATGTCTGTGATGCAGGCCACGCGAATCCCCAGTTCGCCATGCTTCTCCGGGTGCCTCCGTTTGAAGATTCGGGCATACCGGCCGAGGCCAACGCCGCCGACGTTGACAATCGAGACGCCACGTTCGCTCAAATCGCGCCCGATGAGCTTGGCCAAGGTAGGAACGAGGATGTTCTCGGCGTCGCCTTCCACGATCATGACCCCATACGCGAAAAACAGGTTGGCCTTGGTGGCATCGAGGAATCGTTCGAGAAAGCGGCGGTCAGAGTTGTCCAACTCGGTCTCGGCGGCGGCAAGCGAGAAGGCTCGGCGGTTGCGAACGATGACCAAGTTTTCCAGTTCGATGGCGGAGGCGAGATTAGGGCTGTGCGTGGTGACGATGACCTGGATGCCCTCCTCCTTGGCTTGCGCTTGAAGCGACTTCATGACCTGCAACTGGCGTTGAGCATGGAGGTGGGCTTCTGGCTCTTCGATCAGGAGGAGCTTGTTTCCAACTTCTTCCTGACCGAGCAGCAGAAGCTCGCAGGCCATGAACAACAGGTTGTCGGAGCCGAGCCCCATCTTGCCCTCACTCTCCAGCCGAAGATCGAGTTTCTCCAGCAACTCACGCAGTCGGCTGTCATCCGAGGCCGTCGCGCCGCTGACTCGAATGGCGCTGGTCAACTTATCGCCATGCAAGGCCAATTCCTTCAAAGTTTCGTCGATTTTCCCGCGTGTGTCAGCGACCCCTTTTTGTTGTGCGAGTAATTCGCTCACCAGTTTTGCGATCCCGAGAATGCTGAGCTGCTGATTCTTGAGCGGGGTTGCGGCATCGTGGCTATCGGAACCGGTTTTGACCAATGCGGACTGACGAAGCACTTGGGCTAAGCGCGATCCGCGCCCTGCGGTTAGCGCTTCTTCCGCGTCGCGAAGCGGGCGGAGGTACGTGGCTTGGAGCAGCAGACGGGCCTCCGCCGAAATAACAGGGCCAGCTGCGTCCTTTCCAGACCGGACTTCAATTCGATGGAAGGGTCGGCCCCTACGAGATTCTCCGGTATTTTCGGCCAGCCAGTTTAGATACAGTATTGGTTTGTCACCAGGTTTCGCGCCATAGGTGAGGTATTCCGCGAATGTTCTGAGGTCTTTGGCGTCCAAAGCCTCGAATTTACAAACAATGGTGATTTCCGCTGCGCCAGCATGAAAATCGGAATCTTGAAGGCGCTGCCGATCCTGATCTGACGTGCCAAGTGCAAATCGGAGGGCATCGATAACGGCGGTCTTCCCTGCATCGTTCGCACCGACGAGAGCGGTGAGGCCCTTGGTAAACGTAATTTCCATCCGGCTGGCGCCAGCATCAACACACCGGAAATTTTTGATGGTCAATGTGGATAGATACATCTTGGAAAACAGATGAGCGCTCTCTGCCGGTCGCCGCGGGTGATTTGATTTTGCGAGGCGCTCATTACCGCCAACCGTAGCGAAACAAATTATTTCTGCAAGCTTCTTTTTTTCTTGCAACAGGAAGAAATATGATTATCAATCGCCGTATGCTCTCGCACATCCTCTCGCCCCGCGCCGACGTTCTTTCTGGCCGCATACAGGGTGTTATTGACCCCGACCGCATCAACGATCCAAAGAAAAAGTCTCTTGAAGCCAAGCCCCTCGACTTTGCGCGCGCCACCTTCGTCTCTGCCGACATACGCCGGCTCATCAAGACCCTCCATACCCGCCTTAACGCCACTGATGACGAGGTAGGCACCATCCTGTTCGAGGGGCCTAAGGGCCAGGGCAAGAGCCATCTTATCACCTTGGCTTACCACTTGGTTGAACACCGCTCTGAGATGGCTGCTTGGCTGGCTGAGCATGACCTCGAACTGTCGATCCCGGCCAACGTTGTTCTTATTCTTCGTAAGTTCACGGACTTCCCCATCGAGACTCTCTGGCAGGTCATCGGCGACAAGATAGGCGCGACCTTTACCGGACAGCGTCCGCCAAGCCTCCCTGAATTTCGTGCCGCGCTATCTGGCCGGAAGCTCGTCCTCCTCTTCGACGAACTCGAGAGCGGCATCCGCGCCATCTCAGACGACAACCGCCGACAGGATAACATCAACTTTCTGCAAATGGTCTCCGAGGAGTCGATGCGCTCTGATTCCAATGTCGTGCTACTTGCGTCCATTTATGATGGGAGCATTGAGCCCGGGCTGACTCTCAAGCGCGTCAAGCCAGCCGAAATTCGATTCACCGACTCCCGCGACCGTCTTCGCATCATTTACCACCGACTCTTTGAGAAGTCCCCGCAGGCCCAGAATCCCGAGATCGACAATATCGTCAAAAGCTATGTCAACGGCTGGCAGCGCTTTGGCATTCCGGCCAACCAAGACTACGCCGAGCGTCTGCGTGAACACTATCCGTTCTCGCCCGAACTACTGGACATTGTCTTGCAGCGCATTCCGCAAAGAGGCGGGTTCCAGGGCACACGCGGCGCTCTCGGTTTCCTTGCTGCTCTCGTCCGATTGCGCGGCACGCAGACGAATCTGCTTACGTTGGCCGATGTCTCGCTAGCCGATGTCGAGATTCGCACCTGGCTCGCCGATTTGGAACCATCGCAAAACCTTATCTCCTGCGCTGAGTCCAATCTTCGCGACCTCACCAAGTTTCCACTGGCGGATCGCATCGCCTCCGCGACCCTGATGGCCAGTCTCGCGCCCTCCAGGAATCCCGGCATTTCTGAAGACGAACTGTCCCGCCAGACCATTGATCCGGCAGCCGACTACAATCAGTTCAAGCATACCCTCGACGGCTTCATCAAGTTCGCCTCCTACTTTCACCGTCACGACCAGCAGCTCTTTTTCGACACCAAGGAAAACGCCCATGCCAAGGTCGAGCTGCGTAGCTTGTCTGTGCAGGATAACGATGCCTGGGAACGCATCAGCCAATGGTGGCGGACGGAAGTGTTCCGGGACTCCGAGGCCGTCGTTTTGAACGAGGTAGAACTTGCACGCGGCCGGGTTGATTCCCTCCAAATCGAGGGCCTTCGGTTTGTCATCTCGCCGCGCCGCCTGTCATCCGAAGAACGTTACGCCCTCTATTTTGGGCTGAAGCGGCGAAACACCATTGTCCTCCTCGAACCGAGGGCAGATAAGGAGAACCTTCGTGCCAATAAGGACATTCTTGCTTGGGCGAGGAAAGCCATCGCGGCCGAAGCGCTCGCTACAGCCACGGGTGGCGATTCCGAAAAAGTTCGGGAGTTCACCAAAATCGCTACCGACCAGAAGTCCGCCGTCACGGATGCGATCAAAAAAATAAACTATGCCTATGTGCAGATTCACAGCACCGGCACTACCGCGTCCGAAGGGGAATATACCTTGGAGCCGGTTCAACCACTCACCAAGGAGGCCACTCTCCTGCACCTATCGCGCAATCTTTTCCCGAGCGCTTACCTCGCCGAGCATATGCAGAGCCGCGCTGCCGATTTGTTGGGGCTCAAGGTCTCGGCTATCGAAGCGCAATATCGTAACACACTCAGCTACCCCGTCATCGTTTACACCAACGAGTTTCATCGCGCCATTGAGAGTCTGGTCGTGGATGGCGTATTCAACCTCGCCCATCCATCAGGCATGCAACACGCGGGAGAGTCGCCCACGCTGAGCGCTTCTGAACTGATGGATGCGGCGTTGGCTGCGCCCTCGGCGCGCCTTGCGTCGGCTCCGTCACCCCGCCCTCAACCACCTGGCGGATCACTGCCCACCCCCTCCCCATCTGGGGTGACTGGTGGCGTAGGTGGTATGGATCCGCTGCCTCTTGGCCCCACGGAGCAACAGCTCTCCACCGGCTTCTGTGAGTCCCGGCAGCAGCTCCGGCAGGAGGTCGCAGCCCGCCTCGATCAGGCCGAGGGTAGTCCAGTCTTGCGTGTGCGGATCGGCATGACTTTTGAGTCCCGTACCGTCGAGATGTCCACGTTGCCGACCTTCCTGCGTGGTTCACTCACCGGCTCCGGAACCTTCAATGGTGAAGTTACCTTGGAATTTCCAGGCTCGTTCACCAAGGCCGCCGTTGAGGACATGATGGAGCGGTTGCCGGACTTTTCTCCCGGATCGGCAAAAGTCACCCTCACTCTCGGTGCTTAATTCTCGTGCACTCGCTTGACCTACCTTCCGACGTGTTGATTGCCAGTGGCTCTCGCATTCCTGCGATTGCCAATTGGCTGCTTCACACCGTCTGGTCGTCGGCCCGTTTTGCGGCGGTGCCGCGGGAGGAATATTTGCGCACTGGTGAAGCCGCCGTGACGCAGGCCGAGGAACTCATCTCGCTTGGGGCTGCCCGAGTTTGGGACGAACTGGTCGTCGAGACAACCCGGGCACCAACGCCGCGCTCGTTTCTTGGCCTGGATGTTCATCCCACCTCCGCCCAGGCGTCGCCTCGCGCTGTAGTAGTTTTTGACGGTCTCTCGCTCCGCGAACTACCCCTTCTGTTGGCGCTAGCCGGCCAAACCGGGTTCCAGGTCGATGAAGCCCGCGCGATAGCCACGTCGCTGCCTACTGAGACCATCGACTTTGTTTCGCAGCGGGTGGTGGGCCCGGATGCCGCCCATGGCCTGGGCCCCAGCCAGTTGCCGTCCGTCAAAGCGCTTAAAGTGCGCGGGGTCCATGCCGAGTATCTCGACAGTCTCAACCCTCGCGTCGCACTACCAACGGGGAAATCGCTGCTCCTCTGGTCCACCTGGCCGGATCGTCTGTTCAAGAACGACGAAGCCCGCTTTGACACACAGCTTTTCCCGCAGTTTTGCGACCATGTCGCCACCCTCTGGAAATACACCGTGCAGGCTATCCCTCCCGGCATGCCCATTGTCATCACCAGTGATCACGGCTACATATTTTTTGGCGGCACAGCCGAAAGTGCCCGCGAATCCGCCGCGGCAGAGCAGCTTCGCCAGCAACGTCACCGAGTTTTCGAGGAACAGGCTCCTTATCCGGCCCCCCATCCCGACCTTCAGCGTTTTCCGGCCCAGCGTCTTGCGATGCTGCGCGGCCGTCTTAAGACTCGCCCCAAAGGCACTAGCTCCAAGCATCTCTATCAACACGGAGGATTCTCCCTAATGGAAGTGCTGGTCCCGTGGGTCCTCCTTCACCGCAACTAAACTATCGCCATGAGCAAAATCAAAGTAGGCACTCAGATCGAAGAAGACATCTACCAAAAGCTAAAGCTGGCGGCGACGCGCGAGCGTAGGCCAGTCGGCGAAGTCATCCAGGACGCCGTTACGGTCTATCTCCGTCGCCAACAGAAGTCCGGCCTCGCTCGGCTTCTGGAGCGGGAGCCGTTCAAGATTTCCGAGGAGCAATTCCGCGAGAGCATGGAGGCGGATTTCTACGATCAATGAAACTCGACGACATCCGCAACGGCACCCGTGTTTTCGTCGATGCCAATATCCTTATCTATGCACGCCGCGGGGCTTCACCGCAGTGTCGCAGTTTTCTCACCCGCTGTGATACGGGCGCGATCGAGGGATGGATTACTACTTCTGTGATCGCCGAATTCAGTCACCGGCGCATGATCCAGGAGGCGCAGTCCATCGGCTTGGTCGGTTCCAATCCGGCCCGCGCGCTCGCAGAGAAACCCGCGCTATTGCGCCAGCTCAGCCGTTATCCCGAGGAGGTTCGCGATCTTCTTGGTGGAGGTCTTAACATCGAATCACTCCGGCCCGACGATTTTCACATCGCCCTGGAGTTTCAACGGCAGTTCGGTCTCCTCACCAACGATTCTCTCAATCTCGCTGTCGCGCGTCGCCTGGGAATCACCGAGATCGCGACCGCAGACCATGGCTTCGATGCGGCGCAGGGTTTTATTGTCTACAAACCTGCGGATGTGGTCATCCCGTAAACGCGACCAGTGATTATGCAAAAACGGGCCATCGAGGAATCCTTCCCCATCGTCGAAATCAATCGGCTGGTTGTGCCTGAACGAAATGGGTTCAAGCCGATTTATCAGATGCACAAGTCTTTCGCGCCGCGTGCGTCGTGCGTCTTCCGGGCAATTATTCTCGGCGCGCTCAAACCGGCGGGGACAGACATAATGGCGGAATTCTACAAGGACCACACTGAAGACCCTGACACCAAAGATAAGGTCATTCTCGACACGTTTATGGGCGGTGGCACTACCATCGTTGAAGCGGCGAGGATGGGGATTCGTCCCATCGGCATTGAGTTGAACCCAGTGCCCTGGTTTGTCGTAAAGATGGCACTGGCGCCCGCTGACGTTCTGGCTCTTGACGCCGCGGTAACTCGGCTTGAAGAGCGGTCAGTAGCTTGGTCTGGCAAGCCTCTCTCCAAAACGCTGACAGAGCTGTATGAGAATGACGCCCCTTTCCACCTTAAGGGCCCTTTGGCACCGCAATTCAAACCATTTGCTCACGCCATCCACACCTATTGGGTGAAGTCGGCGATTTGCACGAGCCCCACATGCCGAAAACAGGTTCCTTTATTCACCGACTATATTGTTGCCGACAAATCTCCGTCAATTCGTTACCAAGCTGATTGTACCTGCCCGCGTTGCCAGAAGACTTTCGATTGGGAGCTGGAGCCCGCCGCGCTGGTCGCGGATCCCTTATTGATGATTCACGCCAGTACTTACTCGGCCGGTCTCAGCCGCAGCACTGCTCGTTGGACGTATGCTCACCCGGACGGCGGCCTCTTTGTTACTCAAGGTGACGCCAAAGGTGGTCAATCTCCGGTCCGATCAGGTCACGTCCCGACTGCTCATGTTTGTTGCCCTCATTGCTACGAAGTAGTGAAGCCGCGACTGGGCAGCCTAAAGGCGAAGCGAAAAAAAGTGCCGCTTTCGGTTCTTTACTCCCCCAAAACCGATGAGGTTTTTCAGTGGCGCGGCGAATTATCTTCCGGGCAGCTCGTAACCTCTCCGCTTGGTCATGAGTTCGATCCTCAAAAGGGAAATGTTCCCGACGACGGAGAATTTATCTGCCCGCATTGCGGCCAACGCGACGACAACATCAAGTCTCTTCGTGGCCTTCCCGAAGACAAACGTTTCCCTCTGCATGCATACGCTTCGCAAGCCTACTGGTCGGCTGCTGACCCTCGGGAGGAATTCGACGACGAGACCGAAGAACTTTTTGGGGCCCCAAGGGACCGTCATCAAGATGTGCTCTGCGTTAAAACCGACAATCTAGTTTGGAAAAACAAAGGGAAATATTTCCAGAAAATCTCTCCCAAACAGTTAGCCGCATTTCAGGCCATCGAAACCTTGTGGCAAGAACACTCGGGTAATCTTCTCTATCCGAGAAGCGAAATACCGGCTGGTGACAAAACCAAGTCTGGCCTTCATGCACATCATTATCGCAGTTGGCATCACATGTTCAACGAGAGGCAGCTACTTGCACTCTCGACACTGCTAGAAGCAATAAAAAGCGAAGAGGATAATCCCTGCCGTGAACTCCTGCTTTTAGCGTTTTCTGGAGCAATCGAAAGGAATAACCTCTTCTGTCGATATTTCAATGATCGCAACACGATACAAGGTAGTTTTGATCGTCACGACTACGCTCCGAAGATCGACCCCGCCGAAAACTGCGTCTGGGGACCGGCCGAAATTCGTGGTTCATTCCACAACATGCTCGGTCGAGTGCGTGAAGGGTTGGCCTTTCGCGCACATGTTTACGACCGTGACATTGATCGGTTGGGAGAAAAAGACAGCCTAATATTTTCGTCTGAGATTATTCCTACTGGTCGTGAAACGATACTCAATGGCGACTCTCGCCAGATCATTCCGCAGATCGAAGGCCTAGTTGATGCAGTCATCACTGATCCGCCTTACGCGGGAAACGTTAACTACAGCGAACTCTACGATTTCTTTTACGTCTGGCTTCGGCTGGTTTTGAAAGATTGTTATCCTTCATTCCTTCCTGAGTATACGCCTAAAATTACCGAGATTGTCGAAAACAAGAGCAGGGGATTGTCGAATGACGATTTTCGACTTGGTTTGAAAACCGTTTTTGATCGCGCCAGCACCAAACTGAAGGATGACGGCTTGATGGTTTTCACTTACCATCATTCGGGTAATCAACAGTGGGTGGACTTATGCGATGCGGTTTGCTTGGCGGGTTTTGCGATCGAAGCGGTATACCCTGTTCATGCCGAGAAAGAATCATCGCTCAATCTTCAAAACAACGAAGGTATTTCCTATGATCTTATTCATATTTGCCGGAAACGGCCGGCCGATGATAGTCAACGGAGGCGAACTTGGCAGGGCATGCGGCACGACATTCGCAGACGGGCTGTTGAAGAAATTAAGGTGATCGAAAGCGGTCGTTACGGGAGAGATCCACTGGCTCCTGCAGATGTCCGCATGGTTCTCATCGGTAAGTGTCTTGAGCTATATTCCAAAAATTATGGCACCGTCATCGACGGCGAAGGCAGTGTGCTTCCAATGAAACGGGCCCTCGAAGACATCGATGAGATGGTTCAGCAACTCATTACGAAGGACAATCCATTGCCCAGTGAATTGGAAGAGACAGATGTTGTGAGCCGGGTGTGGCTTAGGGCTCTCTGCAATATCCGTGAGGTGTCTATCGATTCGATTCGTAAACTCACCCAAGGAATTTTTGAGCTGAGCGATCTCACCGACTACGATCCGCCGTTGGTTAGAAAAGGTCGGCTTAAAGGCGGCCGGACTTACACTGTGCTTACTCCCTCCGAGCGTTTGGATGCCCTGCATAGGAAGCTGCACAACATTGATTACACCCTCAGCCAATTGGAATTTGGACAGATGGAGGATAATTCCCTCACAGTAATGGGCCCCAATCTAATCGACGTTCTCCATTATCTTTTGGCGCATGCTGAAACGGGAGAACGGCTCGATATCTTGGTCGAGCGCTTCCGCGCCCACCGGCCGCAAATCCGAGCGGCTCTCGAATTCATTAAGAGCAAAGATCCTAACCGTTGGGCGAAGACGTGTGATCGGCTATTGCCGTTCTATACGGACATGTTCAGCGGTGTGCTTGGCAGTACGTCGGCAAGCATTCCCTAATTATGTCCGGCTATCTCATCCTACCGAGACAAGCTCTCAGCCTCTACGATGGCCCAGTGCCTACCGCACCAGAGCAAATCGCATTCCTTGATTTCCTGCGCGAGATCGAGCAAGACCCATTTCCGTTCGCCCCGCGGACCCAGTTGTGCGTCACGGGACTCGACGAACTGTTGGTTACGCTCGGCTGCACCGATAAAAGGGCTACCGCCAAGGAGCTGACCCTACTTGGGGACTACAAGCTCCGTCTCAAGCGTGTTGCGGTCGAGATTGGTCAACTTTCGGACATTCAGATTCCCATTGCCCACGAGTTGAGCTTGGGCGGCGAAAATCGCTTAGGCGCCCGGCACACGCCCCAGGATTTAGTGCCGCTATGGCGAATCTTTGGGCACAATCCCGCCTCCCGCGGCGAGGTTGCCCCGCGCCAGGTCGGTTATCACTTCGGAGAGAACTTGTCGTGAGCAACGTAGATACCGCTTTGCTCGACCTTCGCGTCGGAGACCGCGTGCGCATTGCCGGTCGCTACGTCAACGGCGTCGGCGAAGTGTTGCGGGTACAGCAGACGGGGGGCCTCCTCGTTGCCGACGTTGTTTTCGATAGTCAGGGCGGACGCCGTCTCGAAACCTTGCCTGTCTCCCGACTGGAGCGAGCTGCCTCGCCCTGGGATCGCCTCCGCGCTGGCCAGTATGACGATCCGCGAGATTTCCTTCTTCGCCAATTAGCCTGGCAGTTCGCGCTCGGCAATTCCGGCGGCGAGTTGTCCAACGCCCGCACGGCTCTGTTGCCACATCAAATCTTACTCACTCACGATCTGGTCAAGATGCAGCGCCGCAGGGTGCTGGTCGCTGACGATGTGGGTCTCGGCAAGACCATCGAGACCGGCATGGCGATCCGTGAACTTATTACCCGAGGGGAAGCCCGTCGGGTGCTCATTATTACGCCTGCCGGTCTCGTCAAAAACTGGCAACGCGAGTTGAGAGATTGCTTCCGCCTGGAGTTTGAAATCCTGGGCACCGATTTCCAAGACTATGCGCCCACTTCCTGGGAGAACCATCATCGCGTCATTGCTTCAATCGACACACTCAAACGCCCGCAACGCACTGACCGCCTGCTCGCGGCGCCAAAATGGGACATGATCGTCTTCGACGAAGCTCATCATCTTACCCGTCTGCGCTACGGTTCCAAGATTCAGTCCACGCAGAACTACAAGCTTGCCGAGGCCTTACGCGGGCACACCCGAGACTTGATTTTTCTTTCGGCTACACCGCATCAAGGCGACGCCTTTCAGTTCTGGTCGCTCATCCACCTGCTTGATGACCAGCTCTTCGACTCACCAGAGGCACTGGAGAATCATCGCGGGTTGCTTAATCGCGTTATCATTCGACGCACCAAGCGCGAAGTCACCGATGCCGAGGGGCTGCCGCTCTTTGTGCGCCGACAGGTGACAACTGAGCGCTTTGAACCCGCGCTCCGCGAGCAACGTTTCTACGAAAAGCTCACCAATTACCTGAAAGACGGTTACAGCGCTGCGGGTGTCGGCTCAAGCGGCGGTGTTGGCCGTCCCTCTCGTGACCAACGGGCCATCGGATTTGTGATGGTGGCGTTTCAAAAGATGATGTCGTCGAGCCCGCGCGCCATCCGGCAGGCCCTCCGCCGCCGCTTGCTGGTGCTTTTGGTGCGCCAGCAAATTGACCTAGAGAGGAGACGAAAGACCGCACCGACCCCTGATCTGGCGGAAAGCGTATTGCGTCTCCAAGACGAAATGCGGGCACTGGCCAAGGAAATCTACGGGTTGGCCACCTCTCGCGCTACCGATGCTCAGGCCGACACCTGCATTGCTCAGGTTCGGGAGCGGACGCTTAAGAAGCTAATCGAGGCTGATGACGATACCAACTGGTCACTCGATTCCGACGAGGAAGGCGACGAAGGCATTTATGCCGATGCAGAAATTCCAAACGAGACGGCTAAAGTCCGCGAGCTGCTGCGCATTGTACCCGAGGGAGTGGATCGCAAATTCGAGCGACTCGAAACCATCATCGGTAAACTTCGCCAAGAGAACCCGGCCGAGCGGTTCGTCATCTTCACTCAGTATCGGGAAACGTTAGAGTTTCTAAAGGCTGAGCTTGGCCGTATTGTAGGTCCCGAGCTAGTTGTCACCATCAAAGGCGGCCCGCTGGAAGACAAGATCGCGGCGGCGGAACAATTTTGGGAAGAAAACGGCGCACGCATCCTTATTTCAACTTCGGCTGGTGGTGAAGGTATCAACCTTCAGATTGCCCGCGTGCTGTTCAATTACGACCTTCCGTGGAACCCCATGGCTGTCGAGCAGCGTATCGGTCGCATCCATCGCTTCGGCCAGAAGGAGGTGTCGCAGGTTTACAACCTTGTCGCCAAAGACACCGTTGAGGAAAATATTTACACCCTGCTTTGGGAGAAACTGGAGCAGATCGCCAAAGCCATCGGAAAGACCGACCCTGAAACCGGCGAACCGTTGGAAGACTTTCGCAGCGACATCCTCGGCTTCCTAGGGTCCACGCCCAATTATCAGCAGTTATTCAAGCAGGCCCTGATTGACCGGGACTATGCCCGCACCAGCCGTGAACTCGACCGGATGATGCTGACCGCGCAGAAAGCACGGGCAGCGCTGCAAGACCTCTCACAAGACCTGACCAGCTTCAATCTGGAGCAATACCGGCGCATTTCGGGTCAGTTTCATTTGAAGCAACTTGGCGAATGGTGCCGCGAAGCCGTCGTTCGCCTCGGCGGCGGAGCCATGCCAAACGGAGAATTTTGGCAGATTATCACTCCAGAATCGCTCAAGAACTTTCCCAACGTCGGTGCGCGCTATGACAATGTGACTTTTGATCGAAACCTCGCGACGCGCAAAAAAGGATCCGAACTCTTCGGTATTGGTCACCCCTTTGTCGATGGCCTGATCCGCTACCTGCAAAATCCCCCCTTTGCTGGCGAAGTTGCTTGTCTGCCTGGAGTGCTTGTAGGAGCTAACGTCGAAGCCCGTTATCGGGTGACGTGGGATCGTGCCGAGAAGGGGGCATTCAGTGGCATCGTTATCGTTAGCGTGAATGGCACGGCTAAGGTTGAGGAGTTGAGTCACGATCCCAGCCGTTTCAATGCGCCCCAACCTGCGGCGTGCGCCACTATTGAAGGCGACGCCGAGCAACGTGCCGAAGAAACGCTCAACCTCTGGATTTCCTCCCGTCGCACTGAGTTTGCCGAAGGCACGATTCCCCGGTGGGAGCTACTTGGCGTGTCAGTGCACGGATAAAGCGTACTAAAATGACGCCCCAAGAAGCCGCTCACGCCATTAGTCTCGGCAACAACCGCGATTTCCTTACGTGGGAGGACTTGCAGCAAATCCTCCATGAAGGAGTTTTTGCTCAGGCCCCGATGCCCGAACTGGAGGCTACGCAGGATTTGCTTGGCCTGGATAAGAGGCTACCTGCTCACATTCGTCGTCGCCCTGTAACGGTCCTAGAAAATGCCATCAATGAAGCAGACCAGGAAAACATTCCTCGATCCATTCTTGAAGGCCGAGGAAAAGAACTCCAACAAGTGGTGGCGAACGCTTTGGCATGGGGCCATTTTTCTGCGGAAGGCGAACGGGGTCTAAAAACCTGGGCTGCCTCGTTCTCTTGACTGCTATCAATCCAACGCTGGAGGCGATGAACCAGCTCGTGCTGGAGCTGAATGTACGATGGCAGATGTTCGATGAGTTGTACTCCGACGCGAAGAACTACGCGGTACTCAATCGAACGGGAGCCAATTTTTGGGCGACCCTGGAAAATCTTCTGATCGATGACCTGATGCTTTCGATTTCGAGATTTCTCGACCCGCCGAAGTCCATGGGGCAAGCGAATTGCTCCCTAGCCGCGATGGCCGCTTTACCAGAAACTGATCCTTTTCGCAGCGACTTACAAACGCGATTGAACACACTGGTCACAATTTGGTCAAAGGGCATCCAGAACTGGCGGCATAAGAAGTTGTCACATTCCGACATGGCCACGGTTCTCGGCACCAATACGCTGCCCGACATTCCCTTTGCGGAGATTAAAACCTTGGTCGATGAGATAACCGCGTTCGTTCGTGAGATGGAACACCGACTCAATCATCGCGACATCAGCTATCAGTGCTCGATAACAGGGTGGGTGCCCCAAGTCCTCAAGTACCTGACCTTGGGGATTCAGAAGAAAGACGAGGCGTTAAGGACATTGTCGGATCGAATTCGACCAGTCGAAGAAACGTAACCGGGGATAACATACGAGGACGATTTAAATGTTTGCATGTCGCCCTCGTTAGAGAAGTCCCGCTGTGCGGAAGCTGTAGTAGCCGAGTCCGGTTGGATCGGCCGCCGCGATGCCGACAACCACATGGTCGAGCAACTCGATCTCGATGGTTCGCGCCGCCTCACGAAGTATGCGGGTGAGTTGGATGTCCGCCGAGGAAGGGGCGGGGTCGCCAGACGGGTGATTGTGAACACATACGATTCCCGTCGCCGCCTGCCGGATCGCCTCCCGATAAACTTCGCGGGGATGAGCTAATGCCGACGTGGCCGTACCCGAGGTGACTTCAACCTGTTTGATTAGGCGATTCTTTCGGTTGAGACAGAGTACCCAGAATTTTTCGACCTGAAGTCCAGCCGCGGTAGATGCGAAGTGGGCAGCGATGAGGTCAGAGCGGTTTAGCAGCGGAGCGGGTGCTCTTTGCGAGGTCATCATTCGCCGGGCGATCTCGGCAATCGCTGCTAATTGCAGTCCTTTGATCCGACCGATCCCTTTCAATCTGCGATAGTCGGATGGAACCCATGAAATGAGTCCCGCAATTGAACCGGCTTCGGCGATCAACCGTGAGGCCAGATTCACCGCTTGTTCGGTGCGGGTGCCATTTCCCTGTAGGATCATCGCTAGTAGTTCGGTGTCGCTCACCGCTGCGGTTCCGAATTTTTCCAACCGCTGTTGCGGACGCTCACCGACTGCCATTGTGAACCCGTGCTCGGGTGCGTAGTCGCTAACGTCTAATGTCGATTGATTCATTGTGCCAGGCGCACGTGCGCTGCCTCGGGCCGGATGACATATCCGGTTGCCGGGCTATGCCCGCGCGTTGGCCCATGGGGGCACGCCCAGTCACGACGCCGGCCGCTGAGCACGGAGCCTGGTGCTCCGCGCGAAGGGGAAGGCCGAAGGAGGGAAGGTGGAGTCGAGCGCAGCGAGCGATACCTTGACGGGCGTGGCACAATGGGAAAACGCGCGGAAGTAGAACACCCCTCACCCGTGAATCGGCCGGGCCGCGCTATTGCGGCCCCGAGCGATGTGCGCCGCTTGACGCGCCCGCATGGGTATCATGCAAACAGAAGCAATCTTCGCGACGCTGCTCGCGGCGGCAGCATTCCTAAAAAAGCCGGTTCAAGACTTGGCGACGGATTCGTTACGGGATGCCTATGATGCGACTAAGACGCATCTGCGGAAAAGATTCGGCGAGACTTCGGAGGCGGCGAAGATGTTGGACTTGGCGACGGCGAAGCCGGAATCCCTCCTCCGCAAAGCGCTGTTAGTTGAGGAAAGTGCGTCGTCCGGCCTAGACAAGGACACAATCCTGCATCGGCTCATCGAACGTCTTTCGTTGCTCGTTCCGGGCTCGGTGCAAACCGACGGACCCTGCGTGCGGGTGAGCGGTTGCGGTAACAGCGTGCAGGTCGCGGGTCGCGATCTTATCCACACTATGAAGCACATTCAGCGAAATACGATCACACCCGACGAACGCCATCTGTCCGTCGGGCAGCGCGACCAAGTCCAGTCGGTAATTGCTGAACTAGCTGCGAGGCTCGCGGGGGATGATGGTGCGCCGAACTTTGCCGGTGCCCATCGGATGCTGCAACGCCGCTACAACGTTGCGTCCTACCTCTTGCTCCCGCGCGATAGGTTTTCGGACGCGTTGGCCTTCCTGAAACAGCAGCGCGCAATCCACCGGTCGCGCCTGCGATGGAGGAATCCGGTGGCCTACCGGAACGATTTCTTTCGCGCCATCTTCGCAGGTGCCCGCGAACTCGGCTGGAACGGCGAACGGGTTTACCAGTTCACATCGGAAACCCTTGGGCTCAGGCGGCCGGTTGCGTCGCTGAAAGAACTCGGGCCAGTCCAGTTGAAATCCCTCGCCGATGCGGTCCAGCGCCGGGTCGCCCGCACCCGCGAACGCGGCGCGCGATGAACGCGACTGCACCTATTTCCGAGTCAGGGGGCGGCTGCCCCAACCGGCGGCCGGCGAGGAGACATGGGGACGCAACGGGCGAGGCCAAGCCGGGAGCCGCAGCATGCTCGCCAGGTGGCGGACGGCGGGCGAAAGCGATGAGCGTCGCCATGTCTCCTCGCGCGTGCCGCACGCTCCGCGAGGTCCACGAGGGCGCGCCGAAACAGCGTAGCGCGGCGTGTCTTCGTGGAGGTCGGAACCTGGGCGTCTGCCCTCCGGGCAATCGCCCATTTTCCTCTGGGCGCAGGTCTGCGCCGGTTGACGCTTCGCGTAATGCGACACAGGCCGTGTCGCACTTACGGAAATCGAAACCTTACGCTTTAGCGTAAGGGGTGCTGTGTCTGGGATCAAAAGCGGCGTGGCTACGTTGCGTAAGTTGTTTCCGCCAAGTCGGATGTTCCATTGATGATTCAACCAAAAATCCAGTTCAATCTAAGGAATGCGAGGCAGTACTTTCGCGAGCATCTAAGCTCTGGCGATTATTACTCGCAGGGGATGACAGTGGCCGGAAACTGGCTTGGTCGCGGGGCAGAAACGCTGGAGTTGCGTGGCCCGGTGGAAGAGGCTGCGTTCCTTGCGTTATGCGACGGCAGGAATCCAGCGACCGGCCAGAAACTCGGCCAGCGGATGAACACGGTTCGCCAGGGGACGGGAGTGGATCCGGTTGCCAATCGAAGAATCTTTTTCGATTTCACGATCGCTCCGCCAAAGAGCGTGTCGGTCGTGGCCTTGTACCAGGATGATCGTATTTTGGACCTGCACAACCAGGCGGTTCGGAACACGATGTTCGAACTGGAGAAGTTCGCAGAGACGCGGGTGCGGAAATCCGGGCAGAACGCCGAACGGTTAACCGGCAATCTTTTGGCCGCCTGTTTCCGGCACGACACCAGCAGAGAGCTTGATCCTCATCTCCACACGCATTGCATCGTGTTCAATGCGACCTTTGACCCCGTGGAAAGCCGGTGGAAGGCGCTGCATCCGGCGGGCATGTACCGTGCCCAAAGATTTGCCACGAATTTCTATCGGCACGAGCTTTGCAAGAGCCTTCGGGGCCTCGGCTACGAAATTGAAAATTCAACGAATGGCTTTGAAATCAAAGGTGTCCCAGCATCAGTCATCTCCCGGTTTTCGAAGCGGAACCGCCAAATCGACGTTGAGGCCAAGCGGCGTCTGGAAATAGGATCACCGGCTGGAGACGTTGGTGAATTGCGCAAACGGATTGCTCACGGAAACCGGCGGCCAAAAATCAAGGATTCGACTGCCGACCGACTTCGGCCGTCATGGGAGAGCCAATTGGCGCCGGAGGAGAAGAGATTGCTTGGAGCCTTACAAGGCGTTCAACCGAAACCGGCCAAGCCGGCTGACGTGGCGGGTATAGTCGCCTGGGCGGACGAGCACCTTTTTGAACGGCGATCCATCGTGGCCGACTTAGAATTGATGGCGGCGGCGCTTGAGCGTGGACGCGGTGACAACTTCGACCTGGGCGCTTTGCGGGCGGCAATCGAAAACCATGGGTACATCAGGGAGGACGGAACGAACCGATTGACCTCCCGGGAGGTGCTGCGCTGCGAGCTCGGGATCGTGGTCGCCGCCCATGATGGCCGTGGGCAATACGTGCCTTTCAGCCTCGGCTACCAACCGGCAGCAGCCCTTTCTGGGGAGCAGGAGGCGGCGGTGAGGCAGATTCTCGCCAGCCGTGATTTTATCACCTTGTTTCGCGGCAGTGCGGGCACGGGGAAAAGTTTTACCCTGCGGGAGGTGACAAAGGGTCTTCGGGCCGCGGGGCATACCGTGGTTATGCTCGCTCCGCAACGCCAGCAAGTCGCCGATCTCTGTGACGATGGCCTCGCAGCAGCAACGATCTCGCACTGTCTTGAAACCAAAATGTTGCCTGAACGCGCGGTGGTGCTCGTGGATGAGGCCGGCCAGATTGGCGGGAAGCAACTGGGAGCTTTGCTGGAGCTGGTGAACGCACACGGCGGCCGGTTGATCCTTTCAGGCGACACCCGCCAGCATGGCGCCGTTCAGGCTTCGGATGCGCTGCGCGCCATCGAAGAGTTCAGCGGGTTGAGGGCGGCGGTGCTACGGGACATTCGCCGGCAGGATCCGGCGCGGGCGAAATCGGCAGCAGAGCGCGCATTCGTGGCGGCTTACCAGAAGGCAGTAAGAGCGGCTTCAACCGGAAAGACCGGCGAATCCTTTGATCGATTGGATCGGCTCGGCTGCATTCGCGAGGTCGCGCCCGATGAGCGCCGGACCGCGCTGGCACGGGAATACCTCGCCAGCCTCAACTGCCATGAACGCGCACTCGTCGTCGCTCAAACTTGGAACGAAGTGAATGGAGTGAACGAGGCGGTCCGGGCTGCGCTCCAAGCGGCCGGGCGCATCGGGGCCGGCGTCGCCTTGAAAACGTATCAAGCGATCGATCTCGATGAGGCGCAAAAGCGCGATGCACGGTTTTATCAACCGGGCCAGTTCGCCTACGTTCTCAAACGATACGGTCGCTTCTCCAGGGGCGATGTCTGCCCCATCGCCGGCATTAATGAACGCGGGCTGGTTCTGATCAAGAATGGCCGGCGTTCAACCATGAGTTACCGCCATACCCATCGGCTCGCCATCGCCGTTGAACGGAACACGAACGTCGCCCCCGGCGACCGGCTGCAACTGAAGTTCAACGGCAAATCGAAGGAAGGCCACGCGATCAGCAACGGCGAGCTCGTGACCGTGCGCCGTGTTCACGGCGATGGTTCGTTAACGATTGAAGACGATCGCCTTACGGTTAAGACGCTCTCGCCGCAACAACGGCTGTTTAACCGGGGGTACGGCGTTACCTCTTACGCTTCGCAGGGCAAGACTGTGGATACCGTTTTGATTTCGGACGCCTCCTGCCGCGCCGCAACGAACCGCAACCAGTGGTATGTTGCCATCTCGCGCGGCCGGAAACGGGTCATCGTGTTCACGGATAACAAGGCCGAGCTTCGGGCCAGCATTGAGCAAAGCGGCGATCGGGGGCTCGCATTGGAAATGAAGGTCTCTGCACCTGGACCGTCCGACCGCCTCGGATTGCGTCAACACCTGCCGGCATGGACACGGCGGGCGATTGCTGCCGCTGAGCGGGTTCGCTTGCATGAGGCCGTAATGCGTCTCACGAGCCGCAATGCCAATCGCCTCACTGTCGCGCCATGAGCACGTTACAGGAAACACTTAGACAGCGGCGGGCAGAGCAGCCGAACAGTCGTTCGTGCGATACGGCGGAATCGCCGGTGCGCGCGTTGAAAATTCAGGTATGGAACGGTGAAAAATGGGTCTTCCCGTGGTCGCATTTTTCGGCCGCCTGTCATCAGGGGAGCGGGGAAAACGAGCAACTGGTGCTGTCGTTCGCCAATCATGAAGTCGTTCTGGAGGGTGCGCGCCTAGCGCTGCTTCTGCCTGAGATTGCCAGCTTTCATCTCGATAGTCTGCGCGACATGCCGACAAAATTTCGTTCGCAGGCGGACAAAAACGAGCCGTTCATCACGCGCGTCTCCGTGCGCTCCGCATTGAATTCTCAGGAGAGCAGCCCGAAAACGTGCTGAAAAAAGGCGGATTCGTCCAAGAAAGCCGCGAGAGATTCGAATATGCTGGCGACTGGGCTCGGTCCGCCGATCACGGCCGTCCCCGTCGCTCGTCGCTATCATGGCAAATCTCTTTCTCGCGGTAGGCAGCGCCCTTGCTGCCCTGGCGTTCTGGTCCCATGCGGGAATCAGCCGCCCGGTCGCCTACGCGCTCGGATTGCTGTCCATCTGGCAGCTTCGCTGCGCAATGGGACGGCGCCCGGCCGCTTCGGTCATTTTCCGGCTCGGCGGCTTTTCCTGGGATATGTTCAGCTTCTGCCGTGGCTGGCTCATCACGGGTCAGGTCGGCACGGGCAAGACCGTCGCCGCAATTAACACGATGCTTTGGCAGGTCTCCAAGAATTGCCCGACATGGGGTGGAGTCTGTGTCGATGACAAGGGGCTCTATTGGGAAACGCTCTCCCCAATGCTCGGGCACTTCGGCCGCGCTTCAGATCTCATCCTTCTGCAAGTTCGGCCCGAAGGCGCCGGCGCCGATTGGAAACCGACCCATCGGTTCAACTTCCTGGACAACCCGCATCTGCCGTATTCGGCGAAGGCCAAGATTGTTTGCGACGTTGCTACCGCCCTCGGCCAGCGCAGTGAACAAAGCTTTTTCCGCATGCAGGCGCAGGTGCAGATGGAGTTTGCCTTCAAGGCCCTGCATTGCGCCGGGGTGCCTGTGACATTGGAAACTGCCTATGATTTTCTTTCATCGGACAGCCAGCTTCGCGAAGTCATGGAGCTGGTCAAAAAGAAGGAAACCCGCGAGGCGGAATTGCTCGTGGATCATTTCCAAGGAAGTTTCCTGACCCAACCGGCGGAGCAACTGGGCGGCATCAAGACGACTATAGCGAACTATCTAAAGCATTTTACCGAGCCGGACATCGCCGCCGTATTTTGTCCGAAAGAATCGACCTTCAGTTTCGACGACATTGACCGGGGGAAAATCATCTGCGTTTCAATCCCGCAACGTTTTCCGGTGGAACGGCGTTACATCAATACGCTGCTCAAGCTGACGTTTTATGCCCATGCGCTGCGGCGTTTCGACAAGGCCGCGTCTGAGCGTGCCCGCGACAACCTTGTCATTCTCTGGGCGGATGAAGCGCAGAAAATCGTTACTGCGAGCGACGATGGGATGAGCGATTACAACGTAGTTGACGTGCTGCGTGAGGCGCGGGCGACGGTCGTGGCGGCAACGCAATCCTATGCGTCACTCATTCCGCCGATGGGCGATGAACGAAAGGCAAAGGTTTTCATCGCCAACATGGCGAACCGGATCACCTTTTGCGCGGCAGACGAGGATTCCGCGAAGATCGCGGCCGACACCTTCGGGAAACGGAAGGGAAGGCGGCGCACGGTTGGCTACACGGGAGGCAAGCATTCGACTTCATGGACGGACGAGGACAAGTACCATATCGAACCTCACGAACTGCGTCGTTTGCGAAAATTCCAGGCAGTGGTGCAGCATTGCGACTTGGGCTTCCGCAGGGTGCGAATTCCGCCGCTCGGCGCCGACGGCCGGGTGCCAGGCTGGTATCAAAGGAGCACCTGATGCCCACTGCTGCCAAAGTCTTGGCCGCCGTGCCGGATGCATTAGGGAAGGAAAGGCTTCTCGGGCTCCGGAGGCATCTGGAAGCCAACATTCGCGGCCAGGAGCACGTGATGGAGCGGGTCTCTTCGGTGCTGACACGAGGCGAGCTGGGCCTTGCTCATCCGGCTCGTCCCAAGGGCTCCTTTCTCTTCGTTGGTCCCACGGGCGTAGGGAAGACTGAACTTACGAATGTCTTTACCGCGTACCTCTTCGACGGTTTGAAGCCCATCCGCTTCGATATGTCCGAGTACCAGAACCAATTGTCCGTTGAGAAATTGATAGGGCGCGAGGCGGACGAGGTCGGGCTTCTTGGCCGGGCGCTGTCAGGGATCTTGGGGGGCACACTCCTTTTTGACGAGATCGAGAAAGCGCATCCCCTGGTGCTGGACCTTTTTCTCCAGATGCTCGATGACGCGAGCATAACGTTCGCGACCGGTGAGCGGAAAAACCTGGCGCCATTCTACCTCGTTTTTACGAGCAACATCGGTTCGTCGGAGGCCATGCGGATGACGTCGGCCCCAATGGCAACCGTGGAGCGCACTGTCCTCTCGCGTGTCGGCCAGCAGCTTCGACCGGAGCTTGTCGGTCGAATTACCGAGAAAATCGTGTTCAGCCGGCTGGAATTCGACACCCAATGCGAGATTTGTGAGCTGATAATCGGGCGTGAGCGCGCCCGACTGCACGGCATGGGCTTCAGCGTTGAAGTGAGCGACGGTGCTGTCGAATTCCTGATCCGAAAGGGATATCATCGGTCGCTCGGAGCGCGTCCGATGCGTTCAGTCGTGGAGCGGTATCTGCAGGATGCAGTTGCCGGCCGGCTCCTCGCGTGTGATTCGGGGTGCGGACGCCTGGTGGTAGATTGCAGAAACGAGACTTTGGAATTGCAGGGATGATTTTGTTTGAGCGCGGCGAGACATAAAACGGCGCGGATGGCAAGTCCGGGGCCTTCCGATACGTCGGTATTCGCGGGGCTTGTTGAACGGCAACTGCCGTAGGATGCAATGCGACGCCCGTTTAGGATATCGAGATTTAACTTGTATCTCACATAAGACACGTCGAATTACACGCGTTAACTTGCGATCGATGCACCCGACAACAAAGCTCCCCCACCCGCTTCGGACGGCCGCCACGGGAATACGGCCATATTTAACGGAGGCGTTGCCGGAAAAGCAGGCGTTCATCTGCTCCTCGATTGTCATGATTGGCGGCACGGTCGGCATTCGTGCCGATTTCGCCCGCACTCGAAAACAATAAATTTCGCTCACAATGGGCAATGTCGCGACAAAGTTGCCTGGGACGGGAGAGCGCCAAAACGATTGTGGTGACCCAAAATCATCCGTAGACGAGCGACCCGGTGCCAGGGAGTTATGCCGGGGGGACAGGCTTAGCGTCTTCTGCGACCATCAGCAGCCAAAATACTGGCCGGAACATATGGACCGGCAGGCTCAGCTTTTCCTGACCTTTGACGGCGCAGACGGCGAAATCACCTGGCGTCGACGCTCGGGCAATATTGTCACCGAACCACTGCATGCGCACCAATACTGCTTTGTCGCACCGGCATGCCTGTATGCACTCAGGTGGAGGAACGCGGCCGACGTTGTGCTTCTCCGTCTTGGAGATCGTCTTGTGGAGGAGCATCTGGCCGGCCCGATGCAGGGAGTCGTGGTCGAGGACTTTAAGCCGCTTAGCCGCCTGGACGGATGCCTTTGGTCGCTTGCTGAGGCGCTTTGGGAAACATGCGGACGACCGCTTTCGCCGGCCGCAAGCTTTGTCGAGGGCATTGGGACGGCCCTGGCCTCGCGGGTGCTCGAGCGTCAGTTCCATCCGGGTAAAGTGATCGCCAAGGCTCCAGCGGTCTTGTCCCAGAGTGTCCTCAAGCGTCTTGTGTCGCATGTCGAATCGCATCTGGACGGCGGACTTTCCGTCGAGGATCTGGCCAGGCAGGCGGGCCTCTGCGAGAGCCATTTTTCGCGGATTTTCAAGAATGCGACCGGTTCGTCGCCTTCGCAATTCATCCTAAAGTGCCGCGTCGAAAAGGGCCTCGAGCTTCTGCGCTCGGGTGAGTTTCGGGTGGCCGACGCCGCCTTCCAGGTCGGATTTTGCGACCAAAGCCATTTTCACAGGCATTGCCGAAAGTTCTTTGGTCTGACGCCCAAGGCCGTGCTTCAGAAGGCACAATCTGCGAAATCGTACAGAGAAAACTCGGAAACGTCCAAGATTGCAGCCCGCAATTAGGGTAGAGTTGCGTCCGTTGAAGATCGCATCTCGCCCGCGCCGTGGGCGATCAAAAAAAATCCGCGTTCATCGAAGCCGAAATACTCCCAATGAAAACAAGAAATCTACGCATCCTTGCCACCCGGCTCATCGCTTTGGTCGCCGTCACGAGCGAAGCCAAGGCTTTGCCTCTCTTGCCGCTGGCACAGGCGACATCATCCCTCAAGACCTCTGTGCAGACCGCCCTCGGAGTCGTATTCATATTCGGCTTCATCTGGGGGGTCATAAAAATCTGGGGCGGGGCCGATCGCATGTCCAAGGGCGACGCCGACGGGAAGATGGGCATCGTGTCCGGCATCATCATAGCCGGTGCGGCTGCCATTATGGCCGTTCTTTTTACGATCTTCGGCCTGAGCGACGGCGCTTTGACCCCGACGTTCTGAACATGGACGGATTGCGCATAACTGATTCGAACAGCGCGAACGACAGCAGAGGTCGCGCATTCGGCCTCGAGGGAAACGACTTCATATACGTTCTCGTTGCTTTCGTCGTGGCTCTCGGCCTGTACCTCCTCCTGACGGTGCTTCTGAGACTCGGGAAGCTGGGCTCGCTTGCCTTCGTCTCGCCGTTCTTTGTCGCTCCATTGAGCTGGGTGGTTCTTCTGCGGCACAACAAGCCGGAGGGCTACGCCGAGGACTGGTTTGACCAGAAGTTCAACGGGGAGGGCTGGTCCTTCGTCGTGCAGGCGCAACCGCATTTTGTCCGCAGGTCCGATCATGAAGGCCGCTCCTAACGCATATTTCGCCGAGGGTATGATTGTCTTCGGTTCGCCAGGAAAAAGCGGGATCGCGGCCAAGGGTTTCGTCCTTCAGCCCCCGGATCTTCGCGGCAGCAGCATTTCCTATGCGAATGCCTACCAGGACAAGATTCGCAATTTTCTGGGCAACCTTGGGCCAGGGATGCGTGCGCAACTCCAATGGACGTGCAACTGCGATTACAAGCAGGAGTTGACGCGGTATTTCCGAGAGACCGAGCGGGCAACGCATGTCCATCTGAAACGGGTGCGTTCCGAGCGCTTCGATCGTTATTGGGAGAAGATGAGCCGCCGTGAACTGCGGCGGGAGCATCTCGTCCTTTTCGTGACGACGGAGATGGCAGCCTTCAGCGGCGACGGCATGGCTCGGGGCGGCCTTGAGCGGTACTACGAGAGCATGCTGGGCCAGCTCAGGGGGCAGTTTAGCGAACTTTCGGATACTCTGAGAACTATCTTTGGAAGTGATACAACGGTCTCGCCGATGGCCGACAAGGAGCATTTTGAATACTGCAAAAAGTTTCTGAATCCGTCGCTCGGAGACCGCTTCGACTTGAACCTCGACGCCGAGTTCAACCCGTCGCTTTCGCTTCAGGAGAACTGCTGGAATTCAGATGGGGTCAACCTGCCGAAGATTGGATTCTACCTGGATGGACACTACCATACGATCTATACCCTCAAGCGGTGGCCCAGCCGGACCTATCCCGGCATAATCTACCGCCTGACTGGACTGCCGTTCCTGGATTACCAGATCACTGTCGGAATCGAACCCCTGCCGGCAAAGCGCGAGGTCGACAAGGAGGAAAAGGCCATCGAACGCCTCCGCGGCGAATATGAGGACAAAGAGCGGCACTCGCTCCTGGTTGCGATTGGGAAGAAGGAGAGGAAAATCGAATCGCTCTCCACGGGATTTACCACCGCGTTTGCCGTCACTTATTTCATCAGGGTCTGGGACGAGAGCGAAGCGGCCTTGAGCGCAAAATGCGCCGCGATCAAGAACGCCATCAACCTGATGAGCGGGGCGCAGTACTACGAATGCGCCCTTCCCTCGACAGCGAAGAAGCTCTTCTTTGCTTCCTGGCCGGGCTGGACAGGCTCGACCTACAAGCATCGTTCCCTCTATGCCGAGGACGCCTACCTTGCGGACATGCTTCCGTTCTCGGCGACTTTTACCGGACACCTGGCCGAGGCCGAGGCGATTTACGACGGTTCCCAGAACAACCTGGTGGGTTTAAGGACGTTTCTCGGAACTCCTCCCACCCCCCAGCACACCGTCCTGATTGGAGCCACCGGTGCGGGTAAGTCTGTCCACATGCGCGACTTCCTGGAACAGACGGCGGCTTATTATCACTACACTGTCATCATAGAAGAGGGGCTTTCCTATGAGCCGTTCACCCGGGCGCTCGGCGAGCGGCCGATCATCCTGCATCCGGATGGCGACCTCACCATCAACTATTTTGACACCGGTGGCCTTCCCCTCGCCCAGTTGCAGCTTGCGACGGCCGTTGCGCTTGTTGCCCGGATGATCGGCGAACCGCCGGATTCGGAGACCCAGCAAATCCGCCAGGCGCTTCTCGCCCAGTACATCAATCAGCTCTATGAAGACACGTTTGATGAGTGGTCCAAGCGCCACCGCGATCTGGTCCCCCATGTTGAACGGATGGCCTGCGCAACGCACCGCTGGAGGCGGGAAAAAATGCCGCTTGGTTCAACCGAGATGGAAGCGTTCGCCGACCTCCGTGACCGGTTGAACTCCGGGGAAGACGAGGCCCAGCAGGCCGTTGCCGCTATTTCCGAGGCGGAGATCACGCGCTTCCTCAAGGAGCCTCAGACCGAGCGGGCCGTCATGGCCATGGCTCATGCCCACTACGGGCGCGGGGATTTTCCGGTGCATGCGAGCCTTGTCGAGCTCATGCAGTTCTCCAAATTTGCCGAACACAAGCGGGAGCAGATAGACCGCCTGGCAACGCTTCTTTCAGCTTGGACGGCTCAAGGCCAATACGGCCGGCTCTTTGACGGAGCGACCAATGTCTCCCTCACAGGCAGGATCGCCCATTTTGAACTCGGATATATCCCGGAGCAGGCCATCGAGCTCAAGACCGCTGCCGGGCTTGTCATCACGGGCTTTGCCCGGCAGCACATCATCGGGCTACCGAGGGCACTGTGGAAGCGGATCGTCTATGAAGAGCTGTCCCGTTTTCTGGACGTACCGGGCGGCGAGAAGATTGTCGCCGAATCCTATGCCCAACTCCGCAAATTCAACTGCTGGACGGCTTCGATTGTCCAGCAGTACGCAAAATTCAAGGAATCCCGCATACGCCCCGTCGTCATCGGAAACAGCAAGCAGTTCTTCCTGATGCGCCAGTTTGACCGCGGCGACGTGGAGGACATCGCCCGGGCGATCAGCCTGCCGGAATCGGTCTGCTCCTCCATCCAGAATTACCCCATGCCTGAGCAGCAGCCCGAAGGTAAGAAATTCTCGAGCATGTGCTTTTTCAGCCCGGTCAATGAGCCGCCCCTTTGCGGCACCGTGCGCAACGTCCAGCCGGCAACGGAGGCTTCCCATGAAAAAGTGGCGGCCTGAATTCCTATCGTTCCTGCTTCCACTTGCGCTCTGCGGGTGCGGAACAGGGATGGGCGGCGCGGCCTCCGATGTCGGCCTCGCTGGAGCTGGAGGTGTCCTCGGTTATGAGGTGAGCGGAGACAAAGTCGGGGGGGCCGCCATCGGGGCCGGGGCGGGCTATGTGGCGTCAAAGATAGCGCAGGCTTCCTACAAGCATGAAACCACCGAGGCGGAACAGGCCGGCTATGACCAGGCGATGGTCCAGGCCGTGAAGCAGCAATATTGGATTACCCAGAATCGGCAGAAAACGATGCAACCGGCCGACGCGCGGGACCCGCGGCTCGTGCCAGTCCTGATCCCGGAGAGCCGGATAAACGGTGTCATCGTCAAATCCCACGTTGAGTACCTTCGTATCGAACCATGAAAACGCTCCTTTGCCTTCTCGTTCTGGCCGCCACCGGCGCCCCAGCATTCGCCCAGATTCCTGTCACCGACGTTGCGAGCATCGTGCAGCAGGAGCTTTCAACTGCAGAGACGCTCGCGCAATGGGCGCAGAGCATTGCGCAGCTAAAGACCCAGGTAAGCCAGCTTAACCAGCAGATCAGCATTCAAAGCGACTTGCGCAGTTGGATCGGGAATCCCTCAGTTGCCGGAGCCAATGTCAGCCTATCCACGCTGGGTGTCGCGAGCCTCACGCAAGTTTATGGCCAAATCCAGTCGGCCCTCGTCAATGTGCCCGACAGCCTGGCCTCGCTGGGGAACACGTCTTCCGGGACGTACCGCGCGCTCCAGGACACGGACCTCAGCGGCAATCCCGTGCAGCACGACCCCTTCACCTATCGGCGATATTCCGTTCTGGACGCCGAGCAGCAGAACTATCAGCAGGTGGTCAGCAGCACCAATGCGCGCCAGCAGCAGTTGCAGCAGGACCTGGCATCTACGCTTGTTGCCATGAAAAGTGCCACTACGGAGGCCGAAGCGCAAAAGCAGTCCGCCAAGGTCGACGCTTTGAATGGTCAGATCGCGGCAATCGCCGCCACACGGCGCGATGAGGCCGACCAGGTCGTGGCACAGAAAGCCGCAAATGACTCCCGCCTTGAAGAAGAGCGCAATGCAGCGGCGGAACTGGAGGCTCAGGACGATTACTTGGCCAGTCAGCGGATCACCGCTTACATGCAAACCCTCAAACTCAGGCAAAACTAAAATGAAAACCAATAGCTCTGTCGTTCTACTGTTGGTCGCCGTCGGATGTGCATTTCTTTCGGGCTGCGGCTCGAAGCAAACAAAGGATCAGGCTCAGTCGGATGACCGCGACCAACGCTCTGCCCAGGAGGCCAACCAGGCGCTTGCAAATGTGGACCACAAGGTTGCTTCCGGCCTGTACGCCCAAAAGACCGTTACGCCACCCGCACAGCCGTCGCCGACGCCCACGCCGCCGCCGCAGTAGCCCGGGACTCCAATGGACATATTCCTGCCCACATTCCAATCGCAGATCACCGCATTGGTCGGGACGCTCCGATTCATCGTATTCGCGATCATGGTCGTCGGACTGATCGTGTACGCTGCGTCGTCACGGACAACGGGCCTGAGCCTTCTGGCGCCGATAGCGAAGGCGGTGCTTATCGTCACGGCCATCGCCACCATGGACCAGTGGTTCCCGTTGCTCGATACCAGCTTCCTCCAGGTGGCCGACTATGTTGATCCGGGGTACACGCAGAATCCCACTGCGGCTGCCGAATCGGTGCGGGCCTCGACGGCAATCAATCCAAGCGGCCAGCCTTGGTCCTGGCGTCACCTTAACCAATCCATTTATCAGGCCGTGACGGATGCCATCGCCAACGTATTCGTCTACCTCGGCACGCTCATAACGGTGCCGCTGCTGATTCTCCAATATGTGCTCAGGTGGCTGTTGTACCTCCTTACGCCCTTTGCGCTGGCGCTTATTCTCGTGCCCGGATTCGGCGGCATTAGTGTGCGTTTTTTCCAGCAGGTCCTGGCCATCCACGCATGGCCTGTGGGCTTTGCCATTACCAATCTGACGGCGCTTTCGGTCTGGCAGGATTTCCGCAGTGCCGTCAGTGCCAATCCGCAATCAATGAGCGACGCGCTATATTCCCCTCTACTCACGTTTACCGGAGCCATCCTTGGCACGATAGTAATCGTGGTTGGGATGATCTCCACTCCCATTGTCATGCAGGCGCTTTTCGCCCAAGGACATGCATTTACCGGGTCGTCTGGAAACCCAGTGACCATATTCCGAACCGCGACGAGCGCCATCTACGGCTACCGGACTCTGCGCGGCGCGGCGGTCCCGGTGGCATCGGCTGCATCCTCGGCAAGTCCCGCGCCTGGCTTGCCGCCGCCGGTCGGACCGGCCAGCCGGCCGGGCATCTGAGGGTCACCCCATGGCGACCGAGGCTTCCGAAACGGTTTCGTCGCCGGCTCTCCGGGAGACGCCTGTCGATCCGACGAAGCGGTTGCCGACGGAGGTTTCGCGACGGGCGGCATTTTCGCCCGCCAAGCTCTTCGCCGACCATGCCTTCGCCGCGCGGGCATGGTTCTTCGTGGCTTGCGGGGCTGTGGCATTGTGCCTGGTCGAACCGTACCTCATAATCAAAGCCTACAGGACGCGGGATCGGGTGGTCGTGCTCGACGGATCCGGAACCTTCTCGGTTTCCCCTCTTCTTGGATTCGAAGAGGCGAAAGATCTCCACCAGGCGATGGCGCTGTGGGCGACCCTTGCACTCTTTGAGCGCAATCCCAAGGGCTTCGACTACCCGGACATGCTCCAACGGCTTTTCCTGTCAGGTGCCTTCCGTACGGCGGAGGCCGACCGCGAAAAGACCGCGGGGGAATTTGAGGTGAAGAATATTCACCAGAAGCCGGAGGTTTTCAAAATCGACATTCTTCGGACGCGTGAGAACCAGGTGCTCGTGAAGGTGCAGGGGCAATTGATCCGCACAGGCGTTTTCGAGGGCCAATCATTCACGGAATCGCCAAAGTTCACCCTCAACCTCACCCTAGTGAGGAATCCTGACATGCTCGCGAACAGGCGGTATCCCCTTGGCGTATGGAGCTGCGATTACACCATATTCTGACGACAGCGCTCGTGCCGATCGTTTTTTGCGCGGCTCTCGGCGAGACCCGACCGCCGAGGACTAATGTCATCAAGCAATTCCCATTGGACGAGCGCACGGTTTACGAAATCCCCATCGGACGGGACGTGCCGACGACGCTCATGTTTCCCTCAGCAATATCCGCCATCGAGGGCGCCAATGTCACAACCAACCCCGACACGCCCGCCCCAGTCCTGCTCACCTACAACGCGGGGCAATATTTCCTGAGTGTGCGTGCCCTGGTTCCCAACGCAAAAGGCGCGGTTAATGTGGTTTGGAGGAACCGGACGTTCGTCATGCGCTTCCAGGAAGGATCAGCGCCTTACGGTTCGGTCACGTTCTTCGACGACAACATTTCAGCCCTCGGACACGCGGTCGGGAAGCGAGTGACTCCGGAATTATTGCTCGGCCTTCTCGACCGGGCAAAGAGCTATCAACTGATCGAGATGCAGTATCCCGATGCCGTGCAGCAGATCGAGCATACCGAACCATGCAACGTCTGCTATTACCGCGACTTCCAGGTGATCGTGGAGGAGGTCTTCCGCTTCGACCCGGAGGACACTGTGATCTTCAAGCTCCGGTTTGAAAACAAAGGCGGATCCGAAATCTTCTACCAGCCGCAGCGTCTGGCCGTCCGCGTCGGCCAGCATGTCTATTACCCGTCCATAGTGGATGCGTCGGGGATCGTTCCGCCGAAAGCCGCGACAACGGCTTTCTTCGCTATCACAGGAAGCCCGACGGGCGGACGCGCGAACCTGAGCACAAAGAACATCTTCAGCATCATCGTTATGCGCGTGGAGCGCGACGCGAAGCTGATTGTTCCGCAATGACATGAAGCTGATGTCATTCCTCAAGTCTCCTACGGGTAATTTCGTGATCTTCCTCGGATTCGTCGTCGTTGGTGGTCTGCTCATTCACAGGGGTAATCTCCGGAGCAAGGCCCAAGCCGAACAGATGACGAAGATTGAAGAGAGGGCGGAGCCTCCAGGAACCGTGGCTTCATTTGTCCGCAATGCTGTGCCGTTCAAAACGACTCCTCCAGTCCCGGTCGCTACGAAGGCAAACGAGCCCGCTATTCCGGGCGACGTTGATTCATCCTCAGTTTTGAAGGATAAGGCGAAGGCCGCCAAACCGGCGGTGCTGCCCATTTCCCTCTTTTCAGCGGATCACGCTGCGCAGGACGGAACAGAACTTTCGAAGGCCTATGCGCCCTATGGTCGGCTGATCCCCTGCGAGACCGTCATCACACTCGAATCTTCCAAACTGGAAACCCCGGTGATCGGTCTCGTCACCGAAGATGTCTGGCATGGCGGCCGCCTAATAATTCCGGCGGGAGCTGAGGTGCATGGACGGGCCTCGCTGGATCGTTCTAGGGAGCGGATCGCAGCGGAAGGGAAATGGGTTTTCGTCTGGCGCGACGAAACCCAAATGAACGGGACCGAGCTTGTTCTCTCGGGCATCGCGCTCGACCGCGAAAAGAACGATTTCACGGGAGAATTCGGCCTGCGCGACGGGTCCGCTGGCCTCGTCGGCACCCTGATCCGCACGGACAACCTCGCGGAGATCAAGCTCTTCGCCTCGACCTTCCTCGCCGGCATGGCGAGCGGGTTTCAGCAGTTGCAGACGGAAACGACACCCTTCGGCGTCACCCAGATTTCGGCCGGTACGGCGCGCGACGCCGCCCTCCAAGGAACGTCGGGGGTCTTGAACGCCTATGCGCGCCAAATACAGGAGACAATAGAGCGGGACGGCTTCTTTGTCCGCGTGCCAGCCGGCAAGCAGTTTTACCTCTACGTGACCCAGACCATCGACCAGGCGTCGGGCACCCGGGGCAATCGGAGCAATGAAGCCATTTGGAGGAAAGCCAATGAAAACTAGCGCGTTAATTCTCCTCGCGATATTTCCATCCGCGGGTTGCGAGTCATTGAAAACCGATGTGGTGCAGGCGCCACCAACTGCGCGCGTCGAGCCGGCGCCTGCGCCGGTTGCCGGAACCGAGCTTGACCAAAAGAAGGTCGAGAACGTCCGGGTTGCTGAAGCCCTCAAAGCCTACCCCACGGGCCGCTACGTCGATCCGAACGATCCGAGCGTAATGCATGAGGGCCATACGATCTACCGGCGGGAGGCGGGACCGAATTGGAATCTGAATCCGAATGTTCCTACCGTAGTCCCGCTCGGACCGGTCCTGGCCGTGGCGGACCCAGCCAAGGAGCCAACTCCACTGCCCGCCGAATTGGAACAGAAGATGGCCGAGCAGAATCAGCTTATGGCCTCACTGATCGAGCAGAACGAGGCGCTTTCGGCGCAGTTGGCGAAGTTGACGAAGGAAATGGAGGAAATACGCGCCAAACAATCGGCAGCGAACGCAGAAGGGGGGAAGTGATATGGAAACAAATGAACCACCCACAATCGAGGGCTTGCCGCTTGTATTGCCGGCGCATCTGACCGCGAATTTCGAGAAGGCCGACCGACGACTCTTGGAATCCTACGGCAGTAGTCCCGGTGTCACCGAGTTGGTGCGCCTTTGGGTCGCTTGCGGCACGTCACGTGAGATCCAACGCGAATTCGAGCGTGCCGTGTTGGACATCGGACGCAAAACCATCAACCCGCCGGAGAACGGCGAATTCGATGAAGACTGTCTCTAACTTTGGGCGATTCCCGCCCAAACAAGGTCAAATGCCGCTGGCGACCAGCCGCCTTGCTCAACAAATGGTTGGGAAAAAACAGAAGGCATTATGCCGTCACTAAAACAAGCAGTCGCCGACAAAAAGGCGCAGGAACCCGCGCTGCGGAGAAACCCGGAGATCGACGCCAAACTGGATAAGTTCATCGGGGAGAATCCAAAGCTGGTCGAGTATTACAACGGACTCAGCAAAGACGAGCTGATCCGAAAGCTGATGCTCGGCAAGATGCAGAAGGCCGAATACTCGAACGGCCGCAACGAGGAAATCCGGGCATGGGTGGAGGAGCACCCTGAGATCAAAGCGAAGATCGAGGAACGCCTCCGCAACGTGCCTGCGGCCAACCGTGAACGGGCGTTCATCAACGCTGCTAAGACGGAGGCCCTGAATCAGACGGTGCGGACCAACGGGATTCGCGTCTAACAGCGGGTATCCGGAGCGGCGGGTGCACTGGCGCCCGCCGCTCTCCCCCCAAACGAATAATATTCGATCCATTTCTCCAGCTCTGCTTTGCGGATGCGGACGAGTCTGGTACTGGGCTTGAACACCTTCAGCTCGCCGTCTTCGATCCTAGTTTCCAAGAAGCGCCGAGTGCAGCCTATCATCGCAGCTACCTCGGCTAAGGTCAGGAACTGCCGGTCCACGGCATCTTCGTTCGAGTGCTTCATAAAACGAAACTCATTTCCTAACCGAATCGCTTTCAATGCGCCATTGCAGATAGTAGTGGGAGGCGCTCCCGAGCATTCTTCTCCAGATGGAAACACTACAAGCCGGGTGGACCCTTCGAATGTTATGATCTTCATAGCAGTCGCTTTATGTTTCTCGGAGGCGGCAGGTCGTTCGGGCCGGGCTTTTAGCTCAGGCGCGCCTCTGGAATCTTCAAGAATTCCGCTGTCGTTTTCTTCAGGGAACGGGAGCATTAAGGGCAGTTCGGGAGGTCGGTTTGTAGCTCGGGCGTGGTTGATCGCGTTAAGAAGTTTCTTGTGGGTGCGGGCATACAGCCGCCTTCCAGCTTCGGCGGCCCTGACAGTACCGACCGAGACGATGGCCTTCTCCGCAAAGTTTTCTTGGCTCCAGCCCAAGTTTAGCCTCGCGCGCCGGAAAATTGCTCCGACTTCGGCGAAAAGAGGCTTAGGAAAAATGATTGTCTCGGTTTCATCCGAGGTTGCCCGATCACTGCAGGAGGCTAGTCCGGAATTTGTGGGGTGACTACGTTTCAGAAAATGAGGCATTGGATTTAGATGGTGGTTACCAACCGCTGAAAGTCGTTTTCAACGGCTGTCAACCGCTGTTCAACGTTGAGAACCATTTTCAACGGGCGAAAGCTCCGCCGTCGCATCGCTTCCGGGGACCCAATCGTCAATTCAGCCCAGGGCACCTAGTATCGGCGAGGGCTCAATTGCCGCCACATCAAGGATTCCGCCAGCCGCTCCAGAATTCTCAAAACGACCGTTTAGTGGACACCTATTCGGAGGCCTTTCCCGTGCACCTAAACATCAATATTGGTGCGTCGCGCCGACCTGCACGTTTCGCGTCTTTTGTTCAGCCTGCCCGGGCCGTCTCAGGGTCGAGCGGGCGGCTTGACATCCTCCTTGCCCGGACGAAACCGGTTTGTCCCCACCCTGCCATCCTGTGGTTATTGCGTGTGGCTAGAGAATTCGCACGGTGAGTCCGGGTGCATCCCAAATTCCCATTGGCTTCGACGGATCGATGCAATGCAGCCCTTCGGAGAGGAGTTCGCCCGCTGGGGTCACTTCATCGAGAGCAAGTAGGCAATCGGCTCCCAGCGGCATCTGAATGGCCCAGTCCTTGGGATCGTTTGAAATGCTCCGATCTCCTCGAACGGCGAATCTGAGGGGTATGTCTCCTGTCTGAAAACGGATATGCTGAAGATTGCTTGGAGTCGCATATACGAGGCACGTCCATCGCTTCTCGGACAGGGTCTGAACCATTGAGGCAAACCATTTGCCATAGACCTCGAATGGCTCGGCGCCTCCGAGGAGACGACGAAGGAGATTTCCTCGATGGGGCGATCCATCCGCAATGACTCCCCATTCCGGATTCCAGTCCTTCTTCCATTCCCCCGACAGTCGGTCCAATACGGTTGGCAGTCGGATGATTTGAACGGCGGCAAATAACGCCATCACCTGGCGTGCCTTTGGGACGAATTTCGGAATATCAGCACCGCCGGCAGGGAAAAGAAATGGTTCCTTTAGGCAATTGACCATGGCTTCTTCGACGATCTGGAAAAACTTTTCCGTGAATCGGCGCTCCTGGGTGCCATCTGGCAGAAGGAGCGTATAAAGATCCTCGCTAGTGGCAACGTCGCGCGGATCCGCCGATGCGGTGCCGCCGGTTTTCACGTCCTGAATCTGCAGCATTCCATCGGGCCCTGCCCACCTCGCCAGAAATGACCGCGGAGTATAATGGCATTTTTTGGTTTCATGGCCTTTCTTCTCATCAGAAAACGCCTTCGCTCTCGTCCAAGTCCGCTTCAGAATTGCGGCGAATCCCGGTTCGAGTTCGGCCGCATCCGCACCAACGGTAATTGTCATCGGCTTCGAGTTTAGGTTCACCGATTGGGTCCTTCGTCTACGGCGGATGGCCGCCGTCTGTAACTCGGTGGTGATGAGCGGCGCGGAATTTGGGAAAAATCGGGCTTGTACTTCCACTGTGATTGCGGCGGTTAGTTTTTGGAGCAACGCGTCGTCCTCAGCACTTATCGGAGATGGACCGGCGCAAACCAATGCCTGGATCCCAATGCCTTGAGCGCTGGCAGCTTTTGGTTCGGCGAGGATAGATGGAATATCGGCTTCTTCCAAAGCGGCACATAGTCCGAATGCAACGTCAGTATTGGGCAAGCGGCGTTTGGTGTAGGCATCCCCCGCCCCCTCGAGCTCTGACAAGTACATTACCATCAATTGTGCCAGGTCGTTCGTGTCCAGTATTGGGAGTGCATTATTGACGACAAAGACGGCGCCCCGGAGGTGGGCCGACGGACGCAATGTGCGCGTGCTGGCAATCTGTCCGTCGGCGGTCGTCATTGCATTTCTAAGGGAGTTGCCGAAGTGCCATTCAAAGAGCTGACGGTTGAACGCATTCTGTTTTCCAGGCGAGGGTCCGGCGACGTTATTGATCCAATCAACGACTAGGTTGCCCGCTAGGTATTGAACGGTTTGAAATTCGAGCAGGCGCCGCTTTCGGTTTTCGGCTTTGGAGTCGGCTTCAAGATAGGAGTTCGTCGATAGGTGCTTTAGCTCCAATGCGTAGCCATCGCCGATGTAGTCGACCGTTTCTCCGCCCGGGGTGTTTCCCTGGAGCCTCGGCACCTTTTCCCAACCCAGCTTCCTAAACACATCGTCGAAGAATCGATGGTCGAACGTGATTGTTTTCTCGAGCGGCATCGGCGTAATAGCAGTCGATTTCTTAGGCCGCTAAGTCTATTCCCCATTGCCTGAGGAGCGAGTCCGTTTCCCGACGGCTAGTTAAGCACGAAGTCCGGATACGAATTCGCGTGATGCGCAGTAACAGCAAGTGAACAAGGTCATCGACTTTAATGCTATTGCTTCCAACAAGCGGCCGTTGGATGCGTTTTTCGCGGACAAGCGCAACGTCGGGATCATCTCGGATTTCATGGCCTTCGAATGCCTCAAGCGAGACAGCGTGGCCAACTTTCGGAAGTCGTTTGCCGTGTTCGAGGCATACGCAGATCGAGTCGTCGTCCTCAAGGATTTCACGGATCTTCAACACCTGCCGCCCAGAAAAGAAGGGTTTTATGATGCCATTGTGGACCTTGATCGAACTAGGTCATTTCCGGAGTATTGCCGTCAGATGTTGCACGTGGATGACCCACAAATAGAGGCGACGATACGCGTGAACCAGACGCGGGTGCAGGCATTTATGGAGAAGATCGAGAAACTCACATCCGAGGAGTACCGGCTTTCAATCACGGAACTGGAGCAATCCGTGCCCGCCGATCAGAAGCCGCATTGGCGGGCTGACAAACCCGTGACGGCTCAGGAGCTGGATATCGCTAAGGGAATGGTGGCTGGAATTACAACCAAACGCTATCGCGCCTTATTCCCCAACCGCGCATTGCCAAACATGGAGGACGGAATGTACTGGGTGCCTTTCCGCTACACCGTCGCCCTCCAGGCACTGACGCTCAAGTGGCTGCGCGATGGCGGACATGAGACGGTTACACCGGCCAAGATGCGTAACGACAGCGTCGATATCATTTACGTGACCCTTGGCACTCTTTTCGATGGGGTGCTATCCGATGATTCCAAGCTCCAAGAGCTATCGCGGCTCGCCGGTCTGATCCTTTGGCACGGGTATGGGTTCCCGACTTAGCCTATTTCCAACGTCGGGATATCCGTTTTAACCAATACCAAACGGACCACTGTCGCCTTTGTTCGATGAAATCGAAGCCTTTTCCTTTAGGAGTACGGTGCGTGTTCGCGACCCAACCATCTTTGACATTAGAGACCGTACGCATCGTTCGATTTGCAAAGAAGGACTGGAGGGCGCTTACCTCCGCATCGCTGATTCTCTCTGCTGTGAAGACGCAGTCGATACTGTGCCCAAGTTGCAGGTGGTTCAGGTAAGTCTCATCGTCCTTGCTGGCACTTGATGATGTGAAATCGAACGCCCGACGGTCAAATGCGACGGCGTAAAACCTAGGCGTAACCGGCATAACGACCAGCTGGACGAGGTCCGAGTTGCTGGCATGAAATAAAAGCGAAGGGTTATCCGATGTCAGAAAGCTTCGCTTGAATCCGGCTTCGACCATTCGCACCCGCCAATTCTTACGAAGATGCTCGATGATTTCCGCCTCCGTGGACTGCCGCTTCCTTTGGCCGAACAGCATGTCATTGCGAAACCCCGATGTGCGCATCAAATAGTCAGCATAGTTGTCACTCGGATTCTTGGCGTATGCGGCGCTCCGCAAATGGATGTCGAACATCATGATCACTAGCCCGAAGTACTCCCGTTCGTTCTTAGGGTTTCGCTGCTTCCAGAAATTATTGCGCAAAGTGCCGTAAAAGGATTCCAGCTTGCCAAACTCCTTTTCGACCTTTTCCGCGTCATCTACGGAGTAGAAATAATCGGCCGCACAAAACGACTCCACTGAAGCACAGGTCTGTCCCTTGGCGCTGGCACACCAGATATCCGACACTCTCCTTCCAGATTTCCCGTCGGCGGAAAAATGGCTCAAGTAGGCAGCCGGGAGGAAATGTTGGGTCTTGTAAGCAGCCATTAAGAACAGATTCAGCTTCAATTCTCGGAACAACGCCCAATCGATCTTCAGAAAAATAGTATAGTTGAAAGACCTTTCGTGTTGAACGCGATCCTCTCGGCTCGTAGCACCGTGACGTTTCTGCAAATCAGCGGACGTTTCGCACCTTTTGTTCGGTTCGCCCGGGCCGTTCAGGGGTGAGACGCCAGGCTTACGCTAAATATGGTCGTGCAGCATGTCTGACGATCTTCTGTCAACCGTCTGTAGAGTCGTTGTAGTTGGGCCTCGAGAAATCGGGCAATCGGACGCAGTCTCTCAGGGCGCAATCTATCGAGCTGTAATCAGGCAGACGAAGGGCGCGACGTCATCGGGTTTCGGCCTCATTCCCTTGGCGGCTAGACTCACGCTATCCGGAAGCATTTCGCAGAGGTTCAAAAGGTAATCGGACTTGATCGCATAGTTTACATTCTGAGTATGCGTTAAAGTCGCCACCACAACACCAACGACGTTTCCATCGTCGTCAAAAAGCGGACTACCACTATTGCCTGGTTGTACCGAAACGCTGATCTGCAGGTGAACCATGTCGTCGCCCATTCCCGACTTACTGTTCACCGTTCCATTAGAAAATTTAGGGTTCTGTCCCATTACATCGCTCAACGGGTAGCCGATGACGTAAACAGAAGCGCCCAAGGAAAGGTGCTTGCTCCGATCAAAGCCGTACAAAATCTGAGTTTGGCCGATATCCTTGAGGGAGAAGCCGTCTAGTTGGACGATCGCCAGGTCGTTGTTTGGATCCTTTAAGACAATGTGACCGGCGTATTCCTTTCCAGCTTTGGGAAATCTCGCCTTTAATTCCCGTGCCTGACCTGCAACGTGATAGTTGGTGGCTACAAGTCCATTGGCCGAAATCAGAAACCCAGATCCCGTCCATTCTCCGCTTTGTGGGAGCGCCGATGTTGCACTGGCACCTGGAATTTTGGGAAAGGTCTTTACCAATACCGTCTCTGTCTTGGAGCCATCCGGAAGCGTTACTTCGAAGTTTAGTGTTCCGGTAGTCACATCGAACCGACCCACAACCCCGTGCGCCTGCTTATCTGCCCGATAAATGCTGCCGACGTAGGAGACCTCCGAAGCTGCTTCCCTTAGTTCTAACTTAATTTCCCCAGCATGCCACATCGGCATATCCGTGTGAAGAACTACTCCTACGAAGTCCACTTGGTGGCGCGAATCTTCCACCATACCAATTAGGTAATGATTTTCGGGGTCGGCCCAGATGCCCTCAATTGGCTGATTGAGCGGCATTGTTCTCAAATCCTGCTCAGTTAAAGGATAGCTGGGACGATCGGGGAAAAGCTCCTTTAGGTTCGCCTGATACGCAAGTTCGTTGAATCCATGGAAGTGAAGTGCCTTCCACGCATCCTCGATGGAACCAACCACATTCGCCGGTACACCAAAGCGCCTTCGTGAGGACTCCGCCGAGTGCGCCACCTCTTTCCCGCTGAGGAGGTCTTTTACGGTGAACTCGCAATATTGGGTAAGAGTGCCGTGCTGAGACCAAAGGAGTAAGCATGTCTTGGCGGCGTCAGGCCCATTAGAGGCTTTCCCTACAACAGTGATCCCTGACTCCTGCAGTGTGCGGATGATAATTTGCTGAATCTCAGGGTTTCCATATGAAGGCGGCGGCACCACGATCGTCGAATACCCGTCGATTGATGCCGCCGAAAGCCTTGTGAACGCTAATAAACATGTTGCTATCAATATCAGGACGCCAAGCCGGACGGAGACGAGATTCATTAGCTCTAAATAGGTTTCTATACGATTATTAGCGAGCCGGACTTGCGGCGAAACACGGCCTCATTGCGGGTTGCGAATGCCAGGGGAACTAGCTCTAGGGCGAAGTGTGGTCGCATGTTCGGTGGCAACCAGCGAAGTTTATGAAGCGGTCCTCCAGTGGTCGTTTTCAGTCAGCCAGTTCATGCTGACGCCGACGATACCTTCGAGATCGACCTGCTGGTATACGCCTTCTACGACGGTCCAGAATGTGCCGTCCCGTTTGAACAGATAATTCACCCTCTTTTCCGGGAATTGCCGATCCCCATGATAACAGAGGAGAAGAAGATGGAAGGGGAGAAAGCCTGCCGCTGGATTAGGCTCATATTCGAGCCAGGCAGCTACAAAGAAATGGCGGTAAGGCGGAGTGCCGCACGTCGCGCAGAAGAAACAAGTGCGACTCTCTCGGTCCCCGCCAAACGCCGCTCTGAAATGCTCATCGAAGTCACGTCCGGCGAGATCCGGCGTCGTGTGGTTTTGGTTCAGGACGATCGGCAGGTCTCGTATCGCGGCAGCACGCTGATTCAGGAGCTCCCGCACCCGGGTAAACTGTTGATGGAAAAGCCGAGCGCAAACTTGGTGTAGTTCGGCTTGTTCAACGGCGAGACGATCCCGAGCGGCGCGTCCCTCTTGCATGGCCACACGTGCGCCGTCGGCATTGACCACGAAAGGCACAACAGGCGCCGCCTGCGCTCCGAGGCCGAGGGAGTCCATCAAGAGCCTAAATCCTGCGGCGTTCTGCGGGGCGTAGTCGAGATCGGAACAGGTAGCCAGGAGGCTGCGCACTCTGTCGGCGCGGGCTTCTGGGACCAGGGGGTGGTACTTCCAGTGAAAACGGTGTTCATCGGGCTGGCCGGCTCCGACCAAATACCCATAGAGCCAGCCTAGGCCAATGCAGTCCCAGGCCGTTGTGGGCTCGATATGCCGGTAGTAGGCTTCAGCTGGCGCGGCGTCGACATTTCGCACGCGGCGACCGTCCACGATTGAAAGACGTTCGTCGCCCGGGCGGAACGCCAGACCGAAGTCGATTACCACGGGACGAGGACGTCCTTCGTCCTCAAGGACAATTATATTCCCGGCCTTAAGATCGCGATGGATCACCTCTCGTTGGTGGATCAACGCTAAACCCTCAGCGATCGCCGTCATAAACTCGCCAGCTCGGTCGTACAGCTGAGTGGGGTTAAGTTCGTTGCGGACCGTTTTCCAGTAACGATCCAAGGGAATTCCGAGTGGACTGATGTACCCCAGCGCATCGTCGTCGAGGCAGACGTCGAGCAAGCGAACAATCGCTGGGTGCTGGACCTGCTGCACGATCTCGACCTCGCGGCGAAAGCGCGCGACGACGACCGCTGAGTGGTCCTTGGGCAGCTTCAAGACGCCTTTCGCCCCAGTCGCTCGGTGGCGGACGACAGACGTGCGAGCCTGGCCACCGCCTCGGAGGCGTGAAACGAAGTCCCAATTGCGGGCAAAGTATGGCGGTATGCGAGATGGCAAGGGCTAGGAGGGTATTGGACTCAAGCGGCTTAACTACCGTAGAACAGGCGAAATTTCTAGTCCCGCAAAAAAGGGACTGAATCGGAGCATCGGCACACCCACCAATCTCGCGCTGCTAGAAAAGGTCTATTGTGGGCGATACCCCGGTTGGGAAAATGGTCCGATTCACCACGAACCTGCGGGAAGGGCCCGGAAAAAACCCGCTTCCTCCAGTCGCTCCTGTTCGAGGCCCCGCCGTTTGACGGCGTCGTGGTCGGGACGGTCGTCTGCCTCCTGCTCCTTTCATCCACGCTGGCCTGCATACGGCCAGCTCTGGAGGCCAGCAAGCCCGACTTGGCGACGCTCCTGAAACAGTCGGACTGACTGTCTCCCGCCGCCGACATGCAGGTTGGTGCTTTTCAATGCATCCGTTGCGTAACAGGTACCTCTTGAGACATTCTTCCTTTGCTTGCGATTGGCGGGAAAAGTCACCGATTTGGCCAGGATTTGGCCAAAATGTATTTCTAGATTGAACTGGGTTTGACTCGTTATATGTTCTTCGAAGTTCTAACTCACTCATAACAATACAAATGCTCGGTCAGCGAACGAGTTGTGTTGTCAAGGCGCTGGTGGTTCGAATCCCCGTGTGGACGCCAACTAAATAGTTGGCTACCAATGATCGACCGCAACCCGAACGCAGATTTGCCAGTTGACGTGGCAAATCTAGCATGAATCCACTCAGTTCGTTCGTCGTATCTCCGTTCACCAATCCCTCAGGGGAGGTCGTCTTTAGAGTCTCAGGTTGGCTCTATGGCAAACGCATCCGCAAGAACTTCGCCACCCGTGCCGAAGCGGAAGCTGAGCGCCAGGTGTTTGAAGTCGGAAGCCTCCAAACCAAGGACAAGGTTCGCGCCGCGATCACCCGCCTCAGCGATGAACAAATACGTGAGGCCGTGACCGCTTTTCAGCGGCTAGAAGGCCAGCAGCAAACGCTTTCCTCCTGCGTCGACTATGCGCTAGCGAATTACCGTGCTCCGGAACGCCAGAAGCTCTTGGCCGACGCCATTGCCGAATATGTCGCCGCAAAGGAGCACGAATTCGAGCAGGACCACATTTCGCGCCCGCAGCTTGGCCGAATTCGATGGGATCTGAAACGGCTTCAAAACCAATTCCCTAATGAGACCGTCGCCGGCCTGACGGTACCTCGGCTAGTGACCTTTCTTGCGGTCGGCCGGCCCGCCATGAAGACCTATAACAATCGGCGCGGCATACTCTCGACCTTTCTCAAGTTCGCGTTTCATCGAAGCTTGATCGCTGACAATCCGATTCTCAAAGTGCCCCACCACCGGATCCGCCGCAGGATCGGATCCGCGGGCACGCTTTCCGCCACCCAAACGCGCGACCTCATGGAACACCTTGAAAGTTTCGAGGGGGGACGGTGGGTGCCCTATTTCGCCCTCTGCCTTTTTGCAGGAATCCGCCCTGAGGTGCCTGATGGCGAGATTTCGAAGCTCCGGCCAGAAGCCGTCGATCTCAACGTTAACACGATTTTCGTACCGGCCGAGGTATCTAAGATCCGCGAGTCCCGCAGGGTGGCCATTCAGCCGAACCTTGCGGCGTGGCTCCGAGCCTATCCTCTCGAAAGATTTCCCATCGTAGTAGCGGACTTTCAGAAACGTCGGGCCAAATTCGCGAAGAGGTTTCACCTCACCCATGACGTGCTCCGCCACACGTTCATTTCAATGTTCGTCGCCAAGTTCCGGTCGATGGGCGAGGCAGCGCTCCAAGCGGGCAACTCCGAATCTATAATCCGAAAATATTACCTCGATCTGAAAACCTCGTCGGAGGCCGAGGAGTTTTTCAATATCATGCCTAAGCGGGCTCATGGAATCGTGCCGGCTGCCGGCGCGGCATTCCCCAACCTGAAAAGCGACATGCCGGTCGTCGCCCTACCCCGCCATCCTCGGGCGGCATGAGTTGACGGACCGCTTAGGGTATGGAGGCACCCTCAACACGAACCAGTGGAACCCAGCTTACGGACATCAAGGGCTTGCGCGTTGGAGGGATCTTCCCCAAGGGCAAGGAACCGTCTATCCGCACCCTAAGACAATGGACAAAGCTACGCCGCATTCCCCATCACCGCATCGGACACTTCGTCTATTACGACCTGGCCGAGGTCGGCATGCATATACGCACTAAGTTGCTGGTCCCTGCTCGCGGCTAGAAACCAGCCTTTCGAGTCCACACAAAGCGTCGCGCCGGCCCGACACTCCATGCTTGAAGCAACGCGTTTTTCTTTCGGGGGTGTCTGTTGTCATTGGGTTGCGTGTTATGCGCGCAAAGCCTAACAAATCCGTTCGCAGCAATTGGATTTAACCTTTGCCAATACTCTTCGCCAATCGTCCATTTGCCCGCATCCAAACCACTTGCCGACGAATGGAGGTTTCTATTGCCGTAGTCGGCCGCCACCCGAGCACCTCTTGCGTTCTCACTGAGCTATAGTACCGAAAGGAAAAACCGTTCCGAATCAGATACGGACTGAATTGGGTGTCGTTTCCCATAAAATCGGCGACGATAGCTGCGCAAAATATTGGCTCGTATAACCAAGCGGGGATTGTTCGGGAGATCCGGTGTTCCGTTCCCAAAAGCTCCAGTATGATATTATATAAATCCACGAAAAGCCGATGTTCTCCTGTGACGACCAGCTGCTGGGACCTATCCAGTCTACATGCGTAGATACATGCGTCGGCTGCATCGTTTACGTCGATAACTGATGTGCCTCCAGGCGGAGCCATGGTTACCTTATTGTTCGCTAAGTAACGAATAATGCACCCTGTGTGGTCATGCGTGTCTCCCGCTCCATAAATTGGTGAACAATGCACAAATACGATCGTCATTCTATGCTTGAATTGCTCGGCCGTCTCTTGTGCCTTTAATTTGCTGTCCAAATATGGGAAAAGCCAAGGCATGCGTACCTTGGATGAAAAATCCGCTTCGCGGGTCACCTGTTTTCGCGAAGCCCGAAAGCCGCTAATTGTGTCTACGAGGACTACCTTCTCTACTCCTTCTGCCGCTGCTGCCATCAGAAGGGTCCTAGTCCCGGTTGTATTCACCGAATACAATTGCTTTCGATATCTTCGGTTATACCGCCCCAAGACCACTGTGTTTATTACAGTATCAAAACCCTCCATCGCCCTTCGCAGCGCCAATTCATCATTAATGTCTCCATAGTAATATTTTACCTTCGCTCCAGATTTCTGTGGGACCAAGGGGCATTCGTGATGATAGGCGCCCAATTCCACTCCCATCTCAAGCAGCCGCCCACAGATCGCTGCCCCCAAGAAGCCTGTAGCGCCTACGACCAGCACCGACTTCATTGATTCGGATGTCGGGGATTCCGAGAGGTCGGAGGTGACCGGCCCTGGTTGCCGGTCTCATTTGGTTCAAACTTCGTTGCCGCACTATACAACGAATCGAATATCTCCGTTAGATGGCGAACCTCACTCAACTTGAGGTGCAATGTGGCACGAAAAGCTGAGCCTTGGTATTGTGGTTCTGTAAGTACCACTGCTACCGATTGATCCCAGATGCCTAGATCAAGGGCCGGCGTTCCAGTTGGGGCATCACCCTTTGCGAGATATCGCACATCAATGCCGCTCTTATACTGTTCAAACATGATAGCATACATCTCGTTTTTTTCTTCCGTCTCTTCGAAGATAAAGATTCGTTTAATGACGATTCCGGTCTTTATAGCATTTAGCGCCAGGTGATTGAAACGCTTTCCGTGAGATGATTGCCAATATCCCTTGAAATCGCTCATTACGCTTGTGCCCCAGTACTCGTGCCGGCAGAATTCATGGTCATACAATTTTGTGGCTATATCCACAAATCCCTCAAGGGAATGAACGGTCCAAAGTCCGTTGTTCAAACTTCCTAGATTGTCGTCAATTCGCGCGAGAGCTTGCTCAGCTAGCCATTGCTGAATGCTAGAGCCACCCTTTTCTAGGCTCCGCATTCTTGCCGCCACAGATGCAGTACGATCAGAGCAATCGACGAGGCCGCTTCGCGTATCGAGGAACTTTGAAACCTTCGTTACTATTTCGAACGGCTCGATCAAAAGCAGAGTTAAATTCACCAATAAGCCGATAATGAGTGAGGAACTCTTGTCATGCGTATAAAGCCACACAGTTAGCGTCAGTATCGCAGAAATCAGCGCGGGAGTTAAATATCGTTTCATTTGGGGTTACTTACCCGCAGGAGGGGTTCTAACAGCGTCCTTCAAGCGCAACTGTCGATTGTAATGAACCCTCCGTGCTAGCCAGTCAAATGCTATTGAAGATAGAAACTGGGTTCCATTCGAATTGAGAGAGTGCTATTTCAATGGTGGCGCGGGATTTGTTTCACGAAAATCTCGCTGCCAACGGGTTTACGGACGAGCGTTGGGCGTGTCATGAAATATTCGTCATTTCTAGGCGCGCTTTCGTCGGGCCCACAAATCGGGTCCGCTTTTGCCCTGGAAGGGGTCCCCTTCTGGACAGTTGGTGCGACGGTCCGCCAAGTGTTGCTACTGGCTAAGAATAGCCGAGATCCTTATAGAAACACCTCAGGTCACCGGGCACGGCTGTCCAGTTATGAGTACTTGATCTCCAGTTGGTTAGGAATATCGACATCGCCAGTCCT
>CALAOT010000004.1 GCA_937889545.1 uncultured Opitutaceae bacterium
CCGAGATTGTTGTGGGCCATCCAGCATCCCGGGTTCCGCTCGATGGTGGTCTCGTAGAGCGTGCGCTGGTCCGCGTAGGTCCGGCTCTGCGCGTTGCTCAGGGCGGCGAGTGCCAGGACGAGCATTGCGACGAGACCCCAGCCGGCGGCCCGGGCGGCGGGGGTGGCCCGGGCAAGGAGGCCGGCGGCGCCGGCCGCGGCGGCGGCGATGACCCCCATGCTGGCCAGGTACTGGAAGTGGTCCGCCACGTAGGAGAAGAGGAAGGGATAGACGTTGAAGAAGCCGAGGGCCGGGAAGAGCGATCCGACGAAGAAAAGCCAGGCGGCGAGAGGGCCTCGCGAGCGCTTGCGCAGGAGCCACAGGGCCGCGGTCGCCAGGACCGCCGCGGCCAGGTACCCCATCCATCCGGCGGCCGCGGACCTCACGTCCCAGTGCGGATACACAAAGATGAGGTTTGCCGGCCAGGCGAGCTTGCCCAGGTAGAACCAGATCACGCGGCCGGCCAGAAGGCAGCGCTGCGCGAGCGTCAGGTCGAATCCGGCGCCCTGCGCCCCGATGAGTATGCGCTCCACCCAGGAGGTGAACAGCCCGCTGGCGAGGGCGCACACGAACCAGGGGGTGAGGGGCAGGACGTCGCGGCGCCAGGACAGGCGGCCGCACCGCCACCAGAAGACGACCAGGAGGGCCGCGGGCAGCGTCGCGGTCACGGTCTTGGTCAGAAGGGCGCATACGAACAGCATGGACGCCGCGGCGTAGGCCCGTCCGGCCGCCGGCCGTCCCCGGTCCCTGTCAAACCGCAGGTAGGCCAGCGCCGCCAGCAGGTAGAAGACCAGCGACAGGGTGTTCTTCTGCTCCGAGATCCAGGCGACGGACTCGACGCACACTGGATGGACGGCGAAGAGCAGGCCGGCCAGCCAGGCTCCGGGAACCCCGAGACGGCGAAGGAGGAGGACCAGGAGGCCCGCGGCCGCGGCGTGCAGCAGCACGTTGGCCAGGTGGTAGCCCAGCGTCGCATCGCCCCACAACCTGTGCTCGACCCAGAAGGCGCTGTGAAGCAGCGGATAATACTGCTGGGTGGCGCGAAGGTTCGCCCAGATCTGCCACAATCCCGCCACCGACCGAATCTCGGGCCTGGTGACGTGGGCGTCGTCATCCCAGACCATTTCCCCACGCAGGGCCGGCCAGTAGCATGCGAGCGTAAGCGCAAGGATGAGCGCCGCCGTCCACCAGAGACCGGCGCGGGAGGCTTGGGGCGCGCTATGACCCTGCATCCCGGCAATTTACCCGCGGGGACGGCTTCGAATCAATCCCGACTTCTTCTCTCGGGCTGTCGCGCCGCCCCGGCAAGGGATTCCGCGACGGGCTATACATATCCGGATGTTGGATACCTATGGCCGGTTCGCCCGGATCTGCGCGAGGATTCGCCGGGCCCTTTCATTCCCGGGTCTGGCCTGCAGGAACGCCTCAAGCTGCTCCGCGGCCTCATTCTCCCGGCCCGGGGCCTTGAGCAGCGCCAGCGCGATGTTGAAACGGATCTCGGCATAGCCCGGCATAAGCCGAAGCGCCTCTTTGTACTGGGCCACGGCCTCCGTTGTCCGGCCCTGCGCGCCGAGGGCCAGACCCATGTTGTTGTGCGCCTCGGCATTGTCCGGCTGCAGTCGAAGCGCCTCCCCATATTGGGCGATCGACTCGTTCAGCCGGTCGGGCATCCTTAGCCAGGCGTTCCCGAGATTCTTGTGGGCTTCGGCGAAATCCGGCCTGATGCGCAGGGCCTCCTGGTACTCGCCAACCGCGTCATTCAACCGTCCCGGCGTGTTCAGCCAGGCGGTCCCGAGATTGTTGTGCGCCTCGGCAAAACCGGGACGAACGCGCAAAGCCTCCTGGAATTGCACAATCGCCTCGGTCAACCGGCTGGGCGTCCTCGCCAGTACGCTGCCCAGGTTGTTGTGCGCCTCGGCGTAATCGGGCTCCAGGCGGAGCGCCTCCTGAAAATGGGCGATCGCGTTTTCCAGATCCCCCCGGTCCTCGTACCAGACGCCAAGGTTGTTCTGCGCCTCGGTGTAGTCCGGCTGCAGGCGCAGGGCCTCCTGAATGTGGGCGAACGCCTCAGCGGATCGCTCGGGCACCTTCCGCAGAAGGCCTCCCAGGTTGTTGTGCGCCGTCGCATTGTCCTTTTTCAGGCGGAGGGCCTCCTCATATTGTGCGATTGCCACGTCCGAATCCCCGCGGCCTTCGTACCATAAGCCGAGATTGTTGTGGGCCATCCAGCATCCCGGGTTCCGCTCGATGGTGGTCTCGTAGAGCGTGCGCTGGTCCGCGTAGGTCCGGCTCTGCGCGTTGCTCAGGGCGGCGAGTGCCAGGACGAGCATTGCGACGAGACCCCAGCCGGCGGCCCGGGCGGCGGGGGTGGCCCGGGCAAGGAGGCCGGCGGCGCCGGCCGCGGCGGCGGCGATGACCCCCATGCTGGCCAGGTACTGGAAGTGGTCCGCCACGTAGGAGAAGAGGAAGGGATAGACGTTGAAGAAGCCGAGGGCCGGGAAGAGCGATCCGACGAAGAAAAGCCAGGCGGCGAGAGGGCCTCGCGAGCGCTTGCGCAGGAGCCACAGGGCCGCGGTCGCCAGGACCGCCGCGGCCAGGTACCCCATCCATCCGGCGGCCGCGGACCTCACGTCCCAGTGCGGATACACAAAGATGAGGTTTGCCGGCCAGGCGAGCTTGCCCAGGTAGAACCAGATCACGCGGCCGGCCAGAAGGCAGCGCTGCGCGAGCGTCAGGTCGAATCCGGCGCCCTGCGCCCCGATGAGTATGCGCTCCACCCAGGAGGTGAACAGCCCGCTGGCGAGGGCGCACACGAACCAGGGGGTGAGGGGCAGGACGTCGCGGCGCCAGGACAGGCGGCCGCACCGCCACCAGAAGACGACCAGGAGGGCCGCGGGCAGCGTCGCGGTCACGGTCTTGGTCAGAAGGGCGCATACGAACAGCATGGACGCCGCGGCGTAGGCCCGTCCGGCCGCCGGCCGTCCCCGGTCCCTGTCAAACCGCAGGTAGGCCAGCGCCGCCAGCAGGTAGAAGACCAGCGACAGGGTGTTCTTCTGCTCCGAGATCCAGGCGACGGACTCGACGCACACTGGATGGACGGCGAAGAGCAGGCCGGCCAGCCAGGCTCCGGGAACCCCGAGACGGCGAAGGAGGAGGACCAGGAGGCCCGCGGCCGCGGCGTGCAGCAGCACGTTGGCCAGGTGGTAGCCCAGCGTCGCATCGCCCCACAACCTGTGCTCGACCCAGAAGGCGCTGTGAAGCAGCGGATAATACTGCTGGGTGGCGCGAAGGTTCGCCCAGATCTGCCACAATCCCGCCACCGACCGAATCTCGGGCCTGGTGACGTGGGCGTCGTCATCCCAGACCATTTCCCCACGCAGGGCCGGCCAGTAGCATGCGAGCGTAAGCGCAAGGATGAGCGCCGCCGTCCACCAGAGACCGGCGCGGGAGGCTTGGGGCGCGCTTTGACCCTGCATCCCGGCAATTTACCCGCGAGGACGGCTTCGAATCAATCCCGGCGTCAACCCGCTCTGGCGGGCCCCTTGGCGAGCTGCTCCGGACCCTGAAGATAGGCTTCAGCCCGTGAAGGCGATGCGGTGCGCGCCGGGGAGACAGGGCCCATCCGGCGGGAGCCTGCTCGTCCGTGAAACGTGCCACGCATGGAGTTACGGCGCCGGCCGATGGCGCACCCAAGGGATCCTCCCGGCAATATGTGCGCAGGGTCAGCCAATTGATGCGGGGCGGCCCGAATCCGTTTCTGCGACTATCGGATCCGCTGCAGAAGCCCATCTTCCCCCAACCAGCGCCGTAATGAGCACCCCCACGCTTTTCCTCGTTGGAGCCAGTCACCGCACGGCTCCTCTTGAGTTTCGGGAGAAGCTGGCGCTCGGACTCGAGGCGGAGGCGGGATTTGCCAAGGAACTTGCGGAATTATCTTCCCTTCAGGAGTTTGCCGTGCTGAGCACCTGCAACCGGGTCGAGATCTATGGTGTTGCGACCGAGGACTGCGCGCTGGATCAGGTGGCTGCTGCGTTTTGCGCCCGCCAGCATGTGGACGCCGGGGAGTTCGGACGCTTTGGGTTCGTGGCGCGTGGCCGGGAGGCCGTCCAGCACCTCTTCGAGGTCGCCTCCGGGCTAGATTCGCAGGTATTGGGCGAAACGGAAATCTTCGGCCAGGTGAAGCGGGCCTATGCGGTGGCCCAAGCCCGCGGATCAGTTCGCGCGGTCCTGAACCGCGTGTTCCAGAAGGCTTTCCAGGCCGCAAAGCACGTGCGCACGAACACCGCGGTGACGGCGGGTCAGGTGAGCGTGGCAAACGTGGCGGTGGATCTGGCGCTGGATGTTTTCGGGAGCCTCGAGAACGCGCGGGTGCTGCTCATCGGAGCCGGCGAAATGGCCAGGAAGAGCGGCCGGGCCTTTGCGAGCCGCGGGGCCGGGAACCTGACGGTCTCGAGCCGGAGGCTGGAGAGGGCGAGCCAGCTCGCGGCGGAGCTTGGCGCTTCGGTGCTGCGTTTCGAGGAGCGCGAGACGCGGCTGGCGGAATGGGATATCGTGGTGTGCTCAACGTCGGCCCCGAGCGCGGTCATCTCGGCCGGCGCGGTGCGCTCGGCGATGAAGGAGCGCGCGGCCCGGCCGATCCTGTTCGTGGACCTGGCGATGCCGCGCGACATCGAAGCCTCGGTGGCGGACGCGGGCAACCTGTACCTCTACAATCTCGATGACCTCGGCCAGATCGCGGAGAAGAACCGCCTGGCGCGCGTTGCGGAGGCCGAGCGCGGCCGGCTGGTCCTTTCCCAGCGGGCAGATGCGATCTGGCAGCAGCTCCAGGCACAGCTGGCGGCAGGGGTTTCCGGTGGAAGTTGCCAGGCGCCGGAACCGGCCGTCCAAGACCGCGCATTGCGGGCGGTGGTGTTTGCCTGAGCCGCGCGATCCGGCCGGGGGCGCCGGGGGCCAGCTCGCTCAAAAGGCGACGGGAGACGGAGCAAACAAAGCGGCCACCGCCTGCGCGAGCCGGCAGCCGGAGGCGACGCATGCCGAGACGGATATGCCGTCGCGGCAATTGCCGCCGATGTACAATCCCGGGGCCGATGCCTCTGCGGCGGCGAAGATCGCCTTGTAGCGGTCGAACCCAACGGCGTACTGGGGAATGGCCCGCGCGTGCCGGCGCACGCGGACAAGGACCGGGGCTTCCCGGGCTCCCAGCAGGGCGGCCAGTTCCGCCTGGACGAGCTTGATCAGAGCGCCGTCGTCAAGGCGCGCGAGCGCGGACTGGCGGGTGCCCCCGACAAATGTGGTCAGGGCCACGTGGCCGGCCGGCGCGCGCCCAGGAAAAAGCGAGCTCGAGAACAGCGTCCCCAGGATGTTCCGGCCCTCGGCCCGCGGAACGAGGACGCCGAAGCCGTCCAGGGCATGGGCCACATCCCCGCGGCGGAAGCCCGTGAAGACCGAGGCGACGGGAGGGTGCTCAATCTCGCTCAGGGGGGAGAACGCGCCGGGGGTCGCGAATCCCCCTAGGCGCAGCCGGGCCAGCTGGTCGGCGGGCAGCGCGCATATCACCGCGGAGAACGCCTCCAGATGCGTATCTCCAGCCCGTTCGAAGGCGACGCTCCAGCCGCTCTCGCCGCGCTCCAGGGCCAGAACCCGAGTGCCGAGCCGGATGGCGCCGCCGAGCTGGTCGGCCAGGGCGCGCGGAAGCTCCTCCAGCCCCTCGGGGAAGGACAGGATCCGGCCGCGCGGCCCGCCGCTCGAATTTCGGAGCTTGATCCCGCCAAGGATCAGCGACCGGTGGTCGCGCTCGAGGGCAAAGAGCTTTGGGAAGGCGTGGCGGACGGAAAGCCTGGCGGGGTCTCCCGCGTACACGCCGCCGACGAACGGGTCCACGGCGTAGTCCAGGAATTCGCGGCCGAGCCTCCGAACCGTGAATTCGGCCAGGGTTTCGTCGCCGCTCAGCCGGCCGCGGGGCCGGAACACCTCGCAGGCCAGGCCCAGCTTCGCCCGCCAGGAGAACAGCCGCGTGCCCAGGAATTGGGCTGGGGAGGCCGGCATTGGCTCCATCCTGCCGCGCTTGAGCACGTAGCGGTGCTTGGCCGCCTCGCCCGCGTAGAGGCGCCGGGATCCCAGGCCAACCGCTTCGATGAGGTCGGATGCCTCCGCCGTGCCCTCCAGCAACGAATTCGGCCCGGACTCGAGCAGCCAGCCGCCTTCGCGGACGGTCTCGATCGCTCCGCCGCACCGGCCGGAGGCCTCGAAGACGGCGACCGGGATTCCCGCCCGGCGCAGCCTCCAGGCGGCGGTGAGCCCCGTGATGCCGGCGCCGAGCACGGCGACCGGCAGGGCGGGGGACGGCCGGGAGTGGCTGGCTGACGTCATGAATCGCTAGGGTACCGTGGTTCTTGTGTGAGGTGCATCGCGTCTGTTGCCGGGAGCGTCGCATTTCTTGCCCACACTACGCCCCACGGCGAGAAACATCTCTTGGGAACCGCCGGGGCGCAATGAGCGATGCTCCTTGAAGCAGGCGAAGCCGTGGGGGTAAGACAAGATACGCGCAGTGCCAGCCAACCGGCGCGCAGTGGCGCGAGCCGGCATCTGGTATATTGCCGCATTCCCACGCCCCACCTGCAATGAGCGACCCTTCCCCTCCCACCCCCGCGGGCACTGCCCGCCCGCAGTCGGTGTGGCAGAACTGGATCACCCTGGCCGGCGTGATCGAGGCGGCGGGCAGCCTGTTTGCCTTCCTGCTGCTCTTCGCGCTTGACCTGATGGGTCGCGGGGCGAGGAACCCCTATCTCGGCATCCTGTGCTACGTGGTGGCGCCCGGCTTCCTCTTCTTCGGCGCGGCCGTCGCGGTTGCGGGCGCCTGGCACGAGAACCGGCAACGGACGCGCGGGCAGGCGCCGGTCGCGCCGCGTCTGGCGATCGACCTTTCGCGGCCCCGCGACCGCAGCATCCTGCTTTGGTTCACGCTCGGGGGTTCGACGTTCCTCCTGCTCACCGCGATCGGCAGCTACCAGACCTTCGCCTACACCGAGTCGAACCAGTTCTGCGGGGAGGTGTGTCACGGCGTGATGGGTCCGGAATACACGGCCTACCACCGTTCCAACCATGCCAGGGTGGGCTGCGTCGAATGCCACGTGGGTTCCGGGCCGGCCTGGTACTTCAAGGCCAAGGTCACCGGAGTGCACCAGCTTCTCGACATCACCACCGGCCAGTACCCTCGGCCGATCCCGTCGCCGGTCAGGAGCCTGCGCCCGGCCAGCGAAACCTGCGAACATTGCCACTGGCCGCAGAAGAACTCCGGCAGCATCGAGCACATCTCGCACCGCTTCCTGGCCGACAAGACCAACACGCCCTACACGACCCGGCTCCTGGTCCACGTCGTCGGCGGCGATCCCGCGAACGGCCCGGTGGCCGGCATTCATTGGCATGTAAGCGCCTCCAACCGGGTGGAGTACTACGCGACCGACCCGCAGCGCCAGGTCATCGTCTGGGTCAGGAAGACCGATTCGGCCGGCGCGGTGACGACGTACCGGACGCCGGACTTCAAGGGGGATCCCGACCCGGAGAAGGTCCGGCTGATGGACTGCATCGACTGCCACAACCGGCCGTCGCACCGCTATGAGAGCCCGAACGACGCGGTGGACGAGGCGATGTACCTCGGGCGCATCGATCCGGCGCTGCCGCAGGTCAAACGCACGGTGGTGGACCTCCTGACGAAAACATACGCGACCCAGGACGCGGCCACCGCCTCCATGTCCGCGGCGCTGCGGGCCCGCTATGGCGACGCGCCCCGGGTGCTGCAGGCCGTCGCAGCCGTCGAGGCGATCTACCGGTCCAACTTCTTCCCGGAGATGAAGGCGGACTGGAGCAAGTACCCCGACAACATCGGGCACCTTGATTCGGCGGGCTGCTTCCGCTGCCACGATGGCAAGCACCTCGCGGACGGGGGCGCCAAGAAAATGCCGGCGACCGAATGCGACAGCTGCCACACGCTGCTTGCCCAAGGAGCCGGCGCCGAGCTCTCCCGGGTGGCGCCAGAAGGGTTGCCCTTTAGGCATCCTTCCACTGACATCGAGGGGATGGGCCTGTTGTGCGCCGACTGCCACAACGGCAAGAACCAGGAAAACTGAGACGACATGATCCTTCCCCACGAACCGACCGCCGCGACGGGCGCGCCCCTGGACCTCGACCTGATCCGCAAGTATGCGATCGCCGGGCCCCGGTACACGTCCTATCCGCCCGCCACCCGGTTCACGCCCGATTTCGACTGGGAAAGGCTCGAGGCGGCGATTGCGGCGGACAACCGGCCGGGGGCGGGCCCGCTGTCCCTTTACTTCCACCTGCCGTTCTGCGAGTCGCTGTGCTGGTATTGCGGGTGCAACACGGTCATCACCCGCCGGCGCGAGTCCGCGCGGGAGTACCTGGGCGACCTCGAGCGGGAGATGAACCTGACCGCGGCCCGGCTGAGGCGCGGCCGGCCGGTCCGGCAGATTCATTTCGGCGGCGGCACGCCGACGTTCTTTCCGCCGGAGGAGCTGGCTCGGCTAGGCCTTCTGATCTATGAGAACTTCGACCTCGATATGGACTGCGAATTCAGCGTCGAGATCGATCCGCGCGGGCTGACCGCGGAGCACGTCGAGGCGCTGCGGGTGATCGGGGTCAACCGGGTTTCGCTGGGCGTCCAGGACACCGATCCCAAGGTGCAGGTTGCGATCCACCGCTGGCAGCCGTCGCCGCTGAACCGCCAGGCGATGACCTGGCTGCGAGACGCCGGCTTCCGCTCGATCAGCGTGGACCTGATCTACGGCCTGCCCAAGCAGGACGCCGCCTCCTTCGGCCGGACGATCGACGAGGTTCTGACGCTCGGCCCGGACCGGCTGTCGGTGTTCAGCTATGCCCACGTCCCGTGGCTGAAGCCCGCCCAGCGCATCTTCGACGTGCGAGGCGAGCTTCCGCCGCCCGAGGAGAAGCTGGCGATGGCGGTGGTCGCGCATGACAGGCTGACCCGGGCGGGCTACGTCGACATCGGCCTGGACCATTTCGCCCGCCCCGACGACGAGCTTGCGGTGGCCCAGCGCAGCGGAACGCTGCAGCGCAATTTCCAGGGTTACAGCACTGCCGCCGGCGCCTCGCTCTACGGCTTTGGCGTCTCGTCGATCTCGTCGACGGCGGAAAGCTACCGCCAGAACTTCAAGGGCATGGCCGAATGGCGGGCGGCGCTCGCCGCCGGACGCCTGCCGGTGGAGCGCGCCCTCATTCTGACCGAGGAGGACCGCAGGCGACGCACCCTGATCATGGGCCTGATGTGCGACCGGCGGCTCGACTACGCCGCGCTGTCCGCGTCGCTGGACGTGGACGTGGCGCGGGAGTATGCGGCGGAGATCTCCGGGCTGGCAGACCTCGAGGCCGACGGCCTCCTAACCCGCACGCCTGCGGGGATCGAGGTGCTGCCCCGGGGCGTGCCGCTCCTGCGGGTCATCGCCATGCGCTTCGACGCGACATTCGTCCCCGGCCCCGGGCGCCACGCGCAGACGGTCTGACCGGGATGGGGGCATTGGGCCGCATGGCCCTTTCCAGTCCATGACTCGTGGCCGCGAGGGGCGGACCAATGCATCCATTACAGGCGGGTCCCGCTCCCCGGGAAAAAAGGCGCAAAAAAAACCGGATGGCGGGGCTCACGGTCCCGCCATCCGGCGAATTCAGGCCAAATCAGAGGGAATAGGTGAAGGCCAGGTAGGCGAGCGGGCTTTGGTAGTTCGTGAAGCCGCCGGTCAGGTCGTCCGTCTTTCGGATGTAGCCCACCTTACCTTCGCCTATGAGGTGGTCGCCGAACTTGTGCTTTAGCCCCGCGGTGACCGTCGCTATCTCGAAACCGGCCCCGTAGGGTTCGCCGCCCAAGGCGACGCCGGGATTGTAGTCTTTGGCCTGCTGCCAGTACATCTGGAGCTGGGCGTCGGTCTGCTTGTCGAGCACGAAGCCGATGAGGGCGGAGCTGCTGACATAGTTGTCGTTGGAGTTCGCTATCGGCGGCGGGATGTAGGTGGTCGCCGACACCACGACGATCGGGTAGGACGTCTGGATGTAGTTGTAGACGACGTTGAGGTTGTACTGGAAGTAAACCTCGCTGTTGGGCGTCCAGTTGACGGTCTCGCTGAACAGCTGCCCTTTGGCCTGGCCGGAGGTGACCTCATTTCCCAGGCCGCCATTGGCCACGTTGGCGAGGACCGACATATTCCCGGTCTGGGGCTGGTAGCGGGTGTTGAACGAGATCTCCGGCAGGGGCTTGTAGATCACGCTGAACTTCATCCCGGTGAACGTGTAGCCGGTGACATAAAGGCCGCCGTAGCTTGCCGTGCCGATGATGTCGTCAGAGCCAATGAACTTGTTCTCGTGATCCTTGCGGTAGACCTCGGCCCTGACCGTCAGCTTGGACGTGGCGTTCCAGTTGGCGCCGAGCTTCACGTCCTCGTAGTCCTGGTTGGCATCCTGGAAGAAGACCGACCCGATCGGGGTGGGGGTCATGGTGACCACACCGGCGCCGGTGGTGGAGACGGCGACGTAGGGGTTGATCCAGTGCTGGGTGCCACGGGTGACTCGGTCGTCGAACGAGCCGTAAAGGACTAGGTTGGAGATGCCGGTGTACTGGAAGGAAGCCTCCGGCGAGGCGATGTGGTCGGCGTAGTGCGAGTAGGTCAGTTCGTTTCTGGTGGTGATGTTCGTGCTCGCGATGGTCTTGGCCCCAGTGGCCAGGGTGGTATTCGTAAAGCCGCCGCTGCTGCCGACCGTGTCCTGCTCATCTCGGAAGCCAATGTCCGCCAGCCAGTTCGGGCTTGGCGTAAACTTGAGGAAGACGTTGCCGACGTAGTCGTCGTCCTTTGAGGTGCCATAGATGTTCGCGGCCGTGAGGGCGGTGTAGACCGCATTTGCGGTCGAGCTGTAGGTCGGCGTGATCCAGTTGCCGCCATTTGTGGAGGACAGGTGCGAATAGGTGAGCCCGATCTCCATTGCGACCAGATCATTGAACTTCGTTTCGGTCTGGTTGAGGAACCGGAAGGTCTTTGCATCCCGCGTTTCCCCGTCGTCCTGGACCGTGACAGTCGGGTCAGCGATCACGTTGGAGTTCGGATACCTGACGTAGACGCGGGCGTCGTTGTTGTTGACCCAGTCCTCGGTCAACCTGAGGGTTTCGGTTGTCTTCCCGATCGTCGCGACCATCGAGCCCTCGAGGATCTGGTGGTGCTCGTCAAGCATCTGGACATTGGGGGCGATGTAAGGGGTGTTTACCGGCAGGGCCGTTCCCACGAAGGCCCCCTTAACCACGGTCGCGTTCGGATTGATTATCGCGCCCCACTCGGTGGAGTCCTTCATGCCGGTCCGCTTCTCGTCGTGGTAGCTGATCGTGAAGACCGGACGGTTCGGCAGGGCCAGCTTCGCATCCACCCAGAACGAGCTGCGGTCCACGTGAAGGTCCTCCGGGCCCATCACCTCGAACTTGTTTGCCAGCGGGAAGAATCCGCCGACCCCGTCGTAGAACGTGCGGAACCGCTTGTAGCCGGCGTCGATGGATCCGAGGTTGGCCGTGGTGACGTTGAAGTCCGCGAGATAGTCCTCCGTCCCGGCCATGGCATGGCCCTTTGCCGTCACCGTCGTGTTGTCGTTGACGTCCTTCGTATAGTAGAAGTCCTCGATGCCTGCGGCGCCCGCGCTGGGCATGCCCGTCGTCTTGGCGAACGCGGCGTCGTCGCCGTTGACCCAGGCCGCCGAGCCCGAAATCTTTATGTAGCTTTCGTAATTCGGGAAGGCGTCGGTGGGGACCGACGTCTCATCCGACGCGGCCCGTGCCGTTGGAAGGGCGAGGACCGCGCCGGCGCAAATCAGACCGGCGCTGCGCAGGAGTGCTGAGGGAGTGGCGATCATGATCTTGGTTTCCTTGGTAGGTTAGGGCCGGAGGGAAGCGTTTACATTGGAGCCGTGGACGTCCTCGTGGCAGTTGGCCGACCAGCAGGTGCCCTCGGAGAGCCTGGAGCCGACGGCGCTGGCGTGGGTGGAGCCCGCACCATAGCCGCCGAGGTTGAAGCCGGGGGCCAGGTCGGCGAGATGGCAGCGCAGGCACAGGTTGGCGTCGCGTGCGACCAGCATCTTGTCGTTGACCGAGCCGTGGGGGTTGTGGCAGGCCGTGCAGCCTTCCTCGCGGATCGCGCCGTGCGGGTAGGTGAAGGGGCCGGCCTGGGCGGTGTGGCAGCGAAGGCAGGTCTCAGTCCGGGACGCCAGGGCGGCGCCGCCGCCGCGCACCGCGTTGCCCTTGTGCACGTCGTGGCAGTCCACGCAGCTGACTTGGCCGGTCAGGACCGGGTGGGAGTGGGGCAGGCTCATCTCGCCGCGCTTGTCTGAGTGGCACTCGAAGCAGGCCTCGGGCGACTTGCGAGGATTGACGATGGTGCCGGCCTTACCGCCCGCCTGCACGTGCAGGCTGCCCGGGCCGTGGCAGGCCTCGCAGCCGGTGCCGGCGACCTTGGCCTCGGCGACCGCGATCCTCGCGTGGGTCGAGCCGGGGAACTCGCTGACCCGCTCGGAGTGGCACTGCGCGCACTCCTTGCTGCCGACATACGTGGCCCCGGGGGTGCCCGCGCCCGGAGGCACCTCGATGCGGCTCGCGGTTTCGCAGGAGATCAGGAGCAGGGACCAGAGGGCGCAGCCCCCGAATATCAGTTGGTTCGCGGACAGGCGTCTTAGTTTTCTCACGGTGAGGGATAGGTTTGTTGGAGATGCCCGGTGAACTTCGGGAAGGCGTCTTGGCTGACGCCAGTCTGCCATGCGAGCGGTCGTTTCATCTGCGCATCCTTTGGCGAGAAGCGTGCATAAATTGGCGATAAGCATGCATTAACGGGCGGATAAGATTTCGTGAATCCGCGGAATCGCGGCGTCGGTTGCGCGAGGCCGCGCAACTCTCGCGCAAGGTTTCGCAAGAACTGCGCAAGCTTTGCCTTCGACAGCCGGGACCGGCCCTGCGTCAATCCCGGGCCTCGCCCCCGAAGCGCAATTGATTTCCGCCACGAGCCTCTTCCCATGGTATGCCAAGCGTTCCCCCGACCAAGCGCCGGATAACCCTCCTTCTGGCGGTGGGCGTCTGTTCCGGGCTGGCCGCTTGCAGGGACAGGAGCATCACCAGCTATCGGATCCCGAAGGAACCCGATGCCGAGCAAGCCCCGGCTCCGGAGGCCGCGTCCCAATCCGGCGCGCCTGCCATCCACTGGACGGTGCCGGACGGCTGGCAGCTGCAACCTGCGGCCGCCATGCGCCAGGGCAGCTTCCTGGTGGCCGGCGCAGCGGGCGCCACCGCCGACGTGTCTGTGGTGTCGTTGCCCGGCACCGGCGGCGATGACCTGGCAAACATCAACCGCTGGCGCGACCAGCTGAAGCTCGCGCCGGTTTCCGCCTCCGAGATGCCCGGCCAGGTGCAGAGCCTGGCGGCCGCCGCCGGCCAGTTTGTCCTCGCCGACATGGCCGGCACGGTCGCCGAGAAGGGAGCCGTGCGCATCCTGGGGGCCTGGCTCCGGCAGCCGGACCGGGTGTGGTTCTTCAAGATGATAGGGTCGTCCGACCTGGTCGAAACGCAAAAGGACGCCTTCATCGCCTTTCTTAAGTCAGTCAGCCTGGGGGATGGGTCGGCGGGCCGGCTGCCGCTGGCCCAGGGCGGCCCCGCCCCGTCCAACACGAACGACCTGCCCAGGAGCGGCCGCGAGACGGGCGTACCGCTGGTCCAGCCCGCCGCGGGCGGCGCGGGAATGGATTCCATCCCGGTAAAGGCCGAGCGCGGCGCCTCGCTCCTCTGGCAGGCGCCGGCCGACTGGCAGAACCTGCCCGGCAACGCCATGCGCAAGGGCAGCTATTCCCTCGGCGGCGGGGCCGAGGTGGCGATCACGGCCTTCCCAGGCGGGGTCGGCGGGGTCCTCGCCAATGTGAATCGCTGGCGGGGGCAGGCGGGTCTGGCCCCGGTGGACGAAACCGGCCTCGGCCGGGCGACGACCCCGGTAGAGAGCAACGGGCTGCATTTCCTCCTGGTCGACTCCGAGGGCGCCTCCTCGTCGGTCGTGGCCGCACTCCTGCCGTGGAACGGCGCCACGTGGTTCTTCAAGCTGACGGGCCCGGCCGACGCCGTCGCCCGGGCGAAGCCGTCCTTCCTTTCCTTCCTCAAGACGGTCCGGGCCCCCTGAGCCGATGCCCATGCCCCGCCCGAATCCGTTCGCCCTGTTCACGTCGCTCCGGCTCACGGTCGTCCTGCTGCTGCTTTCCATCATGCTGGTCTTCGCCGCGACGCTCGACCAGGTGCATCTCGGTGTCTGGGGCGTGCAGGAGAAGTATTTTCGCTCGTTCTTCGTCTTCGGCCACGTTCCCGGCACCGGGTTCCTTTTTCCGGTCTTTCCCGGCGGCTTCCTGCTGGGCGGGGTGTTGATCGTCAACCTGGTGGCGGCCCATCTCTACCGCTTCCGCTTTGCCTGGAACAAATTGGGCATCTGGCTGACGCACGCCGGCCTCATCCTCCTGCTGGTCGGGGAGGGCCTTTCCGGGATGCTGCAGCAGGACCACCAGATGCGGATCGACGTCGGCCAGACTCGGCGCTACTCGGAAAGCTTTCGCGAGACCGAGCTCGCCATCGTCGAAACCACCCATCCTGGGTACGACGACGTGGTCGCCATCCCGGCGGCGCTCCTTGCCGCGGGCGCCCCGATCCAGCATCCGATGCTGCCGTTCCTCGTGAAACCCGTGGCCTTCTTTCCCAACGCCATGTTGCGGACCCGGTCCCAGGCACCCGGCGGCCCGCCGAGCGTGGCGACGGCGGGGGAGGGCGCAGACATCGTGGCCACCCCGATACCCCTCACGACCAAGCCGGATGAGGCCAACTGGCCGACCGGCTACGTCGAGCTCGCCGGGCCGGAGGGATCCCAGGGCACGTTCCTCGTCTCGACCATGCTGCAGCAGCCGGAGGCGTTTGCGTACCAGGGGCGGACCTGGCGCCTCGCTCTTCGCGCAAGGCGCGACTACCTGCCGTTCACCATCACGCTCCTTAAGTTCACCCACGACATCTATCCGGGCACCGACATTCCCAGGGACTTCGCGAGCACGATCCGCCTGCGAAGCGACGACGGCCGCGACGACCGCGAGATCCGGATCTTCATGAACAGTCCGCTGCGCTTCGGTGGCCGCGCCTTCTACCAGGCGGGGTACGCCAACAATGACCGCACGACGGTGCTCCAGGTCGTGCGCAACCCGAGCTGGCGGATCCCGTACGTGTCCTGCGCGCTGATCGCCCTCGGCCTGGCCGGCCAGTTCGGCATCCATCTCCTTGCGTTCTTCCGGCGCCGCCCCGGCGCACCCCCGGGGAACCGGGCCGCGGCCGCCGCCCCGGGCATGGCCTCCTCTCCCCCTTCGCCATGAGAAGATACATGGCCTCCGGGGCGCTGGTGCTCGCGCTGGTCTGGATCGGATCCACCCTGGTGCCGCGCGGCAATCCTGGCGCGTTCGACCTGGCGTCGTTCGGGCGGCTGCCGGTGCTGGCCGACGGACGCATCAAGCCGATGGACACGGTCGCCCGCACGAGCCTCCTCATGCTGCAGGGACGCCAGCGGCTTGCCGCGGCCGACGGCCGCGCGCTGACGCCGGAGGAGTGGCTCCTCGACGTGCTGTTCCGGCCCGAGGTTGCCGACGCCTACCGGATATTCCGCATCGACAATTCCGAGGTGCTCTCGCTCTTCGGCCTGGGCGCCGGCGAAAGCGCGGGCCAGGTGAGGTTCTCCTTCGCGCAGCTCCAGTCCGGGCTGCCGGAGCTCGATCGACAGGCGCAATTGGCCGGTCCGGTGGACGCCGCGGCGCGCACCTCCTTCCAGCGCGCGGTCGTCGAGCTGCGCGAGCACCTGGAATACTACGGCCGGCTGAAATACAGCCTGCAGACGCCCGACGGCTTCGACCTGTCCGCGGTCCTGGACGATCCGGGCCGGCTCGCTGCGGGCCGCCCCGGCTTCGAGACGATGGAGGCGTTCAGCCTGCTGCGGGCCATTCCGCCGCCCGCGCCGTCGGCCCGCCTCGACGAATGGCAGAGCATGGGGCGGTCCCTGCTGCGGGCGCTGCCCGCGGGAGCGGTGGATCGGCCGGTGCGTTTCTACGCCGCGATTGGGCGGGCCTGGAAGGCCGGGCAGGCCGCGGATTTCAACGCCGCGGTCGGGGCCTACCGGGCCGACCTGTCCCCGCGGTTCGCCCCGCTACTGCGCCGATGCTCCCTTGAGAGCCTCTTCAACCAGGCGGAGCCCTTCTTCACGAGCCTGGTCCTCTATGTGGCGGCGTTCCTGCTGGCCGTGGCGTCCTGGCTCAAATGGCCCGCCGAGCTGGGGCGCGCCGCCTTCCGGCTCATGACCGTCGCCTTTCTCCTGGCGACCGCGGGGATCGTCGCCCGCATGTGGCTCGAGGGCCGGCCCCCGGTGACCAACCTCTACTCCTCGGCGCTGTTCATCGGCTGGGGATCGGTGGCCCTGTGCCTGGTCCTCGAGCGGCTCAACCGCAACGCGGTGGCGAGCTCGGCCGGCTCGCTGATCGGCTTCGGCACGCTTGTGATCGCCCACAACCTGTCGCTCAGCGGCGACACGCTGGAAATGATGCGCGCGGTGCTCGACTCGAACTTCTGGCTGTCGACCCACGTGGTGACGGTGACGACGGGCTACGCCTCGACCTTCCTGGCCGGCTTCCTGGCGATCATCTACATCGTGCGCGGCGTGTTCAGCCGCACCCTCGACCGCCCGACGGCCGACTCGCTGGCCGGCATGGTCTACGGCATCGTCTGCTTCGCGACGCTTTTCAGCTTTGTGGGCACGGTGCTGGGCGGCATCTGGGCGGACCAGTCCTGGGGCCGATTCTGGGGCTGGGATCCGAAGGAGAACGGCGCGCTCATCATCGTCCTCTGGAACGCGGTCATCCTCCACTGCCGGTGGGGCGGCCTCGTCAGGCAGCGCGGGCTAATGTGCCTGGCCGTGTTCGGCAACATCGTGACGGCATGGAGCTGGTTCGGCACCAATATGCTCGGGGTCGGCCTGCACAGCTACGGCTTCACCAACGCGGCGTTCCAGGGCCTCGTCGCCTTCGTCGCCCTGCAGCTGGCGGTGATCGGCGTCGCGGCGATCCCCCGTGCCAAATGGCGCAGCGCCGCTCTCGCCGGCCCGGCCTGAGCCCCCGATCCACGGCGGGGATACTCCCCGTGGCTACCAACCCGGGACCTGCGCCTCCGGCGCCCCTTCCCGCCGTCCGGCAGCCGCCTTCAGCCGCGGCGCCGGCGAGATTCGCGCAGGATTGGCTGTACGAGGCGGGCCATTCCGGCTAGATTGCCGGGTGATTCGGTACCCGCCCCAACAAAAAGTGACTCACATGAAAAAATACATGCTCCTTGGATTCGCGTCCTCCGTTCTCCTTGCAGCCCCGGCGGTCTTTGGCGCCGACGCTGGCGACAACTATGCGAAATACTGCGCGTCGTGCCACGGCAGCGACGGCGCCGGCCATACCAAGGCCGGGCGGATGCTCAAGGTCAAGGACCTGACCGACGCCCAGTACCAGAAGTCATTCACCGATGAGACTGCGTTCAAGGACCTGAAGGAGGGTTCGCAGAGCAAGGACGGAGTGGTCCAGATGAAGCCCATGAAGGACAAGCTCTCGGACGACGAGATCACGGCCGTCGTGAAGTACATCCGCACGTTTGCGAAGTGAAGCTTCGGGGCGGGCTGTCCCGGCCCGCACCCTGAGAAGACGCATTGAAGCCGGATGCGCTCCGGCGCGCGCGGATCGCGTTCAGGCGGCCGACACCGCCGATATCGCCGGCCGCGCCGCATCCATCTGCTGGCAGAGGGAGCAGAACGATTCCACCTCGCGCCGGGCGATGTCGTGCAGGACCAGGTACAGCTCGGCCGCGGCCCTGTCCCATGTCTCCGGCGCCAGGTCGCGTGCCTCCGACCACGCCAGGGATAGCGCACCCTGCAGCGCCCGCTCGCCCGCCATGAAGTAGGCGAGCAGCGGGTTTCGGCCGCAGTCGCAGATGGCGCGGACGGCCGCATAGGAGCAGGGCTGAGCGGGCCGGCGCCGGCATCCGGCGCCCAGGGAGGCGAAGAGCACGTTCAGGGTGCGGCCGATCAGGTGAGCCAGAATGTCGGGGTTCCCGAGCGGCGTGGCCACCGGCTCGGCGCGCAGGAAGGCCTCCCAATCCCGCCGAATCGCAGGACGGCGGGCTCGGAGGCGCTTCAGCAGGCTCTCGTCCATGCCCCGACCATACTACGCCCCGCGCCTTCATTGCTCCGCATTTGTTGACGAGCCCCGCGCATCTCTTGCCAGGATGGCGCCGCCACCATTCTCCCGCGGCGTTCGGGCGGGGCCCGCGGGAGCCAAAACATGCCCTTCCAGAGGGTTTTCCGCCGAAGGCCAAGAAATGCGCAAATGCCGCCAAAGGGCGCGGAGCACGGTGGGGACAGGAAACGATACGCTGGTTCGGACCCGTTCGCCCCCCTAGCCGCGCCCACCTTTTCCATGGCCGTTATCCCAATCACCCGGGCGCTTTGCCGGGGAACGCCGGTAATCCATCGCGGCATCCTGGAGGGCAAGGCCGACTTCTACTACCTGCGGAAGGGCATCGGCGGGATCCGGGAGCTCATTGGCATGGAACGCACCCATCGGCGCGTCCAGGGCGCGATCATCACCTTCTCGGTCGCCTACAATGTTGCGGCGGCCGGGCTCGCGATGGCGGGCAGGGTGAATCCCCTGGTTGCCGCGGTCCTCATGCCCGCCAGCTCCCTGGCATCCCTGGCGATCGCGACCTTGGGAATGCGGCGCGGGATGGCCGGGGCCGAGAGGCCGGCACCCCAAGGACTCCCCGAGGAACCGGTGGCCCTACACGATCGGGAAAGCGCATGCGCACCACTGTAAAAGAGCTGCAGGACATCAAGGCCGCCCTGGACCAGCACTCCATCGTGGCGATCACCGACGCGTCGGGGTGCATCACCTACGTCAATGACAAGTTCTGCTCCATCTCGAAATACTCCCGCAGGGAGCTGATGGGAAAGGACCACCGGATCATCAACTCGGGCTACCACCCCAAGGCGTTCTTCCATGGCATCTGGAGCACGATCGCTTCCGGCAGGACCTGGCATGGGGAGATCCGCAACCGCGCAAAGGACGGCAGCACCTATTGGGTCGACACGACCATCTATGCCTGCATGGGCCCGGCCGGAGAGCCGACGCAGTACGTCGCGATCCGCACCGACATCACCCAGCGCAAGGCGGACGAGGCCCAGCTGCAGCGCTACGCCGAGGATCTGGCGGAGAAGAACAAGGAGCTGGAGGCGATCGTCAACACCCTGTCGCACGACCTGCGGTCGCCCCTGATCAACGTGCAAGGCTTCGGCAAGCAGCTGACCTGCGCGTGCGAGAGGATCCAGCTGGCATTCTCCGCGGTCCCGGACAGGGCGGTGCCCGCCTCTGCAGTGAGGCAGCCGCTGGAGGTCGCGATCCCCCAGGCGCTGAAATTCATCAACGCCGGGGTGAGCCGGATGGACGCGCTCTTGGCAGGACTCCTGCGCTTTTCCCGCCTCGGCCGGGAGGCCCTGACCATCGAGCAGCTCGACATGGATGCCATGGTTGCGGACGCATTCTCCGCCATGAGGTTCCAGCTCGACGCTGCGAAGGCCGACGTAAGGGCGGGCCCGCTGCCCGCTGGATTCGGCGACAAGGTGCAGACGAGCCAGGTCCTCGGCAACCTCATCGACAACGCCCTCAAGTATCGCCATCCGGACCGCGCCCCGAGGATCGTGGTGGATGGCCATCTCGAGGACGGCCAGGCCGTCTACTCGGTCGCGGACAACGGGGTTGGCATAGCCCCGGAACACCAGGCGAAGGCCTTCGAGATCTTCCACCGCCTGGACCCGGACGGCCCGCCGGGAGAGGGGCTGGGCCTCACGATCGCCCGCCGGGTGCTCGAGCGCCAAAAGGGAAGGATCTGGGTGGAGAGCGCCGGGGAAGGCGGGTGCACGTTCCACTTTTCGCTTCCATCGACCGAACCGCAACCTCTGCCCATGCCATGAACAACGCCGGCGCCCGTGCCCCTGCCATCCTTATCGTCGACGATGACGAGGGTCATGCGATCCTCGCCCGCGCGAGCCTTGAGGCCGCCGGGCTGAGCAACTCGATCCAGCATTTCCGCGACGGCCAGTCTGTGCTGGACTTCTTCTTCCCGGCGGGCCCCGGTCCCCACGCGGTCAGGGGAGGCGCCTACCTGATGCTGCTCGACATCCGCATGCCGAAGGTGGATGGCGTCGAGGTGTTGCGCCGGCTGAAGGCGGACCCGGAGCTGCGCAACCTGCCCATAATAGCCCTCACGACGGCGGACGACGCGCGCGAAGTCGAGCGTTGCCACGCCCTCGGTTGCGATGTCTATCTCCAGAAGCCAGTCGATTACGACAAGTTCACCGAGGCGATCCGCCGCCTCGGCCTCTTCATGACCCTCCTCCTCATACCGCCCGCAAAAAAGAGCTGATCCCGATGTCCGTTCGCCCGCGAGATTCCGAGATCATGGTCGTCGACGACGACGAGGGCCTGCGGCTGCTCATCTCGGACACCCTGCACGCTGAAGGGTACGCCGTGGCGTCCGCCGATTCCGGAGCCACGGCGGTCGCGGCCCTGCGCGAGCGCCGGCCCGACCTGCTGCTCCTCGACCTGCAGCTCAGGGATATGGCGGGAACGACGCTCCTCGACCGGCTGAAGCACGAGAACCTCTCCGTACCTTTCGTCGTCATCACCGGCCAGGGAAACGAGAAGGTGGCCGTGGAGATGATGAAGCATGGAGCCCTCGACTACCTGATGAAGGACACCGGCATTCTCGACCTGCTGCCGTCGGTGGTGAAGCGCGCCCTGGCCGCCCTGGATAGGGAGCGGTCGCTGGCAGCTGCCCAGGCCGAGCAGCGGCGCCTGGAGAAGGAAATCCAGGACATCAGCGAGAAGGAGCGGCAGCGGTTCGGCGCCGACCTGCACGACGGCGTGGGCCAGCAGCTCACGGCGATCGAACTCATGTGCGTGGGGCTGAAGAACGACGTCGGCGCGCTCGACCCGCAGCTGGCCAAGCAGGTTGAAGAAATCGCCGGCATGCTCCGCGATACGATCGCGCAGACCCGGGCGCTGGCCCGCGGGCTTTCGCCGTTCGACGAGCAGCCCGATGGGCTCCAGAACGGCCTTGCGGACCTCGCGGAGCACGCCAATTCGCTCGGCCGCCTGCGCTGCCGCGTGGAAATCGTCTCGGCCCCGCCGCTGACCGATCGCATGGTCGCCGGGCATCTCTTTCGGATCGCGCAGGAGGCGGTCAACAACGCCGTCAAGCACAGCGGGGCGAGCGAGGTGGTGCTGCGGTGGGAGGAAAAAGGAGGCGCGCTTCGCCTCGAGATCTCCGACAATGGCAAGGGCATGCCGAAGGTTCGGTCCCGTGGCATGGGGGTGGGCGTCATGAAGTACCGGGCGGGGATAATCGGCGCCACGCTGACGGTGGAGGCGAGGCCGGGAGGGGGCGTGAGCGTGGTCTGCGTCCTGCCGCGAAAGACGTGAAGGCGGCCGGGCGAGATGTCCGGCCGGCCCCGACTGGGCCCTCATCCGGCGCCCGCGACCCGGCCGCAACCGGGAAGAAGAGGGTTTTTCTGGTCGATGACCATCCCTTCATGCGGGCCGGGTTGGCCCAGCTCATCGAGCGCCAGCCGGATCTGGCCTTCTGCGGAGAGGCCGGGAATCCGGCCGAGGCGTTTCGCGAGCTGGCGCAAGCGGCTCCTGATCTCGTGCTGGCCGACATCACCATGCCGGGGCGCAGCGGCCTCGAGTTCATCAAGGACCTGAGCGCCCAGTACCCAGACCTCCTCGTCCTTGTGGTCTCGATGCATGACGAGGCCATCTACGCCGAGCGCGCGCTGCGCTCCGGCGCACGCGGGTACATCATGAAGGAGGCGGGCGGCGACAATCTCCTTGCAGCCATCCGGAAGGTCCTGCGCGGCGAGATCTACGTGAGCCCGCGGATGGCGGCCAGCGTGCTGGACGGCCTGTCGGCCCGTCGTCCGCGTGGGTCGTCCTCGCCGATCGAGAAGCTGACGGACCGCGAATTCGAGGTCTTTCGCCTCATCGGCCAGGGCAAGAGCACGCGCGACATCTCCGAGCTGCTTCACCTGAGCCCCAAGACGGTCGACGTTCACCGCAGCCACATAAAGGAAAAGCTTGGCCTGACCGGCGCCACCGCGCTCGTGCACCGTGCGGTGCGCTGGGTGGAGACCCCGGGGAGCGAGGCGTAGTTTCCCCGCGTCGCGCAAGCGGCGGACGCCGGCAATCGCGGAATGCAGCGGGCGCGAACTAAGGGTTTTCCTTAGCCAGATGCGGGCGCGACTTCTATATGCAGGCGGTGTGCCCTTGGGTATTCTGGTGGGCATGGACACCACATTGACCGCTGGCCTCGCAACAGCCCGTTCCGCTGCCGCTCCCGACCCGCGTGACGATGCCGCTTCCTCCGAGGATCGCGCCCGGCAGAGCCGCGAGATAGTCTCCCACCTGCAGAGGTCGGAGATCTACCGCACCTACGAGGACGCGTTCCAGGCCACGACCGGCCTGCCGCTTGCGCTTCGGGCGGTTGGAACCTTCAATTCGTCCCTGAAGGAGGCGAAGAACGTGAACCCCTTCTGCACCTTCATGGAGACAGCCAACAAGAGCTGCGCGGCGTGCCTGCGGCTCCAGCAGGAGGTGGAGGAATCCTCCTTCTCGGGTCCGCGCACCATCGAGTGCTACGCCGGCCTGGCCGAGTCGGCGGTGCCGATCCGAGTCGGAGAGAATGTCGTCGCCTACCTGCGGACCGGACAGGTCATGCTGCGTCGCCCGTCTGCCGCCCGATTCCGGCGCACTCTGCGCCGCCTGACGGAGTGCGGCCTGCACGTCTCCCGGGCCGAGGTCGAGAAGACCTATTTCGAGACTCGGGTCGTGACCCGGTCGCAGTACGGATCGATCCTGCGCCTCCTGACCATCTTCGCCGAGCATCTGTCGACGATGACCAACCAGCTCATGGTCACGCGGGCCGCGTCCGAGCTCCCGGCAGTCGCCAAGGCCCGAAGCTTCATAGCAGAGCACCAGACGGAGGAGATCTCCCTCGGGGACGTGGCCCGGGCCGTCAACATGAGCGCCTTCTACTTCTGCAAGACCTTCCGGAAGGTGACGGGAGTGACGTTCGTGGACTACCTCGCCCGGCTGCGGGTGGAGAGCGTCAAGAACCTCCTTCTCGACCCGCACAAGCGGATCAGCGAGGCCGCCTTTGAGGCCGGCTTCCAGTCGCTCTCCCAATTCAACCGGGTGTTCCGCCGGATCGCCGGCGAGGCGCCCACTGTGTACCGGGAACGGCTGCACGGTTCTTCGGGGGCCGGCCTGCGTGAGGACCGCGCCCTAGTGTTCGCCGCCTGACCGCTGCCGGTGGCTCATACCCCATGAAAACAGTCCTCGCCGCTATCGACTTTTCGCCGGTAACCGAGCCGGTCCTCGGCGTCGTGGCCGGCCTCGCCCGGGCCCTGAAGGCCCGGGTCCTGCTTCTGCACGTAGTGCCGGCTCCGCCCCCCATGGCTTCGTATCAGATCAGCGAGGACGAGGCGGCGCAGCTGCTGGCCGCGACCGAGAGGGACGCCGTCCGGCGCCTCGGCAATCTTGCCGGATGCCTGACCGGCCTGGCCACCGAGACGTTGACGGCCACTGGCGTTCCCGCCGATGAGATCGTGCGCGAGGCGCTCGGCAACGGCGCGGACTTTATCGTGGTCGGCTCCCACGGCCACACGGCGCTCTACGATCTCCTCGTCGGCAGCACTACCCATGGCGTGCTGAAGAAGGCGGCTTGCCCGGTGCTGATCGTCCCGTCGGCCGTCGCGATCGCAAAAGCGAAGCCGGCTTTGGTGCCTGAGGCCAAACTGGCGGCCGCGGCCAGCTGACGCGCCCGAGGCGGTCGCCGGGTGTGGCGGGGCGCCCTAGGGCTGCGCCGCGGCTTCGGTGCTGGATCCGGTCAGGGTGGCCTTGGGGTTCGTGACCGGGACGATCAATACGGGGCAGGGCGCGTCCTTGAGCAGGGCGCTTGCGGTGCTCCCGACGACCAGGTCGTACAACGCTCCATGGCCGTGGGATCCGACCACGATGTAGTCGGCGGCGAGCCGCTCGGCCTCCTCGCGGATGGAGGCAGCCGGCTGGCCGTGCAGGATGCTCCTCTCCACCGTGAAGCCACCCTTCTGAAGCTCCGCCTCCCATTGGGAAAGCTGCTCGGATGCGTTGCTCTCGACGGCCGCGGTGAAGCTTTCCACAACCGCGCTGAATTCGTTCACGATCGAAGCGGGCCGGATGACGTGCGCGAGGACGACCTTGGCCCGGACCGCCCGTGCGAGCACGCCTCCCGCCTCCACCACCGGGCTGGTGGCGTCCGAAAAATCAATGGGGACAAGAATGGTTTTCATGGCCGGGAGTGGATTCTTCTTTGGCGATACCTCAATTCCAAGGGTAACCTAGCACGGGTTCCGGAACGATGCTGCGCATGGATTGCCGATCCTGCGCCAGAATTTGCTCCCGTTGGGGCCCGGATGGGCGGCTCCATGAAACGGACCGCCTTCTGCGCAGCCGATTCAACGCCAACGCCTTGGATCCTGGTGGCGTCCAGCGCCTGGTTGGGTGAGGGAGACGGGCGCGCGTGGCGATGGCCGCACGGCCGCCTGGGCCTGGGTCAACGCCATTCGGCCTCTCACCGGCGGATGCAGACGCCGCTGGCTCCGTTCAAGGCATTGCTAGACGCGCCAGTTCTGCAGGATGCGCTGGTAGCTGCCGCGCTCGAACGCGGCCGCGTCCGAGCAGCGATCGAGGTTCATCGAGCCGCGGAAGTCGGAGATGGCCTCATAGCCCCGCTCGACCATCCATTTCCGCAGGCTTTCGGTGAGCGTGGAGAGAAACCGCGGCCCGTGCCGCAGGAGCACGGAAACCAGCTGCACCACGTGTGCGCCGGCGAGAATCCCCTTGATCACGTCGCTGCCGTCGTGAACGCCCCCGGTCAGCGCGAGCGAGCAGCGCGTCCGCGGGGAAAGAATCGCGAGCCAGCGCAGGCGCAACAGAAGCTCTGCCGGATCGGAGAGGCGCAGCCGCGTCTCCGGCTCCTGATCCGCGATGTCGATATCAGCCTGGTAAAACCGGTTGAACACGACGATCCCGTCGGCGCCGGCCCTGCCCAGCTTCTGGACGAAATGGGCCGGCGAGGTGTAGAAGGGCTGCAGCTTGACCGCCACCGGGATGTGGACGGAGCTTTTCACCAGCCGGACGGTCTCGAGCATCTCGGCCTCGACATCGAGCGATGAGGAGCCCGGGTCTGTCGAGAAGTGGTAGAGATTGAGCTCGATCGCATCAGCTCCGGCTGCCTCAAAACGGCTGGCGTAGTCGATCCATCCGCCCGGCCGGCACCCATTGAGCGAGGCGATGACCGGTATGTTCAGGGCCGCCTTGAGTTGCTCGATCTGGCGTAGGTATTGGTCGGGGTTGAGCTGGTAATCCGCAAGAGCGGGGAACATGGCGCGCTCGTGGAAGCCGTCTGTGGCCACAAGTTGCGGCTGCGGCGCGCGCGAAATCTCGTCGAGGTAGATCTGCTCCTCGAAGAGCGAGCGCATCACGATGGCGCCGGCCCCGGCATCCTGGATCTGGCGGGCCATATGGATGTCGTCCGCGAGCGGTGAAGCACCGACCGCAAGCGGGGAAACGAGCTTCAAGCCGAGGTATGGGGTGGAAAGATCCATGGGGTATGGGGGTCTGGTAATCTGGCCCAAACCTGCCCGGGCGGCTGCGCGGATTTTGGCAATTGCAACGCGCCGATTGTCGCGCCGTTGTCCAAAAGCCATTCGCCCGCGCACCGTCCCGGACCGTGTCGCTGAAGGCGCCGGCGCGTATCGCCACCGTCCACTTTTCTGCTAGACCCCGAGGCGTCTCGGGCCGCTGACGCAGGGGTTGCCTCGCTCGTAGAAGCGGAGCATGCGGTGAGCCTCCCGCGCGACGCCAATGCGCACGCTCTTGCCGACCCGGATCCTCCCGGACTTCTTCACGGGTGCGCCGATCCAGATCGGCCCCGCCGCGCACAGGTCCAGCCCGTCGAATCGCCTGTCGATGTCGAGCGCCATGGCGAGGCAGCCCGGCCCGGACGCCAGCCTGTGCAAGGGCGCTTCAGGCCTGCGCCGCCGCATCAGCTCAACGCCCTCCGTCGGTTCCAGCGCCCGGAGCAGGACTCCTCCGCCGACTCCCTCCACCTCGCCCGACATATTGACCGAGAACCAGTTGCCGTAAATGAAGTAAACGTAGGCGTGCCCATGCTCGAGAAACAGCGACCGGTTGCGCGGCGTCATCCCGCGGTGGGAGTGCGCCGCCGCATCGCCCACCACGTAGGCCTCCGACTCGACAATGCGCCCGCTCATGCGGCCTTCGGGCGTGTTGCGCACAAGGATCTTCCCGATGAGGTAGCGCGCGAGCGCCGTCGTGTCGACAGGCAGCTCGAAGCGGCGAAGCCTGCGGATGCGTTGCATGGCCGGGCGGGGGTCAGGGGCGGCCGATCACCCCGGACAGCCGCGAGCGCGGCCGCTGTGGAAATCAGGTTCCAGCCGCCCGGCAGGCTGAGGCCCGCCGCGATGATCAGGGGCAGCGTCTCTGCCGCCGGGGGTCTGCGTGTCCATGGGGCGTCCTCGACTCTTGGCTTCCTTGCCTAGCCGGCGACTGTGTTCGAGCCTTTTTCGCCCTTCCAGCTGAATCAGAGCGTCTTCATGTACTCCAGGAGGGCGTTCTTGTCCTGCTCGGGGAGTTCCACGCCGTAGGTGTGGCCCTGGTTGCCGTTGCCGCGAACCGAGGTGTCGTTCTTCCATCCTTCGCGCTCGGCGGCAGCTCCCGCCGTGACGAAACCCACGTTGACGGGATCGTAGACATCATAGCCGCGGTAGAAGACCTTTGTGCGCTCGGCCACGGGCGCCATCAGGTCGCGCAGCGTCGGCACCGAGCCGTTGTGAAGGTACGGCGCGCGCATCCACAGGCCGTCGAGCGGGGGCGACTGGTAGCCCTCCTGCTTGACCATGTTCGGCCGGATGATGCCGATCTCCTTCACCTTCTCGTTGGCCTGGTCGGCGGCGGCCTGGTTCCACGTGTCCATGCGGTTGCGGTCGGTGCCTATGTCGGCGATGGGGATGAGCCTGCTGGTCTGGGGCTGGCCGGGCTCATGGCACGACGCGCAGCTCTGGGCGTAAACCTGCTTCCCCTTGGCGGCGAGCGCGGCGTCGACCGGAAACGGGTACGGGGGCGGCGCGAGGGCGCTAAGGTACTCGTCGAGCTCCGCCATCCGCACGACGAACCACGCGCGCCGCTCGAGCCTCCAGTTGAGCGTGTCGAGCGGGACCGTCGGATCCGGAGCGGCTCCGAGCCCGAGCGCCGAGTCGATGAGGACCGAGCGGACGGCCGGCGTGTCGCAGCTCCAGTTCAGGAACAGGCCGTCGCCCTTGCGGATCTTGAGGTTCCAGACCGAGGGGAAGTCCGCCTGGCCCGTGGTGTTGTCCACCGGCATGGACGTCATGAAATACTTCGTGAGGTTCATCGGGTCGTCGCGGCCCGTGCCCCAGTCCGGCCAGCCGGGCCGGTTCATCCATGCCATCGTCGTGGCCTGCTTCTGGAGGGCGCTCCGGGTGAGCGGGATGAGCGCGAAGCGGTAGATCAGCCGGTCGACCAGCGAGAGCTTCGTCTCGCGCTCAATCTGGCCGAGAAGCGTGTCGGCGTTGAACCGCGGGTCCGCGGCGCAGTTTGTCAGGAAGCGGATCATGCTCTGCAGGTTCGAGGTGTGCGCAGGGGCGCCGATCACCACGTGCGGCAGGTCGCTTGCGTCCGTGCGCCACGTGCCGACGTGGCAGATAGCGCAGTTGTTCGCTATGCGCGGGAAGCCGATCGTCCTCTTGGAGAATCCGACGGGTATCTCCTGGCCGGGCTCCCAGACGACGCCGAACGACTTGTAGCCGCCGGGGCCGGGCATGAGGTCCGGGAACACGCGCGGGAGCACGAGCCAGATCCAGTAGGGGATGCCGCGCGAGTTTTCGGCCCCGACGGAGCCGTACTTGAAGCGCTCCCCCTCGTCGGCGAACGCGGGTTGGGGCACCTCGCGGAAGAACTTGTACCACGCAAAGACGACGACAAAGCAGAGGATAGCCAGTATGGCGATGAGCCAGCGCGCGCAGCGGGAGAGGTGCATGGTCAGAATGTCTTTAGGAATTCAAGCAGGGCCAGTTTGTTGTCGTCGGAAAGCTCGGTGCCGTAGGCCCAGCCCTCGTGGCCGTGGTTGCCGTTGCCGGGCAGGGTCGTGTCGTAGGCGAAATACGCCCTCCCGTTCTCGCCGGGGACGTCGGCGATGAAGCCGACGTTCTTCGGGTCATACACATCGTACCCCCGGTAGAAGGATGCCGGACGCCTGGACGCGGGCTCGAGGAGGGACCGGAGGTTGGGAACTGAGCCGTTGTGCAGGTACGGGGCGCGCAGCCAGATCCCGTCGAGCGGCTGGTTGGCGTAGCCGTTGGTCTTCCGGAAATGCTGGAACCGCTCCTCGGGATACGCGGCGTACAGCTGGCCCTGGTTCACGCACAGAGCGAAGGAGTAGGAGTCGAGCCTGTGGCGGTCGGTCTTGATCAGGTCGATCGGCGTGACCTTCCCGACCAGCTCCCCGGCGAAGTCGGTGCCGCTCGCACCGTGGCAGCGCGCGCAATACTGCTCATAGACGGGCTTTCCCCTCGAGGCGAGGGCCGCATCGACGGGGTAGGGATACGGGGGCGGCGCCGCGTCGAGGAGCCAGTCCGCTGTCCTGTGGACGGAGGGACGGTCCAGGGTGGGCGGGAGCGCCCCCGTGCCGAAAGCCGCGCTGCGGTTGCGCTCGTCCACGGACGTGTTGTTTCCGTCCCAGTGCAGCTCCATGCCCTCGCGAAGGCGCTGGTGCCATATCGAGGGGAAGTTGCACACGCCGATCCGCTCCACCTCCGGGAGGCTGTCCATCCGGAAGTTCAGCAGCACCTTCGGCGGGTTGAAGGTGTCGAAGCGCCCGGGACCAAAGACGGGCTCGCCGTCCATGAAGCTGAACATCTGGCGCAGGGTGACGAGCTGGTCGCGCATGAGGTCGACGCCGACGTACCGGATGAGCTCGCGGTTGAGCCAGTCGTCGGTGCCCATTTTCTTGATCACCGGGGCGATCCGGTCGCCCGTGAAGTCCTTGTCGAGCGCGACGGCGGAGAGAAACCGCTCGAACCCCTGAAGGTCCACCGTGTTGGACGCCATGCCCAGGATGAACCGGGGGGAGCTCGCCGGCGTGTCGCGCACCGAGCCCACGTGGCAGACCGCGCAGTTGAGGAAAACACGGTCGATTCCCTGCACCTTGCGCTTCGAGACGCCGATCGGCAGGTCCCTGCCCGGCTCGTACAGGAACCCGAGCGATTGGAGCCCCTTGCCCGGCAGGTACTGCGGGAAAAGCTCCGGCAGCGCCATCCAGATGGAGTAGGGGATGCCCGACGAGCGCTCGCCGCCCGTGGAGCCGTACTTGAAGTGGTCCTCGTTGCTGGCGTACGTGACCGGGACGTCGCTGGTGAAGCGCAAGGCAGCCCAGATCGCGAGGGCCGCCAGGGCGACGCCGGCGCCCCAGCACGCCCAGCGGCAGCGGCACCTGGGCGGCATCGAGGCCCTTGGCTCGGTTGGCATGTCGTTGGGCTCTGGGCGGGGCTAGGCCGGAAACTTCAGGGCGAAGTCGATGAGCCGGGTGCTCCCCCACCAGACGATCCCGAGGTAGATGCGGTTCTGGGGGTCGACCAGGCGGATCTCGTCGCGGATCTTCCGCGCCAGGAGCACCGACTTCGAATAGTCCAACACGATGCACTTCTTCCCGTCGAACCAGCTCTCCGTGTAGTACACCTGGGCCATGACCTCCCTTGTGCCGTCGGGGCCCAGCTTGTTCAGGAGCGTGGTGGTGCCGTCGGGATTCCGGGTGAAGACCTTCCCCTGCCAGGCGAGGTCGTGGACGAACCTGGCGATCACGCGGGTCCAGAACGGGCCCGCCAGCGCGATGGCGTCGCCCTCCGAGTTGCCTTCGGGGATGGGGCCGGTCTGGTTGGCGCCGAACATGGCGTCGAGTTCGCTTTGGGATTTTCCCAGGAGGTCGTTGAGTTTCATGGTTGTATGCGGGTTGGGGCGCTCTTCGGGCCCGGCTCCCCGGTCCGGGTGCGGACCGGGGGGATCGGGCGGCCGCTGGAGCTAGATGGTCTTCAGGAATTCGATCAGTGCGCGCTTGTCGGAATCCGGCAGGGTTGAGCCGAACGTGTGGCCGCGGTCGGTGACAAAATCCGGGCACTTGCTAACGGCCAGCAGCGCGGGCACGAGCTCCTGGGCCATGAGCGCCTTTGTGGCCGCCGGATCGAGCTTCTTCAGTTTGATATCGGCGAACACCTCCTTGAGCTTCACGCAGAGCTTAACCAGTTCCGCGGGGTCGGCGTCGGGATTGATGTTTGCGATCAGGTTGATGGGTGTCCCCGCCGGGATGTCCCCGATCCGGAGGTAGCCGTCCGGGTCGAAGTGCGGCTTCAGGAGGCTGCGCAGCGGCTCGGGGATCACGGCGCCCTGGATCTGCAGGCGGCAGTCCGCAGTCGTGAGCCAGATCGAGTCCTTGCCCAGGCGCTTCTCCGGCCACAGGAGCTTCTCGGCGGCGTCGTTGAAGGCCTCCATGCGGCCGGCGACGGACGGGTCGCCCGTGTACTTGCCGAGCATGTTATTGTGGAAGAAGGGGGCCGACGACCAGATGTTGATCAGTGACGGCGTCCGGTAGTATCCGGGGCCGCCCGCCGGCACGGTGAACTTGTCCGTCGCGTCCGTGTAGGGGTTGTACACGTCGATCTCGCCGACGGAGGGCTGGTTCTTGTACGTGTCCGAGGAGAAGTCGTTCCAGACGTGGCCGCTCATGGCGTTCGTGCCCAGGGCCCGCGCGGCATTCGTCTTTATCTTGGTGATCGGATAGCGGGCCTCGTCGGAGAAGAAATTGTTCTCGCGGAAGTCATCCTTCAGGGCCGCCTCGCCGAACCAGGCGTCCGGGTCGGTTCCCGCGATGGGGCGCTTGCTGGAGTGGCAGCTTGCGCAGTTTGCCGCGAAGGCCAGCTTGCCCTGTTTGAGGACCTCGGGGTCCTTGGTCATGTAGTCCCCGCCCCCGGGCGTGTCCTCGAGGCGCATCGGCCTGAGCCGCATAAAGAACTTGGCGATGTTCCCTACCTTCTGCTGGGTCGCCAGCCAGTAGACGGAGTTCTTCTGGGCGACGCTGATTTGGAAGGGCTTCTGGGGCGTGAGGCCGATCAGGGCGTTGTGCCGCGTCAGCCAGTACTGCGAGTACATGCCGATGTTGATGTAGACCCGCAGTGTGGCGCCCGGTACGCCGACGGAATCCGCCCCGTCCTTGAGGACGTGCGGAACAGGCATCGGGTTCGTTTCCCCGGGGATGAGGAGCGTGTCTCCCGAGACTACCTCAACGTGCGCTCCCGCGATCCTCGCGCGCTCATCCAGCATGAAGATCGGGTTGATCGCATTCGGGTTGTTGATGTGGTCCGTGGCGATGCGCGAGGTGTCGCTGGTGCCGGCGGGCTGGGCCTTGAGCATCTCCCAGAAAAGGCCGCCCTCCTTTACATTGTGGGCGAAGACCTTGCCCTCGCGGATGTACTGGTTGCCGATGGCCGAAGCCAGGTTCTCCAGCTTGGGGTTCTCCGGGTCCGCCGGGGGATTGCAGGGATTGAACGCGATGTGGCAGGCGCCGCAGGAGACGCCGACCCGGTAGGGCTTCACGAGCGTCGGATCCACGGCGTAGTCGGGATCGCTGTAGTAGCGCTGCCCGTCCCATCTCTTCTTTGCGGCCTCGTCGAAGTCGGGATTGGGGAACAGCCGGAAGCCCATGATGCCGGTCGACCGTCCGTAGACGCTCGGGTCGATCGCGCTGGGCTCGGGCTCCACCGCCTCGTCGATCCAGAGGCCGTATTCGTCCGGCTTGGTGGCTTGCCGGTAGCCCGGGACGTTGATCAGTCCCATTTCCTTGAACCGATTCGGGCGGTTTCGCGAGTCGACGGTCTTGAGCAGGTCGATGAGGCCGTCGCTCTCCTGGGACATCCGGCTCCAGAACTGCTCGTCGCCTCCGCACCACAGGTTCCACGTGTTCCGGCCCTTTATCTCATCGTCGGACAGGGCGATTCCCCCGTCCATGGGCTTGAAGACGTCGACCGCCAGCTCGGGGAAGTCCCCGGGCTTTCGGCCGCCCCCGTCGTCGACGAGGGAAACGGATTTTGTGCAGCCCGCTCCTATCAGGACGGCAAGTGCGCAGGCGGGGGCAAGAGCTCTACAGAGTGTGTTCTTCATGGCGTGTTTCTTGTTTCTGGGATCCTTGGGCTGCGAACGGTAAAGGTTGCGACGATGCGTGAGCGGGTCGGATTTGCGTGCGGCGGTCATTGCTTGGACATCATGAATTCAACCGCCTGGAGCACGCCGGTCCCCCCGAAGGGCAGGAGAATGGCCCTCACGAAGGGCTGCTGGTGCCAGGGCATGAAGGCGCCCGCCTCATTGGCCTCCATGTCCGACTGGAGCGCCTGCAGCGAATCGGCGAACCCGCTGGAGTCGGCGGCCCGGGCGTTGGCCGCGTTGAGTCCGATGTTCCGGACGGCGCGGAGCTTTGCCTTGGTGGCCGCGTTCTTGAGCAGCACCGCGCAGAGCGCGCAGATGGCGGCGTCCTCGCCATAGAAGGCGAAGACCGTCCGCGACATGTGCCAGTTGGCAAAGAAGGTCCAGCTGGCAAAGATGAGCATCGTGAGCACGACGAACGGCAGGATGATGAGGGGAACGGCCTCCGCCGTGAGCTGGCCGATGAACTCGACCTCGATGTAGGCGCTTGCGGCCTTCCGCTCGGCACCGGCCTGCGATCCGCCGGATTTCCTGATGGATGTGATCTTCTCAAAGGCCCTTTCGGGCCACAGGCTCGGGTGGTCGTCGCCCAGCCTTGAAACGAAACGCAGGCAGCTCTGCGTCTCGTCGACGACCCAGAACAACAGGTAAACCATGGAGACCGAGGTCGCGAGCAGGAGGACGCGGTCGCAGGCCACGCTGAAGCCTCCCCGGGTTGGGGACTCTGGGATGCCGACGACATAGAATATTCCCGCCCATCCAGCCAGGTAGAAGGCCGTCATGAGGCCGGCCCGGGCGTTCCTCCGGGCGGGCGTGGACCGTTCGCAAAGGTAGCGCCACAGAACCTGGGCACTCAGGTAGCGCGGAGGCTGCGGGCCCTCGTTTGCCGCCGGTTCCCCATTCCGGACGGCCTTCGCCGCGGCGACTGCGCCACGGTAGTCGCCGGCCGGCTTGCTGAGGGACAGGATTGCCGCGTCATTCTCCCGCTCCGTCAGGAAGTAGTCGTCCTTGGCGAGCGGCATCCTCGCGAGCACCTCGCCAAAGGCCGCGAGTGAGCCCGATTGACCCGGCAGGGCCGAGGGCGCCTCGATCAAGCCGAACTCCTCGCACAGCAGCCTCCGGCTGCGCCTGACCCGGCTGCCGCAGTAGTACAGGCTTCCGGTCGCCACCATCAGCGCCGCCAGCCTGAAGAACTCGGAGGGCCAGACGCTGACGCCCTCGATCCAGGTGACGGGCTCAACCCCGTCGTAAAGTAGCTCGAAGAGGAGGACGGAGGCGCCACCCGCGCCGACAAGCGCCGCGCCGGCGAGAATGTCCGGCCTCTCCGACGCCTCGAGCCTGAACCGGCCGAGGAAGACAAACAGGGTCATTGCGGCGAAGAGCGCCACCCCGACCGCCGCGCAGACGATCTCGACCGCGTGGTCGCCCCAAAAGGACCGTCCCGGCAGAAGCGGCATGTCGAATCTCGGATGCAGGCGGCCGTGGAACCGGTCCTCGGCATTCGCCGGGGCCGGCCTGCGGCCTGAAACAAAGAGCGGCACGGGGTAGGTGCGGCCGACCTCGAAGCGCAAAGGCTGCAGCTGACTGCGGAGGTCCTCGACGTCTGGCAGCTGCGATGCGGCCGCCGCCTGGACGGCAAGGAAGGCGCCCGTCTGCTCGGAACTGCGGAATGGTGCCACGCCGACCTGGAGCCTTGGGAACAGCTCGAACCCGTACGACGACGCCACGACCAGGTTGCGGGTTACCTTTGTCGCCGGCGGGTCGAAGAAGCGGGCGTCCAGTTTGTCCGTGAAGAAGATGGTGTTGGGAAACCGGGGGCGGAGCTCCTGGAGCAGAAGCAGCTCATCGTATACGTTCGAGCCCATGAGCCCGATCGCACGCAGCTTTGGGCGGGCCGACCCGGAGCCCTTCCCTTCGGAAGCCCAGAAGGAGTCCCGTTCGTTCAGCCGGTGGGCGAGGGTCAACCCAAGCCGGGCTATGTAATCGACCTGGTGCTCGCCCTGGGCGCGCACGACGGGCAGGGTGTCGGCCGCATCGGCGCCGGTCTTTCCCGAATCCCCGGCGCTGCTCCCCGCGTTTGCGGAACTGGCTGTTCCGCCCGCGCCAGAAATGTAGTACGCCCGAAGAACTTGGCGCGGCCAGTATTTGTCCCTGTCGAACTTGATCCTCCTGTAGCTGTCGGCCGACAGGTGGGGAAGCAGAGTGACGCCGGAAGGCGTGTCGCCGCTGGCCGATTCCTTCAGCTGCACCAGTTTCGCCGCAAACGAGAGGGGAACGGCGCGCCCGTATTCCGTGTCCCAATCAGACACAATGGCGATTCGGGTGCGTTCATCCGTGACATCCACTCCCCGAAGCCTGAGCTCATTGAGAAGGGCGTCCGCCAGCTCCTCGTCCGTGCACGTGAGGTTCACCAGGACCGGGCCGGCTCCCGGTTGGGAAAGCCGTTTGCGGCCGCCAGACCCATCGCCCGCCGCCGGGTTCGCCGTAGTCGCTTTCGCGGCCGCGCCGTCGACAAGAAGGTCGAGCATGCCGTCCGCCATGGTCGCCGTCGCGGAGTAAAAGGTCGTCCCGGCCCCGGCGATGGGCATGCCGCCATGGGATGCCTTTGCCTCCGCTAGGATGTCCCTGAGCGTGCCGGACCAGTACGGGCCGATGACCTTGAAGTCGATCTGGCCGGCCTCAATTCCGGGGAGATTGAGCAATTGCGCCGTCAGTTCGCCCTTGAGCGCGTCGAGCGCCTCGAGGGGGTTGATGAAGAGGGTCACGTCCTGAACCCAGACGACCAGGACTGCACCGTAGGGCGAGGAGCGCTCCCTGGGAAGGCCGCTGGCAACGAACCATTCCGCGGGCATGGGCTGGTCGATGCCTGGTGCCTTTCGCCCCGGTCCGGCGGACCAGCCCTGGGGCGGCGAAACCAGCAGCAAATGGTTGGGATCGTCTGCCACCAGGCCCTCTGCGCCGAGCCCGCTCAACGTGGCCGCGCGAAACCGGATGCGCATTTCCCGGGCCTCGGTTGAATGGAAGTCTCCGCGGACGATGACCGGCATCAGGCAGACCCTCTTGTCCTTGAGCATGGCCTTGAAGCCTTCGGCGGACATCATCGGCCCAGGCAGCCTGCCTCCATTGACTCCCGGCGGAGGGACATCGCCGCCGGAATCGGATTTCCTTGCCGCCCTGACCCACGCGCCGAAGGGGTCATCCGCAAGGTGCGCGTCCACAAGGATCCCCTTGTCGCTCGCCGGTTCCACGGCCGACGGGAACGGAGATCCGAGCTTGGCGCTGGTGAGAAAAGCTCCCATCGCGGCGGCCAAGAGCGCCATGAACTGCCACGAGGACATGGACGAGCCGTTGGAATCGGAGGCCATTTCGGTCAGGTGTGAATCAAGACCTGCGCGATATGCCGGGTTCGCGCGGCGAGTGAGCTAGCCGGCCTGCTGCAGGCCGGGGGCGAGGATGCATGCCGGCGCTTGCCATCGGGGTACGGTCAAAGGGAGGCGGCATTCAATGTCTCAAATGTGGAACTTGTTGAAATGGAAAGAGTTTATTATCCGTGGCCGGCGCGATGGGGGAATGAGGGCTGGAACCTAAGGATCATCGGATCGACACCGGAACGGAAAAAACCGCGTTAATATACGTAATAAGACATCTTAATACGAACGCACGGTTCCGGACCCGGCTCCCCGCGGAGAGGAGGGTAGCTGCGTAATCCCCTGGAAATGGATCCATGCTCATCTTCGAGGTGAGGCGTGGAAGATCCCAAGGAAGCTCGATATATCTTCGCGGGCGCGGGCGCCGGATTGCTCGGCCGGTCCCGGGCGGCCGTCCCCAGGAACGCCGCGTTTCGTCGCAGAGCCTGGGCCCTTCCAGGCCTATTTGCGTGCATTCCTGAAGGGCGACGGCCAGCGTGGCGCCGTGAAAAACCCGCCCCTCCTCGCCGCATTCCCGCTATTCCTGTCCGTTTCGTCGGCGCTCCTGGGCCAGCCGTTGACGCTGCCTGAGGCCAGCCCCGGGGCCGCCGTCTCGCAGACCATAGGAGTCACGGAGGTCACCGTCGTCTATCACCGCCCGAGCGTCCTCAAACGCGAGATCTGGGGGAAGCTCGTCCCCTATGGATTCAACGACCTGGGATTCGGCACGTCGAAGGCCGCGCCGTGGCGTGGCGGGGCCAACGAGAACACGCTGATCTCTTTCCAGCACGACGTCCTGGTCGCGGGAAGCCCGCTGCCGGCCGGCACGTACGGGCTCTTCATGGCGGTCGCGCCCGACGGCACCGTGACCGTGATCTTCTCGCGCGACACGAAGTCGTGGGGGAGCTTCTTTTACGATGAGAGCCGCGACGCGCTGCGGGTGCCCGTTAAGTGGGAGGAGGCGCCGTTCCGCGAACAGCTCACCTACGATTTCTCCGAGGTCACGAAGGACTCGGCGGTGCTCGCGCTGTCCTGGGGGAAAAGGCGGATCCCGATCCCCCTGAAGGTCCGCACCGACGAGAACGTCGTCGCCACGCTCAGCGATGAGCTGCGCGGCCCGAAGGGGTTCCAGAGCCAGGCTTGGGCGGCGGCCTCGGCCTATCTCCTGGCCAACAACATCGATCTGCCCCTGGCCCTGACGTGGGCCGAGACCGCCGTCAGCGGCCGGTACATCGGCGAGCGCAATTTCACGACCCTCTCCACCAGGGCCGACGCCCTCGAGAGGCTCGGGCGGGCCGCAGAGGCCGCGTCCGCGATGGACGACGCGTTGAAGGTGGCGACGGCCGCGGAGATGCACCAATACGGCCGGCGGCTAGTCGCACAGGGCAAGGCCGTGCGCGCGCTGGAGATATTCAAGCTCAACGCCGGGCTCCATCCGGGCGTCTGGCCGGTGGACTACGGCCTCGCGCGCGCGTATTCCGCGGTCGGCGACTACAAGGCCGCCCTCGACGCCATCCTCAAGGCCCAGGCCGAGGTCCCCGATGGCGACACCGCCGACGCTGCGGCGATCAGGGCCAACATCGAGAAGCTCAGGCGCGGCGAGGACATCAACTGAACCAGGGCGGTCCGCGGCGAGGGCCCGCCGGGGCGGCCTACCTCACGATCCGGGCGCCCGCGCCGGAGGCCAGCCTCTCGACTTCGGCGCGCGTGGCCATGGACGTGTCGCCGGGCGTGGTCGAGGCGAGAGCCCCGTGCGCGGCTCCATAGTCGACGGCCTTCTGCGGGTCGTTGAACTGGAGGAACCCGAACTGCAGGCCTGACGCGAAGCTGTCGCCTCCGCCCACGCGGTCGAGGATCTCGAGGTCCGGGTACTGGCGGCTCTCGTGGAACCTGCCGTCGTGCCAGAGGATCGCGCGCCAGTCGTTTCTGGTTGCGGAGGCCACCCGGCGCAGGGTGGTCGCCGCCACCTTGAAGTTCCCGAACTCCCGCACCGCGACCTCGATCATGGCCTTGAAGGCTCCCAGATCGATGGCGCTGGCGTGCTTGTCAGCGCCGGCGACCGCCAAGCCCAGCGAGGCGGTGAAGTCCTCCTCGTTGCCGATCATCACATCGACGTGCCGGGCGACCTCGCGGTTCACCTCCTGCGCCCTTTTCAGCCCGCCGATCGACTTCCAGAGCGACGGGCGGTAGTTGAGGTCGTACGAGACGACGGTGCCGTGCCGCCTCGCCGCCTTCACGGCCTCGATCGCGAGCTCCGCGGTCGATGGGGAGAGCCCGGCGAAGATGCCGCCCGTGTGGAACCAGCGCGCTCCGAGCTTCCCAAACAGCCCGTCCCAGTCGAAGTCGCCCGGCTTCAGCTGCGACGCGGCGGAATTGCCCCGGTCGGGCACCCCCACAGCCCCCCGGACGCCGAAGCCGCGCTCGGTGAAGTTCAGGCCGTTGCGGACGGTGCGCCCGATTCCGTCATCCTCGCGCCACCTGACGAAGTCGGTCGAGACGCCGCCCTGCATGGTGAGGTCCTCGATGAGGTGGCCGACCTCGTTCTCGACGAGGGCCGTGCAGACCGCCGTCCTCAGGCCGAAGCACTTGCGCAGGCCGCGCGACGTGTTGTACTCGCCTCCGCCCTCCCAGGCGCTGAAGGCGCGGGCGGTTCGTATCCGGCCCTCGCCGGGATCGAGGCGCAGCATGACCTCGCCGAGCGAGACCTGGTCAAAGGCGCAGGAGGCTGCCGGTTTTATGGTGAGCGACATAGATGGTTTCCCTTGGGCCGGGTTACCGGGCGGCCTTGGCGGCTGCGGCGAACAGCCGGGCGCGGCCCGCGACCGCCGCCCAGTCGCCCGATTTCAGGGCGGCCGCTGAGACGAGCGCGCTGCCCGCGGCGACCGCGAAGGCGCCGGCCCTCAGGAAGTCGCCGGCGCTCTCGGGCGTGACGCCCCCCGTGGGAAGGAGCTCGATGTTCGGAAGGGGCGCCTTGATGGACCTGATGTAGGCGGGGCCAAAGAACTCCGCGGGGAAGATCTTGACCACGTCGGCTCCCAGTTCCCATGCCGTGTAGATCTCGGTCGGCGTGAACGCGCCGCAGATGACGGGCACGCCGGACTCCCTGCAGACCCTGACGACCTCGGGCCTGACGACCGGGGTGACGATGAACTGGGCGCCGGCCGCGATTCCCGCGCGGGCCGTGCCCGCATCGAGCACGGTGCCAAGGCCGAGGACGATGTGCGGCAGCTGCCGGGCGACCTCGGCGGTCATGCCGATGGCCCCTGGCGTCGTCATGGTCAGCTCGATGCAGTTGAGCCCACCCTCGGAGAGCGCCGCGGCGCAGCCCAGCAGGCCGGCCGAGCTGTCCGCCCGGATGAGGGCGATGACCCTTTCGGCTCGAATCGCCCCGAGCACATCCGCTGCTGGCTTGCGCATCCCCTACGTATCATAGATGATCGCCGTGAGGGTCGAGTGTGTTTTCTTGGACTTCGCGGCGCCAGGGCGGGCCGGCGGCACAGGCTGGCTCCGCGGGCGGCCCGAGAATGCGAGCTCGAACAAATGCGCCATTTCCGTTCGCTTCTGATCAACCGGACCGGCATTAGGATGCCCGGCCTGCACATCCTCGATTTCGCCGTGCACCGGCATCTGCGCGAGCACGCCTCGATCGAGCCCCACAGCCACCGGTGGTGCCAGATCATCGTCTACCTGAGCGGGCAGGGGCGGCAGACCTTCTCGGGCGGGGACGTCCGGGTGGGTCCGGGGACGCTTGTCGTCATGCCGCCTGGAGTCTCGCATGCGTTCGAGCGGGCCACCGACCGCACGCCCCTGTGCCTGATGATCGACTTCCGCCTGGAGAGCGCCCGGCAGTGCCCGGCGGTCGTGTGCAGCATGAACCGCTCGGAGACGACGCAGGTGCGCCAGCACCTGGCGCACCTGATCAGGCTTCAGGCCGGCTCGAGCGGCGTGCTCCGGTGGGAGAGCGCCGCGGTGATCCTGCAGCTGCTGATCACGCTGCTGCGAGCCGCGAACTGGCTCGAGAGGGTGCCTCCTCCGCCCGGACGGGAGGGCGGCTCGGTGATGCGCCGCCTGCTGTCGTCGGTCGATCCCGCGACGCCCCTGCGCCACATCGTGCAGCGCAGCGGCTACCAGCGCGATCACCTGAACCGGCTGGTGAAGAAGGAGACCGGCCTCACGCTCGGGCAGTTCCGGGCGCAGAGGCGCCTCGCGAAGGCCAAGGACCTCCTCGCGCAGGGCGTGCAGGTGGCCGGTGTTGCGGAGGCGGTCGGCCTCCTGGACCAGAGCTATTTCGCGCGCTGGTTCCGGCGCCAGACCGGCCAAGCACCGTCCCGGTGGGGCAGGCGCCCCCTGGGATGATTCCGAGGGCCACAGAATGAACGCAGATACGGGAAAATCCATGCGCCCGGGCCTGGTCTCGGTCACGTTCCGGGCTCTCCCGGCCGACGATGTGCTGCACCTCATGCGGCGGGCCGGCCTCGGCTGCATCGAATGGGGCGGCGACGTGCACGTCCCGCCCGGGCGCATTGCGCTGGCCGAAGCCGTCGGGAGGCGCACCCGCGAGGCGGGCATCGATGTCACCGCATACGGCTCCTATTACAAGCTCGACGCAAGCGAGCACGAAGGCGCGCCCTTCGCGGCGGTGCTGGATTCCGCGGTCGCCCTTGGGGCCACCGCTATCCGCGTGTGGGCCGGCTCCCGGACCAAGGCAGCCGCCGATCCGGAGCACGTCCGCAGGGCGGCGGAGGACGCGCTGCGGATCGCCGACCTCGCCCAGGCGGCGGGCCGGGTCATATGCCTTGAGTACCACCCGGGCACGCTCACGGACTCGGCGGGGTCGGCGCGGCAGCTTCTGGGATTGGCTGCGCACCCGGCGGTGTTCTCGCTCTGGCAGGATCCGGTCGGCGAAAGCCCCGAGGAGTGCGCCAGCGGCATCCGGGCCGTGATCGCGCGCCTGCATCACGTCCATGTCTACTACTGGTGGCCCGACCCCTCGCACCGGCTCGTCCTGGCCGACGGGGAGGAGCGCTGGAAGGGGCACCTGCGGCTGCTCGCGGCAAGCGCCAGGAATCTTGACCTGCTCCTCGAATTCCTGCCGGGCGATTCCCCCGAGCTGCTGGACGGCGAGGCGGCGACGCTCAGGCGCTGGCTCTCGGAAATCGGCGAGCCGCCCCCGGTCTGACGCGGCTGGCGCGCCGAGCGCACCCTCACGGCATCGCCGGCGGGCCGCCCCGCGCCCTGTCCTCGAGCATTCGTATCCGCGCCACGCTTTCATCGACCTCGGACAGGTTCAGGCCCCCGATCATCTGGCCAATAGGCGTCTCCGGGTCGTTGGACCAGAATATCCCGTTGTCCTCCTGGTCGTAGTAGTGAAACCCGACCCTGACCCCGAACTTCCGCCGGAGAGCCTCGCCGTTCTCCAGCACGGCTTCCCAGTGGACGATGGCGTAGGACAGGTCGATCTGGTGGACGAGGACCGCCGGCTTCGTGACCTGGGCCTCGATCAGGCCGAGCGGGCTGTAGACGGCGGCGTGGTCCCGGGGCGTCGCGCTCACGATGTAGTAGTCGTGCTGCAGCGCGTAGAGGCAGGGGTGGACGGTCTCCGGCGAGGCCGACGCCAGCGCGACAATCTCCGCACCCTGCTCGGCCAGCGCCTGCCAGCCGTCGGGGTAGAGCATGTCGAAGCATATCTGGATGCCGACCCGCCCGAAGTCGCAGTCAAAGACGGGAAAGTCCCGGCCGGGCGTCGTGCCGCCCTCAAGGACGTCGCTTCCCTGGGCGGCCACCGGGTGAACCTTCCGGTAAATGCCGACCACCCGCCCCGCGCGGTCCGACAGCACGGCCGCGTTGCTGTAGCGCACGGGCGCGCCGGCTTCCTGCATGAGGAGCGGCATGACCATGTAGCAACCAAGGCGGCTGGCGCATGCCGCGATTCGCGGCTGCACCTCCTCCAGGCGCACGGCCTCCTGCGCCATGAGGTCGCCCGGCCGGGCCAGGAAGGCCTCCGGAAAGACGACCAGGTCCAGCTGCTTGCCGGGGTAGCTGCTCTTGGCCTCGGCCGCGAACGCCTCGGCCAGCTCGTCCATCCGCTGGAGTCGCTTGTCGAGCGCCAGCTTGAAGATCTCCTGGCCGCTGACCACGGTGCCGAGCAGAACCTTCCGTGGAGGCCGTTCGCGGCGAAGGAGTGCCGGGGAGCCCGCTGGACGCGCGGGCGTGTCGGCGGCCGATAGCGGGGCGCCCGCCATAAATCCGGCCAGGCAGATCCCCAGCGCGGCGAGGACCGCCATGTGGCGCCCTGCGTACCCTTCCCGAAAGCGACAGAGTGTTCTCATGGGAACTCATTATCGGGTGCCGGGGCGGATTCCAACAGGAGAAAATGCTGGGCGGAGCGGGGAGGGGGGATGGACGGCGGGCGGATCCGCGGGAAGAATGTACATAAACGATGTCGAAAAAATGCTGGTATGCGCCGGAAAAATCCTCGTGCCGGCGGCGCTTTTGGCGTAAGCTGGTGCGTCGTGAAAGCCACCCCGGTCATCCTCGTGACGGGCGCCGGCCGCGGCCTTGGCCGCGGCGTTGCGCTGCAGCTGGCCGCGGAAGGCTGCTCGGTCGCCGTCAACTACATCGTCAACCGGGCCGCGGCCGAGGAAACGGCCGCCCTGTGCAGGAAGGCCTCGAAGGCAATGCGCCAGAGGTTCGTCCCCGTCCAGGCCGACATCGGCTCGAGGCCCGACCGGGCGCGCCTCGTTCGAGAGGTGCTCTCGGGGTTCGGCCGGATCGACGCGCTGGTCAACAACGCCGGCGTCGCGCCCAGGGTGCGCGCCGACCTGACTGAGGCCTCCGAGGAGTCGTTCGACGAGCTTGTCCGCGTCAACCTGAAGGGCCCGTACTTCCTCACCCAGGCGGTCGTCCGCCACTGGCTCGGGGAGAAGCCCGCGCCGGCGCTGCCCGCCGGCTTCAAGGTGATCTTCGTCACCTCGGTCTCGGCCGACACGGCCTCGGTGGACCGCGGCGACTACTGCATCTCCAAGGCCGGCCTTTCCATGGCCTCCCAGCTCTGGGCCGCGCGGCTGGCTCCCGAAGGCATCGAGGTCGTCGAGATAAGGCCCGGCATCATGGCGACGGACATGACGGCGGGCGTGAGGGCGAAATACGACCGGTTCCTGGCGCGCGGCGCCGTGCCGCAGGGGCGCTGGGGCACGGCGGACGACGTCGGGCTGGCCGTGCGTGCGGTGATAGCGGGCCGGCTCCCGTTCTCGGCCGGTTCGGTCATCTGCGTCGACGGAGGCCTGCACATCCGCCGCATTTGACGCGCCGCCGCGATGATCAAGATCGACGCCTCCCTGACGCCCGGGTCCCTCCGCAGGGACATCGAGCGCCTTTTTGAGCTGTCCGGCGGCAAGATCCTCGCGCTCCAAAGGCGCTGGGACCCCCGCCATGGCGCGCCGGTCGTCACGATCCGCGGCAGGTACGCCTCGCGGGGGTGGACCGAGTGGACCCAGGGGTTCCAGTTCGGCTCCGCGATCCTGCAGTTCGCGGCGACGGGCAGCAGGCGGGCGCTGGCGGCCGGCCGAGAGGGCACCTTCAGGCACATGGCGGGGCACGTGAGCCATGTCGGAGTCCACGACCACGGGTTCAACAATGTCTCCACCTACGGCGGCCTCCACAGCCTGGCGATGTCGGGAGCCATGCGTGCGGACGAGGGCGAGGTCCGTTTCTACGAGCTGGCCCTCAAGGTCTCCGGAGCCATCCAGGCCGCGCGGTGGACCGAGCTTCCCGGGGGCCTCGGCTACATCTATTCCTTCAACGGCCCCCATTCGCTGTTCTGCGACACGATCCGGTCCCTGCGGAGCCTCGCGCTCGCGCACCGGCTCGGCCACGCGCTCATGGGCGAAAACGACCGGCGGATCTCCCTCCTCGGCCGCCTCCTGCAGCACGCCGAGACCACCGCCCGCTTCAATGTCTACTTCGGAAAGGGGCGCGACCGCTACGACGTCCGCGGCCGCGTCGCCCACGAGTCGATCTTCAACGTGAGCGACGGGGCCTACCGCTGCCCGAGCACCCAGCAGGGCTACTCGCCGTTCAGCACGTGGACGCGCGGCCTCGCCTGGATCCTGTGCGGCTACGCCGAGCAGCTCGAGTTCCTCGATGCGCTGCCCGGTCTCGAGTTCGGCGCCTTCGGCGGCAAGGCCGCGGTCCTGCAGCGCTTCCTGGAGACGGCCCGGGCGACGGCCGACTACTACATCGAGAACACGCCCACGGACGGCGTGCCCTACTGGGACACGGGCGCGCCGGGCCTCGTCATGCTCGGCGGCTACCTCGACCGCCCGGCCGATCCCTACAACGACCACGAGCCGGTCGACAGCTCGGCCGCGGCCATCGCCGCCCAGGGCCTTGTCCGCCTCGGCCATTACCTGATCGCGGGAAAACGGGCCGCGGAGGGCTCGCGCTACCTCGGCGCGGGCCTCACCATCGCCCGGACGATCTTCCGCGAGCCGTACCTCTCCTCGTCGCCCCGCCACGAGGGGCTTCTTCTGCATTCGGTGTATCACCGCCCCAACGGCTGGGACTACGTTCCCAGGGGCCGGAAGGTCCCCTGCGGCGAATCCTCCATGTGGGGCGACTACCATGCCCGCGAGCTGGCGCTGCTCCTGAAGCGGATGGGCGAGCGCAAGGGGTACCACACGTTCTTCGGCACCTGAGCCGCCCCGGCCATGACTCCCGCGCTCAGGGATCTTTCCCGCCTCTGTATCCACACGGCCACCACGAAGCCGTGGGGAATCGAGGAGGCCGTCAGCCGCTATTCCGCGGCGGGCGTCAGGGGCATCACGGTCTGGCGCACGGCGTTTGCGGACCGGGGCCCGGCCGCCGCAGGAAGGCTCATCCGCGACAGCGGCCTCCGCGTCGTGTCGCTGTGCCGCGGCGGATTCTTCCCGGCGGGCTCGGCCGAGCAACGGGCGAGGGCGGTCGACGAGAACCGCCGCTGCATCGACGAGGCCGCCGAGCTTGGCGCCCCGCATGTCGTGCTCGTCTGCGGCTCGGCGGCCGGCCAGCCGCTGGAGGAGTCGCGCAGGCAGATCGCCGACGGGATCGCCGCCGTGCTGCCGCACGCCTCCGCCGCCGGGGTCCGGCTCGCGGTCGAGCCCCTGCATCCCATGTACGCCGGGGAACGGTCGGCCGTGAACACCCTGGGCCAGGCGCGGGCGATCTGCAGCCAGATCGGGAGCCCGTGGGTCGGCATCGCCGTCGACGTGTACCACACGTGGTGGGACGACCGCCTCGAGGACGAGATCAGGGCCTGCGGCCGCGACGGCAGGCTGCTCGCCCTCCACGTCTCCGACTGGCGCACGCCCACCGTCGACCTTCTCGAGGACCGCGGCCTCATGGGGGAGGGCTGCATCCCGATCCGCAGGATCCGCGGGTGGGCCGATGATGCGGGCTTCGGGGGATTCATCGAGGTTGAGATCTTCTCGCGCCGCCTCTGGGCCCGCGACCAGGCGCGGTTCCTCGACGACATCAAGGAGGCCTATCTCGCCCATGTGTGAACGCCGGCTCCATCGCCGCGGCGCCGCCCGGCCATCCTGACCCATGAAGGAGCAAACTCTTGGCATCGTGATGAACGGCGTCACCGGGCGCATGGGGACCAACCAGCACCTGATCCGCTCGGTCCTCGCCATCCGGGCGCAGGGCGGCGTCCGCCTCGCCAACGGCGGAACCGTGATCCCGGACCCCGTCCTCGTCGGGCGCAACCCGGACAAGCTCAGGGCCCTCGCCCAGGCCCACGGAGTCGCCCGGTACACCACCGACCTCGCCGCCGCGCTGCGCGATCCCTCGAACCGGATCTATTTCGACGCCCAGACCACGGACCGGCGGGCCGCGGGAGTCCGGGAGGCCATCGCCGCCCGGAAGGCGATCTACTGCGAGAAGCCCACCGCCGCGGACACGGCCACCGCGGTCGCCCTCTACCGGGAATGCCGGGCGGCGGGGCTGAAGAACGGCGTGGTGCAGGACAAGCTCTGGCTGCCCGGCCTGCGCAAGCTCAGGTCGCTCATCGACTCCGGCTTCTTCGGCCGGATCCTCTCGGTCCGCGGCGAATTCGGCTACTGGGTGTTCGAGGGCGACATGCAGCCGGCCCAGCGCCCGTCCTGGAACTACCGAAGGGAGGACGGCGGCGGCATGGCAATCGACATGCTCTGCCACTGGCGCTACGTCGTGGACAATCTCTTCGGCGGCGTCGCCTCCGTCTCGTGCCTCTGCGCCACCCACATACCCGAGCGATGGGACGAGCAGAAGAAGCCCTACGCCTGCACGGCCGACGACGCCGCCTATGTGATGATGCTGACGGACAAGGGCCTCATCGTCCGGTTCGACAGCTCGTGGTGCACGCGCGTGAGGCGCGACGACCTGCTCACCCTCCAGGTTGACGGGACGAAGGGATCCGCCGTCGCCGGCCTGCGCGATTGCTGGACCCAGGGCGCCGGGGAGACACCCCGGGCCGTGTGGAATCCCGACATCGAGCAGCCCATCAGGTTCCTCGACGGATGGCGGAGGATGCCGGACGACCCGACCCACGACAACGCGTTCAAGGTGCAGTGGGAGCTTTTCCTCAGGCATGTCGCCGGCGACGAGCCCTTCCGCTGGACCCTCCTCGAGGGGGCCAAGGGGGTCCAGCTGGCCGAGAAGGGCCTGGAGTCCTGGAAAAGGCGGGCGTGGGTCGAGGTCGGGGCCATCGACGAGGCAACCCCCCCAGGCTTATGAGCGGCCCATCCCAGCCCGGTCCTCCCCGTCTCGGAAGCGTCCTGGTCAACCACCTGGGGTATCGTTGCCAGGCGAGCAAGGAGGTCATCGTCCGCGGCGCGCGGGACGGGGCGTTCGAGGTCCAGGAGATGTCGCTCATGCGCCCGGCCGGCATGGGCGCGCGGGAGGGTTACCGGGAGGTGCTGACCGGCCGCCTCCGCGCGGCGGATTCCCCGCTCGGCGCATACTCGGTCGGGGTTTTCTCGGAGCGCGAGGCGCCGGGCATCTACCGCGTGGCGCTGCCCGGCACCGGCGAGCACTCCTACCAGTTCGCCATCTCGGACGGCGCCTTCGGCTGGCTGCCCCCGATGCTGCTCAACTTCGTCCACAACTGGCGGTCGGGCCCCTTTGAGAACGCATGGCGCGGTCCGACGCACCTCGACGATGCGCGCCGGACCGACAACGGCATGGCTGCCGACGCCGTCGGAGGGTGGTACGACGCCGGCGACCTGCGCAAATGGATGGTTCACTCGAATCTTCCCGCGCTTGCGTTCATGGACGCGCACGAGCGCCTGCCATGGCACTACGCGGAATGGGAGCGCGTGGACGAGGGATGGTCGCCGTGGCTGCTCGAGGCGATCTGGGGGCTGGATTTCATGCTGAAGATGCAGGACCCGCAGACGGGCATGTTCTTCGAGGACGTGGGCGGAGGGGGGGCCCGGAGGAAGCGTGCGGGCTTGTCCTGGTGGTATGAGAACCACGCCGGCTGCTACGCCGACAACTCCGAGAACCGCTTCACGGACAACGAGCCCGGCAGCGGCGACGAGCGCCCGCTGCGCGTCCAGTACAACCCGATCGCGCAGTTCACCTCGGTGGCGATCCTCGCCCGCGCCGCGCGCGCCTATGCCGCGCTGGACGCCGGCCGCTCGCGCCGGTACGCCGAGGCCGCGGGGCGCGGTTGGCGCCTGGGCCTCGGTCCCGACCCGAGTTTCCTCGAGTCGGCCGGCGCGGATTTCGGCGGGTGGACCTCCGTGCGGAGCTGGCGCTGCCTGGCGGCGCTCGAATTGCACCGCTGCGGCGGCCTTCCCTGGGCGGAAGTCGCCGCCGCTGCTGGCGCCCTGATGGAGAATTTCGACCCGCAGCTGGGCTTCTGGAGGAACCAGACCGGAGGCACCGAGCCGTATCGCGGGGTCCTGCACTCGGCGCAGCCGCTCATCGCCCTGTCGGAAATAGCCCGCGCGGAGGGCGACCCGGGGCGCAGGACCGCGGCCGAGGGCGTGCTGCGCCAGTGCCTGGAACGGTACGTCATCCCGCTGGCGGAGCTCACCCCGTTCCGCGTCATGCCGTTCGGAGCCTACGCGAAGGCTGCCAGCGAGGGCGACCTCTACCGTCCCTGGAGGGACGGATACCTGTACCGGTTCTTCATGCCGGCCAATCATGAGCAGCGCATCAACCACGGCCTGAGCGGGCACTGGACGAGCTGGGCCCATGCGCTGGCGCTGGCGGGAAACCTCCTCGATGACCCGCGATGCGCCGAACTTGCCTGGAGGCAGCTGCACTGGCTCATTGGCGCCAACCCGTTCAATTCCTCCCTGATCAGCGGCGTCGGCTACAACAACCCTATGCCGCACAGCCGCTTCCTGGGGACGTTCCCCGGGGGTTTCTGCGCCGGCTTCATCGGGTCGCCCGAGGACCAGCCGCTGCTCGACCTCGACGGCGACGCGCAGTGGAACACGACCGAATACTGGATGACGCCGCTCAGCAACGCGCTGATGGCGCTGAGCCTCCTGAATCCGGCGCGCGGCGCTTCCTGCCAGAAGCTCGGCAGGCTGGCGCGGGGCGAGCCGGGTCCGCCGAGCCATTAGAAGAAGCGCGCTCCCCCAGGCAGACCAAGTCCCATGACAGAAACCCGCGCCCCTGGATTGAAGGCGGCCCCAGGCCGTTCCAGCCGTGGACATTGAATCCATCCGCCGGAACCGCCTCGGCTCCCGCTCCGATGTGGAGCAGCTGCTGCGCGACCTGGCCGCACCGCTGGCCAGCCGCTTCACGCCCGGGCGGGCCGGCCTGCGGCTTGGGGCAACGCGCGCGTGGTATGGCGAGCCGACCGGCCTGCTCGAGGCTTTTTCCAGGCCGCTCTGGGGTATCGTGCCGCTGGCGGCCGGCGGCGGGAGGGCCGACGACCTCTGGCCGCTCTGGCGCGAGGGCCTGGCCAACGGGACCGACCCGAAGCACCCCGAGTTCTGGGGGTGGACCGCGGATTTCGACCAGCGCCTCGTTGAGACGACGATTCTTGCCTTAGGCATCGCCCTCGCGCCCGGCGAGCTCTGGACGCCGCTGCATCCGGACGCGCGTGCGCGCGTCCTGGCCTGGATGGAGCGGGCGGGCGCCGCGGAGCCGTTTGACAACAACTGGCGCTTCTTCCGTGTGCTTATAAACGTCGTCCTGCGCAGCGTCGGCGGCGACTGGTCGGCGAGGAACGTCGAGGCCGACCTGCGCCGGATCGACCAGTTCTACCTGGGCGGCGGCTGGTATGCGGACGGGGAGGGGCGGCGCGGCGACTACTATGTTCCGTGGGCGATGCACTTCTACGGGCTCATCTACGCGCAGCTGGCCGGCGAGACCGACAGGGAGCGTGCGGCCGCGTTTCGCGAGCGCGCACGGCAATTCGCCCAGGATTTCCTCCACTGGTTCGCGGCGGACGGGTCGGCAATCCCCTTCGGCCGGAGCCTCACCTACCGCGCGGCGCAGGGGGCGTTCTGGGGGGCGCTTGCCTTCGCCGGCGTCGAGGGCCTGCCCTGGGGCGTCGTCAAGGGCCTCTACCTGAGACACCTGCGCTGGTGGATGGGCCAGCCCATCCTTTCGGAATCGGGCGTACTGACGATCGGCTACCAGTACCCGAACCCCGCTATGGCCGAGAACTACACGACGCCCGGGTCGCCCTACTGGGCCTTCAAGGCATTCCTTCCCCTTGCGGTGCCGGCCGGACATCCCTTTTGGAGCGAGCCCGAGGCGCCGATGCCCGCGCGCCGGACGGTGCACACCGTTCCCGCGGCCGGCTTCGTGCTGATGGCTGACCGGGCGGCGGCACACGTGGTTGCTCTCAACGCTGGGCAGCCCGTCGCGGGCTTCCCCCGGCACGCCGCCCAGAAGTACTCGAAGTTCGCCTATTCGACGCGCTTTGCCTTTGCGGTCCCTGCGGGCAGCGGCGACGTCCTCGCCGAAGGCGGCTTCGACAGCGTGCTTGCGCTGAGCGACGACGGCGTTCGGTTCCGGCCCCGGGACCACTGCCTTGACGCGCGCGCGGAGAACGGCGTGGCCTACGGGCGCTGGAGGCCTTGGCCCGACGTGGAGGTGCGCACCTGGCTGATCGCCGCCGACTCCCTCCACCTGCGCGTGCACCGGCTCAGGACGGGGCGCGCCCTTTGGTCCGCCGAGGCCGGCTTTGCGGTCGGCTACGAGAACCGGGCGCAGGTGGGCATCGCCTCCGCGGCTCCCGGCGCGATGATCCTGCAGTCCTGCGCGGGAGGAAGCGGCATGCGCGACCTGGCGGGAAGACGCGCCGCCGAGTGCGTCTTTATGGAGCCCGGCTCGAGCCTCGCCAGCCCCCTGGCCGCCATGCCCGTCCTGCGGGCCATGCATCGGCCGGGCGAAGAGTGGCTGGTGTGCGCCGCGGGCGGCTGGCCGGGGCCGGGCGGTGGGTTTTCCGGCGAGAGCGATGCCTTCGCCTTGGATGCGGGCGGCGGCGGCCTCGCGATCCGGCGAGACGGGAGGCAGATATGGCGGTCCGGCGCGGGGGACTAGGCGCGTGGAGCCGCCCGGCGTTGCGACTTTTCGTGGCCTCACGGGCCTGCGGCAGGGATTGCGCCTTCCCGCCGCATCGACCAGATTCCAACGTAGTTTCAAGAAACGCCCTCCCATGATCAAATCAACCCTGAGCACCCTGTGCCTGGCGCTTGTCGCCGGGACCCTTCTGGCGGCCGACCAGCCCGCCGCTACCAGTCCCGCCGGAAAATCAATTTGGCAGCACGGGCCGTGGAAGCGCCCGGAGCCCAATCCTAAGGCGAAGCTGCTGCCCCTGATTTCGGTGAAGGGGAACCGTTTCGTGAATCCGGCGGGCGAGACGGTGCTGTTCCGCGGGCTGTCGGTAGCGGATCCCGACAACCTGGAGGAGCGGGGCCATTGGAATCGCGAGCTGTTTGCCGCGGCGAAGGACATCGGGGCCAACCTCGTGAGGATTCCGGTGCACCCGGCGGCGTGGCGGAGCCGCACGCCGGCGGGCTACCTCGCGCTGCTCGACCAGGCGGTGGACTGGTGCACGGACCTGGGGGTGCACGTGATCATCGACTGGCATTCGATCGGCAACCTGAAGAGCGGGATGTTCCAGGAGCCGATCTATGACACCAGCACCGCGGAGACCCTCGATTTCTGGCGGACGATCGCGATGCACTTCAGGGGCAACAACACCGTCGCCTTCTTCGAGCTGTTCAACGAGCCGACGCACTTCAACGGGATGCTCGGCTCCATGAGCTGGGCCGACTGGAGGGAATTGAACGAGGAGATGATCGGCGTCATCCGCTACTGGGACAAGGACACGATCCCGCTGGTGGCCGGCTTTGACTGGGCCTACGACCTGGACGCCGTCCACTATGACCCGGTGCGTGCGGAGGGCATCGGCTATGTCACGCACCCCTACGCCGACAAGCGGTCGCAGCCGTGGGAACCGAGGTGGGAGGAGGACTTCGCGTTCGTCTCCGACCGCTATCCTGTGATCGCCACGGAAATCGGGTTTGACGTCAGGCCCGGCGAGGCGGTCGACGACGCCCACTACGGCAACCGGATCACCCGCTTCCTGGAGCAGCGCGGGATCAGCTGGATGGCATGGATCCTCGATCCGGACTGGCAGCCGCGGATGCTCAAGAGCTTCGATAACTTCCAGCTCAGCGGCAGCGGCGAGTTCTTCAAGCAGGCGATGCACCGCCCTCCGGCGACCCCGGCCGAGAAGCGGGGGAGCTGACGCGGCGCCGGGTCCCTGCGCCTGCTACGGCGTCCCCCGCGCCCACAGCCTGGCGATTTCCGCGCGCAGCGCCACGGCGTCGGGCCATGAGGGCGGCAGGCCCGTGACGTTGTAACCGCCCCCCCGCCCGAAGCCCCCGAGCGGGCCCATCTCCGGGCACGCGTACAGGGTCCTGTTCCGGTTGGAACTGGCGCTCCTCCACAGCTTCATGACCGCCCGCGCGAACGCCAGGTACGACCTCACCTCGGGCGTGAGCCGGCCGTCGTGGGTCACGGGCACCTGGCAGTGGTGGCCGTTGAACGGCCGGAAATGGCACTGCTCGCTGTTCTGCACGAGGTCCGGGTGGTCGAGCAGCCTCGCGGCGTAGTCGCCGGGGCTGAGGTGCTTGACGACCGCAAAGTGCGAGAAGTCGAAGTTGATCTTGATCATCTCTCCCGTGGCCCGCTGGTAGCGCTCGGCGATCTCGTAGGTCTTCTCGGGGGTCTCGGTGCAGGTGTCGCGGTGGACCTCCAGGGAAACGACCACGCCGCCGATCCGCTCCGCCTCGCGCACCAGGCGGATCCAGTGCCTCGTGGCCAGGGCGGGCGGCGTGTCGTGGTTGTCCATCTGCACGTTGATGTGCACGGCGCCGCCCTCCTTCTGGGCGCGGATCCGGGCCGCGAACTCCCCGGGGTCGTCCGAGGAGATGAAGCCGAGCAGGTGCCTGAGGCCGTGCTTCTCCGCTAGCCGGCGGTGGGCGGGCGTGAGCGTGCCCGCAACCCCGTCGAAGCCCGCCGCGGCCGCGGCCCGGATCTTCCTCTCCAGCGACCACGGTCTCCCCCGGGACCGAAGGTCGAGGAGCGACCAGAGGGCGGCGATGTGCGCGATGTGCGGCATGTTCTCTGGGCTGTGAATCAGCGGTCGGGCGCGCCGGTCAACCTTGCGGTCCCCACCATTGCCATCGCGCGCTACGCGGCGGCCCCCGGTTCACGCTGCAGGGATAGCAGCGCGATGACGGCGGCGAGCGCGGTGTAGCCGGCCGCAAACTGAAGCGCCAGGGTGCGGCCGACTCCGCTTAGCTGCCAGGGCAGATAGAGCCCGCCGCCCGGCTCGACCGAGTGGATCACGCCGAAGAGCGTCAGCACGGCGCCGGCCGTCAGGGTGATGATCGCGGCGCCGGTGCGCCTGTCGACAAGGGCCGCCACAAACCCCGCCCAGATCATGGACGTGATGATGAAGCCGTTGCCGAGGGCAACGATCACGCCAAGCTCCGGCATGCCCTGGTCGGTCGACGTGAGCAGCTGCGCGAAGTGCTCCGGCGACACGTAGGAGGGATCGCCGAGCTTGATCGCAAGCATTCGCGCGATCGCGGGGAAGAAGCTGAAGACAACGGCCGCCGCGTGCCGCCTCGGCGTCGCGTCGAAAGCCTGCGCCGTGATCTCGATGGAGACGAAGACGAGGATCGGCGCGAGCACGGCCAGCGGCACCAGCTCCACGAGGTTTGAAATGTAGCCGAATATGCCGCCGAGCCCGACGAACACGGCCGTGAGAAGCGTGTAGCCGGCCCGCGCCCCCATCTTCTTGTAGGCGGGCTGGCCGATGTAGGGCGTCGTCTGGGCCACGCCTCCGCAGACGCCCGCGACAAGCGTCGAGAACGCCTCGGTGAGCAGGATGTCGCGGGTGCGGTAGTCGTCGCCCGCGGCCCGCGCGCTCTCTGTAACGTTGATGCCGCCGATCACCATCAGAAGGCCGAACGGCAGTATCAGCGGCAGGTACGGCACGGTCGCGCCAAGGCCGTCGATGAATCCGAGGGAGGGCGCCGGAAGCGCGAAGCGCAGGGTCAGCGCACCCGGTGCGTGGTAGCCCGGGCCCGCGAGGCCCAGCGGCCCGAGCGAGTAGTAGAGCGCCAGGCCGACCAGGAAGGCCGCCAGAACGCCGGGGATGCGCCCCGGCAAGGGGCCCTTCGCGACAATGGCGTAGAGCACGATTCCGAGGCCGACGAAGCCGACGACGGGCACGCGCAGCAGCTCGACGATGGGCAGGAACCCGATGAGCATGAGCGCGATGCCGGCGATGGAGCCGAGCAGGCCCGCGCGCGGCACCACGCGGTTCACCCACTCGCCCGCAAACGAGAGCACAAGCTTGAGCAGACCCATGACGATCATGGCGGCCATTCCGAGGTGCCACGTTGCGATGGCGGCGGCGTGCTCGTCGAGTCCGCCCTGCTTGAACCGGACGAATGCGGGGCCGAGCACCAGGAGCGCGAGGCCGACGGTCGTGGGCGTGTCGATGCCCAGCGGCATGGCCGTCACGTCATCGCGTCCGGACCGCCGGGCGAGCCGCACCGCCATCCACGTGTAGATCAGGTCGCCGACGAGGACGCCGAGCGCGGTGCCGGGAAACATGCGCGTGAAGACGATGTCGGCCGGGAACTTGAACAGGCCCACGAGCACCGTCGCCAGAAAGGCCATCACCGCGAGGTTGTCGACGACGAGGCCGAAGAAGCCGTTCAGGTCGCCTGCCAGGGACCAGCGGCGGTGGGTGGGGGCGCTGCTCACAGCCGCCGAGAAAACCCTAATCGGGTGACAAGGCAAAGGCAGAGTTCGCCCGCCGCTCGCTTTCTTTCTTCCGGAAACGCCCCGGGACCTATAGCATGGTGCCAGATGACCGCGACCCCCGCCCTCTGCCTTGCCAGCCTCCTGCGCCTGCTCGCCGGGCTGGCCGGCGTCGCGGCGGCGGCCTCGTTTGGCGCCGAGCCGATAAGGATCGGCTTCTTCATGTCGATGACGGGCCAGGACGCCTCGTTCGGGGAGGCTTCGCTGCGCGGCGCCACGGTGGCGGTCGAAGGGCTGAACGCGGAGGGCGGCGTCCTCCGCCGGCCGGTAGAGCTGGTGGTCGAGGACAACCGCTCGCTCGCCGGCGAATCGGCCACGGCGGCGAAGAAGCTGATCGCGCGCGACCATGTGGTCGCGCTGATCGGCGAATGCTCGTCGGCCCGGACGCTCGAGGCCGCCTCGATCGCGCAGGCCAGCGGAATCCCGCTCGTCACCCCGGCCTCGACCAGCCCGAAGGTCACCCAGGTTGGCGACGAGATCTTCCGGATGTGCTTCATCGATTCGTTTCAGGGCGATGTGATCGCGACCTTTGCTCGCCGGCGGCTCGGCCTCACGCGCGCGGCGTTGCTTGTAGACTCGACGGCGCCCTATTCGGTGGGTCTGGCGGATTACTTCGCGAAGACGTTCGTCGCGCTCGACGGCGAGATCGTGGCCCGCCTGAATTACTCGGGCACCGACACGGACTTCCGGGCCCAGCTCACGGCCATCCGCGCGGCGAAGCCCGATGCGCTTTTCCTGCCCGGCTACTACAAGGCCGCGGGACTGGTGGCGAGGCAGGCGCGCGACCTCGGCCTGAAGGCGACGCTCCTCGGCGGCGACGGATTCGAGGCCCCCCAGCTGCTCGAGATCGGCGGCGATGCGCTGGAGGGGGCCTATTACTCGACCCACTTCGCCGTCGAAAACACCGACGAGGCTTCGCGCAGGTTCGTCGATGCCTTCCGCGCGCGGTACGGCGCGGCGCCCAACGGCCTCTCGGCGCTCACCTACGACGCGGTGCGCCTGGTGGCCGATGCGATCACCCGCGCCGGGACGACCGAGCCGGCGGCCCTGCGCCTCACGCTGTCCGAGACGCGGGCGTTTCCCGGCGCGACCGGGCTGACGACGATCAACGCGCAGCGCGACGTGGACAAGGACGCCGCGATCATCACGGTGAGGAACGGGAAGCTCACCTTCGTCGAGACGATCCGCCCGTAGCGCCGGCCGGCCTCGGCGGTTCGCCGGCTACCGCGTGACCACGTCCCAGTAGACGTTGTAGCGGTCGTAGCTGATTTCCCAGAAAGGGCGCAGCGCGACGTCGGGCGGAAGGCCGAGGCCCGTCGCGTGGAACACGAGCGATCCGTCCGCGGAGCGGACGACCGAGGACTCGACCGGGGAGCCTGCGCGCACGAGCGCCGGAACGGCGACGGCGGGCGCGCCCAGGTTGGCGTCCTGATGCTCCGCATAGGGGACGGTGGCCGCCTGCGGCTCCGGCCCGAGGTCAGCCGCGAGGACCACCGGACCGTAGAGGAAGGCGACCTTGCCCGGCGCTCCGGGCATCGCCTCGGTGCGCACGGCCATGGGGATCGTGGCCGCGAGGCGGTCGCCCTTGTTCCACGTCCTCCGGACGACGGCGTAGCTGCCCGGCGCGCCGGGGACGCTGATCGGCTGGCCGTTGAGCTCGAAGGCGAGCGGGCCCGCCGCCCAGCCGGGGCAGCGAACCCTGATCGCGAGCGGCGCCGCGGGCGCGGACGTCACGGTGAGCTCGGTCCGGTTGCCCGCCGGATAGTCGGTCCTCTGCTCCATCGAGAATCCCACCTCCTTCCACGCCAGCGCGGAGGGGATGAAGAGGTTCACGTACAGGTCGTCGCCGCCGTGGAAGTAGATGGCCTCGCCGTATTTGGTGTGGTTCTCCATCCCGGTGCCGACGCAGCACCAGAACGAGTCGAAGGGGGTGCTGAAGGTCTTGAAGAGGCCCGGCTTTAGCGACATGAAATACGTGAACATGCCCAGCTTCGGCTCCTGCGAGGCGAGAATGTCGTTGTAGAGCGCGCGCTCGTAGAAGTCGGCGTAGTCCGCCTTCGGATCCCAACCGAACAGATGCTCCGTGAGCTTGAGCATGTTGTAGGTGTTGCAGGTCTCCGCCGTGTTGGCGCCGAGGTGCCTGGACATCGTGTCCTCGGGGAACAGGTGCTCGTCCTCGCTGTTGCCCCCGATGACGTAGGAGTAGTGGTGGGCGATCAGGTCCCAGAAATACGCGGCGATGTCCCGGGCCCGGGGATCGCCGGTGGCCTCGTAGGTGCGCGCCTCGCCGATGATCTTCGGGATCTGGGTGTTGGCGTGCTTGCCGGGCAGCTCGTCGCGGTGCGCAAGCAGGGGATCGAGCACCGCCCTGTGGTAGAACCGGCGCGACGTCTCGAGATAGCGCGGGTTGCCCGTCAGAACGTACAGCTCGACCAGGACGTCCATCATGCCGCCCTGCTCCACGGACAGCATCGTCTGCAGCTTCTCCGGGGTGAGCCCGGCGGTGATGGCGTCCGCCCAGTCGGCCAGCCTGAGCGCGACGTCACGGGCCTGGCCGTTGCCGCCGAGGATCCATGCGTCCTTCAGGCCGTTCAGAACCTTGTGCTCGGTGTACCAGGGCACCCAGGCGCCCCCCCTGAAGTTGAACGGGCCCTGCGTCTCGACGATGCCTTCCCTGAAGTTGCGCATCGTCTGAAGCTCAAGGGGCGGCAGCGCGCCGATGTAGCCGTCCCCGTACGCCGTCTGGCACTGCGCCATCTCGGCGATGATGTAATCGACGCGCCGGCGGAACCGCGCGTCGCCCGTGGCGGCAAACTGCTGCGACAGCGCTGTCAGGTAGTGTCCGAGCGTGTGGCCGGCGATGCCGTGGGACTCCCATCCGCCGTAGCTTTCGCCCTTCGGCGTTAGCCCGGCATACCTGCGCGTGTTGTGCAGCAGGCGGTCGGGCTCGATTGAGAGCAGATAGTCCGCGTTGCGCTCCATCGCGCGCCGGAACGGGCTGTCGAGAAGGCGGACGTCGCCCAGCGCGAAGGGGCGGGCCGCCGGGGCCGCGGCCTTCTGGGAGGGATCGGCCCGGGCCGAATGCGCCGCGACCAGCAGGGCTAGAAGGCCTGGGATGAGCGGTTTCATGTGGGTGTGTCGGCCGATGAAAGGGGGTCTTCCGGGAATCGGCCAGATCTTCATGCCGCGGCCGGGCTAGTCCATGCCCTCGACCGCGAATATCTCGACGGGCTCGTCGCGGCCCCTCACCGGCGCCGCGCCCAGCGGGCGCACCCTGTATTGTCCGCGCGCGACCCTGAGCGTCGCGGCGCTCACCAGGATATCGGCCCGATACTGGGACATCCGCGTCAGGTCCTGGAGGCGCGCCGCCACGTTGACCCCGTCCCCGAGGACCGAATAGTTGAGCCGGCGGGACGATCCGATGTTTCCCGCTATGACTCTCGCCGTGTTTATCCCGATGCCGAAGGCCAGCTTGGTGCCACCCTCGGTCGCGAGCTCGGCGTTCAGGCGGGCGAGGGCGGATTTCATCTCCAGGGCGGCGAGGATGGCGTTGTCCGCGTGGTTCGGGAGGGCCACCGGCGCCCCGAAGAGCGCCATGATCGCGTCGCCCATGTACTTGTCCACGACGCCGAGGTAGATCTCCACGATCACGCTCATCCGGTCGAAATACCTGTTGAGCAGGGCGAGGACCTCGCGGGGGGGGATCGACTCGCTCAGCCGCGTGAAACTCCTGATGTCCACGAACAGGACCGTGACCTCGAGTTCCTCGCCTCCGAGGGCGCCGCCGCCGCTGACCAGCTGCGCGGCGATCTCGGGGGAAAGGTTCTTGTCGAGCAGGTCGCGGATCTGGTCCCGCTCGGCAAGGCCCTCGCTCATCCGGTTGAACGAGGTCGCAAGCTGGCCGATCTCGTCCTCGCGGTCGAGGTTCAGGCGGATGTTGTAGTTGCCGCGTGCGACGACCTGCGTGTGCGCGGCCAGTTCGCGCAGCGGCTCGCTCAGGTTCCGCGCGAACCGGACGGCGAGCAGGGCGGCCACCGCCAGTAGGACCAAGGAGAGGTACCTGAGGAAGCGCTCCAGTTCGAGGTCGGGCGCGAGCTCGGCCTCGAGCGACCGCTGCATGGCGATTGCGGCGTAGCCCGGGGTTATGAGCGGGACGGGCCAATACACGGTCACATACGAGTTGCCGGCCACCCTGACGGTCCGATCGGCCTCCTCGGGGGAGGACGGCGCGGCCATTTTCGCCTCGGCCGCCGGCAATGAGGACTCGATCGGCATCATGGCATCGGACCTGCCAAAGAAGACTGTGACCTCGACGCGCGCGTCCGCCTTGAGTTCCATCACGAACCTGTGGTCGACGGGAATGGCGAGCCCGATCCAGGCGCCGGTCTCGGGCACCCGCGCGTGCGTGGGCACCACGAGCAGCGCGTACAGCTTGCCGTTTCCTCGGTCGTCCGGAAGGTGCGCAAAGGCCTGGTCGCGCGCCTCGCCGGAGATCGACGCGTTCTTCACGAGCTCCTGGAAGGGGCGTAGCGCCGCTCTGGGCAGGGCGCCCCCCGTGTCCCCGATCCTGGATCCGCCGGGTGAGAGCAGCACCATGAAGGGGACGTTCATCCGGGCACTGTAGGTATTCAGGGCCGATCGGGCCGCGGCGGGATCGGGCCTGTCCCCCAGGAAGAGCTGCTGAAAGGCGTCATCGCGCGACATCATGACGGCGCGGTTCCAGAGTTCGTCCAGCTTGGCGTCCGTGCGGTGCTTGAAGAGCAGCGCCCCCTGTTCGAGGCCCTCGTCGATGCGCCTGGCCGCGCTCTTGCGGTTCTCCCTGACCACGAAGATGTAGTTTGCGCACTGGGCGAGCGCGACAAGCCCGACAATCAGGAGCAGCAGACGGCTGCTGAAGCGCCTGAACCTGGGGAATCTGGAGCTCATGGGGCCCAAGGTCTCGCCCTCACCTCCATCCGGCGCCCCGCGCAGCGGCCCCCGGGGTCGGCGCTCCCGCCGGAACTGCCGTGGCTGCGCGGAGGGCGGTTGTTGGGTGGCGTTTCATCGGGGAGGCGTGGTTCAGAACTGGTGCACGAAGCTCGCGCTGACAAGGTCGTTCACATCCGGGCCTCCTCGGGCCTGCGCAGTCTCGTCCCGGCGGATTGCATGGCCTCGACTTTCAGGCGCGCAGCTTGCGGATGGAGAGGGCCCGTTTGGGAGACAAGCCTGCGCAAGGTCCGGCCGCCCGGCGTTTCGGCCGCGCCTCCAGGTCCGCGGTGCCGGCCACCTCGCGCCGGCTGGGCCTCAACAGGATTGCCCTTGCCCGTGTTTTTATCGGCAATAGCGCCCCGATGGCAACGGACGACACCGACGAACTCCTGCGCGGCTCCGCGTTTCTGAAGTTTGTCCCGGAAGGGCACCGGGCGGGGCTGTGCGGGATGTTCCGGAAGGAGCGCTTCGAATTCGGGGACCTGATCGTCCGGGAAGGCGATGCGGCGGACGCCTTTTTCTTCCTGGCGTCGGGGCGGGCCCGGGTGGTCAAGACGAACGACAGGGGAGAGGAGCTGGTCCTGGCCTCGCTGCGGCCGGGTTCCGAGTTCGGCGATGCCGCGCTCCTCGAAGGGGGCGTGCGCACGGCCTCCGTCCGGTGCAGCACCTCGGTTGAGGTCCTGAGGCTGGGGCGCGACGACTTCCTGGAGATGCTTGGGCGCCATCCGGAACTGAGGAACTACCTGGAGATGACGGCGCGCTTCCGGGCCATGCACAGTTTCCTTTACGAGTTCAGCAACTTCGGGCGCCTCTCCGCGCCGGCCTTCAGGGACCTGATCGAGAACCTGTCGCGCGTCAGCTTCCCGAAGGGCCAGTTGATCCTGCGCGAGGGCGAGCCCGCCGGACCGATGTACATCGTCCTGGCTGGGCGCGTGCGGATATTCACCTCCAAGGGCGGCCGGGTGAAGAACCTGGCCTTCTGCCGCGAGGGAGACTTCTTCGGCGAGCTCTCGCTGCTCACCGGCTCGCCGCGGGCGGCGTCGGCCGAGGCCTCGGCGGACACGCAGCTGTTCGCGCTGAAGCCTGAGGCGGTCCACGACCTGAGGCGGAGGTATCCGGACTTCTCGAAGCTGCTGGAGGAGCGGGTGGCGCAGTACAACAAGGACGCCGAGGCGCGCGTCCCGCTGGATTTTTCGATCGAGTCGCTTCCCGCGGAGGCGGGCGCCGCCGGCCCCGGGGATTCCGGGCCGGATCTGGCGGAGACCGCGCCGTCCGCCGAGGACGAGGACCCCTTTGCCGACGAGAAGGGTCTTTTCGCAAAGAGAAAGGGGCGGATCAGGAGCATTCCGTTTGTGCAGCAGATCGACGCGATGGACTGCGGGGCGGCGAGCCTCGCCATGGTATGCCGTCATTTCGGCCGGGACGTCAGCCTGTCGCTCATCCGGCGGCTCTGCCACGTCTCGCAGGATGGAACGAGCCTCAAGGCCATCTGCCATGCCGCGACCGAATTGGGCCTGGCCGCGCGTTCCGTCAAGGCGTCGCTGCGCAATCTTCCGGTCATGCCCCTGCCCGCGATCGTGCATTGGGAGGGGAACCACTGGATGGTGCTGTTCGATGTCGGCCGGTCCCATGTGCGGGTGGTTGATCCAGGGAGGGGCCCCCGCAGGATCCCCCTTCGCGAATTCGAGGAGAAATGGTCGGGCTACGCGGCCCTGTTCGACTACACGATCGCCTTCGAGAATGCGCCGCTAAACCGGCCGAGCCTGGCGTGGCTGGCGCCTTTTCTCCGCAGGTTCCGCTCCGTCCTGGTCCCGGCCGTCCTTCTTGCGGGGGTGATCAGCTTCCTCCAGCTGCTTTTCCCCATCTTCACCCAGACCGTCGTGGACAAGGTGATCGTCGAGCACGACCTCGGGCTGCTCAACATGATCATGGTCGGGTTGGGCGCGTCCCTGGTGTTTTTCCAGCTGGCCAATCTCGCGCAGCAGTACCTGCTCGGCTTCGCGGCCCTGCGGATCGACGCGGCCCTGCTCGATTACCTGACCCGCAGGCTGCTCTCGCTGCCGATGTCCTATTTCGCGAGCCACCGCACAGGCGACATCCAGCGGCGGCTGGATGGGGCGCGGCAGATCCGACAGTTTTTCGTGCAGCACGGCATCGGCGGCCTCCTGGCCCTTGTCCAGCTGCTGGGATCCGTGGTCCTGATGGCGGTCTACAGCCCCAAGCTCACGGCAATATTCCTCTCCACCACTCCGCTCTACGCCGTCCTGATGGCCTTCTCCGCGAAGGTGCTGAGGCCGCTCTTCTCCGACATCGAGCAAAGCCAGGGGAAATACAACTCGCACCAGATAGACGCGATCAAGGGGATCGAGGCGGTCAAGGCGGCGTCGGCCGAGATAGCCTTTCGCGGGGCGATCCTGGGCGAGTTCCTCGCCGTCGCGAAGAAGCTGTTCCGGAGCAATTTCATCGTGATGTCCTATGACAGCGTCCTGCAGACCATCGGCCTGATCTCGACCGGGCTGTTCCTGTGGTTCGGAGCCCATAGCGTGATCGAGGGCCAGCTTACGGTCGGCGGCTTTGTCGCCTTCAGCTCCCTCACGGCCATGGCCTACGCCGCGATACTCCGGGCGCTTGGCACATGGGACAGCCTTCAGATGGCGTCGGTGCTCCTGAACCGGCTCAACGAGATCTTCGACGAGGAGCCGGAGCAGGGCAGCGACCGGTCCCGGCTCATTCCCGTGCCCAGCCTGGAAGGGCGCATCGAGCTGAGGAACATCGGCTTCAGGTACGGCGGCCCGGAGGCGCCGGCCATCCTGAAGGGCGTCTCCTTCGACATCGCCCCGGGCCAGATGGTCGCGGTCGTCGGCCGGAGCGGAAGCGGCAAGACGACGCTGATCAAGCTGCTGGCCGGCCTGATGGAGGCGACCGAGGGAAGCATCCACGTCGACCATCTCGACATCAAGACCGTGAACTATCGCGACCTGAGGCGCCAGATCGGCATGGTCCTGCAGGAGAACCACCTGTTCGACGCCACGATCGCCAGCAACATCGCCTTCGGGGACAGCGAGCCCAACTTCGACCGCGTGCTCTGGTCGGCGCAGGTCGCGAACGCCCACGATTTCATCATGCGGCTGCCGATGGGCTACGAGACCCGCATCGGCGAGTCCGGACTGGCCCTCTCGGGCGGGCAGAAGCAGCGGATCGCGATCGCCCGCGCGGTATACAACGACCCGCCTATTCTGATCTTCGACGAGGCAACGAGCGCGCTCGACACGGAATCGGAGCGCACCATCCAGGAGAACATGGGCCGGCTGATGTCCGGCCGCACGTGCATCGTCATCGCTCACCGGCTGAGCACGATCCGCGAGGCGAATGCGATCATCGTTCTCGAAAAGGGCGAGATCGCCGAGACCGGGACCCACGACGAGCTCATGGCCAGGCGCGGGCTCTATTTCTACCTCTCCAGCCAGCAGCTGGGAATCTAGCCCATGGCGATGACACCGAACGCAAGGCGAGCCGACCGGGATGCGCTGGACAGCGAGTCGGCGATGCTGCCGCAGGACCCCCCGCACTGGGTTGTCCGGGGCACGGCCTGGCTTATCATAGCCCTGTTCGCGACTGCGCTGCTGGCCGCCGTTCTCGTCCATGTGCCGGAGACGTTCCGCTGCCCGTGCATCCTTGTTCCGGAAGGAGGCGCCGACCCGATCCAGTCGCCGCGCCTCGCGGAGATCCGCCAGGTCCGCGCCGGCGAGGGCCGTGAGGTCGCGGCGGGAGACGTGCTCTTTGTCCTGAGCTCCGAGGACGTCGGCGACCGCGACACCCAGGCGCGCACGCTGGAGGAGGACCTGGCATCGCGGAAAAGGAACATGAAGCAGGCCGAGGCAACCGATGCCGCGGACCTCGAGATCAAGGACCACGAGATCGCCCAGGCCGACGAGGAGGTGCGATTCCGAGAAACCTCCGTTGGCGTCGAGCGCGACCTGGCGGCCCGGTATGAGAAGCTCTCGAAGATCGGGGTCTACTCGGAGACGGACCTGGTCTTGCGCCGGCTCGAGCTCGCGGGAGCCGAGAAGGACCTCAGTGTCGCCTCGCGAACCCGCCAGCAGGTCATCCTGCAGCGCCAGCAGATGGCGGCAGAGCAGGCCCGGCAGCGTTCCGACCAGCATGCGGAGATCGAGAAGCTCGAGATCCGCCTGGGCGCCCTGAAGCGCGAGCTCGAGGACTCCCACCAGAACTTGATCTCCGTGCGCGCGCCCTATGACGCCGTGGTCATCTCGCTGGCCGCGAACAATCCGGGAAGCGTGGTGCAGAGGGGCCAGGAGCTGTGCCAGCTCGCCCGCGCGGACGGGGGGCTGAGACTGCACCTGCTGCTGGCCGAGCCGGGGCTTGCCCGGATCGCGGTGGGCCAGCGCGTGAGATTCTTCGCCGATGCCTTCCCCTATCAGCGCTACGGCACCATATCCGGGACCCTTTCATGGATCAGCCCTTCGGCCGTCTCATCGCGCGAGGGCAAACAGTTTGTCGCCCTGGCGACGCTCGACCGGAAAGCCTTTCAGGTCGGCGGGCAGGCCCGGCCGCTGCGCGTCGGGATGGGCGGCGAGGCGCGGATCGTGGTCGGCAGCCGGACGCTGATCGAATTCGTCCTGGAGCCGATCCGCCAGCTGCGGGAGAATCTCGGCCGTCCCACCCTCTGACGTGTCACGCGCGGGTTGAGGGGGGCAGAAGGTTGATGATGCCGAGGTGGTAAAGAAGGTAGAGCTGCTTCCGCAGCTCGGGGAACGGAACCGAGAGCGGGATCCTGCGCAGCACGCCTCCCATCGAGCGGCCGCCGTCGCCGCGGCGCAGGAGTTCAAGCTCCCATTCCGGCATGCGCCACGCCATCGAGAGGTTGAGCGCGCGGCTTGCGATCGTGAGCCTTCTGAGCCGGTCGAGCACCCTTTTCCCCGGCTTCGGGAGCCCGATCCTGTAGAGGCGGGTGGGCACTATCCTCCATTTCAGCAGCTGGCCGCGGCGTTCCCAGGGGGGGGTCGCCTCCGCCTTCTTGGAGAAGAGCAGGCGGTGGAACTGTGAGGGGCTGAGCCGCTCCAGGAAATCGACGACCTGCGCGCGAGATCTTGGGATCAACAGAGGATGCAGGTCGTTTTCGGCAATCCGCCGGAACAACCTTATCGAGGACCAATTCCCGCGAAGGTTGAGCCCGGCCCGCCGGCCGTGGCGCACCCACTGCGACAGCGTCAGGCTCTGGTTCAGCGGCCCGAACACGTCGCTGGACAGAAACTCCGGCTCATGGCCCGAGACCCGCGGGAGGCCGTCAACCGTGACCACGGTGTCGCACAGCTTCAGCACGCTGCGCAGGCGCGGGGAGTCCTGAAATGCATTCATGTCATATCCAAATGCCGGCAACGCCTGCCTGAGCCGCGTGTTGACGTGCCTCGACCCGTTTACGGCAAGGTAAAGGGCGCCGTCGGCCTTGAGGCAGCGGCCAAAGTTTCTCATGACCCGTGCGGTCCGGGGGATGTAGGAAAGCACGCCGTGGCAGATGATGAGGTCGAAGCCGCCGCCAACCTTCGCAGGAAGGCGCGGATCAGTCAGGTCTGCCGCGACAAAGCGGATGTCGCGCATCTCTTTGGCGCGCCGTTGCAGGCGCCTGGCGACCGCAATGGAGCGGGTGCTGAAATCGACCGCGACTATTTCGGCGTCGGGCAGCCTGCGACGCAGATTGAAAGCCTCGGTCCCGTCCCCGCATCCGGCCACGAGCACCCGGGCCGGCGCCGTGTTTCGGGCCTCGGTCCGCCCGATCGCACCGACCCACTCGAGGACGAGGGTCCACGAGCGCCGCTTCAGCGCCTTGTTGTTGCCAAACGGATACGGACGCCGGTCGTAGGTTTGGCGGACTTGGTCGGCGATCTTCATTCCGATAAAATGGCGGGATTTACGCGATCGAGGCGGGGTTTTCAGATACAGGCGGCCATGGAGATCTTAAATCATCGTGTAATCTATTATTTAGTAATTGATTGTGATAATCACAAACCATTGGCATAAATGTATTGACCGTCCTAATGGATATCATGAGAGAATCTGGCCAACGAAGCTCTCCACCTTATTAGTCCTGCGATTGCCAAACAGCTAATCAAAAAGTGGGCGCACAACCAAGAACGTCACAACCCCATACTTAATAACATGGCTTCCCCAAAGAAAAAAGCTACCGCAAGAACCGCTGTCAAATTCAGGGATCTCAAGTCGAAGAAGAACCCCAAGGGTGGGATTAGTGGAGGGGATACCCCTACTGAAAGCCTCAAGTGGAAAAGGCTTGAATGATTGGCAGTAGAACTCCCTTGCGGCCGGGGATCGCGCGGCTTTCGCCTCCAAAATCACGCGGAACTCCCCGCAGCGCTGATCCCCAAATCGCCAAGTTGCTATCGATAGGAAAGCGCTCAACCCAAAACGTCAGAACCCAAGAATAACATGGCTTCCACAAAGAAAAAGGCTACGGCCAAGTCCCGTGTCAGTTTCAAGGATCTCAAGTCGAAGAAGGACCCCAAGGGTGGGTGCGCTTCGGGGCAGCACCTCCCTTCAATGATAAAGTTCGGCGGATAAGGAGTGGAGGGCCTCCGCACCTCGCCGGCCGAGGATTGCGCGGCCTTCGCTTTCAAAGCCACCACGGGAACCCTCCTCCGAATCGGTTCCGCAGCCGCGTTTCGCGGATCAAGAAAACACTAAGGACAAGAATATCACAACACCCACTAACATGGCTTCCACAAAGAAAAAGGCTACGGCCAAGTCTCGTGTCAGTTTCAAGGATCTCAATTCAAAGAAGAACCCCAAGGGCGGCACCACCATAGGGTCGGCGACAGGGGGCGCGGGTGCGGGAAAGATCAAGTTTGAGCTCAAGTGGGAATGATTAGCCGGTGGGCCTGCGCGCATGGCCGACCGGGCATCGCGCGACCCTTGGGCCCATCCTGCGGGGCGCTTCGGGACACCGCGGTATTAGCTCCACATTTGCCATGTCCCCGGTCAAATGGGGGGCGTTCAAGCAAGAACGTCACAATCCAGGACTAACATGGCTTCCGCGAAGAAGAAGGCCTTGGCAAGAGGCGCTGTTGAATTCAGGGATCTCAATTCGACGAGGGACCCCAAGGGTGGGGTTAAGCTCGAACCAAGAGTAAAGACTGGTTAGCAAACGAGTATCCGCGTGTCGCCGACCGGAGATTGCGCGGCCTTTGCATTCAGGGGCACAACCGTCAGCGTCGGCGAGGCTGTCCGGGCTGCGCAGTTCCGAGGCGAACTGCGGCCGTCCGTCTCCGAGGTCGCCTGGGAAGTTGCCTGCGAGGAGGAGGCTGCCCGATGGAACCTGGAGGCGGACGATGGCGCCATCGATGCGATGGTCGATCGCTTCCGGTATGAGAACGATCTGATTTCAGCCGAGGAAGCGGAGGCGTGGCTCGGGGCCCGCGGCCTTACCCCGGACGAGTTCCAGGACTATTTCATCCGACGCTACTGGCGGGAGACCCTCAGGGAGAAGGTCATTCCCGAGCGAATTGAACCCTCGCGGGTCGTGCCGGAATTGCTCGGCCTGCTTCAGATCGAGCTCCTCATGTCAGGGGCCTTCGGCCCGGTCGCGACTGGGCTGAGCCGCCGCCTCGTGGCGCGCGCTGCCGCGGAGGCGCCGGCCGGTGCGAAACTGGTGAAGGCGGAGCGTGCACGGCTCCTTGCGCGCGCGGGCCTGGAGCCCGGCGCCCTGGCGGGATGGCTCAAGTCCCTTGACCGCAGCAAGGACTGGCTGGAAGGCATGCTCGAGATGGAGGCCTTGTACCGTCTCAGGTGCGGCGCCGTCCTGACGCCCGAGCGGCTATCTGGGGAGCTGGCCGCGGCGCGCCTGCCGCTCACGAGGCTCGAGGTTGAAACGGTGGAATTTGATTCCGCCGATGCCGCGCGCGAGGCGCTCTTGTGTGTCCGCGATGACGGCCTTTCGCTGGAGGAGGTGGCCCGTGAGTCGCGCTATCCGTTCAAGCGGCTCGAGATCCTGGCGGAGGATCTGGCCGAGGACCAGCGCCAGAAGCTGCTTTGCGCCGGAATCGGCGAGATCCTGGAGCCTGCGCAAGCAGGCGGCGTTTTTCACCTCAGCCGTTTGCTTCGGAAGGCCGAGCCCGCCCTCGGTGACGCTTTGGTCAGGAGCCGCGTTGAGCAACGGATCCTGGACAACTACTTCTCCGAGGCCGGCGCCAACGACATCCGCTGGTTCGTCCGATAGTCGCCGGGCGCGGCGCGCGGATCTGATTCCTCGGAAAGAAGACTTCTTGCGCGGCGGCCTGCGCCTCCAGGCCAATTGGCCCGCGCCTCACCGCTGAAGGCTGAGGATCAAGGGTTTTCCCTCACCCGCTGCGTTCGTCGCCGAAATGGCGATCGCCGATGCGGAGTCCAGCGGATAGCCGCTGATCGTCCGCGCCACCGGAGCCGCCTCGCTCGCATGGATCACATCCCAGCCCTCGAGATCGACCCGTTTGCCGAAGGGGCCTGACGAGAATGAATAGATGAGCACCGGGCTGCCGCCATCGGCGGCCGGCGGGGTGACCTGGATCCTCGCCTCGGCATCGAGGTGGTCGACCGATGCCGCCTTCGGCGGCTGGGGCGGCTTGAGCTTCTTCTTGCGCGCGGGAACCACGTTCGCGGTGGCAAGGGAGGGCGGGCTGGCGCCCGTGGCGTTGGCCGCGGCCACCGTGAAATTGACGGCGTGGCCGTTTTCGAGATTGCCGAAGACCACGTATCCCCTCGCGCGGAACTCGGCCGCCGAGGCCGTGACTGTGGCGCCGCCCGACGAGGCGATGGTGTAGGAGGCGACCGGCGAACCGCCGTCCAGGCAGGGGGGATCCCAGGTCACATAGGCGAACTTGTCCCCGGGCTCCGCCGAGACATTGGTGGGCGCACGGGGAGTCGTCGGTCCGCAGAACCGCTCGGCAAGTATGCCTTTGTAGGCCGCCGTGACGCCCGCATCCGGGGCGACGGGCTCCCGGGGGTCCCCTTCCGGGGGCCTGCCGTCAAAATCTATCGCGGGCGGGGATATCAGGTTCATGGCCCTTCGGCTCGCGCCGGATTGCCCCCAGGGCGGGAGGATCGCAAACCTCGGGAAATGGTCGATCTGGTCGTGTTCGATCACGGTGGCCTCGGAGCGCCCCAGGTCGATCGCCGCTGCGTCGGGATGGGCCGTGGCGACGTACGAGAACCTGCTGTTGGCTACCCGGACATGCGATGCCTCGGCGATCCTCAGGGCGGTCCACGCGACGTCGCCAAAGACGCATCCCTCGACGGTCCCGCCCTCGAAGCCCGGCCCCAGGTCGAGGGCCGGGGTGCCGAGGTGCACAAACTCGTCCTCGAGAAACTGGATGGCGCCCGCGCGGGTGAAGCGGACGGCGGCGGCGGGGCCCCCCTGTGGTTGGGCCCCGGATCCCTCTGCGGGCGAATGGATCGAGGTGGTGAACTCGAAGCGGATTCCCTTGAATATGAGGCCCGTCAGCGGCCGGCCCTGGCTCCCGCTGCCGTCGATCAGGGCCTCGGCCGCGGCCGCCTGCGCGCCGGCGGCCGCCATGTCCTCGCCGGCGCGCGGCGTGTAGTAGATCCGCCTTGAGGTCCGGTCGAAGTACCACTCGCCCGGAGTGCCCAGCAGCTCGAACGCATTCACGACGAAGAAGGGCGGCGCGCCCAGGCGCTCCGACCAGATCGCGCCCGGCTCGGGCGGCGGAAAGACGATGTCGCCCGGATTCCTCCACTGGACCTTGGCATCGGGGGCCGCGACGGTGGCTCCCGCCGGGCTCCTCAAGAATGCCTGGACCAGCCGGCTCCGGGTCCGGCTCGCCGGCACCCCGTCCACAAACAGGTCGTGCGAGTCCGGGAGGCCCTCGGGGGCGGGCGCCCACCAAAGGTTCCTGGAGCGGTCGGCGAGGTTCCAGCCCGCCACCGGGAGGCCCCCGCTCAAGACCGGGTGTTCCCCGGGTGCCGCCGTGTAGACGATCGAGAAGCCGTTCGTCCCTGAATCCTCGGGCCTGAACTCGATGGGGCGGGCGACGCGGAAGGTCCCGCCGATGAAGACCGTGATGTCGTCGGACATGTCGCGGTTCAGGGTGCGCACGATATCGCGGGCCCGTTCGATCGTCCTGAGGGGCTGCTCCTCGGTTCCGGGGCTGCGGTCGTCTCCGCCGGACGAGACCCACAACGCCGCATGGGACCCCGCTGCGGCCGCCAGGACGAGGGCGAGGAGCCGGGCTATGGATGCGTTCCGTGACGGGGCCACCCCGGGCATCATGGCGGGTAAAACGCGTTCGGCAACACCGGGCGAGGGCCCGCCGCGGGCGGGGGGATTAACCTCGCATTGGACACGGATTTGGACGGGGGTGTGGGATGCCTTTCTCAAAACTCAGCCTGGCCCCCGCCATGATCCGCGGCGTGCAGGCCATGGGTTACACGGAACCCACGCCCGTCCAGCTGCGCGCCATCCCGGTGGTCATGTCCGGCAAGGACCTCATAGCCTCTGCCCAGACGGGCACGGGCAAGACCGCGGCGTTCGCCCTCCCGGTCCTTTCCCTGCTGGGAGCCCACAGGGCGGGGGGCCCCCGGGTGCTGGTGCTCGAGCCTACCCGCGAGCTTGCCGCCCAGGTGGAGACGGCCTTCCGGGATTTCTCGAGGTACTCGGACATCCGCGCCACGGTGCTGCACGGCGGGGTCGGCTACGGCCGGCAGCGCAGCGAGCTGCGGGCCGGCGCGGACGTGGTCGTCGCGACCCCCGGGCGCCTCCTGGACTTCCTGCAGGAGGGCGAGTTGAAGCTGGGCGGCATCCAGATCCTCATCCTGGACGAGGTCGACCGCATGCTCGACATGGGCTTCATCCACGACGTGAGGCGGATCATCCAGCGGTGCCCGGCGCAGCGCCAGACGCTCTTCTTCTCGGCGACGGTGCCGCCCGAGATCGCCTCGGTGGCTTCCTTTGCCCTGAGGGACCCGGTGCGCGTCGAGATCGGGGCGGTGAAATCGGTCACCCAGCTGATCACCCACGCGATCTATCCCGTGCACCAGGAGCAGAAGTTCGACCTGCTGCTGGCGCTCCTGTCCGCGATCGACTTCAACAGCGTGCTCGTCTTTTCGCGGACCAAGCACGGCGCCGACCGGATCGCCCGGCGCCTGAGGGAGGCCAACCACAGCGTGGCGGTGCTCCACGCGAACCGCTCGCAGAACCAGCGGATGGAGGCGCTCGAGGGATTCCGGAGCGGCCGCTACGAGGTGATGGTGGCCACCGACATCGCGGCCCGCGGCATCGACGTGGCCGGCGTGTCGCACGTCATCAATTACGACGTCCCCGAGAACCCCGAGGACTACGTGCACCGGATCGGCAGGACCGGCCGGGCGCAGGCCGTCGGCGACGCGTTCACGCTCGCCACCCCGGAGAACGCCTCCGACGTCCGGGACATCGAGCGGTTCATCGGCCGCGAGATCCCGCGGCTGAAGCTCGCGGGCTTCGCCTACAAGGCCGCCTCGGCGTTCCCGCAGTACCGGGAGCCGCAGGGACGCAGGGGTGGGCCACCGTCCCGCGGGACGCCGTCGCATCATCCGCGAGGCAAGCCTGGCGCCCACTGGGGCCGGCGCTGACCGGCGGCTACGGCTGCCCGTAGTAGGCCCGGGGCCCGTGCTTGCGTCGGAAATGCCGGTCCAGAAGCGCCGCGGCGATTCTGGCGCGTTTGGGCCGGAGCCCGAGCGTGAGGAATGCCAGCCTGGCGCAGAGCTCGATCGCCACCGCGTTCTCGACCGCCTTGGCGGCGGTCGGGCCCCACGCGAAGGGTCCGTGATGGGCCACGAGCACGCCGGGAACCTCCTCCGCGCTCAGTTTCGAGAACCTCTCGAGGATGACCCGCCCCGTCTCGGCCTCGTAGCCGCCGCGGATCTCCCGCCTCGCGAGCGCGCGCGTCACCGGGACCTCCCCGCGGAAGAAATCCGCGTGGGTCGTGCCCAGGACCGGGATCGGCCGCGCGGCCTGGGCGAAGGCCGTCGCGTAGAGCGAATGCGTGTGCACGATGCCGCACGCTTGGCCCAGCCCCCGGTACAGCTCGACGTGGGTCGGCGTGTCCGACGAGGGCCTCAGCCTGCCCTCGACCCGCCTGCCGTCGAGGTCGACGAGCACCATGTCCGACGCCCTCAGCCTGTCGTAGAACACGCCGCTCGGCTTGATGGCCATGATGCCGCGCCCGCGGTCCAGGGCGCTCGCGTTCCCAAAATTCAGGTGGATGAGCCCGTGTGCCGGCAATTGCATGTTTGCCTCGTAGGCTTCGCGCTTCAGCTCGGTCAGCATGGGGGGTGGGGGGCTTCGTGCGGTCCGCTTGCCGGTCAGTCGCGCGGGTTTGCGCCGGACCGATAATAGGCCTCGTTCCAGCGGAGCTCCTTCTCGAGCTCGGCGAGGCGGGTGTCCCCGCCGATGAGCACGAGCTCTATCCCAGCGATCTCCGCGAAGTCGCGCAGGTGCTCCGCGGTCACGGCGTAGCTGAAGGCGGTGTGGTGCGCCCCGCCGGCGCGGATCCAGGCCCCGCAGGCGGTCTTGAAATCCGGGCGGCACCTCCAGACCGCGCGGGCGACCGGGAGCTTCGGCAGGGGCAGCGGCGGCTCGACCACGTCGACCTCGTTCGCGACAAGCCTGAAGCGGCCGCCGAGGTCTATCAGCGAGGCGTTCAGCGCCGCTCCCGCCGGGGCGTTGAACACGAGGCGCACGGGGTCGTCCTTGCCGCCGATGCCGAGCGGGTGGACCTCGAGCGAGGGCTTTGCGGCCGCGATCGACTCGCAGATCTCGAGCATGTGGGCCCCCAGGACAAGGCTGCCGGACGGATCAAGGTGGTACGTGTAGTCCTCCATGAAGGACGTTCCTCCCCCGAGGCCCGCGCCGATGACCTTCATCATGCGCAGGAGGGCGCAGGTCTTCCAGTCGCCCTCCGCCCCGAATCCGTAGCCGTCGGCCATGAGCCGCTGGACGGCGAGGCCCGGCAGCTGCCGCAGGCCGTGCAGGTCCTCGAAGGTGGTCGTGAAGCCCTTGAAGCCGCCCCTTTCCAGGAACGAGCGCAGGCCCAGCTCGATCCGCGCGCCTTCGCGCAGCGATTCATGGCGGGCTCCGCCGCGGCGCAGCTCCGGGGCGACCGCGTAGCGCTCGGCGTACTCGGCGCACAGGCGGCTGACCCTGGCCTCCGCCACCCCCCTGACCTCGGCCGCGAGGTCGCCGACCCCGTAACCGTCGACCGAGTAGCCGAAGCGCGTCTCCGCGGCGACCTTGTCGCCCTCGGTGACCGCGACCCGGCGCATGTTGTCGCCGAACCGGGCGAACCTTGCGCCCTGCAGGTCCTGCCAGGCCCGCGCCACCCGCATCCACGCGCCGAGCCTGTCCAGGACCTCCGGGTCCTCCCAGTGCCCTACTACGATCTTCCTCGGCAGGCGCATCCGCGCGTGGAGGAATCCCGCCTCGCGGTCCCCGTGCGCGGCCTGGTTGAGGTTCATGAAGTCCATGTCGATCTCCCCCCAAGGCAGATCGCGGTTGAACTGCGTGTGCAGGTGGGCAAACGGCTTGCGCAGGATGGACAGCCCCCCGATCCACATTCTCGCGGGCGAAAACGTGTGCATCCAGAGGATCAGGCCCGCGCATTCGGGCGCCTGGTTCGCCTCCTGGCAGACCGAGCGGATGTCGCCGGCCGTCGTGAGCACCGCTTTGAACCTGACCGCGAGAGGGATGGCCGGCGCCGCGCTGAGCGCCCGGGCGACCTTCAGGGAATTGGCCGCGACCTGCCTGAGCGGCCCGGGCCCGTACAGGTGCTGGGAGCCGGTGACCAGCCAGATTTCGGATTTCGATAGGTTTTTCATCATTGCGGGTGGGTCACTTGTCGCGGGCGTCGGCCTGGATTGCCAGGAGTTCCTTCATCACCTGGGAGAGGTCTGCTCTCCGGCGGACGCCCCCGAACCCGTCGTGAAGCGTGCGGTACTGGGCATAGAGTCGGTTGTAGGCCCTCCTGCGGCGGGGATCGGGCTGGTACGCAACCTTCTTGAGCCGGGTCATCGCCTTCTGCGCGGCTGGAAAATCCCTGTGGGCCCCCGCCAGCACCGCGGCGCTTATCGCGGCGCCGAGGGCGCAGGCCTGGTTCGACCCGGCGACCTGCATCGTGCAGCCCGTCACGTCGGCGTAGATCTGCATCAACAGCGGGTTCTTCTCCGCGATGCCCCCGGCGCAGACGATCCTGCGGGTCGGCACGCCGTGTTCCCGGATCCGCTCGATGATCATCCGGGCGCCGAAGGCCGTGGCCTCGATGAGCGCGCGGTAGATCTCGGCCCGCGTCGTCTGCAGCGTGCAGCCGACCAGGAGCCCGGTCAGCCGGGGGTCCACGAGGATCGTCCGGTTGCCGTTCTGCCAGTCGAGCGCGAGGAGCCCGCTCTGGCCGGGTTCGTGCCGGGCGGCCTCCGCGCTCAGCCGGGCGTGCATCGCCCCGTCTCCGCCGCAGACCGTGTCGACCCACCAGTTGAAGATGTCGCCGACCGCCGACTGGCCCGCCTCGATTGCGTGGTATCCCGGCAGGATCGAGCCCGGCACGATGCCGCAGATCCCCGGGATGTCGGGAACCCTCCCCCTCGACGAGACGAGCGCGCAGTCGCACGTGGACGTGCCGATGACCTTGACGAGGGTCCCCACGCGGATGCCGCAGCCGATCGAGCCGTAATGGACGTCGAATTCCCCGATCGCGATGGGGATGCCGGCCGGGAGGCCCAGGCGCCGGGCCCAGTCTGCGCTCAGGGAGCCGGCGGGGGTCGTGGCGTCGAACGCGCGCCCGTAGAGGCGGTCCCGCAGGCCGGCGAGCCGGGGATCGAGCGCGGAGAGGAAACTCTTGTCCGGGAGGCCTCCCCACCCGTCGCTGTAGAGCGCCTTGTGGCCCGCGGCGCAGACCCCGCGGACGACCCTGACGGGGTCGGTGACCCCGGCCAGGAGGGACGGAATCCAGTCAGCCAGCTCCACCCAGGAGTACGCCGCGTTGAAGACGCCCGGGGCCACCTCCAGGCAGTGCCATATCTTCGACCAGAACCACTCCGAGGAATACCGGTTCCCGCATTTCGCGATGTACGCGGGCCGCATCCTCGTCGCGGCCTCGGTGATCCGGGCGGCCTCGCGCCAGCTCGTGTGGTCCTTCCACAGCCAGCACTGGGCCTCGAGGTTGCGCCGCCATTTACGGCCCAGCGCGAGCGGGCGGTTGCGGCGGTCGACCGGGATGGGGCTCGACCCGGTGGTGTCGACTCCGACTCCCACGACGCGCGCTGCCGAGAAGCCCCGGGTCCGCCCCGCCGCTGCGAGAGCGCCCCGGACGCATTCCTCCAGCGCGACCGGGTAGTCGCCCGGGTGCTGGCGCGCGAGGTGGGCGTCGCCCGGGTCGAGGAGGACGCCCTGGCGGCCGCTGCGGTACCTGGCGACGCAGCTGCCGAGCTCCGCGCCGTCCCTGCAGCGGACGACGAGGGCTCGCGCTGAATTCGTTCCAAAATCTATTCCGAGGGTGAACGCCATGGTGGGGCGGGAATTCGAATCTATCCGCGTTGCGGGCTGAGACGATCCTGTATTGACTGGACGTCCAAGTGAACCGAATGTCGCCGCGGAAGGCACGGTTTTTCTGGCTTCTGCCCGCTGCCCCTCCCCAATCATGAGCTTGTTACCCCCGCTGGCGATGGCCTCGCCGTCATCTTCCACCCTCACCGGCATCGACTGGGTCGCGATCGCGATCTACTTCAGCCTGCTCGTCGGCGTCGTCGCCTGGGTGGTCCGGAAGGCCAAGGACACCGCCGCCGACTACTTCCTGGCCGGGCGCAACCTGGGGTGGTGGATCATCGGGGCGTCGATCTTCGCCTCGAACATCGGCTCGGAGCACATCGTCGGCCTGGCCGGATCGGGGGCCACGGATGGCGTTGCCCTGGCGCACTACGAGCTTCATGCGTGGTGCCTCCTCGTCCTCGCCTGGGTCTTCGTCCCCTTCTACTCGCGGTCGCTTGTCTTCACCATGCCCGAATTCCTCGAGCGGCGCTTCAGCACGCCCTCGCGCTACGTCCTGTCGATCGTGTCCATGGTCACGTTTGTCGTCTCGAAGATCGCGGTCGGGATATTCGCCGGGGGGGTCGTGTTCGCGACGCTCCTGCCGGAGATCCACATCAGCGTCGGCGGGGTGACGATCAACAGCTTCTGGATCGGATCGGTGGCGGTCATCGTCCTAACGGGCCTCTACACAATGATCGGCGGCATGCGGGCGGTGGCCTACAACGACGCCCTGCAGGTGACGGTGCTGATCACCGGCTCGGCGCTTCTGACGTTCTACGGGCTCCACCGCCTCGGCGGCTGGTCCGAGCTGCGGCGCTACTGCGGGTCGGAGATGCTCAACCTCTGGCGCCCGATCACCCCCGCGGGGGTCCAGTCGACGTGGGCTCCCGTCCTCGAGACGGGCTCCTCCGGGGCGATCGTGAGGCAGGCGTGGTACTTCAACGGGAACTTCCCGTGGCCGGGCATGCTGATCTGCGCCCCCATCATCGGACTCTGGTACTGGTGCACCGACCAGTACATCGTGCAGCGCGCGCTTGGCGCGCCCGACCAGAAGACGGCCCGCCGCGGAAGCATCTTCGCCGCCTTCCTCAAGCTCTTCCCCGTCTACCTCTTCATCATCCCCGGCCTAATCTGCTTCGCGCTGGCCAAGAGCGGGAAGGTCCCGGAGCTGGGCGGGATGGTGGGCGCCAACGGGAGGCCCGTGCCCGCGGAGGCCCAGGCCGCCTTCCCCCTGATGGTGAAGTACCTCCTGCCGCCGGGGCTGCGGGGAATTGTCGTCGCGGGCCTGCTTTCGGCGCTCATGGGCTCGCTCGCGGGCGTCTTCAACGCCTGCTCGACCCTGTTCACCGTGGACCTGTACGAGAAGCTCCGGCCGAAGGCCTCGCAGCACGAGATTGTGCGCATGGGGCGCATCGCGACAGCGGTCATGGTCCTGATCGCGCTCGCGTGGATCCCCGTCATCCAGGGGGCGCACGGCCTGTACAACTACCTGCAGTCGGTCCAGGGCTACCTGGCCCCGCCGATATTCGTCGTGTTCTTCTTCGGCGTGTTCTGGAAGAGGCTCAACGCCCATGGGTGCCTCTGGGCGATGGTGGTGGGCTTTGTGATCGGGGTATTCCGCATGCTGGTAGACACGCCGGTGACCATGAAGCTCGCCGGATTCGAGCGGGGCTACGAGCGGGGCTCGTTCCTGTGGATCGTGAACAACATCAATTTCCAGTATTTCAGCGTCCTTATCACGGTTGTCTCCGCCGTCGTCATGGTCGCGGTGAGCTTTGCGACCCCGGCGCCGGATTACCCCCGGATCGGAAGCCTCACCTTTGCGACGGCCACGGACGCGGACCGCGCGCAGACCCGCGCAAGCTGGGGGAAGCGGGAGGTCCTTGCATCGGTCTTCATACTGGCCTGCATCCTGGGCGCCTACATCTACTTCTCCGGGTGACGGGCGCGGGCCCCGCCCGCCCGCCCGCCCGCTCCACGATTGATTTCCCCATGAACACGCGAACGACATTCCGGCTTAGCACCCTTGTCCTGGCAATTGGGATGGCAGCCTCCGCGGGCGGCGCGGCGGGCAGTTCCACCGTTGAGAAGGTTCCCTTCGGCAGGGCCGGGGGCCGGGCGGTGGACCTCTACACCCTCACCAACGCGGGCGGCATGGTCGCAAAGGTAACGACTTACGGGGCGACGCTCACCGAGCTCTACGCACCCGACAGGAGCGGCAAGATGGGCGACGTCGTGCTCGGGTTTGACAACCTCGATGGCTACCTCGGCAAGGAGCCCTTCTTCGGGGCCACCGTGGGCCGGGTGGGCAACCGCATTGCCAAGGGCCGGTTCACGCTGGACGGCAAGGCCTACCAGCTCGCCGTCAACGACGGCCCGAACCACCTGCACGGGGGGGTGAGGGGGTTCGACAAGGTGGTCTGGGACGCGAAGGCGGTCCCGGGCGTGGGCGGACCCGCCGTCATGTTCAGCTACCTGAGCAAGGACGGGGAGGAGGGCTACCCGGGCAACTGCAGCGTCACCGTAGTCTACACGCTCACCGATGCCGGCGAGCTGCGGCTCGACTACACGGTCACGACCGACCGGGACACGCCCGTCAACGTGACCAACCACAGCTATTTCAACCTGGGGGGCGCCGAGAACGGGGACATCCTCGACCATGAGCTGACGATCCACGCGGACCGGTTCACCCCCGTGGACGCGACCCTGATCCCGACCGGCGAGCTGAGGCCCGTCGCGGGCACGCCGATGGATTTCCGGCGGCCGACCCCGATCGGCGCGCGCATCGGGGAGGTCGGCGGCAATCCGGTGGGCTACGACCACAACTATGTCGTCAACGGCTCAGGGGGGAAGCTCGCCCCGGTCGCGACCGTCTTTGAGCCCAGGTCGGGCCGCGTGATGGAGGTCTCGAGCACGGAGCCGGGGGTTCAGTTCTACACCGGCAACTTCCTCGACGGCACGATCACCGGGAAGAAGGGCGTCGCGTACCGCCAGCACTGGGCGCTTTGCCTGGAGACGCAGCATTTCCCCGATTCGGTCAACCACCCCAACTTCCCGTCGTACGTCCTCAAGGCGGGCGCCACCTACCGGTCCACCACGACCTACCGGTTTGACACGAGGTAGGGGAGGCAGCCGCGCTTCGCCGGGCGGGCCTTGACAGATCCGAGGCTCGTGACAGGCATGGTAGGCGGGTCCCATTTTCCCATCATGAATACTGGCACCAGAGGAGCCCTTGCGTTTTGCGTTGCATTGTCCGTGGGATTGGCCGGCTTTCCGGCCCTCGCGGCCGAATCCGCGCCCAGGGAGAGGCTCCTGATGGACTCCGGCTGGAGCTTCCACCTCGGCAACGACTGGGGCGCCGGCCAGAGCCTGCAAAAGTCGGGGACGGGAATGGGCCCGGCCGGCACCGCGCAGAGCGTAGCTAGCTGGCGCCGGGTCGACCTGCCGCACGACTGGGCGATCGAGCTGCCCTTTGACCCGGCGGCGGACGGCTCGCACGGGTTCAGGGCCCTGGGGGAGGGCTTCCCGCAGAACAGCATCGGCTGGTACCGCCGGTCGTTCGAGCTTCCAGGCGCGGACGCAGGCAGGCGGCTCTGGCTTGAGTTCGACGGCGTGTACCGGGACTGCACCGTGTTCGTAAACGGGTGGTTTGCCGGCCACCACGAGAGCGGCTACAGCAGCTTCCGCCTCGACATCACCGACGTCGCCCACTGCGGCGGGGGGAACATCGTCGCGGTCAGGGTCGACGCCACCCAGCCCGAGGGCTGGTTCTATGAGGGCGCCGGCATCTACCGGCACGTCTGGCTCGTGAAGACCGCGCCGCTGGCCGTCGCCCCCGACGGCGTGTTCGTCAGCAGCCGGTTCAAGGACAACGTCCCGGCCGGAACCGACGAGGTCCACCTGGAGGCGAGGCTCCTGAATTCCCAGGGCGTGCCCGCGGATGCGACGGTCACCTGGGAGATCTCGGCGCCGGGAGGCGGGGCGGTGGCCACCGCGACGCGGTCCGCCCGCGTGGAGGCCCGGGCGGCGCTTGATCTTGAGCAGAAGGCGGAGATCCGGGCGCCGCAGCTCTGGTCGCCCGAGACGCCGAGGCTCTACACGCTCGTGACGACGGTTGCGAGCGGCGGCCGGACGGTCGACCGCGTCGAGACGGCGTTCGGAATCCGCACGGTCGGCTTTGACGCGGACAAGGGCTTCCTGCTGAACGGGAAGCCCTATTGGCTCAAGGGCACCTCGAACCACCAGGACCACGCGGGCGTGGGGTCGGCCCTTCCGGACGGGCTCCAGTACTTCCGCATCGCGCGGCTCAAGGAGATGGGCTGCAACGCGTACCGCACCGCGCACAACCCCCCCACGCCGGAGCTGCTCGAGGCGTGCGACCGCCTGGGCATGCTGGTCATGGACGAGAACCGGCTGATCGGCAGCGACGCGCAGCACCTGGACCGCCTGGAGCGGCAGATCCGGCGCGACCGCAACCATCCGAGCGTTGCGATCTGGTCCCTGGGCAACGAGGAATTCGAGACGCAGGCCACCAGCGCGGGCGGGCGCGTCGCCGCGACGATGCAGGAGCTGGTCAAGCGGCTCGACCCGACGCGGCCGGCGACTTTCAACGCGGACCTCGGCAACGTGTATGCCGGGATCAACGAGGTGATCGAGGTGCGCGGATGGAGCTACCATGTCGGACCGCTCATGGACGCGTACCACAAGGCGCACCCGCTCCAGCCCAACGTCGGCAGTGAGCAGGGCAGCACGGTCGGCACCCGCGGGATCTACGCCAACGACTCCGTGCGCGGCTACGTCAGCGCCTACGACGACAACGCCCCCGAGTGGGCCCAGACCGCAGAGACCTGGGTGAGCTACTTCGCCCCGCGCCCCTGGCTCTCCGGCGGATTCGTCTGGACCGGCTTCGACTATCGCGGCGAGCCGACGCCCTACGGCTGGCCGTGCATCAACTCGCATTTCGGGATCATGGACACCTGCGGCTTCCCGAAGGACAACTACTGGTACTACCAGTCGTGGTGGACCGACCGCCCGGTGCTCCACCTCGTGCCGCACTGGAACTGGCCGGGAAGGGAGGGCCAGGAGATCGACGTGCGTGCGCTCAGCAACTGCGACGAGGTCGAGCTGTTCCTGAACGGCCGGAGCCTGGGCCGCCAGGCGGTGAAGCCACAATCCCACCTCAAGTGGATGGTCCCCTATGCCCCCGGCGCGCTGTCCGCCCGGGGCTTCAGGGGCGGCCTCGTGGCCGCCGAGACGAAGGTCGAGACCACGGGCGCTCCGGCGGCCGTGCAGCTCAGGCCCGATCGCGCGGCGATCGACGCGAACGGCGAGGACGTCGCGGTCGTCACGGTCTCCATCACCGACGCGCAGGGGCGCGTGATGCCCGTGGCGGGGAACGAGGTTTCATTCGAGCTCGAGGGCCCAGGCCGGATCCTGGGGGTGGGCAATGGCGATCCCAGCTGCCATGAGCCGGACAAGATCGTTTCGTCGGCCCCGCACCGGAGCGTTCCGGTCGACGGCTGGCGCTGGAAGAAGATCGCCGATCCGTACCCCAGGAGCCTGCCGGAGGAGGGGGTGCAATTCGACGACTCGGCTTGGGACGCGACCGACGTGCGCGCGGAGAGCGGCCCGCTCGGCCTCCGGGAGAGGGCCATATTCCGAACCCGCTTCACCGTCGGCGCGAAGGACCTTGAGGAGCCGGTCGTCGAGCTCTGTTTCGGCAGGATCGCCGGAGGCATCTCAGTCTACGTCAACGGGGTGTTCGTCGGGGGCACGATCGACCCCCGCGCGCCCTCGGTCTACGACGTGAAGGCGCTGCTGCATCCGGGCGAGAACGTCGTCGCCGTGGCGACCGCCAACTACGGGCCCGAACCCGCGGGCCTGAGCAAGGGCGTGGCGCTGCGCCTGCAGGAGGACCCGCCGGCCGTTCCCTGGCGGCGAAGCGCGTTCAACGGCCTGGCCGAGGTCATCGTCCAGTCATCCAGGGAGCCCGGCGCCATCAGGATTACGGCAAGGTCCGAGGGGCTCGACCCGGCGTCGCTCGTGCTGCAGTCCCGTCCCGCGCCCGCGCGTCCCTCGGTGCCGTGACCGGGGGTTCCCCGGCGGGCCCCTCCAAAGATGAATCCGTTGAACCCCGTGGAGGTCAGGGTTCTCGGCTCGCTGGTCGAGAAGGACATCACGACGCCGGACTACTATCCGCTGACGCTCAATGCGCTGACCAACGCCTGCAACCAGAGCTCGAACCGCGACCCGGTGGTCTCATTCCTGGAGCGGGACGTCGTGCGCGGGCTCGACTCCCTGCGCGAGAAGAAGCTGGCCTTCATGTTCCAGGGGGCGGACAGCCGCGCGGCCAAGTATGGCCACCGCTTTCCCGAGACCTTCGGGCTCACGCGGCCCGAGGTGGCTATCCTGTGCGTCCTCATGCTACGGGGGGCCCAGACCGCCGGCGAGATCCGCGGGCGGACCGGCCGGATGCACGAGTTCGCCAGCCTCGAGGAGGCCGCCGCCACCCTCGGCGCACTGATCGTGAGGACGCCGGCGCCCCTGGTCGTCAAGCTTCCCCGCCAGGCCGGGTTCAAGGAGCAGCGCTACGCGCATCTGCTGTCGGGCGACGTGCCGCTCCCGGCCCCGGAGCCTTCGCCGGGCCCCGAACCCGCTGGCACGGCCGTGCGCCTTGAAGACGAGCGCCTGGCCAGGCTCGAGACGGAGGCGGCGGCACTGCGCTCCGAAGTCGCGGAGCTGCGGAAGCAGCTCGCCGACTTGAGAAAACAGCTTGAGTGAGCACTCGGGGTGAGGCAGGACTCCTGTCGAACCCGATGCATGCCGCAAAGGCCACCGCGGCGCAGGACCGCCCGAATGCGGGCTCCGCGCCCGCCATATCACCAGTGCTCGCGCTGCTGGCAGGGCTGGCGCTCGCCGGCTGCAGGAACACCCCGATAACATACCCCCGCACCAATCCCATGACCCCCCTTCCCCAAGCCAGCCAGTTCAACAGAGACGAGGCGATGGCGATGCTCGAGTTCTGCATCGACCTCGACAACCAGGACGACCGGGCGAATCCGGCGGCGCGAAACATCTACAAGATGCGCGCGGACCGCTTCTCGGGCTGGGAGCTAATCGACGACAGCCGCGTGCGCTACGCGGTCGCCAACCATCTCGACAGCGCCGCCAGGGCAAAGCCCGACAGCAACGGGTTCCCGCCTTTCGGGAGCGCATGGACCCTGTGGAGGAACGCGGACGCCGCGAAGCGCGGCGAGAATGTCTATGCGCTGGCGTTCCGGGGCACCGTTTTCTCGCACAGGCCCAGCGTCGCGGAGGATGCGCTTGTCACTTCCGTTGCGGGAAGGCACGGCCTGGAGCTGCCGCCCGGACGGTTCCTGAACATCACCTTCGCCACGCAGCCCCGCGCCGAGGCCCACGAGGGATTCGCCTACGGAGTCTTCGGGCAGCTTTTCGACCGGGAATTCGGGGCCCTCGCGCGGGTCCAGCAGGAGGTCCCGCAAGGCTCGACGCTCATCATCACGGGCCACAGCCAGGGGGCGGCATTGGCGACGCTCGCGCACGCGTTCTTCTTCTACGCCTCGCAGGAGGGGCGCTTCGGGATCGCCGAAATGAGGCTGAACCTGAGGTCCTACGTCTTCGCGCAGCCCAAGCCGGGCAACGCCCAGTTCTCCCAGGACTTCGCCGGGATCACCGGAGCGGGGGCCACCTCCTTCACCTTCAACAACACGATCGATCCGGTGCCGATGCTGCCGCCAACGCATGGGTTTCTCTTCGGCGCATTCGAGGATTCCTCCCGGGTGAAGAACCCCGGGTGGGAGGCCGTGCGGATGATCAACAACGCCGCAAACGCGTTCAGCCGGGACCTCGGCGAGTTTTCAGAGAACTCGCTCGCGAAGAAGATCAACAATATGAAGGGGTGGAGCGACGACGGCCTTTACCTCGCGCGCCAGCTGCCGGCCCTGCCCAACGCAAAGCCCGCGGCGAGCGTGTCCCAGAACTACGCGGCGGCCGGCAATTTGATCCCGCTCGTCGGCCTCCACGATGGATCCGAGTACTACGGCAACCCGGATGACGCCGATGACGCGTTCATCCAGCACCATGCGACGACCTACCGCCGGCTCCTGGAGACCATGTACGGGTACCCCGAGACCAGGGAGGACACGCCCGGCCTCGTGGAGCCGCCCGTAATCCCTGCCGCCAAGTAGCCGCCGGGCCGGCCCGCGATCACGGCTCCCGCTTGCCCTGCCTGAGCATGGCGATTGCCTTGGCAACTCGGCCCGCCCGGGTCTCCTCCCTCTTCGCAGACTCAATCCAGCGCACGTATTCCTTCTGCCCGGTGTAGGAGAGCCCGCGAAAGAACAGGAGCGCCTTAGGCTGGCTTTCCATCGCGCGCTTGAGGTCCTTCGGGACCGAGACCTCCCGGGGCTCCAGATCCTCCTCGACGACGACATCGACCGCATCGCCGGACCCCTTCCCGATCTTCTCCCGGATATTCTTGAGGATCAGCAGCATGTGGGACAGCCCTCCCATGCGCACGAGGGAGCCCCGGTACGGCTCCCCATCGATGGTGACCTTGACCGGGACCCGCATCTTTCCAAAGACCCTCTCCACATCGAAGGGAACGGAGACGAATGCGCCGCCTCCGCCGGCGCTCTCGATCACGGAGCTGAACCGTTGGACCGAGCCGCGGCTCATTGCGCATCGGCCGCCGGCGCCGGAATCGACGGGCACTGGGGCCGCGCGCCGAAGACGGGCCGCATTCTCCGGGGGGACCGCTTTGAAGAGGGATCGCTTCGGGGCAAGTTCATTCCGGCGCGGGGTCCGCGGCAGGCAAAGGCCCGCGCCGGCCCCAGAGAGCAAAGGCATTGGAAACCAATACGCAAGAGCCCAGGAGGGGAGGCCGGACCGCCCGTTGCGCATTGCAGCGAGATCCCGCAATCGCCCCGCGGCATTTGCGCCTGTGCAACCGAGCGAAATGGCGATAGACCCAGCGGCTGAAACCCCACCGGAATCACTTGAGCACCACCTGCCCGCCTCAACTCGCGGCTTTGCTACTGTCGTGCTGCGGTGCGCTGATGGCGCCGCCGCCCGCCGTGCTCGCAGCCGATGGCCCCGCCGAGGCCTCGCGTACGCCGTCCCCGAGGCCGGTCGCCGCCGACGATGCGCGGATCGCCTACATGGGGCGCATCGAATTGTCCGGGCAGAAGGCGCAAATGGGCTACCCGGGCATCACCATACGCTTCGTCTTCAGAGGGCCTGCGCCGACCTTGAAGCTGACCGGAGATTCGCCGAACTGCTTCTTCAACCTGTCGTGCAACGGATGGGATCCGGTCATCGTCAAGCTGAACCAGGGCGAGAATGAAATCGCGCTGCCCACAGGCGCCGCGCCCGCCGGCGGCTGGCTGGTCGAGCTCGTCCGGCGGACCGAGTCGTGGATGGGCACCGCCTCGTTCGACGGACTGCTGCTGCCGGCGGGGTGCGAACTGCTGCCTCCGCCCGCCTGGCCTGGGCGCAAGCTGATGTTCATCGGCGACTCCCTCACCTGCGGGGAGTACGACGAGCGTTTCCCGCTGGAAAACGACTCGACGCCGCGCTCGACGAACGCGGCGCGCTCCTACGGAATGCTCCTTGCGCGGTGGCTCGGGGCCCAGGTGCACCTGGTCAGTTACGGGGGCCGGGGAATCACTCGCGACTGGTCTGGAAGGACGGACGTGAACATCCTGCCCGTCTTCTTTCCCCGCGCGCTTCCGGACAGGGTCGGCTCCGTCTGGGACCATTCCCGATACCAGCCGGACGTGATCGTGATCAACGACGGCACGGACTTCGATGCGGGCCCGCAGGACGGGACGAAGTTCACGGATGCCTACGCGGCCTTTGTCGGCCAGGTGCGCTCGGCCTACGCCGGCGCCTTCATGCTGCTGAGCGAGAGCGGGTTCCAGTCCGACGGCTCCGACGGCAGGCCGAGAACGGCCCGGGACCAACTGCTCCGCACGATGCAGGAGGTTGTGGAGAGGCGCCACAAGGCCGGGGATGACCGGATCCGCGTGGTCCGGACGGGTTTCTTCCCGGGAACCCCGACCAACGGCCACCTCGTGGCGTTCCAGCACGAGCAGATAGCCCTGGATCTCCTCGGCCCGATCCGCGAGGTGGCGGGCTGGTGATCGTCGGTCGGAGGAGCGTTTTCGCCCGCTCCCGGGGGCGCCGTCCCCGGCTATCCGAGCGCCTGCTCCAGGTCGAGGATGAGGTCGTCCGTGTCCTCGAGCCCCACGGACATGCGCAGCAGGTCGGCCGGCGTCGCGCTCTGCGGCCCCTCGACGCTTGCCCTGTGCTCGACCAGGCTCTCAACGCCGCCGAGCGACGTGGCGCGCCTCCAGAGCCGGAGCTTCCCGATGAGCGCGAGCGCTCCGGGCGCGCCGCCCTTGACGCGGAGAGAGAGCATGCCGCCGAAGCCGCCGCGCATCTGGCTCGCCGCGACCCCGTGGCCCGAAAACGTCGGCAGGCCCGGGTAGAGGACCGCCTCGACCTTCGGATGCCGGGAAAAGTGCTCCGCTATCCTTTGCGCGCTGCGGCTCTGCGCCGCAACCCTGACGAAGAGCGTGCGCATGCCGCGCAGGAGAAGCCACGCCTCGAACGGCCCGAGGACCGCCCCGGCCTGCGAGCGGACCGCCTTGATGCGCTGCCATGCGTCGTTCACCGCGGCCGCCGTGACCGCGCCGGCGACCACGTCGGAATGGCCGTTCAGGTATTTCGTGGCGGAATGCATCACGAGATCCGCGCCAAGCGCGAGCGGCTGGGTGTGCACGGGCGTGGCGAACGTCGAGTCGACTGCGAGGCGCGCGCCGGCCCGGTGCGCGATGTCGGCCAGCGCGGCGATGTCGGTGATGACAAGCGTCGGGTTGGCCGGCGTCTCGATCCAGATGAGGCGCGTTTCCCCGGGACGCACGGCCGCCGCGGCGCGGGCGGGTTCCGTCATGTCGACCGCCTCGATGCGCAGGCCCCAATCCGTGGCCCAGCCGACCAGCCAGTTGCGCAAGGCCCAGTAGGTGACGTCGGGCACGAGCACGTGGTCGCCCGGCTTGAGCGCGAGAAACACCGCGGTCGCCGCGCTCATACCCGAGCTGAACACCGCGGTCGCAGCGCCTCCCTCGAGCCGCGTGAGCAATGCCTCGGCCTGCTCGTAGTTTGGATTGTCAGGACGCGAGTAGAGCCGGCCGGACAGGAGCCGGTTGTCCGCGCCGCGCTCATAGGTCGTGGCGGGCTGGATGGGGGGGACGAAGGCGCCCGTCGCAGGGTCAAGAAAGCCGAGCGCCTGGGCGGCGGCAGTGGAGGGCCTGACGGAATCGGGCAAGCTCACGGCCTGCGAGCTAACCGCAGTCCCTGCGAAAGGCAACCTGCGGAATATGGGGCCGAATCAGACACGGACAAAGGAGCCGATCCGCCCGTCGGCCCTGAGGGCGGCGAGCTCGCCCGCCGTCGGGTGCTGGGGCTTGTCCCGCTCGGAGCGCACGAGGCAGAGAAAGCCGAGGGGCTCGTCGGTCGTCGCTCGAAACTGGTGCCATGTCTGCGGCGGCACGCGGATCAGGTCGTTGGTTTCCAGCGAGTGAATCTCATGGCCCACCAGAGCCTGTCCCATCCCGCGGAGGATCATGACCGAGTGCGCGTGGTCGTGGCGCTCCAGCGTCGAGTGTCCGCCGGGCGCGATCTCGAAGTAGCGCAACTGGGTGCCGCCGGGGTCCCCGTCGTCGAAGAGCACCTGGCGGGTGACGCCCCTGAAATGTGTGCCGCCACCCTCCTTGTAGGCGAGGACCGGCACGTTCTCCCAGCGGAACGGAGCGGTCTGGGCGGTGTGGATCTTCTTGCTCACGGGGAGTAGCGGAAGGCGTGCACAGCCTCGACGAATTGGCGGCTTCGCAGGAGCAGCGTCTTCGCGTCGGGCGATTCAAGCAGGCTGCCGCCGATGAGCAGCATCGTGTCGGCGCCGTAGGACTCGAGCACTGCGCCCACATTCTCGGTCCTTATGCCGCCCGCCGGCACCGGCAGCGCGGGCGCTATGGCCGCGTCGGGCGCGCGCAGCGCCCGCGCGATCCCCGCGCACACCGCGGGGCCGTAGCTGAAGCGGCCGCCTGCATTCGGGAATATGACCGCGTCCGCTCCGAAGAGCGGGAAGAGCTTTCCAAGCAGCGCCACCGGGTTGATTCGCTGCGCGCCGCCGAATGCGGGGTGGGCGATCACCGGCCGCCCCAGGTCGCGCACGAATTCGTTGAAGAACGGCAGCCCGAGCAGCATGGGCGAGACCAGCACCGCCTCGACACCCAGTTCGTTCGCCTCCCGGGCCTGGTGCAGAACGGTCGCAGGCGAGCCGATCAGGTTGGGCACATAGAGCGTCCGGCGCCCGGTGGTGTCGGCTGCCTCGGCGGTCGCGGCGAGGCACACCCGCACCCGGTCGGCGAACGGGCAATAGGAGTGGTTCGCGAGCCCGTGGTCGTCCTTGATGACGTCGAGCCCAGACAGCGCGAGGGTGTGGCAGAGCGACGCCGTCTCGCGAACGGAGAGGCCTATCGGCTTCAGGACCGAGGCGGTGAGGGCCCGGCCGCGGACTCCGGTGAGCTGGCGCAATCCGGCGATGCCGAAGCGCGGCCCGCAGAGAGCGCGCTCCATCTGCGGAGGGACGCGCACATCCTCCAACTCGACGTCGGGCTGCAGCGAGCAGTTGCCGAAGAGGACGTTCAGCAGCTGCGCCGGGTCGCCCGCCACCACGTCCGTAGGCTGGGCAATCGCGACCAAGAACTCGTCGGCTCCCACCGGATCGGTCGCGATCACCCGGCCGACGAAATGCTGGCGCACATGGGCCGTGTGCAGGGCCTCGCGCTTCAGTTCAACCGTCTGCTCAAGCAGCAGGGCCTCGATCCGCGCGTCGAGCCCCGACGATGCGGTGCGCACCCGGTAGACCACCTCGATCTCATCGTCGATCATGCGCGGCCACGCTACACAGCGGCGCCCGCCGAGGAAGCAGAAATCGCGGATATGGCCGAATCTTATGGCTTTGCCTTGTCGCGGGAAGATCGTTCGCTTTGCCCCGTGAGCAACGCACCCGACCCTCACCGCTTCGGATTCGAGACGAGAATGGTCCATGCCGGGCACATCCCGGACGCGGTGACCGGAGCCCGCGCCGTGCCCATCTACCAGACCACGTCGTTCGTCTTCGACGATGCGGAGCAGGCGGCGCAACTCTTTGAGCTGAAACAGTACGGCAACATCTATACGCGTATCAGCAACCCCACCACGGCGGTGTTTGAGGAGCGCATTGCCTCGCTCGAGGGTGCGACCGGGGCTGTCGCCACAGCCAGCGGCATGGCGGCCCAGCTTGTCACGTTTCTCACGCTCCTGCAGCCCGGCGACGAGATCGTGGCCTCGTCGCAGCTCTACGGCGGCTCGAATACCCAGCTGGTCCACACGCTGAAGAAGTTCTCGATCGGCGTCCGCTTCGTGGACCCTTTTCGGATCAGGGACTGGGAGGCGGCGATCACTCCGAGGACCAAGGCGCTTTACGGCGAGACGATCGGCAACCCGCGAGGCGCCATCCTCGACATAAGGCGCCTCGCCGACCTCGCCGCATCGGCGGGGATACCGCTCATCGTTGACAACACGATGGCCACGCCCGCGCTCTGCCGGCCGATCGAGCACGGGGCGACGCTCGTGGTGCATTCCGCAACGAAGTTCATCGGCGGGCACGGCACCGCGATCGGCGGCGTGCTGCTCGATTCGGGCAAGTTCGATTTCAGCACCTACCCCAGCATAGCCGCGCCCTCGCCGGCCTACCACGACCTGCGCTTCCACGACACGTTCGGCCACTACGGATTCCTCGTGAAGGCCCGTGCGGAGACCGTGCGCGACACGGGGGCGTGCCTCTCGCCGTTCAATGCCTTCCTGCTGATCCAGGGCCTAGAGACGCTCTCGCTCCGCATGGAGCGGCAGACGGGATCCGCCCTCCGGGTCGCCCAGTACCTTGAGGCGCACCCGGCAGTGGCATGGGTCGCCTATGCGGGGCTTCCGAGCCACCCCGACCACGCGCTGGCGCGAAAATATCTGCCGAAGGGGCCGGGCGCGGTGTTCTCGTTCGGCCTCAAGGCGCGCTCCGGGGAAGACGCGCGCGCGGCCGGGAAGAAGTTCATCGAGGGTCTGCAGCTATTCTCGCACCTCGCGAACATCGGAGACGTGCGCAGCCTTGTGATCCACCCGGCCTCGACCACGCACCAGCAACTCACCGACGAGGACTTGGCCAAGGGCGGCGTCGGCCCCGAGCTCATCCGTCTGTCAATCGGACTCGAAAACGTGGAGGACCTCCTATGGGACCTGGACCAGGCGTTGCATGCGCTATAACGCTGAACTCGGCGCTCACGCCCGAGCAGCAAAGGCTCTACCAGGACCCATTCGTCATCCAGCGGCTCCTGCGCGACACGCGGACGATCGCGATCGTCGGCCTCTCGACGGATCCCCAGCGTGCGAGCTGGTTTGTCGCGAGCTACCTCAAGAAGGAAGGCTACCGCATCATCCCCGTGAACCCCAAGGCGGACCGGATCCTTGGCGAGAAGGCCTACCCGGACCTGGCGAGCGTCCCCGAGCCGGTGGACCTCGTGGACGTGTTCCGTCCCGCGCAGGAGTGCCTTTCCGTCGCAAAGCAGGCCGTGGCGATAAAGGCCAAGGCGCTGTGGCTGCAGCTCAGGCTCGTCAACCTTGAGGCCGCCGAGCTCGCCTCGCGAAGCGGCCTGGCCGTTGTGCTCGACCGCTGCGTCAAGATGGAGCACGGGCGCTATTGCGGCCGGCTGCACTGGGGCGGCATGAACACCGAGATCATCTCCGCCCGGAAGGCGAGACTCTGACCGGCCCCCAACCATCACCTGGATCACCCATGAAGCTCAAACCCGCCCTTCTCATCGCCGCACTTGCCGTATTCCTTCTTTTCGCCCGCGCGGGCACGGCCGAGGCGCCTGCGCAGGCCGCCGCGGCGCTGCAGGGGGACCCAGCCCGGCCGGAGGCCGCGCACTGGCTGCGCAGCGAGCTCTATTTCGGCATCGGGCCGGTTGACATCGCCGACGGCGGCGTCGGCGAGATGAGGTGGCGGGCATTTTTTGATCGGGAAGTGACGCCGCGCTTTCCCGACGGGCTCACGGTCCTTGACGCCTATGGGCAGTGGCGGGGCGGCGGAAAGGAGGGGCCAAGCCGGCTGCGCTCAAAGGTGCTCGTCATCCTGCACGAGGATACCCCCGCAAGCCGAGAGGCGATCGATGCCATCCGCATCGCGTGGAAGGCCGCGACGCACGACCGGTCCGTGCTCCTTGTGACCGAGCGGGCGGACGTCTCGTTCTAGGCGCGCACGACGGAGGGCTTGGCCGCCGTGCCGTTGTCGCGGGAGGCGGCAAGACCCCTTGCCTGCGCCGCCCCCTTCGTCCAGGTTCACCGCCATGCCGCACGCCCTCTTCCCCACGCACTTCGGGACCTGCGGCATTGCGTGGGGCGAGAACGGCCTGACCTGTTTCCAGCTTCCCGACGACACGGAGGCGCTGACCGGGCGGAGCCTGGCCGCGCGCGGAGGGACGCAGCGGGGCGAGCCGCCGGAATGGGTGCGCCTGATCATCGCCCGGGTGCAGATGCACCTTGAGGGCAAGTTGCAGGACTTCTCGGGAACGGCGCTCGACCGGTCGTGCGCGAGCGATTTCCAGATGGCCGTATATCTGCAGGCGCAGGCCATCAAGCCCGGCTTCGAGAAAAGCTACGGCGAAATCGCAAGGCTGATGGCGCTGGGCAGCGAGGCGGCGCGTGCGGTCGGAATGGCGCTGGCCGCGAATCCCTGGCCGCTCATCGTGCCTTGCCACCGCGTGGTGTCGGCCGAAGGCAGGATGACCGGATTCTCCGCGCCGGGAGGCATCCGAACGAAGGCGCGGCTGCTTGCGCTGGAGGGCGCCGAGCTGCTGTCCGACTAGGGCGGCGGTATTAGGAAGGTTCCGGAAGCGGCTTGCGGCGCCGATGCCGGACGCTACAAGGCCCTGATGCGCATACCAAAGGTCGTCTTTGCGGCTTCGATCATCGGGATTGCCACGGCGGGGGCCGGGTTGATGCCGCCACCCCGAACGCCGAAACAGCCGGTTGTGGATGAATATCAGGGGGTCAAGGTCACTGACGACTACCGCTGGCTTGAGAACTCCGGTGCGCCGGCCGTCAAGCAGTGGAGTGACGCCCAGAATGTCCGGACACGGGAGTACCTCGACGCGCTCCCCCACAGGGCGGAAATCCATTCGCGGATCGACCGCCTTTTCCGCTCAACTTCGATCTACTATACCGTCGTCGTGAAGCGCGGAGGCCGCCTCTTCGCATACAAGAGCGATCCAAGGCTGCAGCAGCCGATGATCGTCACGCTTGCCTCGGCCGACGACGTCGCCTCCGAGCGCGTCATCGTCGACCCCAACGCGCTCGATGCAAAGGGCGGAATTGAGATCGACTGGTTTGTTGTCTCCCTGGACGGCGCCAAGATCGGGGTGTCGCTCTCCAAGGGGGGCAGCGAGGCCGGCGACTTGCATGTTTACGATGTCGCGACGGCGGGGGAGATGGGAGAGGCCATCCCGGGCGTCCAAAAGGGAACCGGCGGCGGGAGCTCCGCGTTCGCGCCCGACGGCCTCGGTCTTTGGTACACGCGCTATCCTCGCGGGAGCGAGCACGCGCCGGAGGACGCGGGCTTCTACCAGCAGGTCTGGTTCCATCGGATGGGGACCAGGACTGAGGCCGACACGTGCGAGCTCGGCCAGGGGCTGCCCAAGATCGCCGAGATCGTGCTCGAGACCAAGGAGGACGGAAAGTGGGCCGTTGCCGAAGTGAAGAACGGCGACGGCGGGGAGGTGGCCTATTACCTCCGGCCCACGTCGCCTGGCTCCCCCTGGGTCCAGGTCTCGGGCTTCTCCGACAAGATCGTGCGGTTCGCCTTCGGCAGGGATGACGCGATCTACCTCATGTCGAGGATGGGTTCGCCGAAGGGCAGGATCCTTCGCCTCCCGCTGGAAGGGCCGCCGTCCCTCAAGAGCGCGGTGGAGATCGTGAAGGAGTCCGAGGGCTCGATTCAGGGATTCCTCCCCACGGACTCGCGGATATACGTCAGCGACGTCCTCGGCGGGCCCTCCGAGGTGCGCGCGTTCGATCTCGACGGTAAGCGGCTCCCGGACCTGCCGCTGCCGCCCGTCTCGACGGTGCACGAGATGGTGGCCGCCGATGGCGACGACATCCTGCTGGAAAACGGCAGCTACCTGGAGCTGCCAGGCTGGCTCCAGTTCTCGGCGGGCAGCGGCGCCTGCCGGAGGACCGCGCTGGTGCGTACATCGATTGCGGACTACTCCGACTCCGAGGTCGTCCGCGAATTCGCGAAGTCAAGGGACGGAACGATGGTCCCGCTCGACATCATCAGGAGGAAGTCTGCAAGGCTCGATGGCACGAATCCCACCATCCTGTACGGCTACGGCGGATTTGGCTACATCATGGCTCCGGAATTCTCGTCGTCGCGCCGCATATGGCTGGATGAGGGCGGGGTGTTTGTCCTGGCGATCCTGCGCGGCGGCGGTGAGTTCGGCGACCAGTGGCACCTCGCCGGGAACCTTGAGAAGAAGCAAAACGTCTTCGATGATTTCTACGCGTGCGCTCAGTGGCTGGTCGATCACAAGTACACGACGCCGGCCACGCTGGCGGCCTTTGGGGAGAGCAACGGGGGCCTGCTGATGGGCGCCGCGCTGACGCAGCACCCGGACTTCTACCGCGCGGTCGTCAGCCGCGTCGGGATTTACGACAGCCTCCGGTCCGAAACCACGACGAACGGCGAGTTCAACGTGACGGAATACGGCACGGTCAAGAACCCCGAGCAGTTCAAGGCGCTGTTTGCATACTCGCCGTATCATCACGTGGTCGACGGGGTGAAGTATCCCTCGATCCTGCTCACGAGCGGCGCCAATGACCCGCGGGTCGATCCGTGGCATTCCCGCAAGTTCTGCGCCCGCCTTCAGGCGGCGAACACGTCCGCCAACCCGATCCTGCTCCGCACAAGCGCAAAGGCCGGGCACGGCATGGGAAACTCGCTCGACGAGACCATCGCCGAGCGGACCGACATATACGCCTTTCTGATCCATGAACTCGGCGTCGAATTCAAGCCGGTCCAGTAGTCCGCGCTCGCATTGGCCTGCGCTCCTGGCGATTGCTTGGCTGTCGTCCGCTGCCGGCGTTCGCGGCGCGGATTCTCCGGTGCCCGTCCCGGTCCTGGTCATAGCAACCTACGAGACCGGGAAGGACCGGGGCGACGTCCCGGGGGAGCTCCAATTCTGGTCCGAGCGCCAGAATCTGGACCAGTCGATAAGGGTTCCGGGAGTCGACCACCCGGTCCTGACGAACGGAAAGGGGCTTTACGCCATGGTGTCGGGCACCACCTCAAGGTGTGCGGTGCAGATCATGGCCTTGGCGGCCGACCCGCGCTTCGACCTGCGCCGCACCTATTTCCTGCTCAGCGGCATAGGCGGAGGGGACCCGAAGGTCATTTCCTTGGCGAGCGCCGTTTGGGTCCAGCACGTTGTGGACGGCAACCCTGCCTTTGAGATCGACAGCCGCGAGATCTCCCCATCCTGGCCCTACGGGCTGGTGGCCTTTGGCGCGACCACACCTGGAAACGGATCGGCAAATGTCGACTCGGTGCCCGCTGCCGGGGCGTCCGAGGAGGGCGCGGGAGGGGTCGGCTCCGTCGCTTTCAAACTCAACCCATCGTTGGTCAAGTGGGCCTATGAGCTGACGAAGGACGTCAGCATTCCCGACAACGACGCCGTTCGCGCGTTTGGCCGGAGATTCCAGGGCTATCCCAACGCGCAGCGGGCCCCTTTCGTCGTCATGGCGGACAGCATGGGCGCCGACCGTTTCTTTCATGGCGCGATAATGACCCGCTGGGCGGAGGACTGGGATCGAATCTACACCCGGGGCGCTGGTCTGTTCGCGATTTCCGATTGCGAGGACGCGGGCGTTTGCATCGCGCTGCAGCGGCTGAGCCAGATGGGGAGGGCGGACTTCAATCGCCTGCTCATCCTGCGCACGGCGTGCAACTTCACCGTTCCGCCCACGGGCGTCTCCGCCGAAAGGAGCCTCTTTGGCGACACAATCTCGGATTCAAGCGGCGTCGCCTACGTTCCGGCGCTGGAGGCCGATTACCGCGTGGGCAGCGTCGTCGCTTCCGCCCTTCTCAAGAACTGGGAGAAGTATCGCGATCATGCGCCGTGAAGCTCCTCCCGTGCCCCTCGCGCTCCGCGGCCTCTTCGGGGGGGCTCCTCACCGGCATGCCCGTTGGCTTTGCGGGCATTGTCGTGCCGATGCTTCTTTAGCGGTCGCCATCGCCCGCGGCATCGCGGGGAGCCATTCTGCTTGGCGCCGTTTCCGGAGGATGCCTCGAATACTATTCGATGTCTGGCGGTCTGAGATCTACGGCGATCATGGCGGCCATCCTCGATATCGTCGCATTTGCGGTCATCCGCCGGGGCTCCGGCCGCCTGGAAGGCGTAAAATCTTAATTACCAGTTATTAGGGACGCAAGGCGTTCCCGCGGAAATCCGGAATCCGGCGCCGGGCGAACGATTCCGCCGACATCGATCGACTCGCTGAGGAAACCCGAGCGCGCACGCAGCCAGATCAGGGCTTCGGCTTCCCCGCGGGACCCTCGGCCTCCGCCTTTGCCTTGGGGGCAGGATCGAGCGGGGCGCCCTTTGGCCCGGGGGCCTGCTGGATGTCGGGCATGCTCTCGTAGATGGCGACGGACCGGGCGCTGTCGCTCCAGGGCGGCAGATCGCGGCCCTTCTCGCTAATGGCCTGATCGATGCGAACCCGGCAGAACGACTCCCGGACATGGCTCATGGAGCAGTTGAGCGCGCCATAGGCAAGGGCCTCGACCGTGGTCCCCAGTTCACTGGCCCGGCGCTGGATTGCCGCGAGTTCCTCGTGCTCGAGTCGGATTTTGATAACCGGCATAATCGCTTCCTTTCTGTTTAATTCTTAAGGTACGTGGGGCAACCCATTTTGTCGGCGCATCTCTTGGCATTCATTCCCTCGATCTTGCCTACCCATTCGGTGAAGGCACGTGATGCGGCCGCAAGACAAATTGCGAGGGCGAAACGAAAAGCCGCACAATGGCGGCGGCGGGCCTTGCTACCGGGGCGCAACATTCCATTGCCGCGGGCTCAAGAGAGCTCCATTCGCGTTGGTTCCTGCACCGGCGCTGATCCTTGAATACCCCCATTTGGAAACCGTGGCGATTGAAGAGAACATGACCGGGGGGCTTGGGCTCATGCCGCAAGTATCATCAGGCAAGGTGCGCCGCGCCATTGCGCGATATTTACGAGGTGACGACTATTTGAGGTGCAGGTGCTGCCTCGGTTGGCGACGCGTGAGGCGGCGGCAGACTACGTCGGCGCCAGATGAAGAAGATCGGCGGATATACCAACAGCTCCATGATAGTGGAGGTGACCACGCCGCCGACCATGGGAGTGGCGATGCGCTTCATCACGTCGGCGCCGGCACCGTGACTCCAAAGAATAGGAAGAAGACCCGCTATTATGACACAGGCTGTCATGGCCTTCGGCCTCACACGCTTTACGGCGCCGTGATAGATCGCATCACGCAGGTCGGCCGCCGTGCGCAGGCGGCCTGTCTGCTTCCAATCCTCGAAGGCGAGGTCCAGGTATAGAAGCATCACGACACCGGTCTCGGCGCTGATGCCGGCCAGGGCGATAATGCCCACCCACACTGCCACGCTCATGTTATAATGGTCCAGATAGAGCATCCAAAACGACCCGACGAGCGCCAAGGGCACGGATAGCATGATAATGGCCGTCTTGATCCAGGACTGCGTGTTTAAGTAAATGATGAAGATGATGATCAGGAGCGTAAGAGGTACGACGATCATTAGGCGCTGCTGCGCGCGAAGCATGTATTCATACTGGCCGCTCCAGAAGACCGTGTAACCGGTGGGCAGCTTGATTTCACCGCGTTGAATCGCATCGCCGATAGTTCGCTGGGCGTTGCGCACATACGTGCCAATGTCCGAGCCTTGCACGTCGACGTAGACCCAGGCGTTGGGAATGGCGGCTTCGCTCTTGATCCCCATCGGCGCAGCGACGACACGCACCTTGGCGACCTGGCTGAGCGGCACCTGCGCCATGAGCGTCTGAGAGCCGCCAGGCCCCATACCTCCGTTTGCTGCACCGAAGGATTTGACGGGAATCAGGATGTCACGCAACGCTTCGAGGTTCTCGCGGTAGTCGCGATCGTAGCGCAATATGACGCTGTAGCGCTCAAGGCCCTCGACAGTCGTCGTCAGTGGCATGCCACCAAGCGCGACCTCCAACACGTCCTGCACGTCGCCGAGGGTAAGGCCGTAGCGGGCGATGGCGTCGCGATCGATTTCAAACTCGATGTAGTTGCCTCCCATTACGCGCTCAGCAAACACGCTGCCCGTGCCCGGCACTTGCCTAATTCTCCCTTCGATCTCGCCCGCAATGCGCTCAAGCTCGGCGAGACTCGGACCCGCAACTTTGATGCCGACCGGCGTCTTGATGCCGGTGGCGAGCATGTCGATGCGCGTCTTGATGGGCATCGTCCACGCATTGGTAAGACCGGGAATCTGCACGGCGGCGTTCATTGCCGTCACGAGTTCGTCAACGGTACGACGGCGGTGCGCGGCGACCTTTCCTCGTGCGTCCCTAATGTCCACAACCGGCCACTCTTCTTCGGGCTTCAGCATGATCGTGGTCTCGATCATGTCCATGGGCGCGGGGTCGGTGGCGGTCTCGGCGCGGCCGATCTTTCCGAACACGTGATGCACTTCCTGGAAGGTGCGGATGATCTGGTCGGTTTGCTGGATGAGTTCGCGCGCCTTCGTGGGCGAAATGCCTGGAAAGGTGGTCGGCATGTAGAGCAGGTCGCCCTCGTAGAGCGGCGGCATGAACTCCGAGCCAAGATTTTGGTAGGGAAAGGCTTTGCCCAGGGTCACGGCAAAGCTCTTCACGCGTCCTTCAGGGAGAGGTCTCACGACCCACGCGTTCCAGGGAAAGAACACCCAGGCGACCAGTACCGCGGCGGCGATGATGACCGTCCACCGAAACTTGATCATCAGGTCAAGCAACGGATGGTAGAGCCAGATGAAGAAGCGATTCACCGGGTTCTTTTCCTCGGGTGGAATCTTTCCGCGAATGAACAAACCCATCAGCACGGGGGCAAGGGTGATGGACAAAACTGCAGCAGTTGCCATCGAGTATGTCTTGGTGAACGCGAGGGGTTTAAACATCCGGCCCTCCTGAGCCTGCAAAGTGAAGACCGGCAGAAACGACACCGTGATGACCAGCAGCGAATAGAACAGGGTTGGGCCGACTTCGACAGCGGCATCGCGAATGATGTCCCAGTGCGGCTTCTTGCCGCGATCCCGCTCCATGTGCTTGTGGGCGTTCTCGATCATGATGATGACCGCATCCACCATCGCGCCGATGGCGATGGCGATTCCGCCGAGCGACATAATATTCATGCTAATGCCCTGACCGAACATGATCATGATCGACGCCAGCACGGCGATCGGCAGGATGACGATCGCGACGAACGCACTGCGCAGGTGCATCAGGAACAAGAGGCACACAAGCGCCACGACGATGCTTTCCTCGATGAGTTTTTCCTCCAGCGTCTTGACGGCGCGGTCTATGAGCGCGGTCCGGTCGTAGGCGATGGTGTAACTTACATCGGCGGGAAGGCTCTTCATCGCCTCGTCGAGCCGAGACTTGACGGCCTGGATGACGCTGCGCGTGTCCACGCCATAGCGCACCACCACGACGCCGCCAACCGTTTCACCTTCGCCATTGAGTTCGGCAATGCCGCGGCGCATGTCGGGACCGAATTGCACGTCCGCCACTGTGCCGAGCAGGATCGGCGTCCCTCCGGGCCCCCGGCCCACTGAGACCTTACGCAAGTCGTCCAGACTCGTCAAATAGCCGTGTACGCGCAGGATGAATTCCTTCTCCGCCATCTCGACGGAGCGGCCGCCGACCTCGCCGTTGCTCCGTTGCACGGCCATTGCCACGTCGCTTATCGAGAGATTGTACGCGTGCAACCGGTGCGGATCGACCGTGATCTGATATTGTTTGACGAACCCGCCGACCGAAGCCACCTCAGCGACGCCTTCAACGCTGGCGAGCTGATAGCGCAGGAACCAGTCCTGCATCGAGCGAAGCTCGGCGAGATCGTGGTTCTTCGAGTTGAGCGAATACATGAATGCCCATCCCACGCCGGTGGCATCCGGGCCAAGGCTTGGCGTCACGCCGGCCGGCAGACTGCCGGACAGGCCGCTGAGGTATTCGAGGACGCGGCTGCGGGCCCAGTAGGGATCGGTGCCGTCCTCGAAGATCACGTAGACGAACGAGAAACCGTAAAACGAGTAGCCGCGCACAACCTTTGCCTTGGGCGCGGAGAGCATCTTTGTCGTAATCGGATACGTTACCTGGTCCTGCACGATCTGCGGCGCCTGACCGGCCCAGGGGGTGTAGATGATAACCTGCGTATCCGAGAGGTCCGGGATGGCGTCGAGCGGGATCTCGCGCAGCGCGTAAATGCCGCCGAATATCAGCGCTGCCGTCCCCGCGAGAACGAGGAACTTATTCCTGATCGAAAAAATGATGATAGCCTTCAGCATGGTCGGCGGGAGTGGAGCAGAAGCGCATCCGCGCTGCTGGAATTTAAGTTAAAGAGTGGCCTGTCGGGGCGTCTTAGGCTGCGCGCCACCAGGCTGAGCAGCGGGAATTGTTGATGGCTTTGCCGGCTCTTCATAGACCGGCACCATGTCCATGCCCATTGAGTCCTTTGCCGGAGTAGCACTGATTTCTCCGGACATCATCGCGGATTGATAGCGCAGGATCTTTCGCCCGCCGCCGGCAGCTGGCTGGGCTGGTGTCGTCACGGCATCATGGCTGCCATGATCCTCTGCGGTCGGTGTGCTGGGGGCCGACTTCAGCATTTTCTGTATGGCCTCGCGAAGCTGGCTCTCGGAATCGAGCATGAACTGCCCGGAGGTTACCACGCGTTCGCCCGCGTGCAGCCCGTTAAGCACTTCATAATATCCACCTTCGCTGCGTTCCCCGAGTTTTATCTCGCGTGGCTCAAATGAACCGCCGTCCAACGCCACAAATACCGTATCGCGTTCACCGCTACGGAGCACGGCCATGTCTGGTACAAGCACTGCATCACCCGCAAGTTGCGCTGCAAAACGCACATCCGTAAACATGCCGGGCCGCAAAAAGCCGTCGGAATTGGTAAGCACGATGCGGGCGGTGGCGGTGCGCGTCAGATCTTCAACTTGCGGTAAAAGCAGTTGCACAGTGCCATCAAACGTCCGCTCCACGCCATAGGTTGTGCGCACGATCGCGGCCTGGCCGGTGCTGATGTAGGGCAGGTCTTTCTCATAGATCTGCGCCAGCACCCATACGGTTGTCAGATCGGCCAGGCGATAGATGCGTTCGCCGGCTTTCATCATCTGACCCTGCACGGCCATCTTCTCGATCACGGTGCCGTCAGCCGGTGCGTGAAACACGAATGTGCGATGCGCTCCCTTCGAGCGGGCCAATTCGGTAATGAAGTCCGCCGGCACATCGAAGAGCTGGAGCCGCGCTAGCGCGCCCCGCGTGAGCGGACCGCCGGCATCGCCTTCAGACTGCAACGCCACAACGTAATTGAGCTGGGCATTGTAGAGTTCCGGCGAGTAGATCTCGAACAAGGGATCGCCCTCTTTCACCTGCGTCCACGTGGCATTGACGTCGAGCTTTTCCAGCCAACCGTCATACTTGGTGGTGATATCGCGCAGGCCTTGTTCGTCGTAAGCAATCGTGCCTACCGTGCGAATCTCGCGGCGCACCGGGCCGTGTGCGACGAGGGCCGTCTTAAGGTTCATGCGCTGGGTCGTCGCCGCATCGATCTTGATGTTGTTTTGGGCAGAGGAGTCTTCGCCCTCGTAAACCGGCACCATTTCCATGCCCATTGAATCGTTGCCAGGCTTGTCGCTGACCTCTCCGGCCATCATCGTCGATTTGTAATACTTTATCTTGCGCGCGCCGTCGGGTTTTGCCGCGGAACTGGCAGGGGAAGGCGGCTCGGAGCCTTGAAGCGGAGCCGTGTGGAACACGGTGGCTGCGAAAAGCATGGCGGCACCGGAAAAAAGGGCGCGCAGGAGTAGCGGTGACGTTGGGTTCATGGCGGGATTCATTTTGGAAGACTTTTCTCGGCGAGAAGACCCTCGGCAGGAATTCCGTCGGCGACTAGGCGAGAGAGTTCAGCGAGCGCGGTTTCCCGCTCGCGCTGGGCGGCTGCGTATTCGAGGCGCATGTCGACCTGCATGAGGCGCAACTCAGCCAGAGAGGCAAAGCCGCCCATGTTCGATTGATAGGCCGCTTCGGCAGAGGCAAGGGCACGCTCGGTGTTAGGCAGAGCTTTGCCTTTGATGTAGGCTGCCATCCGGTCTGCCTCGCGCGCCATGAAGAGCATTTTAGCGAGTTCGGCGGCTAGCGACACCTGTTCAGCGTTTAAGCGGGCTTGTGCGGCCATGCGGCGGCCTTCCGCTGAAGCGATAGTGGCAGCGATCTTGTCGCGCCAAATCGGGAGCGTCATCGTATCCCAGGTGCGAAACAGCAACGGATTGGCTTTGAAATCAGCCATCAGTCCAGCGGAGAAGTCCGGGGTCTTGGCCCGGTGTGCTACGTCCACCGAGGCGATGCTCATATCGACCATTGCTTGCATAGAGGCCAGGCCCGGATTCGCTCCGAGAATCTGTTGCCAGAGCGTCTCTTCGTCAGGCAAGGGAGCTGGAGGAACCGAATGCTCGGGCCACGGCGGATCGGCGTCTTCGCGGTGCAAGCCGAGCGCCGCCTTGAATCGTGCGCGGGCCGCCGCGCGCTGGTCCGCAAGGGATGCGCTTTCAGCCTGGATCTTCGCGCTTTCGTTGAGCCACCGAGTTTGGGCCTCAAGCGTACCCATTCCTTGTCCGGTGGCATAATCCGCTTGTGCAATAGAGAGCGATTGATCGGCCAAACTCGACTCCTGGCCGCGGAGCGCGGTGACCTCGTCGACGTACGCAAGCTCAACCCAGGCTAGCCGCAGGTCGATAGCAGTGTCCACCAAGGCGGTAGCATAAGTGCGATAAGAAACCTCGCTCGCCGCAGCGGCCTCCCGGCCCATGGCGGCGCGTTTCCCGCGCGTCATGATATCGAGCATCGCGCCCGGCATGAATGAGGTGACCGTATGCACGACATCGGCCTGAAGGGTAAGTTGCGGATCGGGCAGTGACCGCGCGGAAGTAATGGCTTCCACCGACACTCTCCAATCATAGAACGCAGCCTCCACCTTTGAATTATTGAGCAACGCAAACCGCAGATAGTCGGCTGCCGTCGAATCAGCGCGGAGCGCGGGGAGATCCGGCTTCTGGTCCTCCGGCCTGAAGTTGCGGCCGACACCGGTAACCTCACGCCGGGCAGCCTTTTCCTCAGCGATTGGGGTTCCCGTACATCCGTTTAGAAGTGCGCCGGAGAGCAGGACGAGCGATCTTAAATGTTTAGCGCGGTTCATTAGGCTGAGTTTATGTGGTACACAGTCATGCGTTGGGAATGCTGCTGATCCCTTGCGCTTCGATTGCCCAGTTCTCGGCTTTCATTGCACAACCTCCGTCATGCTCCTGCCTGGATGGGTTCTCTGGACGTATTTGCTCAACATGCTGTGCGTGTGTTGAAGAATGAGCCGTTGAATGCCTTGCACGGATTCAAGCTTTGTGAATCCCATTTGCTGATTGAGTCAACGGCCTCGGACGCCGCTTCCGTTCGGGCGGCTGGCGCCTCAAACACGGGGTTCCGCCCTCGTGCCTCCGTGGCGAATTGATTGGTTAAGTCCGGTGTGATTCCTATCCGGGGCTCCGGGGGTGCAACGTCGTCCAGTCGCAGCTCGCGGGAGATCAGCGAGACCGCGAATAAGAGGATAAGAAGGTGTTTGTTCATGGGTGATCCTAATTGGACAAGGCTCGGGACGGAGGTTGAGCGCCGGCATGTGGCAAAGCCAAGCCAGCGCGAGGGGAGGGCGCATCCCGCGGCGAAGCGCGGGAACAACTCGGCCTAGGACCCTAGATCAGGAAGCTGCAGTGTGCCTTGAACAAAGGCACATGGGCAGCGGGCACCGCTAAGGCGGAAGGAGCGAGCGCGCACAAGGCCGCCGTCGCCTCAATCCGGGAAGCCAGGAAAGGGGATGCGAAAAGCCGGCTGGATTGCGCCATCGGCCGCACGGCCGCGCGGCCAACGCCCGCCTGCGCCGTGGCGAGGATCGTGTGGGCCGGCGTCGGGGTAATGCAGGGCATCCCGCACGCTCCGGGAACCTTGCAGTGGCAGCTGGCGCAATGGCATTGCGTCGACAGCTCGACCGGCTGCACCTGCACAAAGGCGGCGCAGAAGGCGGCTATGAGGACCCAGGCCAGGCGTTTCATGGGACTGGGGGTGAGGATGGGCGTCTGGGCGCGCGGGGCAAACGTAATTCTTGGGATGCGCCCGTGGCCGAGAGACGTGCGGTTCCCGAACGGAAGACGCTGATGGTGTTCATGATCCGTTTTCCCCGTCCCGCTGCCGGCAACATTTATGTTGTTTGCGCGCCCGAAGGCGGCTTGTTCTCGGCGCCATGGAAACCCTGCCCGCCAATTCGCTGCTCCCAATCATCCAGGCTTCGACGATGCCGGTGATTCTGATCTCGGGCCTGGGGCTGCTCCTGCTGACGATGACCAACCGCATGGGCCGCATCGTCGACCGAACGCGCGTCTACGCTTCGCACCTTCGCCAGGCCGAGGAGGCCGAGCGGCGGCGACTCGAGATACAGCTCGAGATGACTTGGCGGCGCGCGAAGCTCGTCCGGCTGTCGCTCACGTTTGCGACGTCAAGCATCCTGGCGTCGTCGGCTCTGGTGTTTGCAATCTTCCTCGGCGCCACGCTGCGCGTGGACCTCAGCACAGTAATGCTGGTGCTTTTCCTGGCGGCGATCGCTCTCCTGGTGGCGTCACTGGTGACATTCCTGCGCGACATTTTCGTTTCACTCGCTGCGCTGCACCTCGAGGTCCAGCAGGCGCGGGAATCGTAGCGCCTTTTCGGCCGGCGCCTGTTCCTCGCATCGAGCGCTGGGGCCCTTGCACTCTCCTCTCTGGCGCCGGGGTCACCTCGGGGCATGGGGGATCTATTGCGCGCCGAGGGCACTCAGCTGTGCATTGCAACGGCCGATTATGCGGTAGAGCCGGTTGATCTCGATCATCTCGGGTTCCGTGAGCCTCTTCTTCGGGACCGAGCGGTCCAGGTAGAAGAACTTGGTCATGGAGTTGAATTCAATCTCGCCTCCGGGGAACGCCACGCCGGGATTCAGGGGCGAGGAGACGTACTCATGCCGGTCATATTGCGATGTCTCCTGCGTCTTCCGGACGTCCACATTGCTGAAGTCCGGCGTCACGGCGCCTGGGTGAAACCAGCCGTCCCCGTACCATGCCACCTTCAGTTCGGGTGTGCGAGGGACGGACGGCACCGGCTGGTTGACGATCAGATTGACCCGCGCTATCGCATCCTTCAGCTCCTTTTTCACGGTGGCGATCTGCTCCATCGCCGAGGGCCGCTGTGCGGACGCATTCGTAGGCCTGCTGGGCTGTGCGGGCGCGCTCACTACGGCGTTTATGGAGACGACGACGTTGTCCCTCATCTTGATTGTCACGTCGGGGTAATTGAGGATCCGAACCGCGCCCGCTTGGATCTCGCTCTTCGGCGCTCCCTTTTCCGCGACGACCTTCTCATAGGGGTCGCCCACGCTCGAGCCCAGCGCGGCCGTGGCCGCCAGGAATAGAAGGCACGCGAGGTGTCTCATTGGGAGACCACCGAGACGAGAGCTAACCCATGGGGCATGTTTCTCCTGCTGCTTCACACTCGACGATCTTGCGGTGCGCGGGGGTCTCCGTCGATGGCGATAAATACGCAGGATGAGCTGAGGGGATGTGGCCCAAGAGGGCCTTAAGGTTCTTCTCAAGCGGGCTTCCACATACAGGCGGAAAAGTCAAATTGACGGCACTGGCAATGTGTGATTTGAGGGTCACCTTCCCTATGACCGTATGCGCGTGGTGTGGGGCAATCCGTGACACTCCCATCGCCTAAAGGCGACGGGCTTCTTGGGATTCGATCGGGACCGT
>CALAOT010000005.1 GCA_937889545.1 uncultured Opitutaceae bacterium
GCGACGTCAGGCGCGAGCCGCTCGACGAGCTCCGCGCCCGCGCCGGGCGCGCCGGCCTCGCCGGACGGATCCGCATCGGGCCCCGGACCGACCCGGAGGGCGGCTACGACGGCGTCCTCGTGGACGCCCCGTGCTCCGGCACGGGGACCTGGCGGCGTTCGCCGCACCTGAAATGGGTGACGACGCCGCAGGTCGTCCGCGCATCGGCTGTCCGCCAGCTGGAGCTGCTTCGCGAGAACGCCGCGCGCGTCCGCCCCGGCGGCCTGCTTGTCTATGCGACCTGCTCGCTGTGCCGCACCGAGGACGAGTCCGTGGCGGAGGCCCTCCTGCGGGAGACGCCCGGCTTGGAGTTGGCGGTCGCCGGCGGGAGGCTCATGCCCCAGTCGCACGACGGCGACGGGTTCTTCGTGGCCTCGTTCCGGCGGGTCGGGCGGGCAGCCTGAGAACCCGCCTACTCCTTCGGCGCGTTGCGCTGGGCGCGCACCACGACGCGCAGCATCTGCAGGGCGAGCCAGAAAAGGCAGGTCAGGCACACCGAGCACGCGCCGCCCCAGATCAGGACCATCCGGTGGTCCCTGGAGGGGACATGCGATGAAACGACGCCGTACATGAATACGAAAAAGGCGATGACAAGGACCGCATCCACCGCCAGGCTGGCGGGTGTGACGAGTTTGTTCTCCTGCTGTTGCATGACGCGCCCAAGCAAGCGCAGGCCGCTCCGGGTTGTCCATGCAAAATCCCGGCCGGCCGAGCAAGGGCCATGAAGGCCCTGGGATGCCTTGTTCTGGCCGGGCTGGCCGCGCTCGCCCCCGCGTCCGCATTGGAGCCCCCGGTCCCGCAGCAGGGCCGCATCGCGGTGGACCCGGCGGCGAGCGCCCTCGAGCGTTTCGCCGCCCGCGAGCTGCAGCGCTACATCTACGTGTGCACCGGATCGCTGGTCGCGTCCGGGCCGCAGGCGGGCGCTCCCGCCGGCCCGGCCCTGATCGTGGCGACGCAGGGCCGCGCGCTGGCGAGCCTGGCCGGACCCGGCCAGCCGCTGGGGCCCGGGGACTACCGCGTGCGCAGCTCAGACGGCCGCGTGTCGATCATCGGAGGGGACGATGTGGGCACCCTCTACGGCGTCTACCGGTTCGCCGAGCGCCTGGGCGTGCGGTTCTACCTCCACGGGGACGTGATTCCCGACTCGCCCGTCCCCCTCTCCTTCCCGGCCTTTGCCGAGGACGGGCATGCGCTGTTCAGCGTGCGCGGGCTCCAGCCATTCCATGACTTTGCCGAGGGGCCCGACTGGTGGAGCACGGACGACTACCTCTGCGCCGTCGGCCAGCTGGCGAAGCTGCGGATGAACTTCCTAGGCCTGCACACGTATCCCGACGGCACGGTGGGCCCCGAGCCGACCGTCTGGATCGGCCCGCGCAGCGACTTCGACGAGCGCGGGCAGGTGACCAGCGCCTACCCCGCTTCCTATCAGACGACCGGCAGGAGCGGCCGGTACTGGTGGAGCTACGCCCCCCTCCGGACGGGCGATTTCCTCGGCGGAGCGGCCGATCTATACGATCGCGACGACTTCGGCTCGGATGTCATGCGCGGGGAGGGCTTCGAGGACCAGACGCCCTCCGGGTCCGCCGCGGTCTTCAACCGCACGGCGGCGATGCTCGGAACCGCCTTCGCCGAGGCCCGCCGCCTCGGGGTGCTCACCTGCATCGGCACGGAGACCCCCCTCACCCTGCCCGCGCCCGTGCAGGCGGAGCTCCGGAGCCGCGGCCGCGACCCGAGCGACCCGGCCCTCGCCGGGGAGATCTACGCCGCGATGTTCGAGCGCATCAGCCGCGCCTGCCCGGCCGACTATTACTGGCTCTGGACCCCGGAATCCTGGACCTGGGAGGGCAACAAGCCGGAGCATTTCAAGGCCACGGCGGACGACATCCGGGCCGCCCTCGGCGCCCTGCGCGACCTGCACAGCCCCATAAAGCTCGCCACGTGCGGCTGGGTGCTCGGCCCGCAGCACGACCGCGCCGCCCTCGACCGGCTCCTGCCGCCGTCGTCGCCGATGAGCGCGATCAACTCCGCGGTCGGCTACGCGGCGATCGAGCGACAGTTCGCAAACCTCAGCGACCGCCCGCGCTGGGCCATACCCTGGCTCGAGAACGACGGCGACCTCACCAGCCCCGAGCTCTGGGCCGGCCGCATGCGCTTCGACGCGGCGGACGCCCGCCGCCTGGGCTGCACGGGCCTGATCGGCATCCATTGGAGGACCAGGATCCTCGCCCCCGCCATCGCGGCGCTCGCGGGCGCCGCCTGGGACCAGTCGTGGCTGCCCCCGGGATTCGACCGGGCGCGGATTCCGCCCCTGACCGCGTCCGGCGCCGACGGCGGGGGCGTCGTCTCCACCTCCGCGCCCATCGCCGGGACCGGCCAGGCGGCGCTGTTTCAAACGAACCGGGTGGGCATGGGCGCCTATGACCTGCTGGTGCCGAGCGGCACCTACCGCGTGCGGCTCGGATTCAGCGAGATCCAGGATGCCCAGTCCGGCCAGCGGGTGTTCAGCGTGAAGCTGCAGGGCAGCGTCGCCCTCGACCGTCTCGACCTGGCAGCCCGGTACGGTCCCAACCAGGCTGTCGTTCATGAGTTCAAGGATGTCGACATAACCGACGGGCACCTGCGGATCGGGTTCGTCGCGCACACCGGCCAGCCGTCGATCGCCACGATCGAGGTCCTGGGGGCCACCAAGGTCGGCCAGGCAAGGTATGAGAAGCACATCAACTGCGGCGGCCCCGCCTGGGAAGACTTTGAAGCCGACCAGCTTCCCGGCCGGCCGCGCCCGCCCGACGACCGGACGATGCCGATCGAGGCCTTTTACCTGGACTTCGCCGCCGCGAACTTTGGGGCCGAGCCCGCCGATGCGATCGCGCGCGTCTTCAGCGCGGTCGACGGGGTGAAGCTGCCGGTCCCGTCCCTCTGGGTCGACGGGCCGGGGGACATTCTGCGCAACCCCGAGCCATGGGCTTCCGTCGCAGCAGCCTACTCGTTCGTCGATGAGCTCGAGTCGCTGCGGGCCCGCGTGCGCGGAAGCGCCAGCCTCGAGCGATTCGACTACTGGCTGAACCAGTTCCGCGCCATGCGCCTCATCGCCGAAATCGGCTGCACCGCCGGGGCTCTCGACCGGGAAATGGCCGCCCTCGCGGCGCTGGCGGACCCGGCCCAGGCGGGCGAGCGGGCGCGGACCGGCGCCCTGGAGCTGCGCTTGCGCCTTGCCGCGCTTTGGACCCGCCTGCTCCGCACCGAGGTGGCCGGCGCCTCGAGCCTCGGGGAACTGGGCACCCTCGCCAACCTAGAGCAGCACAGCCGCGTGCACCAGGCCATCCTCACCAAGCACGACGCGTCGCTCATCAGGCTCCTCGCCCGCGACCTGCCTTTGGCGGCCTCGCCGTCCCACCAGTACGCCGGCCCCGCCCGGCTCATAGTCCCGACCGTGCGCACCTGCGCCGCGCCAGGGGAGCCAGTCCGCCTGCGGGTCCTCGTGGCCGCCGAGGAGGATCCCGGCGCCATCGAACTCTGCTGGCGGTGGCTCGGCGGCACGGACTACCGGCGGCTCCCGCTCACCCACGTCGCCCGCCGGGTCTACGAGGCCGCCCTGCCAGGGCTGGACCTTGCGAACCCGGCCGTCGAATACCACATCGAGGCGCGGATTGGCAGCGCCACCCTGCGCTGGCCCGCGTCTGATCGCGGCCTTGACCAGACGGTCATCATGTATGAGCGCGGGTGAGCACCAGCCTGCTCGATGTGTGCCTCCGGCGGCAATCCCGTCATGACCACCATACGCCTCGAAGAGCCCGGGCGCTTCGCCCTGATCGAGTCCGAGCCGCCCCCGCGGCCGCAGCCCGGCGAGGCGCTTGTGCGCGTGCGCCGCGTCGGCGTGTGCGGGACCGACCTGCACGCGTTCGCCGGGAACCAGCCGTTCTTCACCTACCCGCGCATCCTGGGCCATGAGCTGGGAGTCGAGGTCCTCGCGGTGGGGGCCGGCGTGGCGAACGTGAAACCGGGGGACCGGTGCTCGGTGGAGCCCTACCTCGACTGCCAGAAGTGCATCGCCTGCCGCCGCGGGAAGCCCAACTGCTGCGCCAACCTGCGCGTGCTCGGCGTCCACATCGACGGGGGCATGCGCGAGCAGCTCGTCGTGCCCGCGCGCAAGCTCCATCCGTCCGCGACCCTCTCACTCGACCAGCTGGCGCTCGTCGAAACCCTCGGGATCGGCTGCCACGCCGTCGAGCGCGCCGGCCTCGAGCCCGGTGAGTTTGCGCTCGTCATCGGCGCGGGGCCGATCGGCCTCGCCGTGATGCAGTTCGCCCTGGAGAAGGGCGCTCAGGTCATCGCCCTCGACGTCAACGCGGCGCGGCTTGAGTTCTGCCGGAGCCGCCTAGGCGTGCCCCATGGCATCAACGGGGCCGCCGAAGCCCCGCTGGACGCCCTGCGGCGCATCACCGGCGGCAACCTGCCCACCTCGGTCTTCGACGCGACCGGCAGCAGGGATTCCATGGAGGGGGCCTTCAACTTCCCCGCGCCCGGGGGCCGATTGGTCTTCGTGGGCCTCCTGCAGGGAGACGTGACGTTCAACGACCCCGATTTCCACAGGCGCGAGCTGACGCTGATCGGCAGCCGGAACGCTCTGTCCGCCGACTTCACGCGCATCATCGGTCTCATCGAGGCCCGGCGCATCGACACGACGCCGTGGATCACGCACCGGGCGCCGCTGGCCCGCGTGTCGGACGACTTCCCGGCCTGGGTTCGGCCCGGGACGGGGGTGATCAAGGCGATGATCGAAGCCTGAGCCTGCCTCAGCAGACGCGGACCGCATCGATCCCGAGGAGCCTGCCGAGCTTGTCAATCCTGTCGGCTATGTGCCCGACACCCACGGCGCAGTGGTGGGCGGGCCCGTGCGAATTCCAGCGATGGACGAACTCGCGCGCGCCGCAGGGAAAGCGGTACCGGCTGTTGGTGTTGCCGATTTCCATGATCGGGCCCGCGACCGACTCGGCTTCGGCGCAGAGCAGCGCCAGCGTGCCGCCGCCGCCCTCGATGACGGAGAGCAGCGTGACGGCGCCGTGGCGCACCGCCATCTCGACGGAAACGCCGCGGCCGACCTTGCCGTGGTAGACTTCGAGGGGGCGCACCTTCGTGCTGCCCTGCGCGATGGCAATATGGCCCGGGCCGTCGTGCCCCATCAGCACGACGTCGTCGTTGAAGTCCATCGCGTAGTACTCCGTGAACGAGCCGCCGGCGCCCAGGAGATCCATGATCTTCATCGCCTGCACGTTCTTCACCTCATACTCGCCCGCGACCGGCACCCCCCTCGCTGTGAGAAGCGAGCACCCGAGGATGATCGACGCCATGGTCGCCTCGTTCTCCGGCACGCCGGTCCCCTTGTGGAAATAGGCGAGCGAGCCGAGGCGGTGGGAGGCCACCATACGGTCGAGCGCGACGGACGTCCGCGCTGCCTCCGCGAGGTCCTCCGCCGTGCAGCCGGGCTGGATGTCGAACACCCCGCGGATTTCCGCCAGCCGACCGGCGATCGCTGCGTCCGGGACCCCGCGGCGCAGGCCGGAGAGCTCGTCCACCTCGAGGTGTTCGATGTGCGTGCCGAACGTCACGGCCTGCAGCGTCGCGTCCGACTCGATGTCGAGCATCCCGCCGTAGGGGTGGCCCATCAGGCCCAGGCGGTTGCGGCCCATCGCGGCGGCCACACGCGCCGCGTCCACCCACCCGTCGACCTCGCCCCAGCACGCAGGGTCGTCGCCCAGGACGCCGGTGACCTCGTGAAAGCGTATCCCGGCTCGCTTGAAGACGTTGGCGATCTCCGGAACCGGGCACGACGAGCAGTGCGCAAGCCATTCGCCGGTCATCTTTGTGCGGTCGCCGAGCCTGGCAAACGCCGCGTAGTCGATCGCGGCCTCAGGCGCGAGGTTGAGCACGATCACCGGCACCTTGGCGCGCTGCACGACCGGCAGCACGGTGGACGACAGCGCGTAGGTCGTCGCGTGGAGGAAGATCAGATCGACATCCTCGCGCCGGAACTCGCGGCCCGCGGCCTGGGCGCGATCGGGATTGTCCACGAGCCCGAGGTTGACGACCTCGACGCCCGGCCGCGCAAGCTTTTGCGCCACGGCGCCGAGGCAGGATTCGAGGCGCTCCTTGAGGCCGGCGAACTGGGGCCAATAGGCTTCCAGTCCGATGCCGAACAGTCCGATGCGAAGGGGCGGGTGTTCCAACGTGCCCCAAGACTACAGCATCGCGGCCCGGGCGAGAAGCCCGGTATTTCGCCCCTCGGGCGCCCCCCCGGTCACGGCCGCGGAGCGCCGCGGCGCGTCACTCGCTCGCCAGCCTGGCATCCGGCTCAAGCTTGATCTTGTAGACGACCGCGAAATCGGAGGCGGGCCTCGCCTTTGCGGCCTCCAGCACCAGCGCGTCATCCGTCCGCTTCCAGCGGACGATCTCGTCGCTGCCGAGCAGCTCGATCCCGGCAATCGTCCTGTCGAGCAGCCTCGCCGAGCCGCCGAGCGACCGGATCGCAAGCGGCTTGACCGGCCAGCCCATGACGATCGCGTAAAGCGCGCTTCCCTTCGTGGTGAACCGGACGTCCTCGCCCGTGAACGCCTTGCCCTTGCCCTCGTTGAAGCCCTGCGCCTCCAGGGCCGCGCCCTCGCTGGCCGGACCCTCGCCGAAGACTTTCCAGGGGCGCGTGCCGAAGATGCTCTCCTTGTTGACGTCCATCCACGCGGCGATGCCCTCCAGGACCTTTTGCTCCTTGTCGTCGATCGTGCCGTCGCCGCGCACCGGGATGTTGAGCAGCAGGTTGCCATTCTTGCTGACGATGTCCGCCAGCGTCTGGACGACGGTCTTCGCGCTCTTGTATCCGTCGTGGTCGTAGACCGAGCGCCTGTAGTGCCAGTCGCCTATGCACGTGTCCGTCTGCCAGGGAAGGGGCTCGATCTGGTTGCTCGCCCCGCGCTCGATGTCCCAGACGAGGCACCGGCGCTGCTCCTCGTTGAGGATCTTGCCGAGCATCACGCCCTGGAGCCTTCCGTTGTGCAGCCGCATGTTGCTGTTGTAGAAATGCGCCGCGATCCTCAAGCCCGCGTCGCTGACCGGCCAGAGCGGCAGCACGGTGTCGTCGAAATACACCAGGTCGGGGTCGTACCTGTTGATGAGGTCGATGGTGCGGTTGTAGAATTTCTCGCAATAGGCGGCGTCGGGGATGCTGGCTCCGTTGCCCCACGCCCACTGGGGACTGATCCCCCACGGGTTCTCGCTGTTGAGGCTGCGCGCGTGGTGCTGCGCATACAGGGCCTGCGGATCGAGGCCGTCCCACCACTTGCCCCTTCCGTCGGCGGTCGTGAGGACGCCGTCGTAGGCGGCCCCCGCGAACGGACCGGCCTTGTCGGCCCCCTGGGCCGGCTCATACCAGATCCACGCGTGGGCGGCATGCACGCTCACGCCGAAGGGCAGGCCCTGGGCGCGCGCGGCCTTCGCCCAGCCGGCGATGATGTCCTTCTTCGGGCCGACCCTCACCGAGTTCCACGGCTGGTACTTGCTATCCCAGAGGTCCAGGTTGTCGTGGTGGTTGGCCAGGGCGAAGAAGTATTGGGCCCCCACCCTCTTGTAGAGGGCCACGAGCCGGTCGGGATCCCACTTCTCGGCCTTCCAGGTGTTGATGACGTCCTTGAAGCCAAACTCCGACGGCGGACCGTAGTGGCCGACATGGAACTTGTTGTCATCGCTGCCCTCCTGGTACATGAAGCGCCCATACCAGTCGCCCTGCTCGGGCTGGCACTGCGGGCCCCAGTGGGCCCAGATCCCAAACTTCGCGTTGCGGTACCACTCGGGCACCTCGTATTGCCTGAGCGATTCCCACGAGGGCTGGAACTTGCCGGGGGCGACGGGCTCGGCCCTGTCGCTGATCCTGGAGGCAAACTGGGGCGCGTCCGCGGCGACAAGCGGAAGCGCCGCGAAGGTCGAGCAAAGGAGTGTGACTGCGCTTTTCATGGAGGTACTGCGGCTGCAACAGCCCGGGGGTGAAAGGAGCGATTTGTCGAGGATCGTTCGTGCGCCAGGGGCAACAGCGGGCCGAAGGTAGCATGCCCGGACGCGCTCGTCGATGACGATGGGGGCTTGGCGGCCAGGCGGCGCCGGCCTCGCGCGGGGGGCGCCCGGACGCGAACCTCCCTTCGGCCCCGCCGGCGCGAGGGAATAACTTGAGTCCCTGCGCCACGGCCACAATACCTTGCGGCGGCGGCCGGAAACATCCCCCGCCAGCCAAGAGCGGCCATGAGGCCGATCTGCCTCGGGAAGCGCAGGCACCTCACGTCATCCACCATGAACCGAAAAACCTCCCTATCCTCCGCCCTGGGCGCCCTCATTCTCTGCGCGGCCGGTTATGCGCAGGATCTGCCCTCGGCAAAACCCGAGTCGGTGGGCCTATCCCCGGATCGCCTCGGCCGCATCGCCGCCGCGGTCCAGAAGGGCGTCGACGACAAGCGGATCGCAGGCGCGGTCTCCATGGTCGTGCGACGCGGGCAAGTGGCCTGGTTCGACGCCCGGGGCATGGCCGACCGCGAGGCGGGCAAGGCGATGCAGCGGGACGCGATCTTCCGGATCTGCTCCATGTCGAAGCCCATCACGAGCACGGCGGTCATGATACTCTACGAGGAGGGGAAGTTCCTGCTCGAGGAGCCCGTGTCAAAATACCTGCCCGAGTTCAGGAACCCAAAGGTGCTCGTCAAGCCCGCGGCCGGCCAGCCCTACACCATTCCCGCCGCCCAGGAGATCACGATCCGCGACCTGCTGCGGCACACGTCGGGCCTCACCTACAACTGGAACGCCGACCTCGGCCAGATGTACAGCGACGCGAACGTCGCCAGCGGCCTCCTGCAGTACGACGGGACGATCGGGGACAGCGTCAGGCGGCTGGCGGGCGTCCCGCTTCTGTTCAACCCCGGCGACCGCTGGGAGTACAGCCTCTCCGTGGACGTGCTCGGCCGCCTAGTCGAGGTCGTCTCCGGGACGCCGCTCGACGAGTTCCTTCGGACCCGCATCTTCGAGCCCCTCGGGATGAGGGACACGTACTTCTTCCTGCCCGCCGACAAGGTGCCCCGGCTCGCGGCGGCATACACCTACTACAGCGAGAAGGGCCTCAGCCGCTTTCCCGACGAGCCCATCGTCGAGGGGACGATGGCCTACTCCGCCGACTATCCCTACCGCGGGCCGAGGAAGCTCTTCTCGGGCGGCGGGGGCCTGTCGTCGACGACCATGGACTATGCCCGTTTCTGCCAGATGATGCTGAACGGAGGAACGCTGGACCATGTCCGCATTCTGAGTCGCAAGTCCGTTGAGCTCATGACCCACGACCAGCTCGGGAAGATCAACCGCGACATGGGTTTTGGCCTCGGCTTCGGGGTCGACGGGGTCAAGGCGCCGCTGGTCGAGCTCGGCTCCGCGGGGGATTTCAGCTGGGGGGGGTTCTTCTACACCTCATTTGTCGTCGACCCGAAGGAGGACATGATCGTGATATTCATGGCGCAGCTTCATCCCACGGGCGGCTTTGCCCTCGACCGGCAGGTCCAGGTGCTCGCCTATCAATCCCTGGACGATTGACGTTGCGCCCAACCATCCGGGCGGACGCGAGAAACCCAAAGAGAATGAATTCCCCATATGCCACGAAGGCGCCTTCGTTCCAGCAGACGCTCGACATCTTCAAGGGCAAGTGGGCCTCACGGATGCCGTCGGACAAGGGGGGCGAGGCGGGCGAGACCCCCCTGTTTGAGGATCCCCGGGTGGACTGGGCGGTGGAAAGCCTCGCGAAGCTGGGCGTCGATCTGAAGTCGAGCAATGTGCTCGAAATCGGCCCCCTCGAGGGCGGCCACACCTACCGGCTGATCCGGTCCGGCGCCAAATCGGTGACGGCGATCGAGGCCCATCCCGAGGCCTTCCTGAAGTGCCTTGCGGTGAAGGAGCTCCTGAGCATGGAGCGGGTCAATTTCCTCTACGGCGATGCCGCGGAGTTTCTGCGCTCGATCGGGCATTCGTACGACATCGGCTTTGCCAGCGGGATTCTGTACCACCTGGTGAATCCGGTCGAGTTCCTCGAGCTGCTGTGCCGGAGGACGCGGGCCGTCTTCCTGTGGACCGTCTACTGGGAGGCGGCGTACATCTCGAGCCAGCCCGCCGGCGCGGCAGGGACGACAGGCGCCGACGTGCGCGTCCAATCGGGGTTCCGCCACGCTCTCCATCGCCACGAGTACGGGTCCGGCTTCGATTACAGCCAGTTCTGGGGAGGCCCCAACGCCTATTCAAACTGGATGGAGAAGGACGAGATCCTGGGAGCCCTGTCGCATTTCGGGTTTTCCAGGCAGATTGTGGATCTCGAGGCCAACCCGAACGGCCCCGCCCTCCGGCTGGTGGCAACACGGCCCTGAACTGGAGCGGGGCCAGCTGCCGAAAGGCCCCCTTCGCGCGCCATGGACTGGCGACCCCCGCCGCAGGGCCGGAGGCGGCACAAGGGCAAGCAATGCGACGGGATTCGCAATAGATGCGGAGCGCGCGGGACGGCGCTCATCTAAGCTGCGGGGCCAGAGACCGGTGTCCCGGCCATCCCAAACCCCAGGAGGCTCAATATGAACGCTGAAGGATCAGGCCCAAAGCTGCGCGATCTCCTCCGCCGCAGCCTGCGCCTTCACGACGAGGCGGGCCTGACTGACGAGGAGAGGCGCATGCGGCATCGCCGGCGCGTCGAGGTCCTGATCTACTTCTGCTGGGGCCTGATCGTGCTCAAGAGCTTCGTCGTGGTCTGGGCCGTCAATCATTTCGCCATGCCGTTCAACCCGATGTGGGTGATCGCCCCGACGGTGACCTTCGCCTTCGTCGCGACGGCGGCGTACTACTGGCTGCGGGACTGAGGCGGGCGGGTCCCGGGCGGCCCCCCTGACTGGCACCAATAACAATCCGTACGTCTGAAGAGGTGCGGACCCGCGCTCGCGATCGGACATGAATGTCGTGCAAATAATACCCGCCAGGATGCTGCTCGCGGGCTCCCTGTTGGTTCCCCAGTTCTCCTCCCCGCCCTAGTCGGGATACTATGCCGTGGCGAAGACCGTGGCATATGCCCAGACGGGTCCGGGCGGAGCGGCCCTCTATCCGATCACGCCATACATGTTCACTTGCTTCTCGCCGGTGGCGGGAACAGTAACGGCGCCGAACAACAATGTTTCCACGCTCAGTTATGTGGCGAGCGTCGAGGCCTACGAGGTTCCGTAGGCCGGGAGACCGTAAACGCCATAAGAGGCGTTGGTGCAGTTCCCCGGGTTCTCTAGTTTGCAGGGCGCCAGGATGGGAACCCTGGCCGTGCGGCAATGGGGCCGTCGGCAGCGTTGCGACGTGGCTCGCGCCCAGTTTCAAACCTGCTCGGGAATGACATAGGGCGGCCGGTGGGTTTCGCGAAGGAGGTGCCGGGCGCACTCCAGGCCCGACTCGCTGCCGGATTCCACCTGCGCGATGTTGTCGCCCTCAACCTGAATCCACTGGCCAAGCCTCAAGGGGTCGCGGCTGAGGTCGACGCCGTTGGCTCCGAGGTTCTTCGCCAGCCCTTCAAGGTACTTCCCGGCCACCGGAACAGCCTCCAAGGACTCTTGCACACGGCCAAGGCCAGCCGCTTCCCCGATGCGATACGAGATGTTGCCGAAATGGCAGAGCGATGCCGCGGTGTGGGCGACATCAGCGGGAGCGGCCAGGTCGCCCACCCGGCGGCTGCGGACCGCGCCCAGGAAGTTAGGCATGTGGCCGGCCCCGCCATCCCCGGGAAACCTCGCCACCACCTTGTCATTGTTGTCGTATACCGCGCCCCCGTTCATGCCGGCGAAGTAGCCGCCCTCGCATTGCACGACGATTCCGAAGCGCACGCCGCGGGTCTGATCCATGTAGTCAACGCCGGGTTTCGCCGGCAGCCCGCGGTGCTCGAATATGAAGGGGACGTCCGGGTAATCGTAGACTGCGAGCATCGAGTTGGGGGTCTCCGCTCGATCCGCGACCACATATCTCCCCCCGAGGCAGATGATCCGGCGCGGAGGGGCCTGGTGCCCTGCGAAAAAAAGACCCATGTCGAGCACGTGGACCCCGTTGTTCCCGAGGTCGCCGTTGCCCGTGGCCCACGTCCAGTGCCAATCGTAATGCAGGCTGGCCCGCTCCAGCGGGGCCATCGGCGCCGGTCCGCAGAACATGTCGTAGTTCAGCCAATCCGGGTACCAAGGCAGCCTGTATCCGATGTCCTTGCGCAGGTTGAAGTACACGGCATGCACGTGAAGCATCTTCCCGCAGTGCCCTTCCCGCAGGTATCTGCTGGCCTCCAGAAGGCCGGGATCGGAGCGATGCTGCGTGCCCACCTGCACGACGCGGCCGTATTTCCTGGCGGCCTCGATCACCTTCCGGCCTTCCCACACCGTGTGCGACATCGGCTTCTCGACATAGACATCCTTGCCGGCCTGGCACGCCCACAGTGTGAGCAGCGCGTGCCAGTGGTTGGGCGTCGCAATCACCACGGCGTCAACGTCGGGCCGGGCGAGCAGCTCGCGCGCCTCCGTCGTGGCGAAGGGGGCAACCCGCCGGCCCTTGATCCCTTCGACAGCGCGGGAAAGGATCTGGGGGTCCAGGTCGCAAAGCGCGACCACGCGCGCGCCGGGAAGGTCCAGCAGCTGCTTCAGATGGTCGCCGCCCTTGTTGCGGAGACCGATGATGCCTATGCGCACATCGTCGCTCGCGCCGGCGGGCTTCGCCCACACGGAACTGGTAAGCCGCGAGGCGAGCCCGGCACCGGCGGCCAGGGCAGAAGTCTTGAGGAATGTTCGGCGAGTGACGGGGGACATAGCTTCAAAATTTATCTGCGGCAGAAGGGACGCGGTCGTTTCAATCGTCCCCGCGCCTGTATGCTGAACAGAGTTTTCCTTTGTGTACACTCCGATCCAAAATGGCAGAGAGAGCGGGATTCAAAATACGCAACCGATTATTTATTGATGCTTTACGAAGAGCCTAATGATTCGAAACTGTGAATCCTGTTAGTGTGCTGACATGAGTGAAAATGCCGGTCCTGGAACTGAAATCCCGTGCTGGGATTATTAGCACGGTATGCCATCCATACCACCATACCAGCCAATCAATGCCCTTTCAATGATTGTGCTACGGCATACTTGACGGCTAAACTCACGTGATACATATCTGTATCACGATGAAATCCACCGCGTCCGTCCGCGATCTTCGCAACCATTTCCCAAAAGTTCGGAGAATTCTTGAGGAAGAGGGCGAGGTTCTCCTCACCGAAAGCGGTGCAGCGAAATATCGGCTTATTCCTTACTCAGCCCCCCTAAAGAAATCGCCCCCAGCAATCGACTACTGGAGGAGACTTACGTCATGTCAGCCACGTCCGATCTCAGCCGAGGCATCCCGGGCACTTGACGATGAAAACCGTGGCGACCGCTAATACGGTCTACGCCGATCCCAGCGCGCTCCTGAAGCTCTACCTTCACGAGCCCGAGTCCCAATGTATGGCTGCCTGGCGCACAAAGGCTCGAGGCTCCCTTCCGGTGACCCATCACGGGCGCGTCGAGTTGGTCAACGGAATCGCTCTAGCGGCGCACCGCAATCTTATCAGCGAATCTGCATTTGAAGGAGCCCTTGCCGCGCTCGACGATGATTTTGCGCAAGGTCGATATGTTCAGGCTGACTTGCTTTGGCGTGCAGCGCTAAACCGGGCAGCCGAATTGGGTCGCGAGCATAGCCGACATCTCGGTACGCGGTCACTTGATGTGCTCCACGTAGCAAGCGCCCTTGAACTTGGATTCCGCACATTCATCAGTTTTGATACCCGTCAGCAAAATCTTGTGAAGGCCGTCGGGATGAAGCTCCTGGTCCCTACCATATGAAATGGCGGAGAGAGGAGGATTCGAGGCGCGCCATCGTTTCTTTGTTTACTGCCTATCAACGCCTTAACATTTCGGTGCGTTGAACTCTGTTAGTGCCTTTACATGGGCGGAGATGGGCATTCCCGAGCAATTTTTCATCACACAGAAGATCACCTCGATAAAGGAGTATTATCGTTCGCCGTGCATATTATCGCTTGACGTTATGCACGCCTATCGTGCATAGTCTGGCCCATTGACCCGTGATTCAATCTTTCGCCGACAAACCGACCGAAGCCCTTTCGCTTGGTCGCCGCGCACCCGAACTTCCACCCTCCATCCATAAAGTCGCTCTAAGAAAACTCACGCAGCTCGAAGCCTCCACCACCCTCGACGAATTGCGACTCCCGCCAGGAAACCAACTAGAAGCTCGAAAAAGCGATCGGGCCGGCCAGCACAGCATACGAGTGAATGACCAATATCGAGTCTGCTTCCGATGGAACGGGAAGAATGCGCACGATGTCGAAGTTACAGACTACCACTGACCAATGAAAACCCATCTTAACGTACATCCTGGTGAAGTCCTCCGCGAAGAGTTCCTTCAGCCTATGGGTATTACCGCCTACCGGCTGGCAAAGGACGCAAAGCTTCCACATCAACGCGTCAGCGAAATCCTCAATGAACGCCGGGGAGTGACCGCAGAAACCGACCTCCACCTTTGCGCCTATTTTGGGCTTAACCCGGGCTATTGGCTTCGCGTGCAGCTCGCCTACGACCTGCGCGAGGCGATCAACACGATCGGAACAAAGGTCAAAGCCTCCGTCCATCCGCTCAAGGCCGCCTGAAAATGGCGGAGAGAGGGGGATTCGAATCACCTTCGGGTGTTTTCTCCCGGGCTAGCATTACGATTTTTCGGCGTTTTTGTTAGGGGCTAGCACGAGCGAAAACACCCTAAAATTTCGTAGCGGAAAGGAAGTTGGAGGCCGGGCTGACCCCAACCGGAGGACGCCGACCGGCCCCACCCTCGTCGCCAACTAAACCAGCGCCTGCGTATACGGGCCTACGTGCCGCTATCGCCTCCCACGCACATGGCGTTCGCATTTTGGAGGATTCCGAGGCGGGGGTTGAGAGACTAGCCCTTTGTGATTCGAGATAGTGCTGTATGGCCGCACCTCGCGACATTGTGGATGCGCTTGAGTCGGTAGTTTCCATCTACTTTTCTGACGTACGCCATAAGCACAGAGCCGCGTTCATTCTATTCGAGCTGGCCTCCCGAAGATTGATCTCGGGGGGGAGAAGACCCCATAGGAACGACTAGCTGATCGTGCTATGCTATCTTGGTTGGGAAACATGAACCTACTGCTCCTTATAATCGTCCTTCTCCTCTTGTTCGGTGGCGGCGGTTTTTACTTCGGAGGTCCCGCTATCGGTGGAGGCGGTGTCGGTCTGATTCTGCTGATATGCCTCATCGTTTTTCTGATGGGCGGATTTCGGACGAAAAGCTGACTGGATAGTGAACCGCAAATGACAAACGGCGTCCGAACCGACGATCCGCAAGCGACGATGAAAGCTAGGGGAGCATCCAACGATTTTCCTGTAGTTTGCGTGGGCGGTTCAGCCGGTGGCCTTGACGCTTATATCCGGTTGTTGCGGCTTTTGCCGGCCGACCTAGGCGTTGCCATCGTCATCGTTAATCACCTTAGAACCGTCGCCACTAGACTCCACGAAATTCTCCCGAGCTATACCACGATGCCGGTCGAGTTGATTACGGAAAAACTGCTCATCCAGCCCGACCATGTGTTCATCATTCCGGAACAGCGGGATTTACACGTGCTCAATGGCGAATTCCGTCTGAAGCCGATCTCAAAGCCACGGGGATGGCCCGACGTAATAACGGTTTTCCTGAGATCCCTGACTCAACACTGGGACGGAAAACTGGTCGCCGTCATCGTCTCTGGGTATGATGGTGATGGGGCCGCCGCTCTGTGCGGTATCAAAGAAGTGGGAGGCATTACGATCGCGCAGAAGTTAGACACGGCCGGGCAGCCGGATATGCCTGAGAGCGCAATCGCAAGCGGGTGCGTTGATTTTGTTCTTTCGCCCGAGGATATCGCCCAAGAGCTTCTCCGGATTACTAGACAGCAGAAGGCTGCATCACAACAGATCCAAAATGGCAATAGTTGAGAGACGCAGACTCGCGTAATACCCTCTCTTCTAGCAATAAATGAACCGGAATGCTACGAGCAGATCATCGCAGACGTCACCGCTGCCGACCTGCTTGTTTTCTCTACCGGCGAGCCCGAAGCGAATCCCTCTGCAATCGAAAATTGGGTGACGGTCTTCTTATCCCAGCACCGCCATATTATACCTCCTTGGTTGCCCGGGAAATTGGAGCCTTTCATTCCAGGAACGGGTCATCGCACCTACGCCTCCTTAGCTTACGGCTTCTTATAGGCAGGAAGGCCACCACGCGGAACCACGGAGGCCTCAACTGTCACTCGAAAATTTTTCCCTTCCCACCGTTCGCCCCACCGGAATGTGAAGTCAACACGTGCACCGACAGCCAATTGAGCCGTCGGCAGTTGCCCGAACCAGCAGCCCACGCCCGTGTCGTGCATTTCCAAGTCGTGTGCTGTCATCCATCCGCTCGAGGTCCAGTGAATCGTCGCGGAGAGCGGCGTGATGAGACGGAGTGTATTGCCCGCACCTATGCGCATTATCGGATGATCGAACGTCCACATTTCAATCGTACTGCTCCTCCGCTCTTTCGCATAGCGCTGGTAGACGGGTTCGACGCGGTCGAAGCAAACGCCATCCTTATGACTCCGCACGAGTGAAACATATTCCGCGTGCGCCCAGCAGAGCGGCATCGCGGCGCCGGTCGGGCCGCCGCGCTTCAGATTGCCGGCCGCCAGGTCGTCGGCGTCCCAGACTTGCTCCGGCAGCATTCCGCCTTCGTTGGCGAATCCCTCGAGCGTTTTGATGAGAGGAAACGGATCGCGCCCGGCGGCGAGTTCGTAATGCGCGCGTTCGCCGGTCAGGATGGGCCAGCAACGTCCTTCGCCGGTGCCGTCGTAAGCGCTGCCGTCGGGCTTCTGCCCGTAACCATCATGATTGTAACGACGCCAGCCCGGCCCTTGCGGGAGATTGTGCTTGAGTACATGGTCGATCACCGCGAGCGAATCGACAACGAGAGAATCGTCCGCCGCCCGGACGCCCAGCCGCACCAGCTGAAGAAAGTCACCGCCGACAATGTTCCGGGCGGGATGGCGTCCGCCGCCGTTGGCGACCAAATATTCCGCATTGTCCGGGTCGGGAGCCTGCCCGGGCGGGTCCAGATGGGCCGGGGTAACCCGAACATAGTGATGCGGCTTGCCGGGCAACAATTCACCGTGATGTGTAACGGTCCACGCCTCGAGGTGCGCGGAAATCCAGTCGGCATAATCCAACAGAAAGTTGGCGAGGTCGGGAAGCTTTCTCATCTGCGCAAATTCCGCGGTGCAGACGAGGCTCGCGATGATCGTCGCTAGCGTAGAGGGTGAGTAACCGGAATTCTCCTCCCAACGCTCCTGCTCTGTCACAGGCCCGTGCAGGATCAAATAACCGGCGGCGCGAGAGACGAGAGCCCACGGGTCGAATAGCCGGAGGGCCTGCGCTTGCTGTAGCCGCCATGCGAGCAGGATCGGCGCCGCAACTTCGTCGAGTTGAACGCTCTGCCAACAAGCTTCACCGGAAATCGAACTGTTTTGCGGGAGACAACCGTCGTCGCCCTGCACACACGACAGCCAGATTAGAGCGCGCAGCGGCGACTCTGTTAGCCCACAAGCGAGCAGGGCGGTTGCGGTTTGAACCATGTCGCGTGTCCACACAAGATGGTAGCCGCCACGGTCGCTGTCGTCCTTCGTTTCCCCCCAGGGAATGCTCAACGACGCGACGAAGGCGCCTTGAAAGGTCTTGTCTTCGTGGGCGAGCAACAGGTTTTGGCTAAGGCGAACCATCGAGCCACCATCACCGGTGTAAATGCTCAAATCGAGATCGGACCGGACGCGTTGCCATTGGTCGACAAATTTTTTTCGCACATCCACAAAGGAAGTAGCGAGGGCCTGTTCAAGTTGAGTGGATGCGCTTTGGGGCGAGTGACCGAATCCGACCCCGACTGTAAACTCCAAGCCAGCCGACAAGTCCACCTCTGCCGTGATCGCCAGGTTGCCGTCATCGGCTCGCGAGAATTCCCAATCCATTTTGAAATTATCCATCAAGTCCTGCCAGCCGTCGCTGGCTCCCACGAATCCGACCGAACGCCGTCTAAAATCGGGTACGCCGCCCAACACCAGGCTCATTCCCTCTCGAAAAGCGTGAACGAGTTTGCGGTTGCCAATGCTGCACCAGTGCGCGGAGTTGCTCTTGCCGGTTCCGTTCAGGTGGGGCGCGAGCAGCACGTAGAGACGAAGTTTACCGGCCAGCGTCCCGTCGAAAATCTCGACGCGTGTACGCATTAGCAGCACGGGCGAATGCGGGTCGGTGACGATTTCCTTGATGAGGCGGTAACGGCCCGCGGGGTCGGAATTGGTCAGACGGTAGAGCAACGCATTCTTTTCGGGGTAGTCGGTATTGTGGAGTAGATCGCGTCTTTCCTCATGGCAAAACGTTTCGCCATCGGTGATCAGGAACTGCAGATCGCGTGTGTTAGGAGTGTCGACGAAGGGGAAATAGATTTCGTTGATGATGCCATGGCTAAGGGTGAACCACACGCGAGAGCTGCTGTGATACGCCGTGCCGACGCCGCTCTTGGCGCTGGATGTCCACCGCGGCTCGATTCCCGGTGCGCCAAAGGCGATGGTTTCATTGTTCGTCACACAGGGATATTTATGACGGTAGGTCCGTCCGGGGAAACTCGCCTACAAGCTCCTCCCCCCATCGATGATGAGGGTGGTGCCCGTCACATAACTAGCTTCATCGCTCGCTAGATAATGCACCGCGCCTGCCACCTCCTCGGGGCGGCCGATCCGGTGCAGGGGGATTCGCTTCAGCTCCCGCCGGAGCTTCGCAGCGTCGTGGAGCCACGAATTGTTGATCGGCGTGGAGATCGCGCCCGGCGCGACGTTGTTGACCCGGACGCCTTTCCCGGCGAGCTCGAGCGCCATGCTCTTCATCAACATCTCCAGGCCGCCCTTCGAGGCGCAATAGTGGGCATACCCGGCCCACGGCAGGACCGCATGCACGGAGGAAATGTTGATGATCACGCCCCGTTCTCTCTTCACCATGCTCTGCGCCGCCAGCTGTGAGCAGAGGAAGACAGCGCGCAGATTGACATTCATCACCTGATCCCAGTCCTTCACCGGCATGGTCAGGAAGGCACGCTTGCTTTCCATGCCCGCGCTGTTGACCAGAATATCTAGCGGGCCGACTGTTTTGCGGACCTGCGCGAATAGCGACTTGATATCGCGCTCTTTCGCCATGTCCGCGCGGAAGGCAATCGCTTCGCCCCCGGTGCTTTCGATGTTAGCGACCATTCGTTTGGCGGCGGCCTCATGCGACCGGTATACGATGATCACCGTCGCGCCCGCGGCGGCTAAACGATTGGCTATCGCTTCGCCGATGCCAGAACTGGCCCCGGTGACGAGCGCACGCCGACCTTCAAGCGGTCGGAGAAAGGACGGCGCTGAGGTCATAATCTTTTATGTTCGGCTTGCAATACGCCTCTGTACTGCGCCCGACCGTTTCCGAGGATCCCACGATCGCATCGAGGATTGTGTGTTCAACGCCGATTTCGCCGTGGGCCTAGTCATTTCGCCTTAACTCCGGGTACAGCCGGTTGATTTTTCGTCGCACCTCTTGCTTTTCCCCCGGTGTGCCATCCTGCGATACGCGCGCGAGTGCATTTCGTGCGTGGACAATGTACTCGATCGGATACTTCCGGCCCTTAAGCGCAAAGCTGCGCTCCGATAGACTATTTCTGGTTTGTGTCGTTAGTTTTGTCATCGCGCTATTGGGTGCTTTGAGATCAGCCGCTCACAGTTTGCGCTCGGAAATCCGGCTCCGAGTTACGGATTGCAGTAATTGGTGCGGAGGATGCGGCAACTCAACGGCCCTCACAATTCGCCCGCCAGCGATCCTCGCACGGCCTGATTGTTTATGCCGGCTTCTTGATGGCTATACGCTGCAGTGGTGCGCAATCTCTAGGGATTGACCGTCTTCTCGAGAGAGACTGCGTGTTCTAGATGCATGCTCAGCGTATCGACATACTTTTTCGCAAACGCCACAACGTCGGTGTCCTTGCCAGCGGCCACTTCGTCTTTGAAAAGCTCAACGGCCCCAGTGTGGGCGCTTACCATCAGCTTGGCGTAGGCCTTGTCAAAATCGACTCCGGACTTGGAAGAAAGGCTGGAAACGTTGTCCAGGTTTCCTTCGGCGACCTGCTTGTTTACGTCGATCCCCTTGGCCTTTGCGAGCGACGATAACTCGGAGTTCGCCTGTGTGTGGTCCGTGATCATCATCTTGGCGAGTGATTTGACCTCAGGAATTGATGCACGACTGTCTGCTAGCTGCGAAAGCGCCACCTCATTGGTGCTCGCCCGGGCGACTTTCTTGATAAACTTCTTGTCACCGTGGGACAACGTCGACGATTCGACGGGTGTCGCAGTGTTGGAAGGTGCAGTGGAAGTCGACGCGTCTTGAGCTTCGATCGCACTGGCACCCGCTCCTAGGAGCAGGAATGCGGCGAGTGGAACGATGTAAGTCTTTGTATTTAGATGACGTTTGAGTCCTGCGTTATGATTTTTCATGAGAAGAGGCATCTTATATCGGTTGTGGGTCAATTTTGACTGCGGAGGTCGCAGATGTACGAATCTCTAATGGATGTTTTGGAATGCATGCCACTGCTGAGGTCCATATCGGTCAATTTCAGTAAATTCTACTTGGTCAAGAGTGACCCGTATCACCCTGGGCCGACGGTGCGTTCCATTGTCTCTATCTTACGACAGGCGGCTTTCTCTCGGTATGGGGTCTAACCCGAACAGGTCTGTCGCGGTTGAAGAATCTACATCACACGAGGGACAGCGAACATCCATACAGTGCGTTACAGGAATCATGGCGCAAAGCGTGACGCATGGTACAATTCACCTCGATTCGGGTATTACCCCATGGTTCGCGCGGGGTCCCCGCGGTAGGATGTCGCCGTCACGAACCTACGTTCGCGAACATTATTGATAGAGCAAAACCCTCGAATCACTGATCTAACATGGCTTCCATTCCAAATCTTCATGCGCTGCTTATCGACGAGCTAGCGGATCTTCTTTTTGCCGAAAAGCAATTGGTGAAGGCGTTGCCCAAGCTGGCAAAAGCAGCCTCGAACGCAGATCTCAAAGCGGGGTTTACGGGGCATCTTGCCCAAACCCGCATTCACGTAGAACGACTCACTAAAGCTTTAAATATCCTCGGCTCTCCCGCGACCGACAAGACCTGCCAGGCGATGCTAGGCTTGGTGGCGGAGGGCGGAGAAGCCATCGAGATGAAAGGACCGGGAGCAGTGCGAGACGCCAATCTGATCGGGGCAGCGGTCCGAGTTGAGCACTATGAAATCGCGGCCTACGGCACGGCCCGAGCTTTTGCGAAGGCGTTGGGAGAGGACAAGGTAGTTGATCTTCTTCAGGAAACTCTCGATGAGGAGGGTGAAACCAATAAGAAGCTGATAAAGATTGCGGGCAAAGTGAATGCCGACGCCCTAGCCATCGATGAACACGTTTCCGTCGCTTCCAGTTAAATTTCCTGAAATCCGGGCAGCGGATTCAAACCCCGTAGATGAGATTGCCCCGATTTGCCGGATAGTTCACTTTCGCAGCCTCCGAGTCTCGAAAGCCTTTGAATAGGCGGAAGGCGACCCATGCGGTGCATCCAAGCGTGGTCTCCGTTTGTACGGCTAGCGCCATCAATCGAATGGCGTCCATTGTCGATATTGGGTCCGGCTCCGAGGTAGTGATCATCGGCTTTTCGATTCCAAAGCATGGATTGTCGCCGGGAGCTGAACCAATCAGGTGATGTTTCTGGCAGTACTCGAACACCTGCTCGATTTTTACGCGGATATTCCGTCTACGGTAACGGGTATATCCGCTTAGAACCCCCTCGATATCCCGAAGCCTGATTTCATAAACGAGCATTTCGCCAAGCTTGGCGACGGCTGGCGATATGTAGTCTCGAGCATCGCGAACTGTCCTTGGTTTAATGCCTTCACACTTCCTTTTGGCTTCCAGCCAACCCTGCACCGCATTGGCGAAGGTCGTTTTCTCGCCTGTTGGGTTTCTCGCCTGATCGTCCCGAACCAGACCGGCAAACAGGCCCTCCTCGTACGGATTGAGTCCTGATTTGGACCACAGGTTCATGGCGTTTGCCACATCGCGGGTTATAGCGGCCGGTAAAGTCGCCGCAGCATAGCTCAGTTCGTCCACGCGTCCCCGCGTCCCCATCGCCCAGGCTGATGCCTCCAGGGCCGTCTCGAAGCCATACTTGCGCCAGCGCTTGCCTTCCGGGCTTATTCCGTCGCCGTACCAGGATTTCGACTTCGGGTGGTAACCTGCCCATTTGTGGCCCACGGTTCTCGCAGCGCGTTTTTTGGGGCCGTACGACTTCGTCTTTGTACTTGGCGGTTGATCTGCAGCAAGGAACTGTTCCCTGCGATTGAGTGATGTATTTGATGAGTTCACCCATTCCCTGTGGAAAAGTAGGCCTCGTTGGCAAGCGGCAGCTCCTGCCGTCGCCGTCACATGGGGACTCGTAACCTTAGTTTCTTTGGATTCAGCAACGCGGGCGTCCCGAGTGGCACCCTTCAGATTGGACTGAGGGTCTTGCCCTCGACTATTGCGAGAAAGCTTGCTGCCTGAAAAATCGTATCCCTCAGGCGAGCATCCGATCCGTGATCCACTCTGACTTGGCGACAAACTGGGCGATTGAGCCTCTTGCATGATGTGTTTTCGAGGGAAAACACATAGGCTCACGCTTGCCTAAGTGGTTGGTTGAAAATGGCGGAGAGAGGGGGATTCGAACCTCCGGGCCCTGACAACACAACTGGTTCGCTAACCGTGCTTTTGTATTGTTACGAGTGAGTTAGAACAGAAACAAGGTACAACGAGTCACAACGAATTCAAACCAGAAATAAGATTCTGTCCTAATCTTGGCCAAATATTCTTGGGGGAGAAGCGGAGGGTGCGCCATCCAGGCGACCTTCATGCCTCGTTTAGTTGCAACGAAATTTCGTGGGGCTAGCCACGTTACTTTTTTCCCCGCTCGCTGCCCCTACCGGAAGACAACCGAGGCTCCCCGCGCCAACGGATTCCTCGAGGCGGTCGCTGCGGCCATGGTCAAGGCTGGCAAACCCTAAGCCCCGGTCCCTCGCTCAGCTGACGGCGACTCCCAGAGCGCGCGCGATCAACGCAATCTTCGCAGCCACGTCGGACACAGCGACAAACTGGGAGCAGTCGCTCTTCAGCTGGTCCGGCGTCATCCGTCCGTCGCGGACGCTGATGACCAGTTCCTTCGCTGCGAGATATTCCGCTATCGGGTCGAGTGCGAACTTGTAGCGGGGATCGCCGACGTCGGCGGCGTCCTTGACCATGAGCCCCGTTATCACGAGGCCCTCGAGCTGTGCCAAGGTGAGCGACCTGGCCTCGTAGGCCGCCAGGGGCCGCAGTTTCGGAAGGCCGTCCTGCCCGATGCAGGCGAGCGCTGCACGGCGCGCCTGGTTCGCCTCCGCAACGCAGTCGGTCCGGGCCTCCAGGAGGCTCGCGACATAGGCGTCGACCAGCTCGGAGAGGTCCTTCGGGAGGGACGCCTCGGCGCTGCCCGAAGTCCCGGACGTGTCGTCTTTCGCAAGGACCTCGTCCGCGCGCTGGATGATCAGCTTCACGAACACCATCGGGATCTGGGGCGGTTGGCCGCTCTCGCGCGATATCTCCTTCATGATGCCCTTGAGCGACTCGCGGATCGCCTCCCGTTGCGACGGTGAGAAGCGTCCCGCGCCCACTACGTCGTCCAGGTACCGGCTCAGCACTTCATCAATGGTACCGAGGTCGACTGCCTTAGGGAGCACCTTGACCACATCAGGAATCTGGATCCGGCGCCGGCTGGTCATCACGACCAGATGCGTGAGCGCGGCGCCCTTGGACGGGTTCAGTGCGTCCAGTTCGAGGGCCTCGATATCGCTCGCCTTCTCAGAAACCCCGTCGACCAGCGCGAGCACCCGTCGCCGGGACAGAAGCGCCCCCGACAGTTGGGGGGACATGCGGGACAGATCCACGATCCGTTTGAGTTCGGCCAGCACTTCCGCGTCCAGCCCCTCCTTCAGGGATCTGATTGAGATGGGAATGGCCTGCACAATGTGCAGGCGGCTCTCCGGTTCCGGGGCCGCAAACCAGCGGGCCAACTGAAAGGCGAGCGCCGATTTCCCCACTCCGCCCGGTCCCTCGATCGAGAGCCACCAGCGCCGGTGGACGAGGTGGCGCTTCAGCTCGGTCAGGCCCCGGATGTAGAGCTCGCCCTCCGCGACCGCCGCCGACTCGGGGACTGGGCTGGCCGTCCGGCCGAAGAGCTCGTCCTCGACCTGCAGTGGTGCGGCCACCCACTTGGGCCGCGCCGTGACCTCCGGAAGTTTCTCCAACTCGGCGAGGGCGAGCGGCGCGAATTCGGCGACGACGGCATCGAGGGCGCGGCCGCGCGTGATGAGGAAAAGCCCCGCCAGCTGCGTCACCTTGTCGGTGGCCTTGCTTGGAATGGGGAGCGCGGCGATGAGCGGCGCGGCCTTCTCGTGCCAGAGGACAAACCACGACGGCATGAAGACGAAGAGCCCGGCGATCGCCAGGCAGTACAGGATGAGCAGGAGGACGAGGTTCTGTGTCCCGTGCGCCTTGAAGAATTCCAGCGGCTGGGAAGTGGCGATGTCCCAGCCCATGAACCCGACGATCCTTTCCCAGGGTCCGTTGCCGAACTTGATGTCCTGGCTGACGATGTTCCAGCCGTCGAAGACCTCGACGTGGCAAGTGTAGATGCCGGGGCCGAGGTCGGCCGTCTTCCACCCCTCGTAGGCTTGCCCAAAGACGAAATAACGGGCGAATGCCTTGGCCATATCGCCGCTTGCCCTCGGCCCGGAGAGGTCGAGGTGGGCGGAGACCAGGCCCATCGACGGCAGGGTGCGGTCCTCAATACTGAGGACGGGGCGCACCGCCCCCCCCTTGAATTCCAAGCGCACCGAGAGTTTCCCCTCGAATGGCTTGTAGTCCGCAACGGATGACGACGTGCGCATAAGGGTACCGCGGTCTCCCGACGCCCATACCTGCTGCCCGTCGTGCGAGACCGCCACCGAACTTATCATCCCCTGCTTGGGATTGGTAGCGACCCACCACCAAGTCACCCCGCCGTCTGCGCTGCGCATGATATTGCCGTTGTCACCCACCAGCCAGCCGCGCAGGCCATCATCGGCAAACGCGACGGCGCCCGTGAGGATTATCGAACTCCCTGCCATGACCGTTTCCCAGGTTAAGCCGCCGTCGGTGGTGCGAAGGACCGTGCCTGAGTCACCCGATGCCCAGCCACGCAGGCCGCCCGGCGCAAACACGACGCACCGAAGCGCGCTTGGCGTGAGGATCCCCGCCACTTTTTCCCAGCTCTGGCCTCCGTTGGTGGTTCGCAGGATCGTGCCGCCCTGGCCCGTTGCCCACCCGTGCATCCCGTCGGGAGTCACGGTGACGCTGTCGAGTTCCAACGGAGTGGGAATGCCCGGATGCTTCTGCCATGTCTGACCGCCGTCCATGGTATACAGGATCGTGCCCTTTTCGCCCACGGCCCAGCCACGCAGGGCGTCCGCCGCAAAGGCCACGGAATAAAGTTTGGGTCCGCCTGGAGTATCGCCTGTCTTCTGCCAGGTTTGGCCCCCGTTTCTGCTGCGCAGAAGGGTGCTGTGGTCGCCCACGGCCCAGCCGTGTTTTCCATCAGCCGAAAATGCGACCGACTTCAGCCAAGCTTGCGTCGGAAGATTTTCCGTCTCCTGCCACGTCTGGCCCCCGTCTCTGCTGCGAAGGATGAGGCCCCCGTCGCCCACAGCCCATCCGTGCTGGGCATCAGCGGCAAAAGTGATCGAACGGAGGCCCACCTCGTCGACGGGCCCGCTTGCCTCGCTCCAAGTAACTCCTGCGTCGCCGCTGGTCAGCAGCGCGCCCGTGTCCCCCACGGCCCACCCGTGCTTCCCGTGAGCCGAGAACGCGACCGTAAAGATATCCTCCCCAGTGGGAACCCACACGCCCTGCCACGTCTGGCCTCCGTCGATGGTGCGCAGAAGCGTGCCATAATCGCCCCCGATCCAGCCGCGCTGTCCGTCGGCCGCGAACACGATTGAATTCAAATAGCCCTCAGAGGGAATATTGGGCACCTTCAGCCAATTTCGACCGCCGTCGGCGCTTCGGTACACGGCGCCGTAGTCGCCCACCGTCCAACCGTGTCGGCCGTCGGATAAGAACGTGACACCCTCCAGGAATTCGGATTTGGGGATTCCGGAGGACGATTGCCACGTCTGGCCGCCATCGGTGCTGAGCAGCATCGCCCCGTCGTCACCCACGGCCCAGCCATGCTGGTCATCGGATGAGAACGTGACCGCCTGCAGGTTTTGAATACTGGCGTTTTCAGATTTCTGCCAGATCAGTCCCCCGTCGACGCTGTGCAGGATGATACCGTAGTTGCCCACGATCCACCCGGTGCGGCCATTCGCGGAGAGGGCGACCCCGTGCAACGGTGCGCCAATGCCAGCGACGGGGATGCGGACCCAGGACTTGCCGCCGTCGTCCGTGCGAAGAACGATTCCGAAGTCACCCACCGCCACGGCGCATGTTCCGTCGGAAGACACGGAAACGGAGCGAAGTTCCGCCTTTACGGGTATGTGGTCCGTCCTTTGCCAGTTTTTCCCGCCGTCACTGCTGCGAAGGATCGTGCCGCCCGTGCCGACCGCCCAGCCGTGAAGGTCATCGGCGGCGAAGGCGACTGCATCGAGAGGACTAGAAAGATTCTGGAAATTGTAGGGCGGCGCCTTGTCCACTGGGTCCGGGCTCGCCGGGGAGACACGCGCACGGCAACCCGTGAATCCCGCAAGGAGCAGCGCTCCTGCAAGGAGCCAATTCATGAATCCGGCTGCCCTCGTAATAGAAGCGCGACCGATTTTCCCGGCGCCTCGCGACGCCCGCGTCTCAGATTTCAGCTTCAATGGAAACCGTCTCGACATGGGTCTGCGGAAAGGTCTACGCGGAAATCCAGGCGTTACAGGCTGGCGGAAACGCCGCGACAACGGCGCTAACGAAGGTTACGATGCAGTCGGGGTCGATCGTGTCGTGCGCGGGCATATTCAAGATGCTATGCTACGATGCCAAGGGCCATAAGGTCTATTCGATGGATGCGGGTTACAATTCATATCTCCCCGACACTGATCCAAATCAAGGAGTACTGGGACGAGCACATCCCGTTGGGCCAGGCGGCACCAATAAAGGCGCGTAACCGGAAAAAACGTGGCGGCGGTAAGACCGCCCTCGTTCCGGATCTGGTGGCGCAGCGTGCGCTACGGAGGGCCTGACGGAGCAATATGTGTGATACAGGATCGTATCACCATGAAATCCACGGCATCTGTCCGCGATCTTCGCAACCATTTCCCCAAAGTTCGAAAAATTCTCGAGGAAAAGGGCGAGGTTCTGCTCACCGAGAGCGGGAAAGCTAAATACAGGCTCCTCCCCTCCTCGGCCCCTCCGAAAATAACCGCCCGACATCCGAGAATTGCGGTGTCCAGTCATACGGGGCAGGTCACCAGTACCAACAAAATCAAACCAGAAATAAGTTTTTGTCCCAATCTTGTCCAAATAATTCGGGCCGAAATTGCGACTGACGCGCGATGTGCGGAGGATTCTACCCGCCATTCAGTCAATTTCTTCACCCCGGCCGATTTCAGTAGGTGCCCGGAGTGAAGCCAGGGAAACCGATCGTGGGTAGGCCGTTGGCCCAACCACCGGTCGGTTTCGGCAGGTTGGCCGGCCGGTCCTTGTTGATAGCCGCCATCACTTCGTCGGTGATATCAAGCGAAGGGTCGCAGTAGACGACGCTGGAGATGCCGACCAGGGTTGGTCCGGACTTGTCGAGGAGGAGCATCCCGCCGTGGGCCTTGGCGATCGCGATCGCCACCTTGCTGATCTCGTCAAACATGAGCTTCTTAAAGGTCTCCATGCGCTGACGCAATTGTCTTCTGTATTTCTCCAAGAAATCGGGGATCGTCATCCGCAGGGTATCGAACTCCTGCTCTTTTTTATCAGCCTCGGCCGCAGCCTGGGGATTTGTATAATCGCTTGGGGTCATCGTCTTGGTGTTGAACGTGATGGAGCCCGCGTTTATGATCCCAGGACCCGTCATTGCATTCGAGTTTAAGGGCCCGGCCTGTTTTCTCAACGTCTCCATCTGCTGCCAGCTGGTCTTTTGTTCCTTTTGCATTCGGACGACCTCCTTCTCGAACTTGGCCTCGTCTTCGGCCAGCTTGACCTCCTCCTGCTGGGTTTTCCAATAGGCCTCGAAAAGCCTGGTGAGGTCGAAGAGGACGATCTTGGGGGCGGTCTGGGCTTTGGCGGTCGGGGCGGCGAGCGAACACGCAATAAGGGCGAGAAGGGGAATGAGGGGGTGTTTCATGGGAAAGGCTTAGGGAGAACGGGCACAGTCTGGGCCGGGTCAAGGAAATCAGGGTGCGAACAGACAGGCCGCGGCTCCTCGATATATCCCCGTTTCCATACCCCTGCCCGCCAGTCAAGAGCCGCAAACGGGCTTTGGGCAGGGGTCAGGCCGCAACAGACTGAGGCGGAACAGCCGTCTTGGGCGCAGCGGAAGCTCTGGCGTGCTTAGGCAGGATGCCGAAGAATTGCTCCGCTTCCTCGGCTGTTTTCAAATCGAGATAGTGCTTACGGATGATGCTCTCGGAATTGCCCGCTTGCAGTGCGGCCTCCCCGATGGAGCGGAATTTAGCGACGAAATTCGACACGAATGAATGACGCATCACGTCATGACCCAAGGGGTACTTCTGCACGACCTTTGCGCGGATATGCTGAAGGTTCGGCGGGACGATCGGGAAGTTCGCAAGCGGGTACGCCCGGAGCCACGCCGCGAGGTTTGGCTGGATCGTGACATTGCGTGGCTCCCGCACCTTGGAGACGTCCCCGTCGATCCGGATCAGATTGGCGTCGAGCTTCACGTGCTCCGGCTGGAGCCGGAGCATTTCACCGTTGCGGAGGCAGGGCCGGATACCGGCAAAAAGACACAGGGCGAAGAACGGCACGGCGGCGGGATGGTGCTTCTCCACATGGGCCATGAGTTCCGACGCCTGCGACGCCGTGAATGTGGCCGCGCAACCGCGCCGGCGCCGGATGCGGCGCTGGGGGATTTTCGTAAGGGGATTGTCCGCGATCCAGTCTTTTTGATGAGCGAACTTGAGGAAGGTCGAAACGATCCCGCGCCGGTTGTTAAAGGTCTTGTGCGCCGCCCCGCGGGCTTCGAAATACTCCATGAGTCTCGTCCCGGTGAGGTCGGCCACAGTGACGCCGGGAAAATGTCTTTGAAGGCATCTGAGGTCACGCTTGACCCGCTCCAGGTGCGACTTGGAAAGCAGGTCCTGTTCGCGCTCGTGATCCTTGGAGGCAACAAATGCCGCGATAGCTTCCGCCAGGGGTTTTTGCATCACGGGCGCCCGGTAATTCGTTAGGGCGAACTCGACGTAAAAAGAGAGCGAGTGCGCGTGACCGGCAATGCGGCAAAACACGGACTCCGCTTCGTGCAATTGCTCATCGGTTAAACGCGTCGCGGCAACGCGGCTACCCGTTTCACGCTGGAGCAACTGCATTTCTTGAACCTGCCGCTCCGCTTCAGCCTCGGCGCGCGTCTGGAAATTTTTGCGGAAGCGTTTGCCGTCGAGGCGGGCGTAGAGCTGGAATGCAATTTTTCCGGAGGGATTGGCGAATTCCGAAATGACGAATGGACTTGTGTGCTTCATGACCGATTTGGCCAGTCAACGTCCAAATCGGTTGTCAGGTCGCATTAACCCGCTTATTATCAGCGTGTTAAATGGCGGAGAGAGGGGGATTCGAACCCCCGGTACGGTTTTACCCGTACAACGGTTTAGCAAACCGCCCCTTTCGGCCACTCAGGCATCTCTCCGTTTCAGGGCTGTAGATCCAACGTACCCCGCCATGCGAGCGCAAGGCCGTTTTTGGCGGGACCGGCCGGGGCCCGCCTTACCGACTCCGCCTGGCGCATGGCGTATTCGCGATCGGCGCCACGCAACGGCCCCACAGCGGGCTCACTCCTCCCGGCGCGGACGGAATATCTGATCGCTAAGCGGGGCATTGTTCTCGACCGATTGAATCGTGCTCACCGCCCGTATCAGGGGACTGGTCTGGATAAGGACGAACGGAATCTCTACGCCGTCGACACTGCGAAAATCCGAGAAATCGACTGTGGACTCAGTGCTGTTGGTGCGATCGCCCACGATGGGCGATCCAACGCGCAGCAACCGGCCATTTCCCTTGTCAAAATAGAAAGTGCCCGCGGGCCCCTGCATGGTGGCCAGCGCCAGAGCGACCGCGGGGCGTCCGTTGACGACCCGCTCGCCGACCTGCTTGCGAAAAGGGAAGCTGGCCCCGAGCCGCCCCACCAGATGGATGCTTCCATCAGTAATGAGCTGAGCGAGTTCGGCGGGCTTGAGGGGCCTGTACCCCTGCAATTCGCTGCTGACCCATCCAGTCGTTCCATCGTATCCCCGGGCTTCGCGGCCCATTCCGGGGGTCTCCAGCTCCTCCAGGATCAGGTTCGGAAGCTTCTGAGAGATCGTTTCGGCGGTCCTCGTGCCCGTTGTCAACACCTCGAGCGAAAGGCGCGTGACGCGCGTGTGGATCCGCGCAAGGGCTTCGCCCCCGCCCGCCGAGGCGTCGTGGTGGTTGAGGACGTCATTGACGTTCATCGCCTCCTGCATCTGGGCCGTCGTGAGAACGAATGTCGTCTCATCGACCGGAGGATTGATGGTGATCTTCGATCTGCGGTGAATCATCGCTGACTTGCCGACGTAGGCCTTCACCAAGAACGGGATCACCAGGCCGTTCACACGGCGGAAATCGTCAAATTCGGCCGCGAACAGCGACGTCGACCCGACGGCAAACGGCCGTTCGAGACGAAGCAGCTGGTGGGTCTTCCGATCAAAGAAGACCTTCCCCACGTTCTTCGCCGAATCGGTCACCTCGGCCGCAATGCATGAGCGTCCGTTGATGATAGCTGGACTCAGCAGGCGGTACGTGACTGGCGGGCGAAATGTCTTGAGCGCCAATAGGAGGTCGTTCTGCCAGACCCATACGCCCGAGGCCGGGTTGCCGGTCAGCCCGAGCCCCCATTGGGCTTGCGCCTGCCATCCGAGGCGGCCGTCGAAGGCCTGCACGGCGGTTCCGCTGCCTGGCCGGGACATCTCGAATCGAAAATGGTCGGCGCGGGTGCGCACAATGTGCAGCTCCATCACGGGATGGTCCTTCCCGTCGGACTCGACGCTCTCCTGGATCTCGTAGTTCTGAACCAATACCGAGGACCCGAGCCCACCCTGCGCGATAAGCCAGTTGCCGAGAATGTCGTCGAGGACCCCCTTGTCGGACGCACGGGCCTCAGGGGAGGCCGCGAGGGCGCACGAAAGGAGGGCGACCGAAAGCGACAGGTGCGAGGCCCTATTCATCGGCCTTTTGCGCTTGGCCTCTCTGGCTCCCCACCCTTCTTCCGCCTTTCCGCATCGATCCACTTTCGCGCCGCTTCGACCACCGGATCGCGCCCCGCTGCCAGGTCGACCCTGGAGCGCAAGACGGCCTCGTCGGGAGCGACCCCGTTGCCCTCCAGCAGCGCGCCCGACGGCGTGGTCACGTCGGCGATCGCGAATTGGAACAGATCGCCCGTCGGCAGCCTCTCGAACACTGACGGAAGCGCCGCCCCTGCGCTCAGCTCCCCAAACAACCGCGCCCTGCGCTTGTCCTTGAGCCCGGCCGCCAGAATCTCGCTGGTCGAGGCTGAACGCCCGTCAATGAGTATGGCCACGGGGCCATCGAAGATCCCCGTTTGCGGGTACACGTCCAGACTCGCCACCCCGTCACGCTTGTGCATGGAGCCGAGCACGAATTCATCCCGGCATAACCACCCGCAGATGCCCGAGGCCATCGTGGCTATGCCTCCCATATTTCCGCGCAGGTCGACAATCAGCCCGTCGCCCGGCGCAAGGAGGCGCAGTAGCGACCGGACATCCTTCATGACAGGCGGGACGAAGATGTTGAATCGCAGATACGCGACGCCGTCGGGATCGCGCCTCGCCTCGCAGCTGATCGGCATCGAGGGGAAATAGCCGACCGGCTCGGACCACTGCGCGTCATTTGCGCCGCATTCAACCGTCACATGCCTTGGCGCGGCGCCCGCCTCGGGCGCGACCAGATCCAGCTGCACCTTCGTTCCCACAGCGGCGGCGAGGCGGGATTCGATGAATTGCGTCATGTATAGCCCGCTCCGGGCCGGGGTGAGTCCGGCCTTGGCCAGGAGGGCCAGGTTGGGGGCCGTCGCAGTGGCGTCCACCTGGGTGATCAGGTCGCCTGGCCGGATCCCGGCCGCGGCGCCCGTTGAACCCTGCCTCACCTCGGTCACCACAACCCCGCCCTCGACAAAGGCGACCTCCGCGCCGGTTGTGCCTATTCGCACGCGCTCGGACGGGTTGAACACCGCCGCGTCCCGCGGCACGATCGAGAAGTGGGTGCGCCGAAGCTCCGCCAGCATCTGCTGCAGCAGGCCGATCAGCTGCGCGTTTTCTGCCGCGGTCGCCAGACGGGTCCGGTACTTCTCGCGCACGGCGAGCCAGTCCACGCCGCCGAAGGTGCGGTCAAAATAGGTTTCATTCACGGTGCGCCAGACCATCGTGAATGTCTGGTAGCGGAGGGACTTCCACCTGCGCTCGGGGGAATCGGGCAGGGTCTTTTGATAGGCCTCGAGGGACGCCTGGTCGGCCGGCTCCAGCAAGGCCGCCTGGATGAAGTCTTCGAGAGCCTCATCCTGCCGCCCCTGAAGCGCGTAGGCCTGGGCCCGGCCAACGTAGCCGGCGCCCGAATCGGGCTCGAGGCGGACGGCCGCGTCAAATTCCAAGGCGGCGGCACCGTAATCCCTTTTCTCCATGTCCGCGTTGCCCTGGGCAAGATGGCGGGCCGAGTTCGACGCGTCGGGATCGAGTCCGGCCTCGGCGCCAGGCGGGCCCTTGGGCGGCACGGCCTTGAATACGACCGGCACCTGCATGTGCGTATTCACGGGCACGCCGTTCTTTAGACCCGAGGAGAACCTCCACTGGGAGACAGCCGCCTCCGCAAAGACCGACAGGCGCGGGTCGGGCGAACTGATGGCATGCACCCGGGTCACGGTGCCGTCGGTCCGCACGATGAAGTCGACCAGGATTCTCCCCTCGACCTGCTTCCCGGCGTACTCGGGCGGATACTGGGGCCGCACGCCGGTAATCAGACGGGGAACCTCATCGGGCTGCGCGACGGGGATCCGCGCTGCCGGCACCGGGGTCGGCGTAGGCGCCGCCAACAGGTTTGGCTGCGCCTGGGCGGCGGGTTCCGATGAAGCACGGGGAGCCGTCATGACAAGCGGGCCAAGCAGCCACGCGAGCGACGCCCACGTCCTCGCGCCCAGGGTCCGCCGCAGCATCGGTGGCGCACTCGTTCCACGACAGAACTGAATGAAGCAGGACATGGACATCGGAGGGCGGCAGGCGCTTCAGGCTGGGGTCACGGGTTAGCGGTCGATAGGCCTCCTATCCCTATGCCAACTATGCGGCGTGGCAAACCGTCCCTTTCGGCCACTCAGGCATCTCTCCGTTTCAAGGGGTTGGAGCAAATGCCCGCGGCAAAATTAGGGCAACGCAGTATTTGTCCAAGATTGAGCGAATCTGCATTTTCAAGACTCCTCCAGATTCGGTCAGAGATTCAAAAGGGATCATCAGCCCGCGCTACTCCTCGATCGCCGCGCAGATTGCGCGCCACCCGCCGGCCTGCACGCTCCGGCGGCATCCTTTCGGATTGTCTCTGTTTATTACTGCGATTGTTCTAAGCCAAGATCGCAATCCGGCTGTCGTTCACGAGCGCCAACCCCCCCCATGAAAGTCCGAAAAGCCCTGATCACTGCTGCCAATCCCCAGCAACGTAAATTGCCGCTCCAAATGCTGATCGACCAAAAGGGCGAATCAAAGTCAGCCCTGCAGATCATTCTCGAGGAAGCAGCTGGCGCGGGGGTCGAGGAGTTCGGCATCGTCGTCTGCCCGGGGGACGAGTCCACTTATGCCAGCGCGAGCGGGGCATTGCGCGATCGCGTGCGCTTTGTCGCGCAGCACAATCCGCGCGGTTACGGCCATGCGGTGTTGTGCGGACGCGAGTTCATTGGGGGAGAGTCCTTCCTTCATCTAGTGGGGGACCATCTGCACGTGGCTCACGGTGCGATCAGCTGCGCCCGGCAGCTTATCAGCGTGGCCGAGTCTGAGGACACTCCCGTATCTGCCGTCCAGCCAACTCATGAGGGCCTTCTTACGGCCTACGGAACGATCGGCGGCCGCCTCGTGGGTGGCGAGCGTCCGCTCTACCAAATCGAGACGGTGATCGAGAAACCGACGCCTACGGTCGCCGAGCAGCAGTTGCTGGTGCCGGGATTGCGGGCGGGATACTACCTCTGCTTCTTCGGAATGCACGTTTTGCCACCGGAAATCTTCGAACTGCTCGACGACCAAAGCAAAGCTACCGGCCGATCCCTGGGGCTCTCCCCCGCCCTGCACGCGCTGGCCACCCGTCGCCGTTACCTGGCATTCAACGTTGCGGGTCGGCGCTACGACATCGGTGCGACCTATGGCCTGCTGTTCGCACAGCTGGCACTCACCCTTGCCGGCAGCGACCGCGACCGGATCTTGACGCAGCTCGTGGAGTTGCTCGCGATCCATTAACAGGCTGCCAGAATCCGATAATCTCCGCCCCATGAGCTTCCGGATCACCGACATCATCGAGTCCGAGGCGCCGGAGACGCGCGATCTCTCAATTGAACGTTGGTGCGCGGGGAAGCCGGCCGCCGAGCTCTTGGGCGCCTGTGCCGAGCTCGAGAGCTACCGCCGCCAGCAAGCGAACCTGTACCGGCGCGTCCGAGCTCTGTTCTTTCTCGCGGCCATTCACCGCTATCACCTCCCGACCAGGCCCGAATTTCGGCGTACAGGCCGGGTGCCATACGACGGCTTCAGCCGCATGCTGGAGCGGCGCTTTGAGGAAGCCATCAGCGGCTTCCTGCGCGCGCAGGCCGCGCAGGGTGCCAATGAGACCCTGTCGAGCGCGCTGGCGGCAGCGTACCATCAGCTTGGTTTCCAGACACTTGCTGACCAGGTGCGCCACACCGTGAGGGCCACCCGGGGTAATGCGTGGATGTTCCGCCTCGGACACCCGCTCGATCAGCCGCTGCGCATCCGCCCTGAGCTGTTGCGCGTCGGCAACAGTAACGGGCCGCATCCAATCCTGTGCGAGTGCACACCGGTCAGGATGGACCTGACCCACTGCGGCTGGAGCGACATCTTCTTTCTCGGTATGGATTTCCCGGAGGGTGCGCGGGTCCTCAACGTTTCCATCGACTTGAGCGTGCATGGCCGCGATTCCGGGCCGCGCCCGCCGGTCGAGGCGTATTTTCGGGTCATCGACGAACCGGTCATCCGCCTGGCTAGCGTGGACCTCGAGGCGATCGCCGAGGTGCGTGATCTCGACGATGTGTTCGACTTTGGCCGCGATTACCTGGGGCTCCTGAAAGCCTCGATCATCGCCGCGGGGCTCGTGCCGCCGGGCATTGAACGGTCCGGCGCAAAACTGGCGGAACTGTTGGCCATCACCTGTGGGCCCGGCCGCGGTTTCGAGCTGGTTAGCAGTGTCAATCGCATTCCCAAGGGTTCGCGGCTGGCCGTCTCCACCACCCTGCTCGGCGCGCTGATCGGCGCCTGCATGCGCGCCACAGGGCAGATTCGCAGTTTGAGCGGCCCGATGGAAGAGCCCGAACGGCGGATGGTGGCGGCGCGCGCAATTCTCGGCGAATGGCTAGGCGGCTCAGGCGGCGGCTGGCAAGACTCGGGAGGCCTTTGGCCGGGCATCAAGCTGATCGAGGGCGTCGCGGCGCAGCCCGGCGATGTCGAGCACGGTTTCAGCCGCGGCTGTTTGTTGCCCCGGCATACGCTGCTGGGAACTGACCGGGTGCCGGAGGCGGCCCGCACTCGACTGCAGGAGTCGCTGGTGCTGGTGCACGGGGGAATGGCGCAGAACGTCGGGCCCATTCTCGAGATGGTAACGGAGAAATACCTGCTGCGCGGCGAGGTCGAGTGGACTGCGCGCCATCAAGCGATGGCGAACCTAGAGAGAATCCTTGGCCAGCTCGCCGCTGGCGAGGTGCGCACGCTGGGTCACTCGCTCACCGCCAATTTCTTTGGGCCGCTGCAGACGATCATCCCCTGGGTGAGCAATCTGTACACCGAACGTCTCATTGAGCGCACGCGCACCGCGTTCGGCGATGATTTCTGGGGCTTCTGGATGCTTGGCGGAATGTCGGGCGGCGGCATGGGCTTCATATTTGCACCGAAGCGTCGGCGCGAAGGCCAGAAGCGACTCCAGGACATCATGGCGGCCGCCAAGCGAGAGCTCGAGACGGCGTTGCCGTTTGCGATGGATCCGGTGGTCTATGATTTCGCCATCAATGAGCACGGCTCCGTCGGCAAGCTGCTGGCGGGGGCCGACGCGCTGCTGCCCGCCGGGTTCTACCAGCAGTCTGTGCCGCGCTGTCTTCGCCAGGAAGCGCGCAACCTCACTCCGCGAGAGCGCGGCGACCTGCAGCAGTTCACCCAGGCTGCGAGGGGTAAGCCGGAGTATGGCGCCGTGCTGCCAACGTTGCTCGACCGCATGCTGCCCTCCGCGGTGGCTACGCAGGATGCCGGGCGGCTCAACGCATTGCTGGACGAGAATGGCTTCGATCGCGTCCAGCATGAGCAGATCCGTGCCGACCTGCGCAACGGGCGTATCGGCCTGGCGATGAACCGGCTTGCGCCGAGCACAAAGATTGACGACGTGCCCGCCGAGGCACTGTTCAACCCGGGCTCGGCATCCACCGCCTTCCGGCAAAGGGGCGAAGCGGCGCTGCAGGCCGGCGAGGTGGCAGTGGTGACCTATTCAGCCGGCGTAGGCAGCCGCTGGACCCAGGGTGCGGGGGTTGTGAAGGGCCTGCATCCCTTCGCAAAATTCGGCGGCCGCCATCGTAGCTTCATCGAGGTGCACCTGGCAAAGACACGGAAGGCTGAGCACACCGCCGGCATGGAGATCCCGCATGTCTTCACGACCAGCTACCTCACGCATGCGCCGATCGAACATTTTCTCCGAGAGGCAGTCGGCGCAGCGCTTGGCCGCACGGTCTGGGTCTCGCCGGGACGATCGATCGGGCTGCGGCTTGTGCCGACGGTGCGCGATCTGCATTTCGCCTGGCAGGAGACTGCGCAGCAGAAACTCGACGAGCAGAAGGAGAAGATGCGCGAGAGCGTGCGCGCGGCGTTGACGGCGTGGGCCCGGCAGGCCGGCGAGGGCGGCGACTACATGGACAACCTGCCCGGGCAGTGCCTGCATCCCGTTGGCCATTGGTTTGAGATCCCAAACCTGCTCAAGAACGGTGTGCTTGCGCGGTTGCTCGCCGCGCGGCCCCAGCTGCGCACGCTGCTCGTGCACAACATCGACACGCTCGGCGCCACTGTTGACTCCACGATGCTCGGCTGGTTCTGCGCCTCCGGCGCCACCTTTGGCTGGGAGGTCATGGCCAAACGGGTCGAGGACCACGGCGGCGGCCTGGCGCGCATTGACGGGCGCATCCGTCTGGTCGAGGGCTTGGCCCTTCCCCGCGAGGAGGACGAATTCACACTCACGTACTACAACACGAACTCCTGCTGGGTGGACATAGACCGGCTGCTGACGCAATTTGGTCTGCGCCGCACGGATCTGGCAGACGCCGGCAAGACGGCGGCAGCGGTCCGCTTGCTCGCTGCGCGAATGCCCACCTACGTGACGCTAAAGGAGGTCAAGAGACGTTGGGGGCACGGCCAGGAGGATGTGTACCCTGTCTCCCAGTTCGAGAAACTCTGGGGTGATATGACAACGCTGATAGAATGTGACAACGTCTTCGCCGCTGTGCCGCGCGCCCGTGGCCAACAGCTCAAGGACCAAGCCCAGCTCGACGTCTGGCAACGCGACGGCTCCGCCGCGTACATCGAGTCGCTCGGCAAATGGACGTAGACACCTGGCCCACCTTTAGCATCTGAGATCCAGGCAACCCCAGCACGTTTATCCCATGAATCGTCGCGAATTCCTATCCAGCACGGTTGCAACCATGGCGGCCGGCACTTTGATCCCCCGGGCACTAGCCGACGGCGCGCCCCAGAAATCGGAAGGCATGAACTACGCCCCCCAAGGAAAGCCCAACCCGGTCGTCAAGCCCGGTGAGTTTGTCTTTGCGGCCGCCCGCCTCGACCACGGGCACATCTACGGCATGTGCAACGGCCTGCTGGAGGCGGGTGCGACGCTCAAATGGGTCTATGACCCGGATCCCAAGAAGACCGAGGCCTTCAGGGCCAAGTTCCCCCAGGCGCAGGCCGCGCGCTCCATTGACGAGGTTCTGGCCGACCCCGGGGTCCGCCTGGTCGCCGCGGCGGCCGTGACCTCGGAACGGGGACCCTTCGGCTGCCAGGTCATGGAGGCTGGCAAGGACTACTTCAGCGACAAGGCGCCGTTCACGACGATGGCCCAGCTCGACCAGGCCAAGGCCGTTGTCGCGCGGACGGGGCGCAAGTACATGGTCTATTACAGCGAGCGGCTGCACAACGAGTCGGCGATGTTTGCAACCGACCTCGTGCAAAAGGGCGCCATAGGCCGCGTCATCCAGGTTGTCTGCCTCGCTCCCCACCGGCTGAGCAAAGCCTCCCGCCCGGATTGGTTCTTCCAGCGGGAGAAGTTCGGCGGCATCCTCTGCGACATCGGCAGCCACCAGTTTGAGCAGTTCCTGGCCTACACCGGGTCGAGCGACGCCACCATAAGCCACGCCGCGGTCGGGAACTTTGCGAACCCCGACCATCCGGAGTTCGAGGATTTCGGGGAAGCCTGCCTCGTGGGCAATTCCGGCGCGCTCAATTATGTGCGCGTCGACTGGTTCACGCCGGACGGGCTCAGCTCCTGGGGCGACGGCAGGACGTTCATCCTCGGCGCCAAGGGCACGATCGAGCTGCGCAAGTACCTCGACATCGCCCGGGACGCCGCGGGCGATCACCTGTATATCGCCGACGAGAAGGGGGAGCGGCACCTGAGCGTCGCGGGAAAGGTCGGGTACAGGTTCTTCGGCGAATTCATCCTGGACTGCCTCAACCGCACGGAGAACGCCATGACCCAGGCCCACGCCTTCAAGGCCGCCGAGCTTTGCTTGCGGGCGCAATCCATGGCGCAGCGGGTGACCTAGGCCCGCACTTTGGTTTTCGGCCGAATAGCGGCCGCTCCGGCGATCCCCGAGCAGCCCCGTCGCCGCAGCCCACCCCATTGCCCGCAACCCCAATCCAAGCGCTGCAGGAGCCCGCCCCCGAGCTCCTGGGTTTTCGCGAGAAGTCCTCGTACGGCTTCGGCAACATGGCGTCCTGCCTCTACTGGCAGACGTTCATGGTGTACCTGACCATATTCTACACCGACGTGTTCGGGATAGGCGCCGCGGCGGCGGGCACCATGATCGGCCTGAGCAGGAGCGCGGACGCTTTCTTCGACCCGGTCATGGGCATGCTTGCCGACCGCACAAGGACGCGCTGGGGAAAATTCCGGCCGTTCCTGCTCTGGTTCTGCGTGCCGATGGCGGTCATGGGCGTGCTGACATTCACCGTGCCGGGCCTCGGCGCCTCCGGAAAGCTCGTCTGGGCCTATGTCACCTACAACGCGCTGATGCTGCTCTACACCGCCATCAACATCCCCTACATCGCGCTGCTCGGCGTCATCTCGCCCAACCCGAACGAACGGACCGCGCTCTCCTGCATCCAGTTCGTGGGCGCCTTTGCCGGGGGCATCATCGTCTCGGCGACGCTGCTGCCGATGTCGAAGGTGGGCGGATGGCTAGGCGCCAGGACCGTCGAGCGCGGATGGCAGATGTCGTTTGTCCTCTATGGCGTTGCCGCGGTTGTCTTCTTCCTCGCCACGTTCTTTGGCGTTCGCGAACGCGTCAGCCCTCCGAGGGCCCAGAGGACGTCGGTGCTGCGCGATCTCGGGGACCTCCTCACCAACGGGCCGTGGCTGATCGTGCTCGCGACGACGATCACCTTCATCCTCTTCGGGGCGATCAGGAGCAGCGTGACAGCGTATTACTTCAAGTATTATATCGGCTCGCAGACGCTGACCCTGCCCGCGTTCCTGCCCAAGTCCGCCGCCGGCACGCAGACCTGGAGCTGGGAAAGCCTCGTCTCGGCGTTCAACACCAGCAATCAGGTCGCGTCCCTGGTCGGCGTCATGATGATTCCGGCTTTCGCCAGGATCGTGGGCCGGAAAGCCGCGGTCGTGGTCCTGCTCGTCATCGCGATCGCCTCGACCGCCTCCTTCTATTTCCTCAGGCCCGACCAGCTCCCGCTGATCTACGGGATCAACCTGATCGGCTCCGTCACCGGCGGTCCGCTGGCCGCCCTCCTCTGGACCATGTACGCCGACACGGCCGACTACGCGGAATGGACGAGGGGCCGGCGCGCCACGGGGCTCATCTTTTCCGCGTCAATCTTTTCCCAAAAGCAGGGCTGGGCGATCGGGGCGTGGGTGGCCCTCGCCCTGATGCAGAGCGTGGGCTTCGTCGCCAACGCAGCCCAGACCCCGACTTCGCTGCACGCCCTGGTGCTGTTGATGAGCGTGCTTCCGGCGTCGCTGGGCGTCCTGTCGGTCGTCCTCGTCCTCTTCTATCCGCTGAACGAGGCGAGGATGTCGCAGATCGCATCCGACCTGAGGAGGAGGCGCGCCCTGGAGGCGGCAGGGAACGCTACCGACGGCGCGCCCGGACACGCCTAGCCGAGCGCAGCGGCCGGCCCGCCGGCGTCGACGCTGCGATCGGCTACGGCCTCTCGAGCAGCACGAGCTCGAAAGGACCAAGCGCGAGCGCCACCTCGGTCTCGCGCCGCGTCCAGGGCCCGCGGTCCTCCTGGACCTCGCTCACGCTCAGGTTCGTGCTGTGCATCCGCTCCTGCCACCCCTGGGTCGGGCTCCCGGCCGGGAGACGCAGCGCCACCTTGGCCGGCCCGTCGTTCATGTTGTAGAGGACATACTGGCGCTCGCCGAAGGGATAGAGGGCGACGCCGCCCCTGCCGACGAGGCGCACGCCAAGTTCCCCGAAGAAAAGGCTGCGGATGGAGTTGAGCACGGGCTCCGGCAGCCGCTGCAGGTCGTAGCTGTTGTCGGGCATGTTGAGCACGTCGACCTGGCCCTCCAGGTAGGGCGCCGTCATCAGGACGCCGAAATCCGCGTCCTCTCTCACGAGGGCCACCTGGCGCACGTACGGCCATGTCGACAGCTCGATCCTCGGGAACGTGAGAGGGCGCGTGGCCTCGACCGGCGTGCTGCGCCAGAACATCTCGCGGACGCGGAAGGTCGACGACGCCACCGTGCCGTCCTCGCTGATGACGTTGAGCGCCCGCCTCAGTTCGCTCCCACGCAGGTCGCGCAGGAGCGACCAGGTCAGGAAGACCTCCTTGCCCGAACGGACCCGCGCCAGCAGCTCCGCGCCGAGCTGCGGGTCGCGCAGCGAGTGCTGCGTGAAGATGGCGGTCTTCGAGTCGGCGGGGAACGCCGTGCGCGGCGCCATCGGCAGCCCGACCATGCCCAGGTAGCCGAAGATGTTGTACTCCCCCACCGCGCCCAGCGGAAGGTGGATCGGAATGCCCCGCGCGGGCCCGCTAAGCATGCCCGCCAGCCTGTCGAATTCCGGCATCATCCCCCAGAGGGGCGGGTAAACGTCGCAGGATGGGTTGGGGGGATGGAGCTCGCCGGCGCACCAGAAGATGATCTCCGGGGCCCGCGCCAGGACGGCCTGCCACACCTGGGCGACGAAGTCGTTGCCTGCGCCCTGCATCTGGGAGTTGTCGAGCCAGGCGCTGCGCCATTTTGCCCCGGCATCGCCGCCGATCCACTGCTGGAAGACGAAGCCCGAGTAGGTCGGGATATGCTGGTCCTGGGTGGTCGGCTGCCGCGTCTCGATTCCGACGCTCACACCGTCGAACTGCGGCGTCTGCCGGGCGACATCGTAGCCGTTCTGGCGGTGGCCCTCGTACCAGTTCGGATACTTGATGATGACCCGGACCTCCGGGCGCACCTGCTTGGCGGCGTCGATCAGGTGCCGCTTCGACTGCTCGGCTACGAGCCGGCTGCGGTAGTCGGCCCAGGAGTCGCTGCCGCGGCCCTCCAGGCATTTCGCGCAGGTGCAGGTCGTGAAGAGCCAGTCGTCGACGATGATCTCGTCGAACACCTGGGCCAGCACCCGCACCCGGCCCTCAAGCAGGGCCATGTCATCCGGGTTGTTGTAGCAGAGCGGGCCGCGGTTGGACGGGACGACGGCGCCGGAGACCTCGAGCCCCTGGGCTCTCAGATCGGCGGCGATCTCGCGCAGGCTCGCCACCGCGGCCGGGTCGACGCTCGCGTTGTCGAGGTACACCTTCGTGAGGCGCAGCGGCGCGAAATAGGCGAGGGTCGCCCTGCGGTCCTCGGGCTTTGCCAGCAGCTGCTTCACGTCCTCGCTCGTGAAGAAGAGCGCGGTCTTGATGTGCTGCCAGCGCGGCCCGGGGGCGGGCGCCTCGGCGCGCAGCCATCCCGGCGGGAGCGAAAGGGCGCCGGCGAGAAAAACGAGGGCGAGGCGGCGCCGAGGCGCCGGGCGGGAAGCGGCCAGGGGGGCTGGGCTGGATGGCATGGTCGGGGGGTCTTGGGGTGGTTTCTGAAAGGGTGCGGCCCTGCGGCGCAGCCGCCCGGCCGCGCGGCGGCTTGCGCGAAACCGGGACCGTCAATCCTCTTCGTCCGCCGGCCGGCTCGAATCCTCCCGGCAGTCGCTGATGACCCGGAGCCAGATCTCGCGCAGATCGAAGAGGCGCATGCGCATGTCGTCGCGGCACGCGCCGATCGCCGCATAGCCGCCCGCCTCCTCGGATCCGATGATGGCGAAGCCGTCGTTCAGCTCGGCGAGCGCCCTCTTGAAGAGGCAGATCGCCATCGAATAGTCGCCAAAGTCCAAGGCATGGATCGCCATCACGGCCTGCTCCTCGCACCGGTGCAGGCAGGACAGGTACGACAGCGCCAGGGACTGCGGAATCCTGCCCGGGCTCGAGGCGATCGCCTCCCATGACCTGCGCAGGCTGAGGAAGAGCGCCTTCGTCGCGATGTAGACGGGATTCTTCTGCAGCGTGTAGATCTCGTCGGAGTAGAGGGTCTTTTCGGGGTTCTCGCGCTCCTCCGCCTCGTCTGCGTCAGCCCGGTCCCAGCCCATCTTGTCGGCCACCTCGTCGATGCGGTCGGGGCTCGCCTTGAGCTCCTCGTAGAACCCCAGGTAGTGGTGGATCGCCACCTCCTGCTCTCGCAGATAGAGCTCCCAGTCGAACTCGTTCCAGGCCAGATCGCCGCTCTCTTCCCACTCGTTTTCCGAGAGGTTGTCAGAATCGAAATCGCTCATCTGTTGTCGGCAACGGTCCTTCAGAAACTCTGCTGATGCAAATAAATTCCTGACGCGGAGCGCCGGGGGAGTTTGTTTGTTGAAGGCCGCGCCGGCCCGGACATAGGCTTCATGGCACCATGCCGGAGATCCACCACGAAACCGCGGTCTTCACGGGGCGCGTGCAGGGCGTCGGCTTCCGGTACACGGCGCTCGAGGTGGCACGGGAGTACGAGGTCGCCGGTTTCGTGAGCAACCTTCCCGACGGGAGGGTGCATCTGGAGGCCGAGGGGAGGCCGGAGGAGGTCGAGGCGTTCATCGCCGCGGTCCAGGAGAGGATGCACGGGTACGTGCGAAACGTGGAGCGCCAGTCGCGCGTGCGGGTGGCTCAATTCGGGGGTTTCTCAATCCGGTGAGCCCCGAGGCCGGCCCCACCCACCCTTCCGCCTGGCGAATCTGGATCTCCGCGTCCCGGCCGCGGACCCTTCCTGCCGCGGTCGCGCCCGTCGTCGTCGGATCGGCCATGGCGGCCCACGACCACCGGTTCGATCCCGCCGCCGCCGGCCTATGCCTCGCGTTCGCGCTCCTCGTCCAGGTCGGGGCGAACTTCGCAAACGACTACTATGACTTCGCCCACGGCGCCGACACCGCCGCCCGCGTCGGGCCCAGGCGCGCGGTGGCGTCGGGCCTCGTCCCGCCCGCGGCCATGCGGCGCGCGATGGCGGCCGCATTCGCCGCGGCATTCGCCGCCGGACTGGGGCTCATCCACTGGGGCGGCCCGTGGATGCTGGCCGTGGGCGCCGCCAGCATCGTCAGCGGCGTCGCCTACACGGGAGGTCCCTGGCCGCTCGGGTACCACGGGCTCGGGGACGTGTTCGTGTTTGTCTTCTTCGGGCTCGTGGCCGTGTCGGTAACGTACTTCGTCCAGGCGGGAAGGATCACGGGGTACGCCGTGCTCGCGGGCGTACCGATGGGCCTGCTGGCGGCCAACATCCTCCTCGTGAATAACTACCGGGACGCCGAGACGGACGCCGCCGCGAACAAGCTCACGCTTGTCGTCCGCTTCGGACGGCGCTTCGCGCGCGCGCAGCACGCCGCCTCGCTCGGCGCCGCGCTCGCCGCCCCCTTTCTCTACGCGGCCGCCGGATTCGGAGCGTGGTGCCTTCTGCCGCTCCTCGCGGCCCCGCTCGCGTGGTCGCACATCCGGCGCATGGCGGCAGCCGGGGCTCCCGCGGAGGACGTGGCGCTCCTGGGCGACACCGGGCGGCTGATGGCCGTCTACGCCGGGCTATTCGCGGCGGGCATCCTCATCTGACCGCCGGACGCCGGCAGCCGTCAGATCTGGGCGGCGAGCTTCGCCTTGAGGGCCGACTTCGGCACGAGTCCCACGATCTGCTCAACCACGCTTCCTCCCTTGAAGAGCAGCATGGTCGGGATGGCGCGTATGCCAAACTCGGCGGCAATGGCCTCGTTGTCGTCGATGTTCACCTTGGCGATCGATATCTTCCCTTCGAACTCCGTGGCCAGCTCGTCCAGCACGGGCGCGATGGCCTTGCAGGGCCCGCACCACGGAGCCCAGAAGTCGACGAGCAGGGGCGTGGCCGATGAGGACACAGCCGCTTTGAACGTGTCGGTGGTAAGTTGGGTGATCTTGTCGGACATGTGGATCGGAGAATAGACGGGGTCTGCGGCCAAAAGCAAATCAGCCGCTCACCTGGGCGATGATTTCTTGATAATGTCGGCGAGCTCGACGGGGCGGACCTCGTTCAAGCGCTTTCCCCGCTGCTTGAGCTCCTCGAACGTCTTCACCACGGTCTCGGTCATCCGCTCGTGGGTCTCGGCGGACCCCCCGAGGATGGCGAACTGCTCCCCGGTGGTTATGCGCCGGTGGCCGTCGTCGTTGTCGAGGCCCAGCCCGAGAAGGGCGCCGTATCCTCGCTTCGGTTTCTTCTTGCTCACGACTGAACGCTGCGCACGGAAGCCGGAGTTTCAAGCGAAGTTTCGTCGGCGGACTCGCAGACGATGTCCGTGAACGCCTCGCTCTGGCGCAGGCGCATCTTCCTCAGCCGGGTCAGCTCAAGGACCGCAAGGAACGTCGCGATGAGCCGCCTGAGGGACACGCCCGCATCGAAGAGGCCCGAAAAGACAAAGCTCCTCTCGCCGCGCATCCTCTCGAGGAGCCACTCCATCTGGTCGGCGACCGTCACCGCCTCGTCGTGGATCTCGCCGACCACAAGCTTCTCGGCAAGGCGCCGGAGCACCATGTTGAACGCAGTCCAGAGCTCGATCCGGTTCACTCCCTTGAGCGGGCGGTCGAGAGAGTCCGCGGGACGGGACGACAGCAGGCGATCCATGAGGTCGCGCTGCAGTCGCGCCATCTCCGACAGCCGCGACGCCGCATCCTTGAATTTCTTGTACTGGAGGAGCTGGTGGACGAGCTCCCACCGGGGGTCGATCTCGTCCTGGCCCTCGGCCGCGGGGTCCACGGCGTACTGGCCCTTTGGAAGCAGCATCCGGCTTTTGATTTCCATTAGCGAGGCCGCCATGACGAAGAATTCGCCCGCCACCTCCAAATCGAGCTGCTGCATGGAGCGCAGGACCGCGACGTACTGCTTTGTCACCGATTCGATCGGTATGTCGTAGATGTCTATCTCGTTCTTGCGGATCAGGAAAAGCAGCAGGTCTAGCGGGCCCTCGAAGACCTGGAGCTTGATGCGATGATCTGCGTCGGGAAGCACGTCCCGAAGTGTTGAAATGGGTGCCCGCGGGATGCGACCTTTTTCTTCCCGGCGCCCGATGGACGGTTGACAGGCCCCCGCCACAAACGTTGGGATCAATGTTTTACGCATGCCGCGAACCGGCCCGTTTCAAACCAAGAACCACATCAATGGCCACTAAGTCCAAATCCCTGAAGGCCCGCGCGAAAGCCGGGGCTTCGTCCAGGAAATCCGCCTCCGCGAAGGCACCGAAATACGTGTACTCGTGGGGTTCCGGCAGGGCCGACGGCAACGGCGGGATGAAGCCGCTCCTGGGCGGAAAGGGCGCAAACCTCGCCGAGATGAGCCGGATCGGGCTGCCGGTGCCGGCCGGATTCACGATCACGACGGAAGTCTGCACTCACTACTACGCCAACAGGCGCACGTACCCGGCGGCGCTCCAGGCGCAGATCGCGGACGGGGTTGCAAAGATCGAGGGGATCATGGGATACAAGTTCGGCGACGCCGTGGGCTTTCCGCTCCTTGTCTCCGTGCGCTCGGGCGCGCGCGACTCGATGCCCGGAATGATGGACACGATCCTCAACCTGGGCCTCAACGACCAGACCGTCCTGTCCCTCTTCAACGCGACGAAGAACGAGCGGTTTGCGTGGGACTGCTACCGCCGCTTCATCCAGATGTACGGGGACGTGGTCCTGGGCGTGCAGAAGCGCCCGGGAGAGGACCATGAGCCGTTCGAGGCCGCCATCGAGAAGATCAAGGAGGAGCGCTACCACGACCGCCACCTCGAGGACACGAGGCTGTCGGTCGACGACCTGAAGGAGCTCATCGCCCGCTTCAAGGCGCTCGTCAAGGATCGCACCGGCCACGACTTCCCTTCGGACCCCTGGGCCCAGCTCAAGGGCGCGATCGGCGCCGTTTTCGGCTCGTGGATGAACGATCGCGCGATCGTCTACCGCCGCAAGTACAACATCCCCACCGAGTGGGGCACCGCCGTCAACGTGCAGGCGATGGTGTTCGGCAACACGGGCACCCAGTCCGGCTCCGGCGTCGCTTTCACGCGCGACCCGGCGACGGGGGAGAAGGTGTTCTACGGCGAGTTCCTGATGAACGCGCAGGGCGAGGACGTCGTCGCGGGCGTGCGCACGCCCGACCCGGTCGCGAGGCTGGCGGAAAAGCAGCCGTCCTCGCTCAAGGAGCTGGAGCGGATCCGCCAGATGCTTGAGTCGCACTTCAAGGACGTGCAGGACTTCGAGTTCACGATCCAGGACGGGAAGGTGTACATGCTCCAGACCCGCAATGGCAAGCGCACCGGCGTCGCCGCCGTCCGCATCGCGGTGGAGATGGTCAGGGAGAAGCTCATCGACTGGCAGACCGCCATCACGCGCGTTCCCGCCGACCAGCTCGACCAGGTGCTCGCCCCGGTCTTCGACAGGGCGGCCGTCAAGAGTGCCAAGGCCATCGCCACCGGCCTTCCCGCCGGGCCCGGCGCGGCGACCGGCCGCATCTATTTCAACGCCGACCGTTGCGTCGAGGCCGCAGCCAAGGGGCAGAAGGTGCTCCTCGTGCGCGTCGAGACGTCGCCCGAGGACCTCCGCGGCATGATAGCCGCCGAGGGAATCCTGACCGCGCGCGGCGGCGTATCCTCCCACGCGGCGCTCGTCGCCCGGCAGATGGGCAAGGTCTGCGTGTGCGGGGCCAGCGCGCTCGAGGTCAACTACGACAAGCGCACCCTCACGGTGGGCGGCCAGACGTTCAACGAGGGGGACTTCCTCTCGATCGACGGCACCGCCGGCACCGTCTACGCGGGCGAGCTCAAGACGGCGGCCGCCGAAGTCATCCAGGGCCTGGTCGAGGGGGACGCCGAGGCGAAGAAGAGCCGCACGTTCCAGAACTTCGCGCAGCTGATGAAGTGGTGCGCCAAGGCCACGCGGCTCTCGGTCCGAACCAACGCCGACACGCCCGACCAGGCGCGTATCGCCGTGGCCTTCGGGGCGACCGGCATCGGGCTGACCCGCACCGAGCACATGTTCTTCGAGGGCAACCGCATCGACGCGATGCGCGAGATGATCCTCGCCGAGACCGTCGAGGAGCGCCAGACCGCCCTGGCGAAGCTCCTTCCCTACCAGCGGGACGACTTCTTCGGTATCTTCAGGGAGCTGAAGGGGCTGCCCGCGACCATCCGGTTCCTGGATCCACCGCTTCACGAGTTCCTGCCCAACCAGGCCGATCAGCAGGCCGACCTTGCGAGGAAGCTCGGCATCCCGGCCGAGAAGATCGTCCACCGGGTCCACGAGCTGCATGAGTTCAACCCGATGCTCGGATTCCGCGGCTGCCGCCTCGGGATCAAGTACCCGGAGATCACCGCCATGCAGGCGCGGGCCATTTTCGAAGCCGCCGCCGACGCGAACAAGCAGGGTTACAAGGCGAGGCCCGAGATCATGATCCCGCTCGTCGGCTTCAAGAAGGAGCTCGACCTGCAGGTCGCCATCGTCCACGAGGTCGCCAAGGCCGTCCAGGCCGAGAAGAAGGCGAGGATCCGGTATTCCGTGGGCACCATGATCGAGATTCCTCGCGGCGCCCTCACCGCCGACGAGATCGCGGAAACGGCCGAATTCTTCAGCTTCGGGACGAACGACCTGACCCAGACGGCGCTCGGGATGAGCCGCGACGACTCCGGATCGTTCCTGCCGGACTACGCCGAGGCCGAGATCGTGAAGAAGAACCCCTTCGCGACGATCGACCAGGTGGGCGTCGGCCAGCTGATGAGGATTGCCGTCGAGAAAGGCTCGCGGACCCGCCCGGGAATCAAGCTGGGCATCTGCGGCGAGCACGGCGGCGATCCCGAATCGGTCAAGTTCTGCCACAGGCTCGGGCTCACCTACGTGTCGTGCAGCCCGTACCGGGTGCCGGTGGCCCGGCTCGCGGCGGCGCAGGCGGCCGTGGCCGACCTGAAGGCAAAGAAGAAGTGACGGCCGGCCGGGATTGACCTCCCGGCCGGGGAGCCCCCGCGGCACTTCCTCCCGGGGAGCGGGAGGCGCGGGGCGACGCCCGGCCGTGATGGCTTGTCTTCGAGCCCGCACGCCGCTTCTTCTTCCGGATGGGCGCAAGAACCGGCCGCCACCGCCTATTCGTGGGCACGTACACCAGGGGTTCGAGCCGCGGGATCTACTCCATTGCCCTGGATGCCGAGACCGGGGAGCTGGGCGCGCCCGAGCTCGCCGCGGAGGCTCCCAACCCAACGTTCCTCGCGCTGTCGCCCGGCCGAGACCTCCTCTACGCGGTCTGCGCAGGCCCGGCGTGGGCGTCCTCGTTCCGGATTGATCCCGCCTCGTCCCGACTCATCCCCGTCCAGCAGACGGCGCCCGGCGACGGGCCCACGCCCTGCCACATCGCCGTCGGCAGGACCGGCCGCATCGCGCTCGCCGCCAACTACCACCTGGGCCTCGCCGCGGCGATCCCGCTCAACGGCGACGGGACGCTCGGGGAGCCCCGGGTAGTGGCGCACACCGGCAGGGGCCCGCATCCGTCCCGCCAGGCCTCATCCCACGTCCATTCGGCGAACTTCGCCCCGGACAACCGCTTCGCCGTCGTGTGCGACCTGGGCCTCGACCGGATCCACACCTACGCGATCGACATGGACTGCGTCGCCCTCTCCCCGGGGACCCCTCCATTCGTCTCCACGGCGCCCGGGTCGGGCCCCCGCCACCTTGCATTCGACGGAACCGGGCGTCGCGCCTATGCGATCAACGAGCTCGACAACACCATCGTCGGCTACCGCTATGATCCCGCGACCGGGGGCCTTTCCCCGGGCCGGGCCGTGTCGGTGCTCCCGGCCGGATGCGCCGCAGGCGCCACCTCCGCCGAGGTCGTGATTCATCCGAACGGCCGGTTCCTCTACGGCTCGTGCCGCGGCCCCGACATCATCGCCGTGTTCGCGATCGACGGCGTCACGGGCGCCCTATCGCCCGTCGAGGCCGTGCCCTGCGGAGGCAGGGGACCGAGGCATTTCTCGATGTCGCCCGGCGGGGAGTGGCTCGTGTGCGCCCACCAGGATTCCGACACCCTTTGCGCGTTCCGCGCCGACGGCGACACCGGCCGGCTGCGCCGCGTCCCGGGGTCCGTTCCCGTGCCGGCACCCGTTTGCGCGCTGTTCCTGGACTGAGGCGGGCCCGCCTCCCCCGCTAGGGCATCGCCTGCACCTTTTCGATCGCGTCCAGGACGCCGGATTGGCTGAATGGCTTCTCCAGCAGGTAGTGGGCGCCGAAGTTCCTGGCGATCCGCAGGTAGGACTCGCGCGCGATATGCCCCCCGCCGGACATCGCGATGATCTTGACCTTGGGGTATTTCGACCGGATCTCCGTGATGAACTCGAGCCCGTCCCGCTCGGGCATCAGCAGGTCAGTGATCACGATCTCGACATCCCGCGACGCCATGATCTTGGGCGCCTCGACTCCGTCCTTCGCGGCGGCAACCGAGTGGCCGGCGGCCTCCAATATCATGGCCAGCAGCTCCCGGATCCCGGGCTCGTCGTCGACGATGAGGATCGAAGATGCGGCCATAACGTTGCCATGATTGAGCTGCGCGTGTACGGATGTGGCTGGCGTGGGCAAGCCCATGTCTCCAAACTTCCTTCCGCAATCCTTTAAATGGCCGTACTTTTACCCACCCTTCCCAAGGCACAGCGCGCGTTTCTGGTGGGTATCCAGACTCCGGACATGCCCGAGGGGGAGGGGAATGAGCTGCTGGCCGAACTGACCGAGCTCGTAGAGAACCTCGGCCTTTCGGTCGCAAGGGCGGCCCTGGTCAAGCTCCGGTCGCCGTCCCCCGCCCTCTTCCTCGGCAAGGGCAAGGCGGAGGAGCTGGCGGCGATCGCGAAATCCGACGGAGCCGAGGTGATCGTGTTCGACTCGGCACTCTCGCCCGGCCAGCAGCGCAACTGGGAGGAGCTTGCCGGGATGGCCGTCATCGACCGTCAGGAGGTGATCCTCGAGGTCTTCGCGGACCGGGCCCGCACGCGCGAGGCCGTGCTCCAGGTCGCCCTCGCGAGGATGGAGTACTCCCTGCCCCGCCTCACCCGCGCATGGACCCACCTCTCGCGGCAGAGGGGAAAGGGCGCAATGGGCGGCGAGGGCGAGACCCAGCTTGAGCAGGACCGCCGCGTCGTCCGCAACCGGATCGCCCACCTCAAGGAGGAGCTCGCCGCGGTCGTGCGCCAGCGCGGCGTCCAGCGGACGCGCCGGGTGCGGGTGCCGCTGCCCACGGCCTCGATCGTCGGCTACACGAACTCGGGCAAGTCGTCGCTGCTCAACAGGCTCACCGGCTCGCAGGTCCACGTGGAGGACAAGCTGTTCGCCACGCTCGACCCCACGACCCGCCAGCTCGTGCTCCCGGGCAACCAGAAGCTCCTCCTAACCGACACGGTGGGATTCATCCGGCGGCTTCCGCATGACCTCGTGGAGGCGTTCAAGGCCACCCTAGAGGAGGTGCTGGTCGCCGACTTCCTGATCCACGTGGTCGACATCACGAGCCCCCACTTCGAGAAGCACCGGGCGACGACCCTCAGCGTGCTGGCAGAGCTGGGCGCGGGCGACAGCCCGGCCCTGAATGTTTTCAACAAGGTCGACCTCGCCGACGAGTCCGAGATCCGGGCCGCGCGGCAGGCCGTGCCCGACGCGCTCTTCGTGAGCGCCCGGACCGGCAAGGGGATCGCCGCCCTGGAGGACCGGTTCCGCGAGATGATCGCGCACGGGCTAGGGACGGTCCAGCTGCTCGTTCCCCTCGACCGCTACGACGTCGTGGCGCGCCTGCACGAGCTCGGCCACGTCCAGGCCCAGGAGCACCGCGAGGACGGCATCCTGGTGACCGGGCGGTTCCCCCCGTCCCAGGACGGGGTGCTGAAGCCCTTCGTCGTGAAGCCCCCCCTGCCCGCGGGCTAGCTCAGGGAGTGAGCGGCGCCACGGACATCCCGTTCGCCAGCCCCTCGTCCGACACGATGGAGCAAATGGCGACCTTCTCCTTCACGCTGACGACCTTGATCTGGCCCTTTTCGGTGAAGGAGACGTCCAGGGTCTCGCCCGTCGCCGGATCCCGGAGGACCTCCGCGGAGCCAACCTTGAAGAGCTGACCCACGGCCACCCCCTCGCGCGAGCCGCGGTTGATGTAGACCTGGGGCCCCTTCACCAGGATCACGTTTCCGCTCCAGTGCAGGTTCGGGATCTGGGTGATGATGAAGGCGACCGCCTGGTCGATCGCCTGCTCGACCGCGGTTCCGACGTTGGTCTTCTTGAACCCGCCCAGGTCGCCGCCCCAGTCCCGGTCGGAGAACCCGACCGACACCCCGCTGCTCTTCGCGGTGCCGATCACCTTCTTGGACGCCACGACCTGCCCCGTCGTCGAGTCCACGACGTAGATGACCGCGTTGATCTCGGCGGTGTCGCCCCCCACGCCTATGTTGAAACCGCGGATCCCGATCCCGCCGTGCTGGCCCGAGGTCGTCTGGAAGTTCGTGATCTCTCCCTTGATGAGCAGCTGCGCCGGCGTCATGAAGCCCGTCGCAGGCGCCTTGTCCCCCCCCGCAACCCTGCCGCTCTTGGCGAAGTCCTGCTCCTGCATCGCCGCGCCGCGCATGTCGGCCTCGCCAAGGACGATGAAGTGCCCGGACTGCTGGAGCGAGTCCGTGAGCATGGCGCCCCAGGTGTCCGCGAGCTGGAACCTCCCGTTGTAGTTCGCATGGTTCTCAAACTTGGTGACTGCGATGCTGAACCGCAGCCCGCCGCTCGCGGCGTCAGCGAGGGCGGCGGGGGACGCGGGCGCGTTTGCACCGACGAGGGCCGGCAGCACAAAGGACACTGCAAGTGCAAGGAGGGTTGTTTTCTTCATGTCGGTTCCGGGATAAGCAATGATCGATCTAGTGCGGAGAGTGGAGTTGGCCTCGGTTCCGTTTTCAATATTCTTCTAACGCCGGGGTGCGAACTACGGAGATCCGGAATTGTGCAATCTTGCCCGCTTGATCCCGTCAATCCGGTCGAGATCCCCGTCGGTGTAAACGAGGGTCGCGGAATAGTGCAGGGCGGTCGCAGCGATCCAATTATCATTCTCGCCCAATCGTTGCCCCTTGCGCATCTGCTTCTTGTCGAGTTCGCCCGCGCGGTACGCAATGGCCTCCGAGATCGGGAGCTTCCGCAGATGCCGGAGAAGGACCTGGACCGCCGCCTGGCTGCCACCCGACGCCAACTCGCCCACAGTGACCGTGCTGCAGGACAGCTCCTCCCCCTTGTGCCGTCCGAGGTACGCGCGAATCGGCCCGACGTTCCTATAGGCCAACTCCCTTTCCAAGTCGATAAGGGCGCTGGTATCAAGCAGCAGCATGGCGTTTGCGCCGAGCGTGGGAGTCCCGTGGATTGTGCTGGTCCCGTTTCATGCGGGCTCGCTCCTCGGGCGTGAACAGACTGTGGCCTTCGAGCGGAGCCAGCGATTCCAGCCATTCGCCGACCGCTTTCGCCGGCTGGTTGTCGATCAGCCGGTTGAGGACATCGCTGTAGCTTTCGCCGGCGCCACGCGTGGCGCGCAGCCTCTTTGCCACATCCACCCTGACGGTAAGAGTTGTGTACGGCATGCATTGATAATGCATTATCAATTGATCCGGTCAAGCGCCATCCAAGCTCTGCCGCCGGGCCGAGCGTACGGTTGACGTCATTGCTCAAAAGGGTCTTTTGCCGGTGCCCGAACAGAGCGGCAACGGGAATTCCCGGGACAAGGGCTGAAATCACCGCCACGGAAGCATTTTCTCAATCAAGCGGTCGGTTTTCTCAGCGCACCGCCGCATACCCGCCGGGAACCCCGCCCTTGGAAAAGACGTACTGGAAGAGATCCATGGATCGGGCGCGAAACGCCCCGGCGCAGCTGAGGAGGTAAAAGCGCCACATCCGGAAGAAGCGCTCGCCGTAGGTGGCCCGGAACCGAGGCCACGCCTCGCGGAAGTTCCGCTCCCATGCCAGCAGCGTCCGGTCGTAGTCGGCCCCGAAGTTGTGGACATCCTCGAGGACGAACAGCCCTTCCGCGGCGCGGGTCACCTGCGCAGGCGAAGGAAGCATGGAGTTGGGAAAGATGTAGCGCTCGATCCACGGGTCGGTCCGCACTCGCGAGACGCTGCCGCCAATCGTGTGGCAGAGGAAGAGGCCGCCATCGCGCAGGCACCGGGCCGCGGCCGCCATGAAGGCGCGGTAGTTCTTGTAGCCGACATGTTCCATCATGCCGACGCTGACCACGCGGTCGAACACGCCCGCCACGGCGCGATAGTCCTGCAGCCGGATGTCGATGGGCAACCCGCGGCAGGCGGCCGCGGCATACGTCTGCTGCTCGCGGGAGATGGTGACGCCCACAACGGTGCAGCCGTGGTGCTCGGCGGCGTATCTTGCCAGGCCGCCCCAGCCGCAGCCGATGTCCAGCACGCGCATGCCCGGCTGCAGCCCGAGCTTGCGGCAGATGAGATCCATTTTCCGCCGCTGGGCCTGCGCAAGGTCGTCGGTGTCGCGAAAATAGGCGCACGAGTACTGGAGGTCCGGGCCGAGCATCGCCGCGAAGAAGTCGTTGCCGAGGTCATAGTGCACCTCTGCCACGCGCCGGGCGCGCCGCAGGGTCTGGAGATTGAACACCTTGGCCGCGAGCGTGGCGGCCGCCGTCCTTAGATTGACCGGCACGCGCTCGTCGAGACGGGCGCGCGAGGCCCTGCAGCACATCTCGTCAAGGGCGTCGCAGTCCCACCAGCCGTCCATGTAGGCCTCGCCGAAACCGAGCGTGCCGGCGGCGAGCACGCGCGGGAAGAAGCGTTCGTCGTGAACGCGCAGATCCCAAGGGCGCGCCCCATCCATCCGGATGTCGGCTCCGCCGAAAAGCGCTGTGACAATCGGCTGGGCTTGGCTCGGCATGGCAACCTCCGTGCGCCGGGATCATCGCGCTGCTTGCCCCGCAAGTCAAATGGCTCCGCGCACAGCGACGGGCAGCTTCGGCTTGCGCCAGAGCTGCGAACGGCTCCGGGGGAACAAGTGACGATAACCAAGGTCAGGGCCAGACCGGAAAGCCGGCCCCCAGGATACGACAAGAGCGATCCCTCTCGGCGCCAGAGTAGCGGATTTCGCTGCGTAACCTGTCATATCTTGCATGAGGCCCACAGGATCCAGCCTCCGGTCCCTCGGCACGAATCCCGCGACGAGGCCCCCAAGTCCAGTCGACCCGGCCCGCACGAGCGGACTCCGGGCGGCCCAGGCGAACGACACATGAACATCCCCATTACCCGCGCAACGATCCGCCCACTGGCCGTCGCAGCATGCGCATTCGCCATCTCGGTTTCAACGGTGCGCGCCCAGATGCTGACGATAACGACCTTGGCGGGAGCCAACGGAAGCTTCGGCAGCGGGGATGGAACGGGCTCCTCTGCACAGTTCTTCTACCCGGTCGGCGTCGCGATAGACGCCTCCGGAAACCTCTATATCGGGGACGAGGTGAACTGTACGATCCGGATGGTCACGCCGGCAGGTGTCGTGACCACCTATGCGGGTGCGGCAAGGCTCTCCGGGGGCATCGATGGAAGCGGCAGCGTTGTTCGGTTTGATGAGCCGAATGGGGTCGCCGTGGACGGCTCGGGCAATGTCTACGTGGCGGACACGGGCAATTCCGCCGTGAGAAAGATAGCACCCAGTGGCTTGGTCACCACCTTCGCAGGGTACATAGGCAGTTCTGGAGACCTGGACGGCCTTGGGACCAACGCCCGACTCACGAGCCCCTTCGGCTTGGCCATCGACGGGGACGGAAGCCTGTATGTCGCCGACTCGGCCGCTTGCACCATTCGAAAAGTGTCGCCGAACCAGGTGGTGACGACCCTCGCGGGCGAAGCGGGGGTCCCGGGCAACGCCGACGGCGTGGGGACCGCAGCCCAGTTCAGCACTCCATGCGGCGTGGCCGTAGACAGATACGGAAACGTCTATGTGGCCGATACCGGGAACAACACGATCCGGAAGATCACCGCCGCGGGAGTCGTCACCACATTGGCGGGCACTGCCGGTTTGGCCGGAAGTGCTGACGGAAACGCGAGCCGGGCCTTGTTCTGGCATCCTTCCGCCGTTGCCATCGACGGGAGCGGCAACCTATTCGTGGCGGATTCGAACAACAACAAGATCAGGGAGATATCGCCTCAGGGTACCGTCACGACGGTCGCGGGAAGCAGCGGAAACAATGCCGGCGATGCCGACGGCACGGGCCCCTCGGCTCTCCTGAATACCCCGGAGGGAATCGCGGTGGGCCCCGACGGAGGCGTCTACATAGTGGACACGGACAACGAAACGATCCGAAAGGGCGCCGCCAGCGCGCCCACGATAGGCACGGCTCCGGTCACCCAGTCGGTCGCCGTCGGAAGCACGGTGAACTTCAGCGTTGCCGCGAGCAGCGTGACGCCCGTCAGCTACCAGTGGAGCTTCAACGGCTCCCCCATTGCCGGCGCCACGGCCCCCGCCTACACGACGCGCCCGCTGCAACTCTCAGACCAGGGCCTGTATTCGGCGGCGGTGTCCAACGGCTCGGCTACGTCCGTTGCAACCGCGAGCCTTTCGGAGACTTTTCCCCACGGCCCGACCTACCTGTTCGACAATTGGACCCCGTCGACTCCGCTGCCGACCGGGACCTCGGAGGTCGCTGCTGCCTTTGACGGAGGCAATTTCGTGGTCGTTGGGTTGGACGGCACCGCCTTCTACTCGCCCGACGGCGTGAACTGGACCGCCTCGGCCAGCAACGGCCCGCGCGGGCAGACGTGGGGCGAGCTGAATGCGATCGTCAGCGTGCTGGGCCGGAACATGCTTGTTGCCGTCGGCAACGGGGGCGCCGTCGTCACGTATGCCAGCGGAACGTATGACGGCACGCTCCAGGCATCGGGATCAACCAGCATCCTGACCGGTATCGCCCTGGGCAACCAGACATTGGTCGCAGTCGGCTACGGAGGCACCTGCATCAGGTCGGGCTTGACCGCCTCGGGCTGGAAGCAGGTCTCCGCGGGCACCGCACAGAACCTGAATGCGATAGCCTACGGCAATGGACGCTTCGTCGCGGTGGGGCTGGGCGGCACTGTGGTCACGTCGCCCGATGGCTCGACCTGGAGCGTCCAGCAGCTCGGGTCCACCGAGGACCTCTACGGCGTCGCCTATGGGACGAGGGGATTCGTGGCCGTCGGAGCCGACGGAAGCATATTCGCATCTCCCGACGGGAAGCTCTGGGCTCCACAGGCCTCGCCGACGCCGAACGTGCTCGTCCACGTGGGATACGGGTACGGGACCTTCGTCGCGGTCGGGCTTCAGGGGACGGTCCTCACCTCGAGCGACGAGGGGGAGACCTGGACAGGCCGAGAATCAGGGACGACAGCAAGGCTGGACGGGATCGCGCCCGGGAAAGGCATCTTTGTCCTCACCGGAACGGGCGGGGTCGAAGTGAGCTCCGGCGGCGCCCAGCCAAGCCGGCTCGCAAACCTATCCTCGCGCTCAACGGTCGGGACCGACGCGAACATCCTGATCGCGGGCTTCATTGTCGGGGGCACCGGATCCAAGCAGGTTGTGCTTCGCGGAATCGGGCCGACGCTTGGCGATTTCGGTGTCGCAGGCGCACTGATGCAGCCCACGCTGAGCCTCGTAAACTCGGGGGGAAGCATGCTTGGGACGAACAGCACGTGGGGAGGAGGGGTGACACTCTCGCAGGCCTTCACGCAGGTGGGAGCGTTCGCGCTTCCAGCCACGTCGGCGGATGCAGCGATGCTCGTGACCCTCGGCGGCGGCGCCTATACCTCCCAGGTAAGCGGCCTCTCCGCCACCACGGGCGTTGGGCTCGCCGAAATCTATGATGCCGACAGCGGGACGTCGACGTCGCGCCTAGTGAACCTCTCATCCCGTGCTTCCGTCGGGACCGCAGGTAACATCTTGATCGCAGGCTTCGTGATCACCGGGAACACGCCCGAGACGGTGCTCATCCGCGGGATAGGGCCGACGCTCGGGCAGTTCGGCGTTTCGGGGGCGCTGGCCACTCCGCAACTTGTCCTATATGATTCCAACAACGACGCTTTACAGTCGAACGGCGGCTGGGGCGGAAGCCAAGTCCTCGCCCAGACGTTTGCCCAAGTCGGAGCCTTCCCGCTCAATGCCGACTCCGCGGACGCGGCGATCCTCGTAACGCTACCGCCAGGCGCGTACACCGCCGAGGTGACCGGTGTGAATGGGGCTATGGGCGTGGGCTTGGCCGAGATCTACGAGGTTCCTTGACCCGCCTGCCTCCCGAGTACGTTGGGCCCACGCGGCAAGAGAATCCTGGTGATTCTCCAAGTTGCTGATCCAAACTGGTGCCGCACCACTGTGCCAAATCGCCAACGGTCGATTGGACCTAACCGGAGGTCGGGTCGTCCGCGAAGGCGGCAAGCGCGCAGAACAAGGCCGCCACGTAGGTTGGCAGCCGCCAGATGGAACGCAGGGTTTTCATGAGAGTACTTGGTGGCACGGGGCGCTGAGGCCCCAGGCGGAACGGAAGATTGGGACAAAAAAGACAAGATGGAGGCTGACGCGGAGAAGACGCTTGGCTTGGCGCTACCTTCCTGAGGCTGAGATTAGGGGTGTGCCAATACGCACAGGGTGGTCGATGGAAGGATACCTGGTCTGATTGTCTCAAAATCCCCTGGCCTTCAGAGACTACGAACGGGGTTTCTACGTGATTCCATGTAGTATTACTATTCCGTGATCTAATAATATATTTGCCCATCTCTTATGCCGACTGTCGATTCTTCACCGCCTTATTAGCTGTTTTGACGCTCCTTCTGGAGCGCGGACCGGCGGCTTTTATTGAAAAAACGGCACCCCCTACCCTCATGAAAACAGAATTCCATCGAAGCGCCAGCCGGGCCTTGACCTCGCTCTTCTTGTGCATTGCGACCTGCGCCCAGGCAGGAGCGAATGCCGCACCATTGCTCCCGCGGTTTCCGGACTTCGGCCAGCTGCCGCCCCCGGACGCGTACCATAGTCGAATCTTTAAACTCAGCCAGGATTACCCTGGGGCCAAGCCCGAGGATGAGCAGGCCGTCCAGAACATCCTCCAGATTGACTATACCAAGGACTGGAAGAAATACATGGAGGCGGTTCGCGCCTACATCTACGAGGGGAACATCAAGGGCGACGGTGTCGCAAACGACTTCTATCTCGAGGACAACAACGTCCGCAGATGGTATCACGTGCCTTGGCAGCATTATGGCCTTTACGGCCGCGAGGGCATTCATGGGTTGACCAAGGAGGGACCGGTGTTTCCCCACGTCTTGTCGCCGTCGCAGCCTAATCAATGGCAAACCTATGCCGTGGGTTTCTACAATCCACAAGGCGGCTACATGATCGGAAGGGTGTGGAAGGACGCCGAAAACCCGACGACGACCGTGATGCAGTCCGAGGGTTTCCCGATCGGCACGGTGGTAGCCAAGCTGCTGTTCACCACGGCTCCCGTTGCCGAGGTGCCGTATCTCACGAATCCGATCGAGTGGCTCGCTTACACAACCGAGCAATTCAATCCGCCGACGTCCAAGCGGGTTATGAGCACTGTCCGGTTCATCCAAATGGACATCATGGTGCGCGATCCGAGGGCAAAGGATACCGGAGGCTGGGTCTTCGGGACATTTGTCTACAACGGAGCCCTCGCCAATCCCAACGTGTGGCTCAATACCGTTCCGGTGGGAATCATGTGGGGCAACGATCCCTTTGTCACGAGCTACTCCGATTCAAACCCCACGCCAACGAAGACGATCATCAATCCAGATCTCAAGCACACCATCATCAACACCTCGACCGACCTTCCGCCCATGCATCTTGGCTGGGGCCTGCGCCTCAACGGCCCCGTCGACAATACCCTGTCGTCCTGTCAATCATGCCACGCAACCGCCCAGTTCCCGCAAATCACCCCGATTCTGGCAACCATGGCCTCGAACGCAGACGGCAAGAACCTTACGCCAAAGGATCCGGAATGGATGCGCTGGTTTCGCAACGTGCCGTGCGCGACGCCGTTCGACGAGCAGGCGACGTCCATGGACTACTCGCTCCAGCTTGCAGCCAGCGTCCAGAACTTCCTCGCGGCCAAGGCCGCGGCAACAGGGGGCCTCTATAATGTCCAATATTGGAATGGAGCGCCGGTAAAACAAATCTACGGCCAGCGCGGCACGCAGGCCGAGAAACAATAAAAACATCAGCCCAAAAACACACGCCCCTATGTCCCAGACTTCCGACACCAACAAGGCTCTTACGGTAAGATTCTTTGAACAAGTTTTCAACCAGCAGAACTATGACGTGACCGCCACGCTCATCAGCCCTGACTACAAATACAACGGAACGCCTACGAGCGCCGATGGCACCATCGCGTGGGCGAAGATGCTACGACAAAAATATCCGGACCTTCACTTCGTCTTCGAGACAATCCTTGGGGAAGACGAAAAGGTAGCGTTCCGCTGGCGCATGACTGCCACGGATCAGGCGAGCGGGAAGATGGGATACGTTGTCGGAACCAATATCATTGTATGGGTCGACGGCAAAGCCCTCTCGAACGATCAAAGCGGTGGCACCGATTTCATTCCATAGCCATGAAGGCGAAACATCCTTTGCCAGGGAGAGACTAGCACTCCGGGTGGCTCGCGAAGCATAGGCATTTTCCCAGCGGGCGGAAATCGGATCGACAAGGCCTATTGCCCTTCGATGTCATCGTTAGCTCCTTTCTTGGAGCCCAACGCGTGTCCGTCAAACCGGAGCAACCTCACCCTGTCCCCAAACTTTGAACTTGACCCATCTTTATGGTGCGAGTGCCGGGAGTCGAACCCGGATCGACGGCTTCGGAGGCCGCTACACTATCCATTGTGCTACACCCGCAACGTGAGCTTTAGGGCGCGGATCAAACCGTTCGCCGGACACGGCGTCAAGCCGTTGCTAGAAACCGCCCTATGCGCCTGATGACCCGGTCCCGGCCGAGCACCCGCAACAGGCCGTAGAAGCTGGGCCCAACGGCCGTCCCGGACACGGCCAGCCGCGCGGGATGAATATAGTCGCCCGTGGCGGCGCCGTGTTCCTCCGCCAGGGCCTTTACAAGGGTCTCGAGCGCCGCGTCGCTCGAAAAATCGGCCAACGCAAGCGCCGCGAGAAGCTCGCCAAGACGCGCCTTCGGGTCCCCCTTCGCAAACACCTTTTCCCTCGCCTTGGGATCGGTGGCAAAATCCTCGCCGAAGAAGTAGCCGATGAAGCCCGGCAGATCCTCGATCGCGCGCACCTTCGGCTGGCAGAGCGCGATCACGTCCCGCAGGTACGCTTCGGCGGGCATGCCGCCAGCGAAATAACTCCTACCGAGGAGGAAGTCGCGCGCGAGGACAAGGCAGCGCTCGGGCGCCATCTCGTGCAGGTAGACCATGTTCATGTGCGCGAGCTTCTTCTCGTCGAAGCGCGCATTGCTCTGGTTCACCCCCGGCAGGTCGAAGAGCCTCACGACCTCCTCCAGGGGAAGCTTTTCCCTGTCGTCCTTCGGGGACCAGCCCAGCAGGCAGAGGAAATTCACGAGGGCCTCGGGCAGGAACCCCCTCTTCTGGTACTCCTCGACGAGGGCGCCCTGGTCGCGCTTGGACATCTTGCCCGGGCCGTTCTGCTTCAGGATGAGCGGAATATGGGCGTAGACCGGGATCGGCGCCCCGAGGGCCTTGAAGAGCTCCGTGTGCTTGCTTGTGTTCGAAAGGTGGTCCTCGCCCCGGATTACGTGGCTCACGCGCATCGAAATATCGTCCACGACGTTCACGAAGTGGAAGACCGGCTTGCCGTCCGACCTGACGATGACGAAGTCCTTCTCCTCGGTCCGCTCCACCCTTCCCCGAATCGCGTCCTCGATCACTTGCGGCTCTCCCGAGATCCTGAAGAACAGCGCTCCGTCCTTCTCGTAGGTCCTGCCCGAGGCCTTCAGGCGCCCGAGGAACTCCGCGTAGACGGACGCCCGCTCGCTCTGGAGGTACGGGCCGAAATCGCCCCCGGCCTGGGGTCCCTCGTCCCAGTTGAGGCCCAGCCAGCGCAGGCTGTTGTAGATGAGGTTGAGGAACTCCTCGCTGTTGCGAGCCTGATCGGTGTCCTCCACCCGGAGGATGAACACGCCCCCGGTGTGGCGCGCGTAGAGCCAGTTGAACAGCGCGGTTCGCGCGCTCCCTATATGGAAGAACCCGGTCGGGCTGGGAGCGAAGCGGACTCGAACCTGTGGCATTAAAGGGGCTTTGGTTTGCTGCTTGTGATTCGGGCGAGGGACCAGCAAGAACCAAGGCATGCCCGCTGTCAAAGCCGCACCCTTCGACCCGCTCGCCCTCGCCGCGCGCTTTGAGGGCGCCGGCGCGAGGGCCGGATTCCGGTTCGAGCCGTTCGGCGATTCCGGCGGATTCCCGCTGACCGCGCTCACACGGCACACCCCGGGGCCCCGGCCGAGGATCTACCTTTCGGCCGGAATCCACGGGGACGAGCCCGCCCCTCCCCTCGCCCTCCTCTCGCTGCTCGAGTCCGGCGAATTCGACGCCAGGGCCGTGTGGTTCATCTGCCCGATGCTCAACCCCCAGGGCCTGGCGCGCGGCACGCGCGAGAACGCCTCCGGGGCCGACCTCAACCGCGATTTCCGGCACCTCGCGTCCCCCGAGATCCGGGCACACGTCCGGTGGCTCGAGCGGCAGCCCAACTTCGACCTCGCCGTGTGCGTCCACGAGGACTGGGAGTCGGCCGGCTTCTATCTCTACGAGCTTAATCCCGACGGCCGCCCCAGCCTCGCCGAGCCCATGATCACGGCGGCGTCGAAGGTCTGCCCGATCGACCAGAGCCCCCTGATCGAGGGCCGCGAGGCGAAGGGCGGGATCATTCGTCCGCTCCTCGATCCGCTCGGACGCGAGAAATGGCCGGAATCCTTCTACCTCCAGGTGAACCACACCCGGCTGTCCTACACGATCGAGGCGCCGTCGTCCCTGGTGCTCGACACCCGGGTCGCGGCCCTGCGCGCGGCCCTGGGGGCCGCGCTCGCATCCACCTTCGACCGGACCCGGGCCTGATCCCCGTCCCCTCGGGAGCTTTGTCCCCGCGGACGCGGGAAGGCGCCCTTGCGGCCGCTGGCCTGCACTCGGCGAGGAGGGAGGATGCGACGGCGGTTTTGCGTTCCCGGATTGTCTCCGGAGCAGAGCCGGCAGCCAGGCCTCCGGCGTCGAAGCCCTGCTGCCCGCGGTAGCATCCTGCTGGTCCATGCATCTTCCGGACGTTATAAGATCCTATATGAGAGCGCGTTCCGAGACGCCTGCCATCCATTCAATCGCGCTGGCTTCCGCTCTGATCCGCCGCTCGCTCGCGACTTCCGTGGAGAGACCCGCCGCCGGCGCCCGCACGAGGTCGACCCAGGGATTGGGGAGTACCGCCCCGTGAGCGTCAGGAATCGCTTGCGTGCAATTTCCGGCGCCGACAACACTGCGCCACGGACACCAACTACATAAAGTCGAATCAGGATCTTGTCGCGGCTCTGGAAGGCCAGCTGGAGAGGGACGAGGCGATGCGCAGGGCGATCGGCGGAGAATTCAACGCCGTGGGAAAGCTCGAGCATCACCTCCTGCGCTCGCTGGGGCTGTCCGACGGCCACCTGGTGGTCGACGTCGGCTGCGGCAGCGGACGCCTGTCCGTGCAGCTTGCCCCGTTCCCGGGCATCCGGTACGTCGGGGTCGATATCGTCAAGAGTCTGGTGGCCTATGCCTCCGGGCTCTCCAAGCGGCCGGACTGGAGCTTCATATGCTCGGACGGGTCGAAGATCCCGTGCGGGGACGGGGCCGCCGACTTTGTGTGCTTCTTCTCGGTGTTCACCCACCTGCTCCACGAGGACATCTTCCGGTACTTCGGGGAGACCGCCCGGGTCCTGAAGCCCGGCGGCCAGCTCGTCTTCTCGTTCCTTGAGTTTCGGATCCCGTCCCACTGGACCGTCTTCATTGACAAGGTGAGGGATTCCGCGCCGGGCCAGCACCTGAACCAGTTCATCGACCGCGACGCGATCAGGGCGTGGGCCTCGTACTCGGAGTTCGAGGTCGTCCAGCTGTGCGACGGCGACAAGCCGCACATTCCCATCCCCGAGGAGATTCGCTGGGACAGCGGGGCCCGGATGGAATCATTCGGAAACCTCGGGCAGTCGGTGGCCGTTCTGAGAAAGCACTAGCTGACCGCCCGCCTCATGGCCGAGCCGGCCCGGCACCGACCGCATCCGCCGGACTAGCGCGGTCCCGCTCCGGCTTTCGGAACCTCCACTCCGTGGCGCCCGCAGAAGTCGCGCATGTCGCCCGGAAGCGGGGCCTCGAAGGCGAGCGGGACCCCGGCCGCCCCGAGGTCGATCCGGGCGCAATGAAGCGCCTGGCGCCTCAGGAGGAGGCGGGCCTCGAGCGCGGGCGTCCAACCCCCGTCGATAAATTCGAGGTACAGCCGGGCGTCGGGGCCGTAGATCTTGTCCCCCACCAGGGGGTGGCCCAGCCACTGGGCGTGGGCGCGGATCTGGTGCTTGCGGCCCGTCTCGGTCGTCACCCTGGCGAGCGTGAATCCCCTCCCGCCGGACAGCGGCTCAAAGCGGGTCACCGACGGCTGCCCGTCCGCGCAGACCGCCGACTTGATGAATATCGGGCTCGCCGTGTCCGTGCCGAGGGGCTGGTCGACCGTCACCGAGGCGGTGAGCTCCCCCGTGAGGAGCGCGAGGTAGGTCTTGCCCACCCTGCGCTCCTGCATGGCCATCTGCAGGCGTCTCGCCATGGGCGGGTCCTTTGCCAGGACGACCACCCCGCTGGTCTCCCGGTCGAGCCTGAAGACCAGGTGGACCGTGCTGAGCCCGGCGTGCTCGCGGGCTGCCCCCACCAGGCTCGACCATGGGCCGTGCTTCGACGGATGGCACACGACGTCCCCGGGCTTGTCTACGACAAGGAGGCGGTCGTCCTCGTGGATGATCCATGACCGCAGCTCCCCTAGTTCGATCGTTCTGGAGGGGCCCTGGGCAAGGCGCCTCGGCCATGCCGACGCCCGGTGCCCGCTGTACCCGGACTCGCTCACGGCTTCACCCGGTTCATGCGCGTCCGGGCCATCACGCGCGCCGCCAGTCTCGCGACGAACGGCTTCGGCAGCTTTGCCGCGATCGCCGCCGAAAGCTTGTTCGTCCATCCGGTAACGACCATCGCCTTGCCGGCCGCCAGGGCCCGCAGGGACTCGACCACGACCTGTTCGCTCGTCTGGCTGAAAGATTCGGGCGCCTTTTGCTCGTGGATGCCCGCGCGCCTGGAGAATTCGGTCGACGTCGGGCCCGGGCAGACCGCGAGCGCCCTCACGCCTGTCCCGCGGAGCTCCTCGTTTAGGCCAAGGCTCCAATGGAGCAGGAAGGCCTTGGTGGCCCCGTACGTGTCGAGGTAGGGCGTCGGCTGGAACGCGGCCGTCGACGCCATGTTGACGATCGCGCCCCCGCGCAATCGGATTGCCGGCAGCAGCGCGCCCGTAAGCTGAAGGATGGCGCGCACATTGACGTCCACCATCTCAAGCTGCACCGCGATGTCGGAATCCGCGAACCGGCCGTAGACCCCGAATCCGCTGTTGTTGACAAGGAGGATCCGGCCGGCCGGCGCATGGTGTGTCAAAAAATCCTCAATCCCCGGCAGCGCCGCCTCCAGCTGCCCCGCCTTCGAAAGGTCGCACGCTACATGGCGCAGATTAAGCTCGGGATTATTTATGACAGGCGCCCGCCGAGATAGGTTGCAAAACGCGAGCTCCGGACGCATCTTCGAACACAGCTCAATGAACGATTTTCCAATCCCGGAAGATCCGCCCGTGATGATTACCGCGGAGAAGTTTTTGAGAGCGGCATCGGGCTTCGGCATCGGATTTCAGGGTTCAGTTTCTCGCCGTCGGATCTTGATCCGATCGCGCCCAGTCAAACAAGGAACAAACGAACAACCATGAACAGACACAACAATGCGGAATTGATCGTCTCGGGCATTCACCTCGAACTCACACCGTCACTCAAAACGTTCGTTCAGGAGAAGGCCGAGCGGCTGTTCCGGCATGAGGAACGCATCCTGCGTCTACGCGTGGAACTGGAGTACGACCCGAAGGAGAAATTCGCAGCGCGGTTCAAGGCGAAGGGCCACCTCGTCGTCAACGGCCCCGCGATGAACGCCAGCGTCGGGTCCGACGAATGCCACAAGGCCGTGTCGCTCCTGGCCGACAAGCTCGACCGCATGCTCGCCCGGCGGGCGCAGCTGTTTCGCGCGAGGCGCCACCAGCTCCACGCGGTCGAGCTCGGCGTGCCCTTGCCGAAGACGATCTGGCCCGGGTCCGGCCTCACCACTTGACTTCGTCAGTGAGGCCGAGCTTTTCGACGAGATCGGCGGGGGGGCCGTCGAAGCGTGCAAGCGGAACGTTGCCGACGTAGCCGATGTCCTTCATCCCCGCTGGCGTCGTGTAGAACCCGGTGGCGGCCAGGTTCCTGAACCGCCTGAAGAAGTCCGCCGCGGGCTTCAGGTCGGGATTCGAAGGCGCCTCGCGCGAGATGTCCTCGCAGAGGGCGTTCCGCTGGGCGTCCGAGGCCTCGGCGAAGACGGCGCCGAAGCGCCTTGCTGATTCGCCGTCGAGCCATGCAAGGCCGTCTAGGATCATCCTGCCGTCGCGCACGTTGTCCGGATAGGGGGCGCTGACGAACTCGTCGATGAAGTCCGTCACGCCGAGGGCCGAGGCGCTGGGCGAGTGGCCGTCCGCGGGTATCACGACGTCGCAAAGGGCCGCAACTTCGCGGCGCTGGGCGCCCGTGAACGTGAGCGGCCAAAGGTCGCCCGGCTTGTACCCCTTGACGAGGTCGGGGTCCGTGCCGTAGCCGGCCGCCGGCCCGCCCGCGGCTCCGGCGGACGTCCCCGGGGCCCCTGCAGCAAACGAAGGCGCCTTGGCGAGCATCGCTCCCGCGGTCGCCGCGAGCATCCATTTGATCGCCGCGCGCCGGTCCATGTGAATGGGGTCTGGAGTATTCATGGGAGTACCTATCTTGGTTGATCGTCTGCCTAAATGTTGCCCTTCCGCATCTCCTCGAGGAGCCGGTCGGCGGCGCGCCACGCCAGGGCCATGATGGTGAGGGTCGGGTTCTTGTCCGCGTTCGAGGCGAACACGCCGCCGTCGGCGATGACGAGGTTCCCGACGTCCCACGCCTGCGACCAGGGGTTCGTGACCGAGCCTGACGGGGATCCTCCCATGATGGTTCCGCCCACCTCGTGGATGATGGACCCGCCCGGCGCGATGGCCTTGCGTCCGTCGGCGTCGGGCGCCCCGGAGCTCTTGCCCCCCATCGCCTCGATCCAGTCGGCGAACGTCCTTTGCATGTGGGCCGCCTGCCGGATCTCGTGCTCCGACCATTTCCAGTGGAAGCGCAGGACGGGGATGCCCCACCGGTCCACGACCCCGGGGTCGATCTCGCAGAACGAGTCGGCATTGGGGATCATCTCGCCCCTTCCCGTGAAGGAGACGAAGGAGCCGTAGTAGCGGCGGGCGTCCTCCTTGAGCCGGGCGCCGTAGCTGGTCCGGCCGCCCGGGTCGGGCAGGTACGGCGGGTCGCCCCCCGGCATCCCCTTTCCCGTCCCGAACTCGACGTGGTATCCGCGCGCAAAGCCGAGCTTCCCCGCCTTCTGCTCCCCGTAGAGCCACCACGGCACGTAGACATGCCCCCCGCCCGCCCCGTCCTCGTTGTGCGGCGGAAGGCTTTCGAGGAGGGGAACTTGGCCCCCCCAGTCCGCCCCGACCGTGTCCATGATGTATCTGCCCACCAGCCCGCTCGAGTTCGCGAGGCCGTCGGGGAACCGGCTGGACTTCGAATTGAGGAGCAGCCGGACCGTCTCGCAGGCTCCCGCCGCCAGGACGACGGCGCGCGCGGAGGCGTGGTGCTCCAGCCCCGTCTTCTTGTCGACGTAAACCACGCCCGCGGCCCGGCCGGCCGGGTCCAGGGTCACCTCCCGCGCCATTGCGTTCGCGAGGATGTCCAGGTTGCCGGTGGCGAGCGCGGGGGGCAGATGCACGGTCGTCGCCTGGTAGTTTGCGCGGATCGAGCATCCCCGCCCGCACTCCGTGGCCCAGAAGCAGGCCGCCCGGTTCTGCATGTCCTCGGCGAGGATCCGCTGGGCCTTTTCGTTGCCGGGATGGAACCTTGCCGGAATCGACCGGTGGTCGAGCGGCCGCGTGAGGACGGCCCGCCGTATGGGGATGACCGGGATGCCGAGCTTGCGCCCCCGCTGCCGCGCGAGGAGCTCGCCGATCCTTGCCCTGGGGGGAGGCAGCAGGCAGCCCTCCGGGGAGTCGGGCGTGTTCTCGAGGCCGCTGTTGGAGCCGAAGACGCCGATCAGCATCTCGACTTTGTCGTAGTACGGCGCGACATCCCCGTAGGCTATCGGCCAGTCGAACCCGAGCCCGTCGCGGCTGCGCGGCTTGAAGTCGTAGGGGCCGTTGCGCAGCGAGATGCGGCCCCAGTGGTTGGTCCTGCCCCCCAGCATCCTCGCGCGCCACCATTTGAACTGCCGGCCCTCCTCCGTGGACGCATTCGTGTAGGGCTCGCCGGGCACGGCCCAGCCGCCGTCGACCGTCGCGTCGTAGAACCCGAACGGCTTGTCGGGCGTCCCCATCCCGCGGAGAGGCGCAGCATCGTTCGTCTGGAACATCGGAGTCTCGGAGCTCGGGTCGTAGTTGCGGCCCGCCTCGAGCATCAGGACCCGCGCGCCCTCCATCGTGAGGGTGTAGGCCGCCTGGCCGCCGGCCGCGCCGGACCCGACGACGATCACATCATATCTGGCTGTGGCTGACGACGGGGTGATGAACGCCATGGGGGTGGTGCTGGGGAACGGCAGGGGACCGGCAATTCAGGCCGGTGTCCACCCCGATCGAAGGCGGACGGCCAGGGCCGGTTGGAGGGCTCCTCGCTCCATCACAGGTCGCCCCTGCGCATCCCGTAGAGGATCCGGTCGGCGGCGCGCCATGCCAGGGCCATGATCGTCAGCGTCGGTTTCTTGTCCGCGTTCGAGGCGAACACGCCGCCGTCGGCCACGAAGAGGTTACTGACGTCCCAGGCCTGCGACCACGAGTTCGTGACCGACGTCGACGGCGCGGCCCCCATGATCGTCCCGCCCACCTCGTGGATGACGAACCCGCCGGCGGAGATCGCCTTTCGGCCGTCGGGATCCGGCCTCCTGCGGTTGACGCCCCCCATCGCCTCGATCCAGTCGGCGAAGGTCCTCTGCATGTGGGCCACCTGCCGGATCTCGTGGTCGGACCACTTCCAGTGGAAGCGCAGGACCGGGATGCCCCACTTGTCGGCGACCCCGGGGTCGATTTCGCAGAACGATTCGGCGTTGGCGATCATCTCGCCCCTTCCCGAGAACCCGATGAAGGAGCCGTAGTAGCGGCGGGCGTCCTCCTTGAGCCTGAGGCCGTAGCTCGTGCGGCCGCTTGCGTCGTCCCCGAAGCCCATGCGGCCCCCGGGCATGGCCCTTCCGCTCGCGAATTCGACGTGGTAGCCGCGCGCAAAGCCGAGCTTCTCCGCCTTCTGCTCCTGGTAGAGCCACCACGGCGCGTACACATGCAGGCCCCCCGCCCCGTCCTCGTTGTGGGGGGGGAGGTTCTCAAGGAGCGGGATCTGGCCCCCCAGCTCGCGCCGACCGTGTCCATGATGCACTTGCCCACCAGCCCGCTCGAGTTCGCGAGCCCGTTGGGGAACAGGGCCGACTTCGAGTTGAGGAGCAGCCGCACCGTCTCGCACGCGCTCGCGGCGAGGACGATGACGCGCGCCGAAACGCGGTGCTCCAGCCCCGTCGCCTTGTCGATGTAGCCGACGCCCGCCGCCCTGCCCGCGGAGTCCACCGTGACCTCGCGGGCCATCGCGTTCGCGAGGATGTCCAGGTTGCCCGTGGCCAGCGCCGGGGGGATGTGCACCGTCGTCGACTGGTAGTTCGCGCGGATGGAGCAGCCGCGCTCGCAGCGCGTGGCCCAGAAGCAGGCCGCCCGGTTCCGCATGTCCTCGGCCAAGATCCGCTGGGCCCCCGCATTGCCCGGATGGAGCCTCGCCGGAATCGCACGGTGGTCGAGCGGGCGGGTGAGAACCGCCCGCCGGATGGGGATGACCGGGATGCCAAGCATGCGCCCCCGCTGCCGCGCGAGAAGCTCGCCTATCCGCGCCTTTGGGGGAGGCAGCAGGCAGCCCTTCGGGGAGTCGGGCGTGTTCTCGAGGCCTTCATTCGTGCCGCAGACGCCGATCAGCATCTCGACCTTGTCGTAGTACGGCGCCACGTCCTCGTAGGATATCGGCCAGTCGAATCCGAGCCCGTCGCGGCTGCGCGGCTTGAAATCGTAGGGCCCGTTGCGAAGCGCGTGGCGCGACCAGTGGTTTGTCCGGCCCCCCAACATCCTCGAGCGCCACCACCTGAACTGCCGGCCCTCCTCCGCGGATGCGTTCGTGTAGGGCTCGCCGGGCACCTCCCAGCCGCCGCCGACCGTGGCGTCGTAGAACCCGAACGGCTTGTCGGGCGTAGCCGAGCCCCGCAGGGGCGCGGCAGCGTTTGTCTGGAACATCGGCGTCTCCGCAACGGGGTCGTAGTTGCGCCCCGCCTCGATCATCAGGACTTTCGCTCCTCCCATCGCGAGGGTGTACGCCGCGTGGCCGCCGGCCGCGCCGGAACCGACCACGAGAACGTCATATCTGTCCGCAACGGACGCCGGGTTTACGAATGCCATCGAGATGGGGGAACCACAGGTGAGTGGCACTGCGCCCGGTTGTCGATTTGGAACGCGGGCTGCGTGCGACGCTGCTTGCCTCCGCGCAAGAAAGCATGGTGACTGGCCGCGGTGCGCCTCATCCGAGAGCTTGCAGCGCTTCTTGCCGTGCCGGCGGCCTTCGCGCAGGTCGAGACCCTGGATCCGCTGACGGTCAGCGCCACGCGCGCGCCGGAGCCCCTCTCGCAGGTGCCGTTCACGGTCGAGATCATCCCCGGCGACGCCTTCAGCGACGGCCCTTACCTGACCGTTGACGACGCGCTCCGGGGCGCGGCCGACTTCAGCCTGTTCCGCAGGAACGACAGCATGACGGCCAACCCGACCTCCCAGGGCGTCTCGCTGCGCGGCCTCGGACCGAGCGGCGCGAGCCGCTCGCTCGTCCTCCTGGACGGCGTGCCGCTAAACGACCCTTTCGGCGGCTGGGTGCCGTGGAGCCTCCTGCCGGTAGATTCGATCGCGCGGGCCGAGATCGTCCCGGGCGGCGGCGCCGCCGCCTGGGGCAACGCCTCGCTCGCGGGCGTGATCGAGCTCTTCTACGCGCAGCCCCCCCCGGGATCCGGCGATGCGGTGGCGCGGTGGGGCGACCGCGACACCCGGAGCGCTGCTTTCACGGAGGCGGTCCCCCTGGGGCCCGGCGTCCTTGAGCTGCGGGGCCAGGACTTCGCGACGACCGGGACAAGCCTCGTCGCCCCCGAGGACCGCGGGCCGGTGGATATAGATGCGGCCAGCCGCCACGACTCGGCCAGTGCGCGCTGGCGGGGATCGCTCGGCGCCAGCGTGGCCGCCACCGTGACGCTCCGCAGCTTCGACGAGTGGCGCGACAACGGGACCCCCTACCAGCAGAACCGCACCCGCCAGGTGTTCGGGTCCGTCGCCCTGTCGGGCCAGGTTTCCCCCGGCGAATCCTGGACCGCGACCGCCTACGCCCAGGATCAGTCGTCCTCGCAGACGTTCAGCTCGGTGAACGCCGCACGCACGGCCGAGACGCCGGCAAGCGACCAGCTCGCCGTCCCGGTAACCGCCCTGGGCTTCGCCGGGTCGTCCACCTGGGCCGATTCCTCCGGGGCGGCGACGACGGTCGGCGGCGATGTCCGTGATATCCGGGGGGAGACGCGCGAGGGCTATTCGTACGCCGGGGGCGCCTACGCGGACCAGCGCTTCGCCGGGGGGCGCCAGACCTTCGCCGGGCTCTTCGCCGAACGCAGCCAGCCCCTGGGCGGCTCGGTGCACGCGCTGGCGGGCGTGCGCCTCGACCGGTGGGAGGACAGCGACGGGCACCTCAGGAGCACGAGCCTGGCGACGGGCGCGCTCCTCCTTGAGGACATCTACCCCACCCGCGCGGGGACCGAATTTAGCCCGAGCGCGGGACTCACCTGGAAGGCGTCGGACGCATGGGAGCTCCACGCCGCCGGACAGCGGGCGTTCCGCGAGCCGACGCTGAACGAGCTCTACAGGCCGTTTCGCGTGGGATCCACGGTGACCGAGGCCAATCCCGGCCTGTCGACCGAGCACGCCGACAGCGGCGAGGTCGGCGCGACCTGGAGCCGGGGCCGGCTGCGCGTCGCGCTCGAGGGCTTCGCGGCGCGGCTCGAGGACCCGGTGGCCAACGTTACCCTGGTCCAGGGGCCCGGGACGTTCCCCGTGTTCGGCACCCTTCCCGCCGGCGGCACGGGCCAGGAGAGGCTGAACCTGGGCCGCGTCGACACGGACGGTGCGCAGTTCGGCGCAACCTGGAGGCAGTCCGACGCGTGGAGCCTCGACCTGTCCGTCCTCGAGGAGGAGGCCACGGTCGGCGCCGCGCCCGTGGCCCCCGGACTCGTGGGGCTGTCGCTCCCCGAGGTGCCGCGCTGGAACGCGTCGCTGGGACTCGCCTGGCATCCCTGGAGGGACCTGTTCGTGACGGCCCGCATCCGCCGGACGGGCTCCCAGTTCGACGACGACCTGAACCGCCTGCCTCTGGCCCCGGCCACGGTCGCGGACGCATCGCTTCGCATCCTGCTGCCGAACCACGCCGAGGCCTTTGTGAGCGTCGACAACCTGGGCAACTCCCGGGTGGAGACGGCGCACAGCGCGACCGGCGTGTTCAACGTCGCCCCCCCGCGGATGGCGGGTGCGGGCGCCCGAGTCAGCTGGTGAGGGGATCTTCGCGGAGCCGCGAGGGCGGTTCGCGCGGGCAGGGGACGCGCGGGCTTAATACAATCTTAGCGGTTTGGAGCCGGTAATTAATTCGGGGCATTCCAGGCCCGGTGGTAGTATCCCCGGGAATGAACCAGCACGAATCTCTCCGCGATGCGCCGAGCGCACAGCCAGGCGGAAGGCAGTCCTGAAAGGCCTCCCGTGAACGACACCTCCTTTATTCTGATATCGATCGCGTTCTTCGTCATCGCCGCGGCCTACGCCTATTTCTGCGACAAGATGCGCTGACCCCGGTTCGTCCGTTCCCCCCCCCCCGTCCATGGAAAACATCGTCATCGGCCTGATCGCCCTCGCCCTGCTCGCCTATCTTGTCGCGGCCGTTCTGCGCCCCGAGAAGTTCTAGGGAATTCCGCCAATGAACAATCCCAACGCGTGGCTCCAGTTCGCGCTCTATGTGGGCGCGCTTGTCCTCATTACGAAGCCTCTCGGGCTTTACCTGGTGCAGGTCCTCGACGTGCAGGGCAGGACATGGCTCGACCGGATCGTCAAGCCCTTCGAGCGGATCACGTACCGCGTCTGCGGCATCGACCCCGCGCTCGAGCAGGGCTGGGTCGGCTACACGCTTTCGCTGCTGATCTTCAGCCTCGTCGGCATGTTGATGACCTACTTCATCCTGCGCTTCCAGGATCACCTTCCGCTCAATCCCCAGGGGCTGCCCGGCCTCGCCCCACACCTCGCCTTCAACACCGCCGCGAGCTTCACGACCAACACGAACTGGCAGAGTTACACTGGCGAATCGACCATGTCGTACTTCTCGCAGATGGTTGCCCTGGCGATCCACAATTTCATGTCGGCCGCCTCCGGGATCGCGGTCGCAGCGGCCCTTGTCCGCGGCATCGCCCGGCATTCGGCAAGGACCATCGGCAACTTCTGGGCCGACATCGTGAGGGTCACCTACTACGTGCTCGTGCCCATCTGCCTCGTGTTCGCGCTGTTCCTTGTCTCGCAGGGCATCATCCAGAACTTCAAGCCCTATACGACGGCGAAGACGTTCGAGGCCTTCACGATACAGGTTCCCAAGGTCGACGCCGCGGGAAAACCAGTCATGGCTGCCGACGGCAAGACGCCGGTAATGGTCGACCAGTCGGTGGACACCCAAACGATCGTGCAGGGGCCTGTCGCCTCGCAGATCGCGATCAAGATGCTCGGGACAAACGGCGGCGGATACGTGAACGCCAATGCCGCCCATCCATTCGAGAACCCCACGCCCCTGTCGAACTTCTTCCAGATGCTCTCGATCTTCGCGATCCCGAGCGCGCTCACGTACTTCCTCGGGCGCATGGTCAAGAACCAGAAGCACGGCTGGTCCGTGTGGTGCGCCATGTTCGCGATGTTCGCCTGCGGCGTGCTCGTCTGCTGGAAGGCCGAATCGTCCGGCAATCCGATCCACCAGAAGCTGGGCGTCTCGGCGGCGGACGGAAACATGGAGGGCAAGGAGGTGCGCTTCGGCATCTTCAGCTCCGCACTGTTCGCCACGATCACGACCGACGCCTCGTGCGGGGCGGTCAACGCCATGCACGACTCGTTCACGCCGATCGGCGGCCTTGTCCCGATGTTCAACATCGAAACCGGGGAGGTGATCTTCGGAGGGGTCGGCGCGGGCCTCTACGGCATGCTCATTTTCGTCATTCTGGCGGTGTTCATCGCGGGCCTGATGGTCGGCCGCACGCCGGAGTACCTCGGCAAGAAGATAGAGGCCTACGACGTCAAGCTCGTCATGCTCGTCCTCATGGTGCTCTCGGCGACCATCCTGGGTTTCACCGCCTGGGCCAGCGTGACGGCCTGGGGCCAGGCAGGGCTCAACAACGCCGGGCCGCACGGCTTTAGCGAGATGCTCTACGCCTTCAGCTCCTGCGTGGGCAACAACGGGAGCGCCTTCGCGGGCCTGACCGCGGCTCCCGCGGACGGCGACCCCCACTGGGACACGGCCCTAGGAATCGCGATGCTGGTGGGGCGCTTCCTCATGATCGTCCCCATCCTGGCCCTCGCCGGCAACCTCGCCGGGAAAAAGCTCATCCCCTCCAGTGCCGGCACCTTCAGGACAGAGGGCTTCACGTTCATCGCGCTGCTGATCGGCACCGTGTTGCTCGTGGGCGCGCTCACGTTCCTGCCTGCCCTGGCGGTCGGCCCCATCGTCGAGCACTACCTCATGGGAGCCGGCACCCTGTTCTGAACCCGGCCCCCTCTCCCTCCCACCCTTCTACCAGCCGACATGAGTACCAAATCGATCTCCCTCTTTGACCGAGCGATCATGCGAAAGGCCGTCGCGGACTCGTTCCTGAAGCTCAACCCGCGGCTGCAGCTCAAGAACCCGGTGATGTTCGTGACCCTAGTCGGCGCGATCCTCACGTTCCAGCAGCTGTTCACATCAAAGGAGCCCTTCGGCTACGTCCTGCAGATCGCCCTCTGGCTACTCTTCACGGTCGTCTTCGCCAATTTTGCCGAGGCCGTCGCCGAAGGCCGCGGCAAGGCCCAGGCTCGTGCGCTGCGGGCCTCGCGCAAGCAGTTGGTCGCCAACCGCCGCCGCAAGGACGGCGCGACGGAATCCGTGGACGCCTCCGATCTGCGCAAGGGGGACCTCGTCTTCGTGGTCGCCGGGGAGCTCATTCCCGGAGACGGCGAGGTCGTCGAGGGAGCTGCGTCCGTCGACGAATCGGCCATCACCGGCGAGTCCGCGCCCGTGATCCGCGAGGCGGGCGGCGACCGGAGCGCCGTGACGGGCGGCACCGCCGTCCTATCCGACCACCTGCTGATCCGCATAACCGCGAATCCCGGCGAGGGGTTCCTGGACCACATGATCAGCCTCGTCGAGGGCGCCACGCGCCAGAAGACGCCGAACGAGATCGCGCTCACGATCCTGCTCTCGGCCCTCACCTTCATCTTCCTCCTGGTCATCATCACGCTCAAGCCCTTCGGCGTGTACTCGAGCGTCGCGTTCTCGATCACGGCCCTGATCGCCCTGCTCGTCTGCCTGATCCCGACCACGATCGGCGGGCTCCTGAGCGCGATCGGCATCGCCGGCATGGACCGCCTGCTCCAGCGCAACGTCCTCGCAATGAGCGGGCGCGCCGTCGAGGCCGCGGGCGACATCGACGTGCTCCTCCTCGACAAGACCGGCACGATCACCCTCGGCAACCGGATGGCCTCCGAGTTCCTGCCGTCTCCCGGCGTCACCCCCGAGCGGCTCGCCGACGCCGCCCAGCTCGCCTCGCTCGCGGATGAGACGCCGGAGGGCCGCAGCATAGTCGTCCTGGCGAAGGAAAAATTCAACCTTCGCGGCCGGGATCTTTCCGCGCAGCGCGCGCACTTCGTGCCGTTCACCGCGCAGACGCGCATGAGCGGCGTGGACCTCGCCGCCGCCGACGGCTCGCCGGCCCGCTCGATCCGCAAGGGCGCCGCCGCCAACGTCAGGGCCTGGGTCGAATCCCAGGGAGGGGCCTGTCCCGAATCCACCACCACCGCGGTCGACGAGATTTCGCGCCGTGGAGGGACCCCGCTCGTCGTCGCGGAGGGCCGTGAGACACTCGGCGTCATCTTCCTCAAGGACGTCGTCAAGGGCGGAATCAAGGAGCGGTTTGCGCAGCTCCGGGCCATGGGCATCCGCACCGTGATGATCACCGGCGACAACCCGCTCACCGCGGCGGCGATCGCTGCCGAGGCCGGCGTCGACGACTTCCTGGCCCAGGCCACCCCCGAGATGAAGCTTGGCCGCATCCGCGAGGAGCAGGCAGCCGGCCACCTGGTGGCCATGACCGGCGACGGCACCAACGACGCGCCCGCGCTCGCCCAAGCCGACGTCGGCGTAGCCATGAACACCGGCACCCAGGCCGCCAAGGAAGCAGGCAACATGGTCGACCTCGACTCCAACCCGACGAAGCTGCTCGACATCGTCGAGATAGGAAAGCAGCTGCTCATCACCCGCGGCGCGCTCACGACCTTCAGCATCGCCAATGACGTCGCGAAGTACTTCGCGATCATACCCGCGATGCTGGTCGGGGTGTTTCCCGCCATCGCGCCCCTGAACGTCATGCACCTCGTCTCGCCCCTGAGCGCCATCCTGAGCGCGGTCATCTTCAACGCCCTCGTCATCATCGCCCTCATCCCTCTCGCCCTGAAGGGCGTCGCCTACCGCCCCATCGGGGCGGCCGCGATGCTGAGGCGCAACCTCATCATCTATGGCGTCGGCGGAATCCTTATCCCGTTCGTCGGGATCAAGCTGATCGATGTCATCGTCAATGCGGCCCACCTCGTCTGAACCATGAAGACACTCTTCACAGAACTCAGAACCTCCCTGCTGCTCATGATCGTGTTGGTCGTGCTGCTTTGCGGCGCGTATCCGCTCGCGGTATGGGCCGGGGCGCAGGCGCTGTTCCCGGGCAAGGCCAACGGGAGCCTGCTCGTGGACAAGGACGGCGTCGTCCGCGGCTCAACGCTGCTCGCGCAGAATTTCTCCAGCGACAGGTACTTCCAGCCCCGGTCCTCCGCGGCCGGCAATGGCTACGACGCCACCAGCTCCGGGGGCACCAACCTGGGACCGACCAGCCAGAAGCTGAGCGACAGCGTCAAGGCCGCGGTCGCCGCGTACCGGACTTCCAACGGTCTCGGCTCCGATGCGCCGGTGCCGGCCGACGCGGTCACATCGTCCGGCAGCGGCCTCGACCCCCACATCAGCGTCGCCAACGCCCTGATCCAGGCCGGACGGGTCGCCAAGGCCCGCGGCCTCGCGCCCGACAAGATCCGCGAGCTCATTGCGGCGAACACCGAGGGCCGGGACCTCGGCATCCTGGGGGAGCCCGGCGTCAACGTCCTGCGCCTCAACGTGGCGCTCGACCGGGCGGCTCCCGCGAAATAGCCGCGGCCGTCCCGCCGCATCCGCGCGGCTCCTCTACTGAAGGATTGCCCGTCGCGCCCTCTTTGAGATGCTCTCAGGCGTGACCGCACCGGACAGACCCGACCCCGACGCGCTCCTTGCGTCGCTCAAGCGCGACGAGGCGCGGGCCCGCCGGGGGCGGCTGAAGGTCTTTTTCGGCATGTGCCCCGGCGTCGGAAAGACCTACGCGATGCTGCGCGCCGCGCAGCAGGAGCTGGGCGAGCGGGTCGACCTCGTCGTGGGCGTGGTGGAGACCCATGGCCGCGCCGAGACCGAGGCCCTGCTCGCGGGCCTTCCGGTGGTCCCCCGCAAGCAGATCGCCTACAAGAACATCCAACTCACCGAAATGGACCTGGAGGCCGTGCTCGCGCGCAAGCCGCGGCTTGTCCTCGTGGACGAGCTTGCGCACACGAACGCACCGGGTTCGCGCCATCCGAAGCGCTACCAGGATGTCATCGAGCTGCTTGACGCTGAAATCGATGTCTACACGACGCTCAACGTCCAGCACCTCGAAAGCCGCGCGGACGCCGTCCGCCAGATCACGGGCGTCACCGTGCACGAAACCGTCCCCGACTCGCTCCTCGGGCTCGTCGACCAGATCGAGCTTGTGGACATCACGCCCGAGGCGCTTCGCGAGCGCCTGAGCGAGGGCAAGGTCTACATGGAGGGCCGCGCGGCCGCGGCCGCGGAGAATTTCTTCAAGGACACGCACCTCACCGCCCTGCGGGAACTGGCCCTGCGCTTCGTGGCGGAGCAGGTCGACAACCGCCTGCGGGAGCTGCGCTCCGCCAGCGCCCTCAAGACGGTCTGGCGCTCCGGCGAGCGGCTGCTCGTCGCAGTCGGCCCGAGCCCTTCCTCGACGCAGCTCGTCCGCTGGACCCGCCGGATGGCCGCCTCCCAAGGCGCGTCCTGGATCGCGGTGAGCGTCGAGGATACCCGGCCTCTCGATAAGGACGCCCAGCGCCGCCTCGAGCAGAATCTCGCGCTCGCGCGCGAGCTCGGCGCCGAGATCGTCGTCACGCACGACAGCGACGTCGCCGACGCCCTCGTGCGCGTCGCCCTGCAGAACAACGCCACGCAGATCGTCGTCGGCAAGTCCCTCAGGCCGCGCTGGCTCGACGCGCTGCGCGGCGGCAACCTCGTCGACCGCCTCCTGCGGATCGGCGGGTCGATCGACATCTACGTGGTCCCCGCCGAGCGATCGGGCGAGAGGCCGGCCCCATGGGTCGGCTGGCGCCAGATCGAGCCGTCGCCCGCGCGCGAATATGCCGAGGTGTTCGGCACGCTGGCGGCCCTGACGGCCGCGAGCTGGCTTGCCGCGCCGCACACCGGCTACCCTGCCGTGGGATTCTTCTACCTCCTCGCCGTGATCGGCCTGAGCCTGCGCGTCGGCCGCGGCCCCATATTTGTCGCCGGGATAGCCAGCGCGGTGGCCTGGGACTTCCTCTTCATCCCGCCGGTCTTCACCTTCGTCATCGGGAGGCTCGAGGATCGCCTGATGTTCGGGACCTACTTTGCGGTCGCCCTCATCACCGGCCATCTGGCCTCCCGAATCCGCGCCCAGGAGCGCAATGAGCGCATGCGCGAGGACCGCGCCACCGCGCTCTTCCACCTCACGCAGGCGATCGGCTCCGCGCGCACGCTCGACGACGCCGTCTTTGCCGCGCTCCGCCAAGCCGACGCATACTTCGGCGCCACGACGGCGCTTCTCCTCGACGACGGCAACGGCTCCGCGATCATGCCGCACTTTGCCGGCTCGTATACGGTCGCCGAAAAGGAGCGCGCTGTCGCCGACTGGGCCTGGCGCAACCGCAGGAAGGCCGGGCGCTTCACCGACACGCTCCCCTCCGCCGAAGGCTTCCACGTGCCGCTCCTGCGCGAGGACGCTGCCGTCGGCGTCCTGATCCTGTGTTTGCCGCCAGAGGCCCTGCTCACCCTGGCCCAGCGCGACCTCGCCGAAAGCTTCGCCACGCAGCTCGCGCAGCTTGTCGAGCGCGAGCAGCTGCGCGCTGCCGGGGAGCGCGAGAAGCTCCTGGCTGAGTCCGACAAGCTTCACCGCACGCTCCTAGACGGCGTGTCCCACGAGCTCAAGACGCCGCTTGCGGTCCTGAGCGCCGCGGTCGAGAACCTCGCATCCGCCGACGAGGCGACGCGCGACAGCCTCGCCAACGAGATCCGCACCGCCGCGCGCCGGCTCAACCGCCTCGTGAACAACCTCCTCGACCAGACGCGCCTTGAGTCGGGCGCGCTCAAGCCGCGGCTCGACTGGTGCGACGGCCACGATCTCGTCAACGCCGCAACCGAGGGCGTCAGCGACCAGCTCGACGGCCATCCGTTCGAGGTCGACATCCCCAAGGACCTTCCCCTCTTCCGCGCCGACGCCGCGCTGATGGAGCAGGTGATCGCGAACCTGCTCCTCAACTCGGCGCTGCACACGCCCGCTGGCACGCCCATCTTCCTGGCCGCCGGAGTGGACACCGCCAAGGCGCGGGTGTTCTTCACGGTGGCCGACCGGGGCCCCGGCCTGCCGGCGGCGATGCGCGAACGCCTGTTCCAGAAATTCCAGCGCGGGGATGCCGCGAAGGCCGGAGGGCTCGGGCTCGGACTCTCCATCATCCGTGGATTCGTGACCGCGCAGGGCGGCGACGTCGTGGCCGGCGAGAACCCCGGGGGCGGCGCGGTCCTGACCGTCTACCTGCCCTACAAGCCGCACGGCGACGTGCCCGAGGAATGACCGCGAACCCGGCAATTCAGACGGTCCTTGTGATCGACGACGAGGTGCAGATCCGCCGCCTGCTCCGCATCACGCTGGAGTCCGCGGGCTATTGCGTCGCGGAGGCCGACACGGGGAGATTCGGCCTCGATGAGGCCGCCCGGCGCCAGCCTGATGCGATCGTCCTCGACCTCGGCCTGCCCGACATGGGCGGCCTGGAGGTCCTGCGCCATTTGCGCGAATGGTCGCGCGTGCCCGTGCTCGTGCTGACCGTGATCGCCGGGGAAACCGAGAAGGTCGCCGCGCTGGACGCCGGGGCCGACGACTACCTAACCAAGCCCTTTGGCGCCGCGGAACTCACGGCCAGGCTGCGGGCGATCCTGAGGCGCGCGCCCGGGGAAAACGAGCCGTCCGTGGTCGTCTTTGGCGACATCGAGATGGATCTTGCCGCGCGCCTCGTGCGGCGCCGGGGGGCCGAGGTCCGGTTGACGGCAAAGGAATATGCAATGCTTCGCCTCCTGGTGATGCACCGCGGCAAGGTGGTGACGCACGGGCAGATGCTCCGCGAATTGTGGGGCCCAAAGTCGGAGGGAAACACGCACTACCTGCGCGTGCACATGACGCACATGCGCCAGAAGCTCGAAGCCGATCCGCACAGACCCAGCCACCTAAAGACCGAGTCGGGAATAGGCTACCGGCTTGTCGGCACCTAGAGGCTCGGCCGGGCGTCATGCAGCCGGCGCGCGGGCAAAGCCCGCTTCGGCGCATTCGCATAACTGTCCTAAACGAATGGCCTGCGACGGGATTGCCGCGCTTGCGCGCCATCCGCCCCGATATGGGTCGTGTTCGGGAAAGCGGCCTCCTAGAATGGCAGGCCATGAGAGACGATTACATCAGGGAGGCGCTAAAGACGATCGATGACCCGAACATCCTAGTCAACGTCGTGTCGCGCCGGGTGAAGCAGCTCAAACGCGGCAACCGCCCGCTGGTCGAATCGCTCGAGAAGCTGTCTGCGGAGGACACCGCCCTCCGCGAGATCATCGAGGGCAAGATCAGCTACGAGCTGGCGAGCACGACGGCGAGAAGCTAGTCCGCCATCAGGCCGACTCCTCCCTCAGGAGGGGCGAAGCCTTTGCCCAGGTCGAGGCGAGGAGCGCGCACCCGACGACCGCCGAAACCGCGTACAGCCAGAGCGCGCCGTTCCAGCCGTACCGGTCCACGAGCATGCCCGTGGCCAGGTTGCAGAACGCGGCGCCGAGATAGCCAAAAAGCCCGGTGAGCCCCACGGCGCTGGCGGACGCCACCTTGGTGGCGAAATCGGCCGCCGCCACCGCCACCAGCATCTGCGGGCCGTAGACAAAGAATCCCAGCGCGGCGAAGAGCGCCATCATCGCCGGCACGCGGCCGCTGGGCACGGCGAACAGCGCCAGCACGGAGGCGACCAGGCAGAGCATGAACCCGGCTGAAACCGGGCCGCGCCGCCCCCTGAAGACCGTGTCCGACAGCCAGCCGGAGGCCAGGGCGCCGAAGATGCCGGCCACTTCGAACAAGGACAGGGAAATCCCCGCCCTGGCCAGCGTGAACCCCCTGGCCTCGATCAGGTATTTCGGGGCCCAGTTCACGATTCCGATGCGCACTATGTACACGAAGAAATTGGCCACGCTGACGACCCACACCCACCGGTTGGCCAGGATGTGCCGCACGAATATCTCGCGGAAGGGCACGGACGGGGCGTCGGCCGGGCGCTTCACCCGCTCCTTGTAGACCTCGATAGGCGGCAGGCCCATGGATTCGGGCGAATCGGTCAGCCGGTTCATCAGCCAGAACGCGCCGACGATGGCGACCCCGGCCGGCGCCAGGAAGGCGGCCCGCCACCCGTGATTCGCGACCAGGTATCCGGCCCAGACCGCGATGACGGCGCTGCCGATCTGGTGGGAGGCGTTCCAGACGCCCCACGCACGGCCAATCTCGCGGGGGCTGTACCAGTACGTCAGCAGCCGGGTGCACGGGGGCACGCCCACTCCCTGAAAAAGGCTGTTGAGCGCCCACAGGGCCGCGAAGCAGCCAAGGCTGGCGGCAAAGCCGAACACCAGGTTGACCAGGGCGGAGACCAGCAGGGCGATGCCCAGCAGGTAGCGGGGGTTGGCGCGGTCCCCGATCACCCCGCTCAGGAACTTGGAGAACGCGTAGATGACGGTCCCCGCGCTGAGCACGGCACCCCATTGCGTGTTGGAGAAGCCGAATTCGTCGGTGATGGACTTGGTGGCTATCGGCATGTTGTTGCGGACCAGGTAGAAGATCGCGTACCCGGCCGTCGTCGAGTACATCACCCGCCCGCGCCAGTAGCGGTACTTCCGGGCTATCTCCCCGGCGTCATGGATCGTCGGGGACGGTGGCTGGGTCCTCAGCCGGGCAGCGACGGACGAAAGGAAAATCATCTTGGGGTCGGGCGCCGCGCCCTCGGCGGGAGGTGTTGCGGTGCACGCCCGAGCGCGCAAGGGAAAAGTTCGGCCCCGGGAGCGGGCGCCTTGCCGGGTATGGTGAGCATCCGGCCTCTCCTGCTGTTGCGGACGCGCCGGGCCCCCGCGAGCCTCTTTCTCGTCGCAGCGAAGCCCGATCGGCCCCTAATCCCCTCGATGCCTCCACCCGACCCATCCCAAGAAGCGGCCGGCGGTCCATTCCCTGGGGACCTCGCCGTGGCGGGCGCCTACCCGACGGCGGAGGAGGGGTTCGAGCACGGCCTGGTCGTGCTCGCCATGGGGAGTCCCTACTGGCTCGTTCCCGACGACGCCGGCTTCCGGCTCCTGGTGGAGCCGCAGGCCCTCGAGGCCGTCCGCGGCGAGCTCGCGTGCTTCGACCGCGAGAGCATCGGCTGGCCGCCGCGGCCCATCGCGGAGGACCCGCTGCGGAGGTTCGAACTCTCCACACCCCTGCTGTGGGCCCTTGTCCTCATGGCGGCCTATTGCGCGCAGGGCCTCCTGCCCGGCCGCCTGGAGGACGCCGGTGCGCTGGATGCGCAGGCCGTGTTCGACCGCGGTGAATGGTGGCGGCTCGGCACCGCGCTGTTTCTCCACGCGGACCTCGGGCACCTGATCTCGAACATGCTGAGCGGGATCTTCGCCTTTTCGGCGGTGCTCTCGACAATCGGCCGGCGGCGCGGGTGGCTCCTGCTTGCGCTCGCGTCGGTCACGGGAAACCTGGCGATCGCCGCGCTCAACTATCCGGGCCCCTACCGGTCGCTCGGCGCGTCCACGGCGATCTTTGCCGCCCTCGGGCTCCTCACCGGCCGCGCGATCCGCGCCGTCCAGTGGGACGGCCGCCCGCACCGCTGGCAGGCCGTCTTCGCGCCCCTTGCGGCCGGCATCACTCTCCTCGGGCTGTTCGGCGCGGGAGGGCTCCATATCGACGTCGGGGCCCACGCCACCGGGTTTGCAGCCGGGCTCATATGGGGATTCGCGGGTGGGACTCCCAACCAGGCGGCGGCCTCCGCCCAGGAGCGCCTGCACTGAAGCCGGGCCGAAAGGGGTTCGGGCCCGGCGACGCCGGTCCAAAACCGCCGCAAGGGGACTGCGCGTAATCGGATTGAGACTCTTCGCGCCCGGGCCAAGTTCTCCCGTTCATGAAGATTCAGCGTTTCCTTGCCGCGGCCGCGGCGGTTCTTCCCACCCTCCTGCTCGCCTCGCCCAGGGAGACGCTGGACCTCGCCTACGCCACCCAGCAGTTCAACGACGTCGCCCTCGCGCCCGACGGGCGCCATATCGCCTGGGCCGAGGCCCGGCCCAACGCGGACCGCACGCCGACGGCCAACGCCTCCATCTACCTGTGCGATGAACACGGCATCTCGTGGTCGCCCGACGGGAGCCAGCTCGCCTTCCTCTCGGACCGCCAGCTCAAGCAGCGGCTGCAGCTCTACGTGGCCCCGGCGGCCGGGGGCACGCCGCGCATGCTCACGAGCCTGTCGGGCTACCTTGAGCAGCCGCGATGGTCGCCCGACGGCCGCACGGTCGCGCTCCTGAACATAGCGGAGACGCAGGCCGCTGCCGGCGCGGTCGAGCCCGCGGCGCACGAGACCGGCGAGGTGGCGGAGCACGTCGCGGAGGCGCGGCTCGTGCTGGTCGACGCCGCCACGGGCGCGGCCCGCGCGGTCTCCCCCCCAGGCAGCTATGTCTACGAATACGACTGGTCGCCCGCCAGCCGCCAGATCGCCTTCATCTCAGCGCCGGGCTCGGGCGACAGCAACTGGTGGATCGCCCGCCTGCGCGCGGTCGACACCGCCACCGGAGCCGTGCGCGAGCTCTACAGGCCGCAGGCGCAGATCGCCGTCCCGCGCTGGTCGCCCGACGGCCGGCAGATCGCCTTCATCCAGGGCCTGATGAGCGACGCCGGCTCAACGGGCGGCGACATCTGGCTCGTTCCCGCCGCCGGGGGCCCTGCGCGCAACCTCACGCCCGGCCGGGCCAGCTCGCCCGCGTGGCTCCACTGGCAGCCGGGCCCGGGCCGGCTCCTGTTCAGCGAGTTCGCCAACGGAGGATGCGCGGCCGGCGAGCTCGACGCCGCCAGCGGGCGGACGACAACCCTGTGGCGGGGCGACGAGCGCATCGACACCGGCCGCGATGGCGAGGATCTGAGCCTGTCCGTCGCGGCAGACGGCACGACTACCGCGGTCGTGCGCCGGTCGTACGGCCAGCCGCCCGAGGTGTACCTGGGCCCAATTGGCCGGTGGAAGCCGCTTACGGGCGCGAACAGGAACCTCAAGCCCCTGTGGGGCCGGGCGGAGAGCGTCCAGTGGACCAGCGACGGCTTTCACGTCCAAGGCTGGCTGATCTATCCGCGGGACTTCGACCCGCGCAGGCGCTATCCCCTTGTCGTGCACGTCCACGGAGGCCCGGCGGCCCAGGCGACGCCCGGGTGGGGCGGCATGGCGTCATCCCTCTCGGCGGAGGGCTATTTCGCCTTTGAGCCGAATCCGCGCGGCAGCTACGGTCAGGGCGAGGCCTTCACCACAGCCAACGTGCGGGATCTTGGCTACGGCGACCTTCGGGACATCCTCAGCGGCCTTGACCACGTGCTCAGGACCGCTCCCGTCGACGCGCGGCAGCTCGGCGTGTGCGGCTGGAGCTACGGCGGCTACATGACCATGTGGGTGCTCACACAGACGGGCCGCTTCCGCGCGGCCATGGCCGGCGCCGGGATTTCCAACTGGCAAAGCTACTACGGCGAGAACCTGATTGACCAGTGGATGATCCCCTACTTCGGCGCATCCGTCTACGACGACCCCTCCGTGTACGCTCGGAGCTCGCCGATCAACTTCATCAGCGCCCTCCACGCCCACCCTGATCATCGTGGGTGACAGCGACAAGGAATGCCCTGCGCCGCAGTCCTACGAATACTGGCACGCCCTGCGGGCGCTCGGCGTGGAAACGAAGCTATACACAACGCCATTAGTCCGTGTCGGAACGGACCCGCAAGCACAGCGCATGAAGGTCGCGACCGAACGGCAATGACGCCCCCTCGCGAGGCTCGTAACGGAGGACTTTCGACCTGGGGTTGACAAGCGGAGCGAGGCGTGGATTCCCGGGCGGGAGCTTGGGCCGCAGATCGGCCCGGGAACGGCGGCGTGTATCGGCCGCGTTGGGTTGGAGCTGGCTCCAGACGCTTTGCCAACCTCCGAGGGCGGGCCCCTTGCGGGGCTTGAGCCGTGCGCCATCCTTCCATCGGCGGCGCGCGTTGGGCTTCGGCAGCTGCGCGGCATCTTTCTGCGGAGCGGAAAATCTGACAGGCCAAATCGCCCTGCGGCCGAGTTCAACCGCGGCGCAGGCCGGATCCGGGATACGCAGGACATCGGCCCAGAGGTGGTTGCCCAGTTTCGAGGAAAAGGCGGGGTTCTCCTCCGCATGGGCGATGCCGGCTCCCGCAAGGCGCCGGGTGAGCGGCTCCAGGAGGCCGCGACGCAACCACACCTGATTGATCAGGCGGTTATACCGCCTGCCCTTGCCGTGGTCCTTCGGCCCCAATGCAAGCCGCTCCGTGACGACGGCGCACACCCGATGGTGCTTCGCCAGAACAGCCACTTTCTTTGCCAGTATTGCCAATTCGTAGCGCCGTTTGCGATTGTGGGCCAATGAGCGCGGATCGTCAGAGGTGAATCCAAGACGCCGGGCGAAGTCCGAGTACTCGAACACCCCCCAAGCCACGCACCGGGAGGTACCCGGCCCTGCATGGCCGCGTTCAACCACGGCCCAGCCTAGCCTCGCCGGGTTCAGGTCAAGGGCCAGCACCCGATTGGCGATGCCGCACGCAACTGGCGGCGGTGGCTCGCTCCAACTCAGGGCAATTTCCGACTCGTTGATCGTGGCGGTAAAAGGTACGTCCCGCAGGGTTTCGCACCGGGCCTGCAGCCCGATCAACCGGCGCCGGTACTCGCGGCTCTTCCTGGAAAGGCAAAGCTTGATCGGGAAGTCCCGGCCGTCGGGCCCATGGTAGATCACGCGCTCAGAAACGATATCGAGCGTCACCAGATGGTTGCCTCCTTGCGCGCCGTAACTCTTTGCGTGTCCTTCGACATAAAGGGGCATCAGCCTGGCGCTTCGCCACTCCTGGCGACTCATCCTGCCTTGGGCACGCTCAAGGAGGGCTCGTCTGCCGCCAAATACCACCTTGCCGTTGGGATGGCGCGAAAACAGCGCGCTGGCCTTTCTGATTCCGGAGAGGGTGAGCCATGTATGCAATCCCTGGCCGACGGGATGGGCTCGCAGCGCCGCATAGAGGTCGCGCTTCGCCATGCCGGCTACCAAGCCCTGATAGGCGGAGCGGATCAACCGGCCCTGGCGCCGCCGCTGGTCCGCGAGCACCTCGGCGAAACCGGCGATCGGCTCATAACGCAGTTTGATTGTGCGGGTCATCTTGATCGCGCTCGATAGATTTCGCTTTGCTTAACCCACCGGATTAGGCGTTCAATTGAATGGCGTTCATCTGAACGGTATCAAGGAAAAAATGCTCTCGATTGAACCCGTATGCAGTCATCAGCCCAGGCGATCGGCCGAAACCCCCGATTTCCAGTTCCCACCGCGCCGTTCCCCCGCCGTTTTGGACCCTGCGTTCCTCACGAGCATTTTGCCGCAGGCGCCCTGCATCGCCGCTCGATTGGGCATCTCGGCTAACAATAGATGTTGATCCAGCGTGTCGGAACTTATGTCGTCGTGTATAGTCGTGTACGAGAACGAGGGGCACGGGTTCCGAAACCCGGCGCACACCGAGGACAGCCTCACGCGCACCATCGACTGGTTTGACCGGCATTTGCGCTGAGCCTGCGCCGCCCTTCCACGAACGGCCCTCAGAACGAAACGTAGATGAACGGCTTGCTGGGGAGCCCGATCCGGTAAAGCAGGTAGTCGAACACCAGCGCCACGGCCAGCCCGGCCGCCAAGGAGAGCGCCGCGGCGAGGATCCGGGCGTACGGCGGCGGCATCTGGGCGAACAGCGACTTGAGCGTCTTCATCGAAAGTATCCCAGCCGTTCCGCCAGAGCGCTGACCTCGGGAGCCACCTGGGCCGCGAGTTTCCAGCCGCCAAGCTTCGTCAGGTGCGTGCGGTCGCCGAAGTCATCGGCGTTGTAGTCCCAGCCGTAGTCCATGGCCGGGTAGCCGACCCGCCGCCAGATGCCAACCGTGTCGACAAAGGTCTGGCGCACCATGGCCCTCTCACCCTCGGTCAGCAGCCGGCGGTAGTACGGGCTGTTCCCGCTTATGAGGACGAGGGTGCGCCTTTTCAGCGGGGCCGGGAAGGCCTCGTTGCTGTACATCGCCAGGTCCGAGGTCGAGCGTTCCGAAAGGACCCAGCGGCCGTCGGCCTCGCGGTGATAAAACGCCGACAGCCCGCGCATGATCCGCATCTCCGCATCGAGGGCGGACACGGGATAATGGTGCTCCAGGTAAACCGGGTCGGTGCCGTCGACCTCGGGGTCGGGATAGACGCGCCGCGGCCTAAGGAAATGGGGGAAATACTCCTCCCGGTATGAAGGCACCGTTCCGAAATACTTGAACGTGATCCAGTTCCAGAAGTCGTGATAATGGAGCGCGGAATCGAACCAGATGCTGATCCGGGTCTCGAGAACGGGCAACCGCTGGTCGGGATTGTCCCTCAGATACTCGCGGACCTGCTTCTCTCGCGGGGCCGCGTCCATGAGTTTGCCTCCAAAGTAAGCCTGCCAGAAGATGTAGCGATAGGGCCCGTGGCCGAACGACTCGACGTTGGTCACAGGCGCCTCGTTAATGATAAGGATCTGCCGCGGAAACTCCCGGCGCAGGGCCTCGGCCACCACCGCTCCGCCATCGGTCGGAGAGCCGCCACGGAAGGCGAAGTTGATCACGCAGAACCGGTCGCCAAGCAGCTCCTGTAGGCGCTTCGACCAGATGTCCTCTCCGCGCTGCCATACCCCGAGCAGGATGGAATTGCCGCCGACGATCACCAGGATCTGGTCCGGCCGGCACTTCGCCCGCACGATGGCGCACATCTCGTCCAGGGTGGGGTAATAGTTCCCCTCCGGCGAAATGAGCGAGTGAAAGCGTGTGAAGCCCGGGTGGTAGTCGGTGCGGCTTATCTTCCATCCGCTCCAGGCCAGGGAGCCCAGCCCGACGGCCAACCCGATGAGGAACCAGCGGGGACGGATCCACCCGTAACGGGCGGGGGGCGGGAAGTGGGGAGTCGGCGGGTTCACAGGCCAAAGAGTTGTCGGGCCATGTGCCAGGCCTCCGCCGTCGGATAGAAGAAGAGCAGCCAGCCGAGCCAGGCGAAGAGCTGGGTCACCGCCCAGCCGATAACCGGGTCGCGGCGGATCACCTGCTCGACCACCCGGCCGAGCTGCGGAATCCGCGCATACGTCGCGCAGAGGCCGAGCCCGCAGCCGTGGTAGACGCCCCATAGGACGAAATGGCGGGCCGGGCCGTGCCAGAGGCCGCAGAGCGCGAACGCAACGAGGGCGTTCAGGCTCCTCCGGGGCCAGCCCTGACGGCCGCCGCCGAGCGGGATGTAGACGTAGTCGCGGATCCAGAGGCTGAGCGAGATGTGCCAGCGGATCCAGAAATCCTGCAGGTCGCGCGCCGCATAGGGCCAGTTGAAGTTCTCCGGAAGGCGGATGCCGAGTATCCGGGCGCAGCCGATCGCGATGTCGCTGTAGCCCGAGAAATCCATCAGGATCCGAAATGCTATCGCGGCAAGGATGATCCATTGTCCCAGGAATCCCTGCTCGTCAAAGTGCGGCTGGAAGTAATCGATGTAGGCGGTCAACTGGTCCGCGATCAGGACCTTCTTGGCGAAGCCGAGGCCCGCGCGGGCCAGGCCCTCGGCCAGGTCGGCCGACGAGAACGGCGAGCGCGCCGCCTCCCCGAGGGACGGCAGGAACTGCGCGTAGCGCTTGATCGGGCCGGCGACGAGGGAGGGGAAGAAGATGGCGAAGAGCAGGAACTTGACAGGGTTGCGGATCGGCTCCCCGCCGCGGCGCACCTCGAAGAGGTAGTGGACGAACTCGAAGACGAAGAAGCTGACTCCCAGGGGCGGAGCCCCCGGCATGACGGACTTCGCGAGCCTCGCGAGCGCGGCGGCGAGCGCGGCGCTGAACGGGGCGACAGCGCTGCCTATGAGAAAGAGGGAATACTTGTAGAAGCAGAGTGCCGCCACGCTGGCGATCATGGCCAGGACGCACACCCAGCCCCGCCGGGTCAGCCCCGCGAGGAACGTGAGGATCATCAGGACAATGATCGGCTTCACGCCGGCCGGCCCCGCGAAGTGCCAGTGGAACACCGCGCAGGCCACCGCCAGCCACCCCTGCCGCAGGACCGGCCCGGGCAGGAGCCGGAACACCGTCATCGCCGCGATGGCGAAGAGCAGGAACCAGTAGGTGGTGAAGATCATCTGGGGACCAAGGGATGACGACAGAGGGCCGTCCTAAGCGACTCAAGGAAATTGGCGAGCGATCATCAGGCCCGGTGGCGCCTTCGCTCCCGGACACCGTAACCCGGACCGCCTCCCCTCCCGCCGGGCAGCGGGGCCCTGTGGCCGGCCAGCTCTCCAGCTGGCCGCCCGCGCCGGATTGCGTCGCCGCGACCCGCGCTGGCTCCACCCCGCCAATCGTCGGCGAACCGCCCCCTGAAGCCCTTCAGAGCGGCGCCAGCCTGACCGTCAGCGACTCGTAGCCGACCGACCGCTCGTAGCGCGCCTCGATTTCCACATGCTCCTTAGCATCCAGCAGCGTGATGCCGGCGACCCGTTCCGTGCATTTCTGGAGCAGGGTCCTGAGGAGCAGCCTCGCGTGGGGCGCGCCGAGGCAGACGTGGGCCCCGATGCCGAACGCGACGTGGGGGTTGGGCTTCCGGTCGAGGCGCACCTCCTCCGGCGCCTCGAACGCCGCCTCGTCCTGGTTGGCCGACGCCCAGCACAGGGACACCCGGCCGCCGGCCTTGACGGTGACCCCGTGGACGTCGGTCTCCACCGGGCACACCCGCCCGATATGCGTGAGCGGCGAGACGACGCGGAAGAACTCCTCGCAGGCATGGACGATGCGCGACGGGTCCCTGCGCAGGTATTCGAATGCCTCGGGGTTCCGGCCGAGGTAGGCCATGACGGAGGAGATCGTGTGGATGATGGTGTCGCGCCCGCCGGCAAACGCCAGGTTGGCGAACCCCATCATCTCCTCCCGAGTGAGCGCCCGCCCGCGAAAGGTTGCCTTTGTGAGGGCGCTGAAGAAGTCCTCGCCCGGAATCTCCGCGGCGCGGTCGAACTGCCGGTGCAGGTAGGCCTCCAGCTCGGCGCCCTTCCGCTTTCCCGAGCCGCCGTCGCGGAAGACATGGGTGCCCCAGCTGATCCAGGTCTGCGCCTCGGCCTCCGGCACGTTGAGCAGGTAGGCGAGCGCGCGGGACTGGAGGGGAAGCGCGAATTCCCGGACCACCTCGATCGATTCACGGCCCAGCGCGCAAGAGATCAGTTCCTCGATCAGCGCCTCCACCCGGGCGACCACGGCGGGATCCTTGGCCCGGCGGAAGAACGGCTCGACGATGTCCCGGTACTCCGTGTGATCGGGCGGGTCCGTCTCGATGGGCAGCTGGCGCATCGTCCGGACGTCCTCCTCCGACGGGATCGGCACCCGGAACGGGGCATCGGAACTGAACGTCCTCCAGTCCTTCGCGGCACGGCGCACGTCCTCATGGCGCAGGATCATCGGCACGCCCTCGCCCTGGAACTCGCACTCGAGGGCGCCCGCGGCGTCTCGGTGGTCGCGAAAGGGATCGGGAATGTTGCTCATGGGCTTCCTTGTCGCCGCATTGAGGCGGGTGAGCTCGGATTAACTTCGTTATCATTGCACGCAAGTGGAATTGGCGCGGCCGCCTGCGCGCTATCGCCGGAGCGGGCGCGCGGCGGCCGGGATCTTGGTTGCCCGAACCTCGCCGGGATGATCTAAGGGCGGGCGTGATTTCCCGCGCGGCCACGGCGACCCCAACCCCGGCGCCCCTTCCTCCAGGCCTTCCTTGGCGGCTGACCGCGGCGCGGGCCGTCGGACCAGCCGGTCGAATGCCGATGCCCCCGCATCCGGCGGCCTTGATCGGGCGTGCGGGGAGCCCCGTAGCGGGCCCGTCCCATGAAGCCGCTGCTGCGCACTGAATCCTGGCTCGCGCTTCTAATCGGCCTGCTCTTCGGGGTTCCGGCCGTTGTCCTTGTCCCTCCCGCCGTCACGTTTGACGGCCCGAGCCACTACGCGCGCGCGCTGCAGGTGTCCGAGGGCCACATGCGGGCGGAGCGCATTTCCGAGCGCGCCGCGGGCGGAACGATCGCGCGCAGCCACTTTGAATTCCTCAACACCCTTCTCTGGGCCTACTACTGGAAGCCCGGGCACGAATACATGGACCGGGCCCGGTGGGAAGCCCTCTCGAGGCAGGACGAGCGGGTCCCCGGGACCGTTCTCGTGGAGTTCACCAACACCGCGATCTACAGCCCGGCGAACTACCTCTTCCAGGCCCTCGGGATGCGGCTGGCGGCCGCCCTGTCCCAGGCGCCTCTCCTTGCAAACTGGATGGGGTGCCTCTTCAACCTCGCGGGCTACCTGGTTCTCGTGGTGATCGCGATCGAGTGCTCGCCGCACTTCCAGAGGGGCATCCTGCTCCTTGCCTCGAGCCCGCTCCTCGTCATCCAGGCCTCATCCTTGAGCGCCGACGCCATCAACTTCTCGCTGCCGCTGCTTGTGCTCGCCTGGACCTGGAGGCTCACGGTCCGCGACGTGAGGCATCCGGCGCGGGAGCTGGCGTGCGTGCTCGCCCTGGGAATCCTCGTGACGCTCCTCAAGCCCGTCCTTTTCGCGATGCTGCCGTGCCTGTTCCTGATTCCCGCCCGGCGCTTCGGCGGCAAGGGGCTTGCCAAGGCCGCGGCGCTCACCGCCTATTGCCTGCTTGTGGCCGGCGTGTGGATCGCCTGGAACCGGGCGAATTTCGACATCGACGTCGCTCGCTGGTATCATCCCGAACGGCCGCCGATGTCGGTGCAAAGGCAGTGGTTCCTCGGGAACCCGCTGCGCTTCTCGGATCCCTTCCTTTTCACATTGAGGCACGACCTCCCCGCCCAATGGCCGCACCTCTACGGCGATCCGGGGGACTGGGTTTCGCGCGGGGCGTACCGCTTCAACGCCGTGCTATCCCTGGTCTTCCTCGCGGGGTTCCTGGGGTGCGCCTCGTGGAGCGAGAGGCCGAGCCGCGTCTGGGCCGACGGAATGCTGGTCGTATCCTTTGCCCTCGTCTTCGTTACCGCCCTCACGCTCTGGCTGGCGTTCGGGACCGTGAGCATGGGGTACGTCCCCGGTTTGGTCGGCCGCTATCTCTTTCTGCCTGTCCTCGCGCTTGGCATGGCCTGGGCGGAGGTGTTCCACGACGGCCTCCGCAGGATGCGAAGCCTCCTGTTCTGGGCGGCCCTGGCCGCAAATGCGGCGGGGTTGGCCGCGATCGTGGTCCCCGTGGCGATGCTCACCTGGTGAGCCCCGGGGCCGGGAGGGGATGAATGACCCTGGTTTGCCCGGTGCAAACGGGCGCCGGGGCGCGAACTGGCACGCAAGGCCCGGCTGGCGTTTACGGCCGGCCGATTCCGAGGCCGTAGAAGGCCCTTCGGGACGTTTTCATGGTGACATCGACCGGTTCTGAGACAACGAACCAATGTGATTACCCCCTAATGCTCACGATCCAGCAAAAGCTTTCCAAATCCTTCTATGCCCTGCTCAGCCTGCCCTCAACCGCGATGGGTTTTGCTCTGTCGATTCAGATCTCGGCGCTCAGCTGGATCCTGACCACCAAGTACAGCCTCGACATCCATCAGGTGGGACTGGTCTGGGCCGCGGGACCGCTCGCCGGAATCTTCGGCCAGGTGATCATCGGACTGATCAGCGACAACGTCTGGGTGGGGGGCGGCCGCCGCCGGCCCTTCATCGTGGTGGGCGGCATCCTCGCCTCCCTCATGCTCCTGGCGCTGCCGAATATCGACACGATCTCCCACGCTCTGGGCATCGCCAACCTGCTGATCGTGGCGACCATCGTGGCGCTGTCCCTGGATTTGGCGATCAACATCAGCTTCAACCCGACGCGTTCCATCATCGCCGACGTGACCCCCGAGGGCAACGAGCGGACCAAGGGGTACACCTGGATGCAGACAATCTCGGGTTTCTTCGGCGTGCTGGCCTATGTGATCGGGGCGACGCTGGGCAACTATGTGCTGATCTATGCCGGCGCCGTCCTCGTGCTGCTGTTCTCCGTGCTTCCCCCATTCCTCATCAAGGAGCCGCGCATCCTGACGAATGTCGCCGCAGCCGCCGACGCCACTGTCGCCCGGTCCGCCGACTGGAGCCAGCTGTGGCGGGTCTACCTGGCCCACGGGTTCTCGTGGATCGGGGTGCAGACCATGTTCGTTTTCATCATCGCCTTCATCCAGCAGAAGATGTTCGCCGCGGGGGTCGCGCCGGAAGCGGTGAACAAGGCGTCCGGCCCCATCATCGCGATCGCCTTCGCTGTGCTGAACACGGTGGGCTTCCTGCTTCCCGCTTTTGTCCTGGAACCGCTCTCGGAGAGGATCGGCCGGGTGCGCGTCCACGGGCTGGCATGCGCTCTCATGGCGCTGGCCTACGGGGCGATCGCGCTCAGGGTGGCGTCGCCGACAGGGTTGTACCTCTGCATGGCGGTCGCCGGCATCGGCTGGGCCTCGATCGTCAGCATTCCCTTCGCGATCATGAGCGAGCTCGTGGAGCAGCGCCGCATGGGATTCTTCATGGGCATCTTCAATCTCTCGGTTGTCCTGCCGCAGCTTCTGGTCAGCCTGTTCGTCGGCTCGATCATCCAGAGGGCCGCCGACAAGAACGTGATCTTCCTGATCAGTGCAGCCACCCTGGCCGCCTCGGCCTTCCTCTGGATGATGGTGCGCGACCGGCGAGGCGCCGCCTGGGCGGGCGCAGTCCGCCCCTGACCGGCCCATACGGGAGGCCAGCCGCTCCGGATGGCAGGCCCATCGCGGGCTGCCTCCGCCGCGAATGACGGGGCGAAAAGCGGGCGGCTCTTCGTCACGGCGCCGTCCGCCGGGATTTCTAGCATCGGCGGACGATTTAGCTCGTGCCGCAAAAACATTGATTTTAGCTCGGGCAAATCTCCCCCAAGGCCGGGATTCTCGTTCCTCAAATCAGCCCAACTTCGCATTGAAAAAGCAGTATCCGTACTCGTTCCATGTCGCCCTCGACGGGAACGGCATCAACGGCCTGGAGGGCATGGCCGGGGTCTGCCTGTTCCGGTACGACCCCGCGGACAACTCCTACGCGTACAAGATCAGCTACTACGACGGAGTGGCGGCCGGGCACTCCGTCAACGTGAACCCCGCCGGAACGCACGGGTTTCTGGGAAACGTCGGCCAGCACCTCATCTTCTATGACGCCAAGAACCTCGAGGAGTACGACCGGATCTCCACCCTGCGTTTCGAGGTGAATGACACCAGCCTGCGCGGAAGCACCCATTCGATCTGGCTGAACAACGACGAGTTCATCACCGCCATTGGCGACTATTTCTACAGGTTCAACGTCAAGAGGATATCAAAGGGTGAGAAACTCGGCCCGCACAAGGTGAAGCTGCCCCATGCGATGAAGCTCACGGCATCCGGCCGGTACCTGTGCTACGGCTCGATGGACAACCCGGTGTTTGGCCGCCGCGGCGAGGCGAAGGAGGTCGGCGTCTGGGACATGAAGACCGGCGAGGCGACGCGGATCCAGCTTCCCACGACCTGCTGGCACCTGATACCGCACAAGAAAAAGGACCTGTTCTACAGCGTGTCGTTCCGGGTCTTCCCGCAGGATGGGGTGGACTATCATGAGTGGGCGATGGCCTACCTCAAGGAATACGCCTACGAGATCGACGCGAAGACCAAGCAGGTGACCCGGCACTGGGCCGCGAGCCGCGACACCCCGGCGCATATCAACTCGGACGTCACGATTTCCGATCGGGAGCTCATCTTCTGCAACGGCGGCAGCCAGACGATCGTCTTCATAGATCTGGAGAGCTTCGCCAAGTTTCGAATCATCGACGAGAGGCCGGGCTTCCAGACGAGCCTCAAGCATTCCAGGTCGATGGCGACGCAGATCTACGATTCCCTCGCCCGCGGCGGCCTCTTCACGAGCACCAGGCACATACTGGGCGCTCTCAGGGTGAGCCGCTTCACGTTCTTGGACTCGATCTACGCATGCCAGCTGTCCAAGGACCAGTCACTGCTGTTCACCGCCAACCGCGGCCTGAACCACATCACGATATACGACTATCCCTCGAACGAGATCCGTCTCCGTGTGCAGATGCCCGAATTGCACGAGTTCGTGAAGCTGCCAAAGATCGCCGACCCGAGGCTCGGCTTTCACCACAGCTACCTGATCAGCCCGCCCTAGCCTTCCCGCCCGGCGGCGACCCGGGCGCGGAGCTCAGCAGGGTCCCGGCCGCCTCCAGGAGCTTCCGGAAATTCTTCGGCACGAGCGCCACGACGAAAAGCTCGACCGCGTTGGCCAGCGGGCCCTCCAGAATGGACGGCACGCCCGCGAGGTTTTGGAGGCTGAGCACAAGGTCGCCCTCGAACGTCACCCGCGTGCCCCTCCCGCCCATCGCGGGCTCGTAGCGGGTCACCCCCGAGCACCTGATCCTCTCGGCCAGGAAATGCGGCTCCATGCGCCAGACACACTCGTAGCTCCGCGGCCGATACTCGGCCCGGTCCGTCCAGGCCAGCATCTCCGTCTTGATGTAGCCGGTGACGATGGCCGGCAGCTTCGGTTTTGCCTTCCAGATGTTCACCAGATCCACCGTTCCGTCGGGCAGCTCCTTCCTGGACTCCACCGTGACGCTCTCGATGTCATCGAGCAGGAGAACCACCTCCGGAAGGCGGTCGCGGATCGCGACCCACACGCTCTCGCGCGGATGCTTCAGAACGCTGACGGAACTGATTCTCATGGAATTCGGCGGGGATTAGGCGGTTTTCTTCAATTTGAGCAATCGCTGCTCGGCCTCCTGGTGCGCCTCCCAGGCCTCGTAGACCTCGCGCGTCGGCCGGAGCGCGGCCCGCAGCTGCATCGAGATGTGCGGACTGCTCAGCAGCCAGGCGATGGCGTCCGCCAGGGCCGCCCGCGCGGGGCGCGGCGCATAGCCAAGCTCGGCCGCACGCTCGTGGCTGTACCAGTAGAAGCGCCCGACCATCTTCGCCTGCGTGCGGGTGGAAAGGGGCTCCTGCCGCGTGACCAGACTGATCAGCTCCTGGGCCGTGGCGGCAAGATAGGACGAGGTGTGGTTCGCCGTGAACTTCGGAGGGTCCGCGCCGCACAGCTCCGCTATCAACTTGTGAACGGCGGGCCACTCCAGGTTCTCCGCCGCCAGGATGTAACGCTTTCCCCTCACGCCCTTGTCGGCCGCCAGGATATGGCCGCGGGCGACGTCCCGAACCGAAACCAGGTTGCAGCCCCCGGGCCAGGTCAGCTTCAAGGGATCCCTCAGGAAGGAGCAGATGATCGCGTTGCTCGGGCCAAGGCGGTAGTCGTGCGGTCCGAGGCACATGCTCGGACACACCGCCACCAGGTCCACGCCGAGTTCGGCCGCGCGCGTGAACGCCCGGTATTCCTGGGCCGCCTTGGCCACCGCGTAGGCGTCGGTCTCGGTGTCCGGGCTGGTCTCGTCCCGCACGTAGCGCTGCGTGCCGGAGCCACACACCACCGATGTCGAGGTCAGGACCACCCGCCCCACCCCGGCCCGGTGCGCGGCCTCCACGGCATTGAGCGCCCCCTGCACGGCGACCTTCTTCAGATCCTCCGCCGGGTGCCTCCAGTAGGAGTACACGGCCGCGGTGTGAAACAGCACGTCGCATCCCCGCGCGGCACCGGCAATGCTCTCGGCCTGAAGGATGTCTCCGACGCTCGTCTCAACGTCCAGGCCGCGCAGGCTGCGGCGGTCGCTCTTCTCCCGGACAAAGGCCCTGACCGCGTGGCGGTCCCGAAGCAGTTCACGGACGAGATTGGCCCCGACAATCCCGTTTGCCCCGGTGACAAGGGCTCTCATGGTGCGCCGCATTCGCCCTGGGGAAGCTGGGCGGCCCCGATTTGCGCGTCCTTTCGCATCGCCTCGGCAACGTCCGTGAAGAACCCGGAAGCCTCGGTCCGCGCGTTCTTGAAGAAGCCGGCCAGGCCCGCGCCATCGCGCACGGCCTGTGGGCCGCCCAAGGATCCGTCGAAATGCCGGAAGCCCTGGTCATCCACGGCTGCGGCCGGGGTTTCCTTCTTCGCGATCCCGAGCGACTGCAGGAGCGACGGGAAGTCGACCAGGTTCCCGCCCAGCGCCTTCCCCACGCTGCTGAACAACTCCACAATCGCCTCCAGCCGGGCATTGGCGCCCGATCCGGTCTCGCCCTCCGCGAGGTTCCAAGGACGGCCGACCCGGAATTCGCGACCCTGGTATTGCGCCTCAAAATTCGCGATGGTCTGCCGGAAGTAGCGCGTGTAGGCGTCAACGACCAGGGCGTTCTTTATCTTCGGGGTGAGGTCCATGTTGATCGCCTGCCAGAATAGCGGCAGCGCGAACTTCTGTCGCGCGACGATCGTCACCCGGGTCTGGTCCTTCTCCTCCGCGGCGAATGTCACGATGCCGTCGTCAAACTCCGCGGACCCGTTGCTGCTCCTGATTGCGCGCCAGAAGATCTTCTGAACACCCTTCCCGTATTCGATGTATTCGAGCTTGCCCACGTCGATGTGCTGCCCGCCAAAGAGGCCGATCCAGTTCGGCTGCGGCAGGTAGATGTTTCGCTCGACCTGGTAGGTCACCCGGCCGCTGCGGTCGAAGGCGACGGGCGCGCAGGCTCCGCCGATGTAGTCGTTCATCGACTGGACCGCCTTGGCGATGGTGACGCGGGAAACGAACTTCCGGAAGGGCACCGGTATGACCTGGGCGAATTCAAAGAGAACCGAGCCATCCAAATACCGCCAGCGAAGGCCGTTCGGCTCGGCCGGGGTCTCCCTGATGATCCGCTGCAGGGGCTCCATGTAGGCGCGCACCGCCTTGTAGTCTGCGGCCGCGAATGCCTTTGGGTCGAAGTCAAGAGGGGCATCCCTCCAGCGCAGGCGCTCCTTGTGATTGACAATCTGATACGCCTCAAGGCTGCTGTGGGCGAATCCGAGCAGGTAATTCAGTCCCACAAGGGTGTAGAAGCCGCCGTTGTTCGTGTCGACGTTCGACAGGTATTTCATCGCGATCGCGTTGGCGCGGTCGTTGACCAGGTCCTTGAACGGAAAGAGCTCGCGATTCACCGACTGCAGCCAGGGCTTGACCAGCCTGCCGAACGCCGGCGACTCGTTGCGCCTTCGCACCGAGTCGCTGAGCAGCGGCGGCACGTTGATCCAGCCCGGATAGGGCGTCAGATCGCCGAGGATCTCGTATTCCTTCGGCAGGCCGACGGCCCGAAGGGCCTTGGCGCTTATGGCCGACGCGTATGGGTCGAGGCCCATCTTCAGGCTGGCAGCCCAGTCGACCAGCAGCGCGTCCGGGCCGGCAATCATCGTGCGGGTCTCAATGGGGTGCGACGCTCGATCGCCCTCGCTGCCGTGGTTGCTGATGAATGCGTCGACAAGGTTGAATTGCGCGGGCGACCGGACAAGGACCTCAGCGCATACATCCCACGGCTTCAGGCGGTTGCGGTAGTGATAGTCCTTGTCTCGCAGGGGAAGCACGCCGAGGAGGTTCTGGAGGCAGAGGGCGAAGCCGAATTCCTCGTGTGTCTTGTTCTTAGCGAAGTTGATGCGGTAGTGGGCCTCGACCCAGGCGCGGGCGATCCCGGTGCCCCGCAATGCGCTCGTTGCGGGAAACGAGACGGGCACGACGTCCTCGCTCAGGTCCGCAACGTCGTAGGCGCGGCCCCTTCTTGTCACATAGTGGTAGCCGACGAGCTCGGCCCGCACAGGCACGTCGCAATTCTCCAGCCAGAGTTCCCACACGCTCCGGGCATCGGCGACGACAACTTTGGAGTAGCCGCGATCATGGAGCAGGTCGATCAAGTGCTCGACGAGCTCGGGGTCGGTTCCGGTTGATTCCGCGGTGCCGAACAGGTGGAGGTCGGGCTTGATCAGCACCTGGAAACCCTCGCCCGGAATCCCCGCGCGGCGGCGCGCCGCGTCGATGTGGGGCCAGAAACCGGCCCGCTCAAGCGCGATGCCCAGCAGCGAGAACTTGTCGTTCGAGGCCGTCCGTACGATGACTACGTGCGCTTTCCTAACCTGCTTTGACCGGGATTGAGGAGACGCCTTCTTTTTCTTCCCTGCTCGAACTGCCATGCGCTTCGGTTAACGTGGGTGGGGCCAATCCGCAAGCGCTTCACGCCGGCTTCGAGCGACCAGATTTCTTCGCCTTGCGCGGAGTGGAGACCTTCGCCTTGCGCGGAGTGGAGACGGGCTTGACGGCGCCCGCTGCGGCCTGGGCAACGTGGAGCCTAATCACAATCTCCTTGGCGGGGAAACCCGCCAGCTTGACGGGCAGGGTGTAGACGCCACCGACATGCCAGTCGCCGGGTATGTCCAGGGACACCTGCACCACGGCCTGCGCCTTGGGGGCCAGGCTCAGAGTGGCCGGATTTAGCGTGACGGGCACCGATTTCACAACTCCGCCGCTCGGCGAGTGGATGTCCCCGGCCGAAAGCGAGACATTCAGCGTCTCGGAAAACTTGTTCTCCAGCTGGAAGGCCGCCGACGCCCGCGCCCCAGCCCGTGCGCTAACGGTGATCTCGACCTTGGATTCGGCCCCTGCCGAATCCTTAAAGCCCAGGGCCTTCTCATACGCGCTTGCGAGGTCGCGGCCAAACGCCAGGGCGTGGCTTGTGGCCGCGGACCAGTACGAGATATTCAATTCGGCCAGCCGAGTGAGGCTGTCCCCGGCTTCCAGGCGCGGCTCGCCCTTCAACCCGGAGGAGAACTGCTTGGCCCCATCGGTGTACAAGGCCGTGAACCGCTTGAAGAGCTCCGCATTCTCCTTGAATGACTTGCTGACCAGCGCCTGGAATTTATCCGACAGTTCTTTGGTATCAGTTGCAGTGCTCATGATTTTTTCCTTGTCCTGGCGTTTGTTGGGGAACGCGGCAGCATCACCGTGCCGATAATGGGTTGCGGCTGCGCCGCCGTGACATCGCTTATGCACGGCTCCGTGCACTGGAAATGATCCCACCATTGGTGCGCGCGCAGGCGCACGGGCGGATCGCCCTGCTCGACCACGCAATGCGCAACCCTATCCGGAAGGGCGCGCAATTTCATGCAGACGCGCTGCTCGTAGGCTCCCTGGATAAGCACCTCGGCCTCTTCGAGCGGTCCGCCCGATGCGATCGCCTCGGTGACGGTGAACTCCGCGAGGATGGTTGCGGATCCGCCGGCCCTTAGGGTAGCGGACGCCGGGGAGACGCTCACCGGCAGGGTCAAGCCCGCGGCGTTCTTGAACGGCGTCGAGCTAAAGGAGAACGCGCGCGTCTGATTTGAGGTGTTGACGACCTTAATCGCCGTGCGCAGGTCCTCGCCGGCGGATCCCTCCCACTCGATCTCGCAGGCGCAACGGGGCGGGCACGATGTCTCTGGAATCTCGCAGCACGTGGCGCCCCTCGCCGAGCCCAGCTTCGGCAGGGACGAAAGAAACAGCGACGAGCTCTGCTTCATGAATTCACTGGCGCCATCGAGTGAAAGCGTCACCAGGCGAACGCCGAGCTGCGCAAAATCGTCGGTTCCGCCGCGGCATTCGCTGTCGGTGTTGTTCTCGATTTTGAACTTGCTCATTTGGTGGTACTTTTTCCGGCGGTTGCCATCTGATCAACGATTTCAATGTCGAAACTCAGGTTGCTGTTCTCGAACTGAACCGAGCCCGTGTACAGGCAGTGTCTCTTCAGCGACTCCGTTCCCTCAAACTCCAGCTCCAGCCGCGATGAGGCGCCCGGATTGAGAACGCGGCCACCGGACTTCACCTTGACCGTGAGCGGTTTGACCTCGCGGTTGCCAAGCTCGCGAACAAAGGCGTCCAAGGTCTTGTCCGAGCCCTGCGAGCTCGCTTCCATCAGCGCGGTGTAAATGGCGCGGTGCAGGCCGTCCTTCTCCTGCAGTGGCGCGAATACCGCCCTGTGCAACGCGTACGGCATGTTGCCCTCGTTTGTCACATGAACGCTGCGGACCATTTTCTCGCCGGGCAGGAGCTTAATGCTCAGGTTCTCGGGGCTCACCCTGAGTTTCCACGACTCGAGGACATGTATGGCGACTTCGCATTGCTCTCCCGCGCATTCCATCTTGCCTTTATAGACACCCGGGGGCGCCTGCGGTTGCACGGCAAGGCGCACCCGCACCCTCTTGCGTTCGCCGGCGCCAAGAAGCCCGAACGCCTGAACCGGTCCGAAGCTGCCCCCGTGAACCAGTTTCCGATCCAGGCCGGACAGGGAGACGTTGCGCAGCCTCAGTCTTTCCCCGGTGACATTCTTCACGTCGATGAATCCGACCAGGTGTGGCGGCTGGCCCGCGAAAACCAGCGGTTCCTTGCTCAATTCCACCAGGCGCTGGCCGACCTCGCGTTCGCTGACCATCTTTTGAGGCGGGCTTAGACTGGCGTTGCGGGTTTCTCCGCCTCAATGGCAGATTTCGGTCTTGTGCGGCTCGTAGGGCTCCGCGATCGCCATGGACTCTCCGCAGACGGCGAGGCTGAAGAACTCCACGCCAAAGATCGCCGCGCAGAGTTTGTAGTGGCCAGGATAGTGGACGCGAGTTGGCGCCACGCTCAATTCAAGATGCACGGTCGGAAGCTCCTTAACCCTTATGTCGTCCAGCCCCATCTTGACCGTGTTGTCGGTGACAATCTTGGGCAGGGCCTTGACGGTGGCCTCGAGTTTAATGAGGGGCAGTCCCGTCACGTTGATATTCTCGAGTCCGACATCCACGCCTCCGCTGAGGTCCGGATACAAATAGAACGTGTTGGGAATGCTGGGCGCGCTCATAAGTTCAATTACTTGGCCTCATGACGGCCGATACTTCCAAACGCGCAGCGGGTGGCAAGGACATTTCGGCCGCTCGCCGGGGCGAGATCTCGCTTGATGGCCGGGTTCTGTCGTCCTTGCTGTGCACCGCAGATGTTCAAACGAATTCACGCCGTCGATGTCCGGCTCGTAGCGAGGCTTTGCGGGATTCACCTCCACCCGAGGCTGCGTTCGGCGCTCAGGATATTCGCACGGGCCGGCGACGGCTGGTTTTGGCTCCCCGTGATTCTGGCGGTCTTCATCACGCGGCCGCACCGCGAATTCGCGGTCATCATCTCCCACTGCCTGTTCGCGCTGGCGGCAAGCCTGGCATTGTACCTGCCGTTGAAGCTTTCGATTCGTCGCGTCCGCCCGTTTCAGCGCGAAACGAACGGCTTGCCGCCGCAGGTGCCCCCCCTTGACCGGTTCTCCCTTCCGTCCGGACACACGATGAACAATCTGGCAGTCGGCCTCACCTTGGCCTCCTATTATCCCTCTGCTCTTTTCCTGCTCATCTTGTTGCCCATCCTTTGGGGGATCACCCGCGTGTATTTCCGCCTCCATTTTTTCAGTGATGTCGTGGTGGCCGCGGTGCTTGGCCTGGTCATCTTTCGTATCAGCCAATGGCTCCTGGCAGAGATGTCTTCCCGATGATGCTCCATCGACCCGGCAGTCCGCGGGGCGGGGAATCCGCGCCCTTCGGGCAATAGATGCCGAAAGTAAACGCATCAAAAATTGGCGCACCCGGAGGGAGTCGAACCACTAACCTTCTGATCCGTAGCAACCTACAAAAGGATTCAGCAGGCTTCTAGATAACATGGGGCGGACAAGCAGCGCGCGAAGCGCCAAGCTGTCCGCGTCATG
>CALAOT010000006.1 GCA_937889545.1 uncultured Opitutaceae bacterium
CGCTGGTAGCGTTGCCGCCGGAGCACGGCTTGCAGATACCGGCCCGAGCCGCGGCGGCGCCGGGCGATCGTCCGGGCCATGCGCCGCAGGGTGCGTTCCTCACCCGCCGTGGCCACAGGCAGCGATACCAGGCCGGTGCGGCCGTCGGTCGCCGCGAAAGCGGCCGAGTGCGCCACGCCGGCGTCGATACCGATGGCCGGGCCGGTTGGCGCAGCGGGCACCTCATACTCTTCCTCCACGAGAACCGAGCACTGCCACCTGCCGGCGACGGACTTGACCGTGATCTGCTTGATAGTGCCGGGGATCGGCCGGCCATGTCGGCGCAGCTTCACCCATCCCAACTTCGGGAGCTTGATCGCCTGGCCGTTGACCTCGAACTGCTTCGGATCCGGGAACCGGAAACTCGGGGTCCAGCGGCCCTTCCTCCGGAAGTTCGGATAGCCGGCTTCCCCGCCAAAGAACCGCTCGAAGGCCGCGTCGAGGTCCTTTAGCGCATGCTGGAGGCAGTGATAGGGCGCCTCCCCGAGGAAGGGATGTTCCACCCGCAGTCCGCCCAGGTATCCGGCAAGCTGGTTGTAGCCGAGCGAACCCTTGACCCCCGTCGCGCCGGCGGAGCGCGCTGCCAGCCAGACGTCCTGCCGATAGCCGAGCGCCCAGTTGAAGACATACCGGCAACAGTCCCCGATCCGGCCCATGAACGCCTCCTGCCCCCGGTTTGGCTCCAGCCGGAATACGAGCCCGCGCAGGCGTGAGGCGGTTGCCGCTTTCATCTTGGCAGGAGCATGGGTGTATATTAGTCTTTGTTCAATGAAAAAGGACATCCGCAGAGGAAGAAGTGTCGTCTACTCGCTCACTGTCCATTTAGTGTTTGTCACCAAGTACCGACGCAACGCCATCACCGACCGGGTGCGGGATCATCTGGGGGGCACCCTCGGAGAGGTCTGCGCCAAGATGGGCTGCACCCTGCGGGAGTTCGACGGCGAGGACGACCACGTGCATCTCCTCGTCGACTATCCCCCAAAGCTGGCCATCTCCCGGCTGGTCAACTCGCTCAAGCTGGTCTCCGCCCGGTTCCTGCGCAAGCGCAACTTCCCCGAGGTCCGCCGCAAACTCTGGGGCGTCCACTTCTGGACCCCCTCCTACTACGCCGGCTCCTGCGGCGGCGCCAACCTCCAGACTGTCAAACGCTACATCCAGGCCCAGCGCATCCCGTCCCGCTGGGCGAGGGCTGACTCGGCCTAAGCTTCGCTTTGGCCGAGTCAGACCTCGTCAATTGATCAAGCCCTTCGGGCTCGAGTCCAGTAGCGCCCATCAAATCGAGGTCTTCCAGCTGGAACGAACAGCCAGAGCCCCGCAATCAGGGATGCCTCGGAGCCGCCTCCTTGAAAAAGGAATCCACGGTCATGTTGAACAGCGCGGCCCGCAATTTCGGGAGCCCGTGGGTGCTGTTGGCCGCGATCCAAAGCTGAGCTCCTGGAATGGCCCTCCACATCTCCACCGTGTACTCCGGCGAGACAAAATCGTGGTCGCCGGCGATGACGAGCGTGGGCGAGACGATTCCCCCGAGCTGAGCACTGCTGAAATTTGGCTGCGTCTTCCACATCTGGTTCACGCGCGCGAAGAGTATGGGCCAATGGGCGGCCCCGTCCGGCGAAAGGCGCTCGTACGGCTCGCGGATGAACCGGGGGATGTCGTCGGCCTTTATCTCGCGGGAACCCGGCTTCGGGGGGGGCGGCGGGCTGAAATTGGCGCCCGCCGCGGCGAGCCTTATGACCAAATCGGGGTGATTGATCGCGAGGTCCAGGCCGATGATGCCGCCGTCGCTGTGACCGAGGACATAAGTCCTCCCGATCTTCAGCTGGCGCAGCAGCTCCACGGTATCCTCGGCCATCGCATGGTAATCCATCGGCCGGCTCGGGTCGTCGGCGGTCCTTCCGTGCCCCATCTGCTCGGGCGCAATCACCTGGTACTCCCTGGAAAAGAACTCGATCGCCTCCGGCCAGACCGGGATGGAGCACATACCGCCGTGAAGGACGAGAAGCGCCGGCCCCTTCCCGTGAACCTCGTAGTACATTTTCAAACCATGCACGGAGGCATAATGCCCCGGTTCGGTGGCAGCGGCCGTTCCGGGCGGTCCAGCAGACGAAACCGGCACGCCTCCCGTCGCGGCCGGCGCGGGAGCGCCGGCGGCACGGGAAGCCGGGAGCCAGGCAATGGCACAGGCCGCAAGGCACGCTGCAATGCGCATCTCCCAGACTTTGCGCCAGGGTCAGATCGGGTCAAGAGCCCACCCGGTCAAAGCGGCCAGCGTCAGCCCCGGCCTGTAAGGTGCTTTGCGAACGCGGCGAGGGTCTCTTTGCTGACATGGTGCTCCATGCCCTCGGCGTCCGCGTCCGCGATGTCGCCCGGCACGCCGAGCGACCTGAGGAACTCGCTGACGATCTCGTGGCGCCGGCGGGAGGCCTCGGAAAGCCTCTGGCCGGCGGCCGTGAGAAAGATGGAACGGTAGGGAAGCGCGGTGACCAGGCCGTCGCGGCGGAGGCGCTGTATGGTGCGGTTGACCGTAACGTGGGTGACGCCCAGGCGGCGGGCCAGGTCGGTCACCCGCGCCTCCCCGGTGGAGGAAATGAGCTCCGCGATCATCTCCACGTAGTCCTGGGCGGTCTCCTGGGCGTTTTCCTCGCGGGTGCGCTGGATCCTGATCCTGCGCGGATCGGGACGGGTCTTTGCTGGGCTTGCCACGGCGCGATTCATGCCCGGTTTCTGGGAAAAGGGAAGTCTGTTGACAACCTAGGCGACCGAATGTAGCTACGGCTACAGCTTGGAGACAAGGCAAAAAAACCCCGACGACCCGCCCCCCGGGGGGCACAGGTCCCTGGAGGGGCTGCACGGCTCGGTGAGCGTGCCGCCCCACCAGGCGGGTTTCTGGCGCCAGTGGCGGGCCTTCGTCGGGCCGGCGATCCTGATCAGCGTCGGCTACATGGACCCGGGCAACTGGGGCACCGACCTGGCGGGAGGGGCGCAGTTCAAGTACGCCCTGCTCTGGGTCGTCGCCCTGGCCAGCCTGATGGCGGTCGTCCTCCAGGTGATCTCGGCCCGCCTGGGGGTCGCGACCGGCAAGGACCTGGCCCAGTGCTGCCGCGACTACTACCCCGGGTGGATGCGCTGGCCGAACTGGATTTCCATGGAGATCGCCATCGGAATGACGGACCTGGCCGAGGCGCTCGGCAGCGCGGTGGCCCTGAACATGCTGTTCCACATCCCCCTGCAGTGGGCGATCATCATCACCGCCTTCGACGTGATTCTCCTCCTGGCCCTGCAGGGCTTTGGCGCGAGGCTGATCGAGGCGGTGGTCACGGTCTTCGTCGTGACCATCGGCGCCTGCTACGCCATCGAGATCTTCGGGCTGGCCCAGACCCGGCCCGACTTCCTGGAGATGGGCCGCGCCATGGTGCGGCCCGACTTCGCCCAGAAAGGCATGCTCTTCGTGGCCGTCGGAATCATCGGGGCGACCGTCATGCCGCACAACCTGTACCTCCACACGGCCCTGGTGCAGACCCGCAACCTGCAGAAGGACGAGCAGTCCGTGCGCCGCGCCATCCGCTTCAACACGATCGACACGACGGTGGCGCTAACCATCGCCTTCTTCATCAATGCGGCCATCCTGGTGCTCGCGGCGATCGTGTTCTACGGAAAGAGCAGCATAACGGTGCCCGGCTCCGGGGTGGTCATGTTCACGGCGGACAGCGACTGGATCCGCGTGGCCTACCTGACGCTCGCCCCGCTGCTGGGGACCGCGATGGCCAGCACGCTCTTCGCGGTGGCGCTGCTCGCCAGCGGCCAGAGCAGCACGATCACCGGCACGCTGGCCGGTCAGGTCGTGATGGAGGGATTCATGCGCTGGCGGATCAAGCCGTGGGTGCGGCGCCTGATCACCCGGACCCTGGCCGTGGTGCCGGCGATCCTGATCATCAGCGTCCGCGGCAGCAGCAGCGTGACCGACCTGGTCAACCTGAGCCAGGTTGTGCTGTGCCTCGAGCTGCCCTTCGCCATGTTCCCGCTGCTGCACTTCACCAGCACGCGCAAGCGGATGGGGAAGTGGAGGAGCGGCTGGTTCCTCATGGTCACCGGCTGGGGCACGGCGCTGTTGATTACCGCGATGGACATCTATAGCCTGCCGGATGCGCTGAAGCAGGCCTGGGCCGTCATCGTCGGCGGCTGAGAACCGGGCTCCACACACCCCTCCGAAGGCCGGACATGTACAACAAGATCCTGGTTACCCTGGACGCGACGCCCACCGACCGGGCGATCGTCGAGCACGTCAAGGCCCTGGCCAAGGTGCTAAAGAGCCACGTCGTGCTGTTGCACGTCGCCGACGGCTGGGCGGCGCGAACCTACGGGGCCGAGGCTGTCAGTCCCGAGATCGACGAGGACACGGCGTATCTGCGCAACCTGCAGGCCGAGTTTCAGGCCGCCGGCATCCCCGCCGAGGCCGAACTGGCCTTCGGCGAGCCGGGCGATCAGATCGTCAAGTGGGTTCGGGACAAGGGATGCGACCTCGTCGCGATGAGCACGCACGGGCACCACTTCATGGCGGACCTCTTCCTCGGGTCGGCCTCCCGGCGGGTGCGGCACAGCGTCAGGGTGCCGGTGCTCCTGCTCCGGGCGAAATAAAGGCCCCGGCGGTCCTTGCGCGGATGAACGTAAGGGATTGTAAGATGCCGGTCACGGGGCCCATGTAGACGGGGCCGGGACGGCCGCGCAACCGAGATGCCTAAAGGACTCCTCCATGAAGCCGTGCGGGACCGCCGCCTTGTCGCCGACGGGGCGATGGGCACCGAGCTCATGGCCGCCGGCCTTGAGGAGGGCGGGTGCGGCGATGCCTGGAACCTGACCCATCCCGAGCGGGTGCTCGCGATCCAGAGGCGGTACGCCGAGGCGGGCGCGGACTGCCTGATCACGAACACCTTCGGGGCGAACCGACTCATGCTCCTAAGGCGCGGTCACGGGGCGGAGCTGGCGCAGATCAACCTGGCCGGCGCCCGGATCGCGCGCGAGGCGTTCGGCGGCCGGCCCGGCTTCGTGCTCGGCGACATCGGGCCTCTCGGCGCGATCCTCGAGCCCTACGGCGACCTCCCTGCGGCGGAGGCGCAGTCGGCGCTCGAGGAACAGGCCGCCGCGCTCGTCGGCGCCGGTGTCGACGCGATCATCATCGAGACGCAGACGGCGCTCGAGGAGCTGGGCATCGCGATCGACGCGGCCACGAGGGCGGGCGCGCCATGCATCATCGCGTCGCTGGCCTACGACCTGCTGCAGGACCGGATCACCTACCGGACGATGATGGGCATATCGCCCGAGCAGGCGGCCGAGTTTGCCGAGGAGAGGGGCGCGCACATCGTGGGATTGAACTGCGGGACGGGGATGGACATGGCGGGAGCCGCCAGGGTGGCGCGCCTCTACCGGCGGCATTCGACGCTTCCCGTCATGGTGCAGCCGAACGCAGGCCAGCCCTTCCTCGAGAACCTGAAGACGGTCTACAGGCAGCGCCCCTCCGACATGGCCCGGGCGGTCCCTGAGGTCCTGGAGGCCGGCGCCGGGATCGTCGGCTCGTGCTGCGGGACGACTCCCGAGCATACCCGGGCGATCCGGCGCATGGTGGACCAGTTTCAGCCGGGCGCACCGGGTGCGTGACCGGGCTTGGCGGCCTTGCGGAAGGAGATCGCGTGGCCGCGCCCGTTCGGCGCAGACCCAGGCCGGAGCGGATTGTTCACCGAGGGGCGCCCATGGAATGGGCCTCGCCTGGCGACAAACGAAGTGCGTAGCGTACGGCCCATGATCCAATCGCAGTTCTGCGGGTTCTGGGGGACGATGAGTCGCAGGGGCATGTTCCTCGGGCGCCGGAGTTGGGCTCTGGTTGCAGTCGGCTGTGCGGCGTGCCTGGGGGGCTCGGCTGCGAGCGCCCAAGGCCAATCGCCCGCGCCTTCCGCGCAGCCGCAGCCCAAGGGCGCGGCGAGCGACAGGAAGACCCTCGAATCCTGGGGCTTTCGGGAGCCGGAGCCCGTGGACTTCGACGACCACGCCGGCTACGTGCCGCTTTTCGACGGGACCAGCCTGAGGGGCTGGGACGGAGACGTTTCGATATGGAGGGTCGAGGGCGGCGCCATCGTCGGTGAATCCACAAAGGAGAAACCCGTCAGCAACGCCTACCTTGTCTACCGCGGGGCGGAGCCGTACGACTTTGACCTGAAGCTCGAGATCAAGGTCGAGATCGGCGGGGGGAGCGGCGTCCAATACCGAAGCAAGACCGGGTTGCCCTGGAGGCGCGCGAAGGAGGGCTCCCCTCCCTTCAACCTGGATTGGATGATGACCGGGCCCCAGGCGGATTTTTGGTACCCTGTATCCCCGATATGCTCCTCTTTTTCCGGCCAATTCTACTCGGAGAACACTCCGCTTGGCATCCTCGCCTGGCGCGGCCAGGTCGTGAACTCCTCGGCCGGATCGAAACCCAGGCTTGTCGCCAACATCGGCAGCCGCGACGCCCTCGGCGGGTATGTCAGGACCAACGACTGGAACGAATACCTGATTATGGCGCGGGGCGGCACATTCATCCACGTCATCAACGGCCAGCTCATGGCCGTGTACATAGATGACGACCCGGCATCGTCAAACAACCAGACGGGCTTCATCGGCATCGAGATTGAGGGGGCACCGTCACGGGTGTCCGTCAGAAACGTCTGGTTGAGGAGGCTCAAGTAGCCCGAGGCCCGGGAGGCCCCTTGGCCGTTTCTCATGGGGCGATGCTCCGACGGCCTTTGCCGGCGCCTGCGGGCCTTCAATCTGCGCAATGAGTTCCAGCCGAAGCTTGGATGCCGTCCGGACCCTGCTTAAATCCAATCCGCCATGAAAAAGTCTCTTGGGGCCAAGACCCTGGTTTACCCGACCCCGGTGTTTGTCGTGGGGACCTACGACAAGGCCGGCAAACCCAACGCGATGACGGCCGCCTGGGGCGGCATCTGCTGTTCCCAGCCCCCCTGCGTCGCCGTCTCGCTGCGCAAGGCCACCTACACGCATGGGAACATCGTCGAGCGCAGGGCGTTCACGATCAGCATCCCGTCCGAAGCGCATGTCAGCCAGGCGGACTACCTCGGGCTGGTGTCAGGCAGGAGCGTCGACAAGTTCGCGGCGGCCAAGCTGACGCCGGTGAAAAGCGATCTCGTCGACGCGCCCTATGTGAAGGAGTTCCCGCTGGTCCTCGAATGCAGGCTGGTGCAGGCAATCGAACTGGGGTTGCACACGCAATTCGTCGGCGAGATTCTGGACGTGAAGGCGGAGGAATCCGTGCTGGACGGAAGACAACTGATAGACATCAAGAGAATGGAGCCGCTGGTGTTTGCGCCGGACACCCAGTCCTACTACGGCATTGGCCGGTTCGTCGGGAAGGCCTTCTCTGCAGGCAAGGCGATCTGAGGTTCCTCCAGGATCATTTCCGCCCGGGAGTCAGGGGACCCCATGGGGCTGGGTGAGCATGATGGATCTCTCCACGCCGGCGGAGGCGGGCAGTTCGACGGCCTCATTCTTCCCCGTCAAACCGTCAAGGTGGAGCATGACTTTCGCGAGGCCCCGGCCGGTGAGCCGTTTCATCTTCACAAGGGCGCTGCGGCCGTCGCCGGCGACGCGGACTTCGAGCCAGAGCGGGCCAAAGGGTGTGAGCACCCCGTTTAGGCGCGTGACCATGCCGGGGCCGGCCCACTCGCGCGGAAAGCCCTCGAGCAGGTGAAGCTCGCTGCCGCGGTCGAGCTCGATCAGGTGCGTGGTGAGCCGGATGAATTCGGCGCTGGCCCAGTTGTGCGGCATGTCGCCCACCTCGTCCGAACCCTGGCCAGCCGGCTTCTGTTCCTCGCGCCATACGCGCATCGGGCACGCGTGCTGGGCGAAGGCATAGAGCGTTTCGGCCGCCTCGCGGCCGCGGCCCTGCCACAACTGTGCGTGCCCGTAGAACGAGGCGAAATACGTCCAGAGGCCGGCCGTCATCCAACCGGTGTCGAAGACCATGCCCTCGACCTTGGTGGCGCGGAGCATGGCGAGCTGGCCTTCGACGAACGGATCGTCCTTCGGGAAGACCTGGCCGGGGTAGACGGCATGGCAGAACGCCCACTGCCCTTTCTGGGGGACGTACCCCCTGGCATTGGCCATCATGGTCGGCACGTAGGCGTTGCCGTGCCCGTCCCTGAGCGTGTCGCGCGTGCAGGCCCGGCGGAAGGCCGCGAAGAAATCGTCATATTCCTTCTGCGCGGCGGAGGCGTCGGCCTCGTAGCCCAGCCAATGCGCGGCGGCGATGAAGGAATTCATGCCCGCGAGCGTCCAGTGGATGTTGCTGTATTCCGGATCCGCTTCGGCTCCTTGGTTGTCGATGCCGCCGTCGACGAAGCCGCCGTGCAGCAGCTTGTAATTCAGGGCATTCGGATCATCGGGAGCCTCGTCTCGCAAGCGCCGGATGGCGCCCATCGCGCGCTGGAGCGCGGGCCAGTGGAGGCTGAGCCAGTCCTTGTCCTGGGTGAGGAAAGCATGCCGGGTCGCGGCCCAGAGTGCGATGCCGTTTGCCTTCCAGAAGGTGGATGGGGTGGAGCCGGCACCTGCCACGAAGCTGCCGTCCGGATTCTGGAGTCCGAGCAGGTACTCGACGCCGCTGCGCGCATCGCGGGCGCGGCCGAGGATCGCCACCGATTCCAAGAGGAAGGAACCGTCCACCAGCCACAATCCGCGGTATATGGTCGGACCGACCTGGAAGGCGGGGCCGCCGACCTTGAGTTCGCGGGCCTGCCAGATGTTGCGCACGCAGGAATTGAGGATTCCCTGAATGCCGCGGTCGGGCACCTCGATCGTCGTGTAGGGCAGGTCGAGTTCTTCCCACCACTGGACGGCAGTGGTGCGGAGCGCGCGGGCCTGGCCGGCATTCAGCGCGCCTGCCGGCCCGGAGGAATGCCGGTCCACTGTGAACACCGCCTCCCGCGATCCGCCGGGCGGCAGCGTCACCGCCGGCATCTGGGCGGCGTATTCGCCTTCCGTCTCCGTGCGAGCCAGCGCCAGGGGGGCGGATCCCGAGATGCGTGTTCCGCCGCCCACGTCAATGCTGGGGCCGGCTTGATTCATGCTCACGGGATATACGCTTCGTATGCGCAGGACGGGCTGCAGCGTCGCCGCCACCGGGTTTGGATTCCTAAGCGTCATCAGCACCACCGCGCGGCGCGGCGGCTGGAGAATCGCCGGAAAGCTGGCGAGGGCGGAGCCATCCGCCCGGCCGGCGATGATCGCTTCGTCCGCCGGCACGGCGCCGGAGAAGGCCCATAGCGCGTTGATCGCAGCCTGGCGGTCGCGCGCCCCGGCCGGCGCGCTGGCGTAAATGTCGATGACGCCGTCATGGTTCGCATCGTACGCCTCCAGCTTGTAGATCCCGGGTTGGTTCGCGCCAAAGTCCTTCACCGGATCCACGGTTCTCGTCTCGCCGCCCTCGGCGCTCAACACGAGGTGACGCTCGCCCGGCTCCTTGAAGCGCCCTTCGCACAGGCCGAAGACGACCGTGACCTTCGCGCCGGGAGCAACGGCAAGCCGGAAGTGAATGGGCTTCCCGTTGTTGTCTATCGCGCCGTCGGCAAACGCAGGCGAGCATTCGCGCGCCGGCTTGGCCCAGCCATGAAACACATACTGGGGCTCGACCCGGGACAGAAGCGGCGGCGCGACCGCCGCGCCGGGTCCGGGTGTGACGATGAACGTCTCCTCGCCCACTTCAACTCCGCCTGCGTCCCGCCACGTCTGGATGATCGGCGCCCTCGGGGAGACCATCGCCTGCCTGAGCCACTTTGTTCCGCCTGCGACGTCGGGCCTGAGCCAAATGCCGAAACTGCGCTCGCCCGATCTCCCATAGTCGAACAGCAACTGCCCCTCCTTGCCGACCAGCGCCTTGTCGGGATCGTCGGGCAGGCAGACCGAAGTCTGCCACCACGGCGGCGAATAGCGAAAATCGACCGGACCGAGGGCAGGCTCGGCAGGAAGCTGTGCGCGAAGCCCGGACGGTGCTGAAGCCAGTGCGAGGGCACACAAGAGAGCCGTTGTGGTTGGCGCATTGGCCTTCATTGGAGATAGGTCGCTTGAGGAGGTTTCCGCGTCTTCACTGCTTGCCGCGTTTGGCGCGGAAATACGCCTTCGTGTTCTTGTGGACCGATCCCGACCGCAACAGGTCCCTGCGGCTGAACCAGGCCAGGCTCCTGTGCTGGCTATCCAAGCGGAGGCGGGGGTCTTTTTTGACCCGAATCTCGAATGCGAGCACCACATAATGGGTGCTGAGGGCGCGCGACCTGCTGAACACGCTGTTCCTGTAGAAATGCTCGTGGACGCCCGCAAATGCCGCCGTGGCGGGCCTGACTTCGATTCCTGTCTCCTGGCGCGCGATCCGCACCATGGCGTCCGGTATGCGCTCCCCCTTGAAGACGCGGCCCCCGGGGACGAACCACTTGTCCTTAGCGGGCCGGTTCGAGCGATAGCCCAGCAATACCTCGCCCGCCCTGTTGAGGAATATCAAATCGATTGAAACGATGGGCGCCCATCGGACGAGTGTCCTGAAGGCGGCCTTAGGGATCCTTCTTGGCATTGGATGTTTCATTGGGGTCTGGTCGGCGTGTGGCTTCTTCTGGCGGATGGGCTTGGGATGGCTGGCACTGCACGGCGATGGGTGGAGGCCGGGCGGCACTGGATTCAAGAATACTGCCACAGCGCGTGCACGCCGAAAGCTGCGCACAGGGTCACGATCTGCGTTCCGTCCGGGGCGCCCGCGGGCCCGCCCTCTTTGTGGCGGCGCGAATCCCGTGGGCCCGACCCGCGGCCATGGTGGCTCAAGGGGCGCCCGCCGGCTTCAGGAAGCCCCGGTCATTCAGCCAATCGGCCATCCGATCCGGCCAATGCTTCACCGCCGCGAAGCTCGATCGGCCGCCCATGTTGAAGGCGTGCTTTCCCTTGGCGATGAAATGGGCCTCAACCGAAATCTTGGCTTCGCGGAACCTCTCGAGAAGGGCCAATGTGACCGCATCGCAGCCGTACTCGTCATCGTTCGCGCAGATCAGGAAGGCGGGGGGCGTGTCAGCCGGGATGACCCTCGGGATGAGATCCGTCCCGCCGGGATAGACCATCATCAGAAAATTCGGGCGGCCGTTTAGCCGGTCGACCGGGTCCGCCGCCTTCGGATCGCCGTCACCTTTGTCGAACGCGACCATCATCACCACGGCGCCTCCGGCCGAGAACCCGAGAATCCCGACGCGGCTCGGGTCGATGTTGAATTCGCCTGCCCTGCTCCTGACAAGCCGGAGCGCGCGGTGGGCGTCCTGGCGAACATGGTCTGGGGTGTACGGCGATCCCGCCTCGCCGGGAAGCCGGTACTTGAGGGCGAAGGCCGCGACTCCGAGGCTGTTCAGGTATTCGGCGGCCTGCTTCCCTTCCGCGTTGAAGACGAGCTCGCGGAAGCCTCCTCCGGGCGCGACAACGACGGCGCAGCCGTTCGCCTTTTCCCTGGGCGGCAGGAACACGGTGACCGAGGGGTTGTGGATGTTGCGCACCCAGTAGTCCCTTGCCTGTTCCGGCTCGTTCCTGCGGGCCTCAAAACCGGGGGCCCCGTCCTGCCAGAGGTGGATCACCTGGGGCGCGGGCCCGGCGAGAGCCAGGGTGGGGATGACGAGCGTGGCGAGGGCACGGTATTTTGGTATGCGCATGGCGAAGGCGGCGGGGATGCAGGGCGGTCTTGCTCTCGGATCTGCAGGGGTATTCCTGGCGGGGCATGGGTCGGGCGCGCCAGAATCTCCGGAGGCTCCTCCCCATGGGCCGATGGCAGCCTCGCCCGAATGGCGCGGCGGTGGCAATCCTTATCATCGCGTCGTGAATGGATATCCATGAACAGGATACGATGTTCCCTGTGGCTTCGCCCGGGCCGGAGAACCTCGGTCGCCGCCAGTCCCCGGAAGTGCCCCGGTTGGCTGGGGGCCCCGGTTGGTCCCTCCCGGGTTCGCGCCGGGGGTTTGCCGTCTTCCGGCGGCGTCGGGCGCCGCGGCGCGTAGGCCCTGCCTCCGCCATGGATGGACAACCGGCGCCAACCGTATCAACTTGGGTGAACCATCGGGCCGGCCGTTAGGGCGGCCGAAACGATGGGGCCAATCACCCATGCCCACCGCAATCATCCTCCTCAAGAACGACCCCAAGAAGATCACAGGCACGGCCGAGAAGCTCCTGGAAATCCCCGCCGTGACCGACGTGTACTCCATTTCCGGGAGGTACGACCTCCTGGTGATGATCAAGTGCGACTCGATCGAGATGATCGAGAGCGTGGTCACGGATCACCTGCTGAAGACCGACGGCATCGTCGACAGCGAGACGATGTTTGCCTTCAAGAGCTACGACAAGAGGGAGGGTGGGAAGGCGATAGACGTCGACTGAGCCGGCCTCATGGGGGGGCGCCCCGAGGAGCGGATGGGCGGCCGGCGGAGGCCCCGCGGGCGCGGGGTCCGGGAATAAGGGCCGCGCCGGGGAGGGCGGGCCGCGTTCCGGACGGCCATGCTCGCGAAACGTTGCCAAACGGGCTCCGGTTGTCTCGAATCCGGATTGTATCTCACGGCGGGCCTGTTTGCGCGTTCCCCGCGGCTGACGCTCTTCCCGACTCGATGGCCACAACTCCCTCAGACTCGCTCCCGAGCGGCGACGCGCTCGATTCGATCATCCTTCGGGTCCTGATGGACAACCTCCCGGACCATATCTACTTCAAGGACCGGGAAAGCCGCATCGTCCGGAACAACGCGGGCCACGCCAGGGCCCTGGGCGCCCCTTCCCCCGAGGCCTGCGTCGGAAAGACCGACAGCGATTTCTTCACGGAGGAGCACGCATCGCGCGCGCTCGCCGACGAACGGCGGATCATGGAGACGGGCGTCCCGATGATCGCAATGCTGGAGCACATCACGCGGCTCGACGGGAGCGTCTTCTGGGGCTCGGCCACGAAGCTGCCGTGGCGCGACTCCTCCGGCCGGATCATAGGCACGTTTGGAATCACCCGCGACGTGACCAAGCTGAAGCGCGCGGAGGATGAGCTTACCGACGAGCGGAACCTGCTGCGCACGATCATCGACCACCTCCCCAGCCGCGTCTTCGTCAAGGACGCCGGCTGCCGGTATGTCCTCAACAACAGAGCCCACCTGGAGTCGCTGGGCATAGCGAGCCAGCAGGACACCCTGGGGCGCACCACCAGCGACTTCTATCCGGGCGCCCGCGGGCAGCAGGCCCGCGAGGACGATCAGCAGGTCCTCGGCGGGGGCCCCCCGATCCTGAGCACCGAGAGGTCCGATTTCGGGGACCAGGGCAATGTCCACTGGTCGCTCACGACCAAGGTCCCCCTGCGTGACGCCCACGGGAGGATCACGGGGATCGTCGGGATAAGCCACGACATCACCCGGCGCAAACTCGCGGAGGAGGAGCTTAAGCGCCACACGGCGGCGATGGAGGCCGACGTGAGGATGGCCTGCCGGGTCCAGGAGGCCTTCCTTCCCCGCACGTATCCCATCTTCCCCCGCGGCGTGCCGCCCGAGGCGAGCACGCTCCGGTTCGCGCACCGCTATATCCTGGCGACGACCCTCGGCGGCGACTTTGCGCACATCCTTCCGCTCTCCGACTCGCGCTGCGGCGTGCTGATCTGCGACGTCATGGGTCACGGTGTCCGGGCCGGGCTGCTGACCGCCCTCATCCGCGGGGTCGTCGAGGAGCTCGAGGAGCGCGCCTCGGATCCGGCCCACGTGATCGCCGAGATCAACCGGGGCCTGACGCCCATCAGGGAGCAGACCGGCGAGCTCGTGTTCGCCACGGCATGCTATGCCGTGATCGACACCGATTCCGGGACCCTGTCCCACTCCAACGCCGGGCATCCGTGGCCCCTGGTGCGGCGCGGCTCCTCCCGCGCCGTGGAGGCATTGGTGAGCCCGGATCCCGAGCCGGCGGCGGGCCTGGTCGAGAATTTCGGCTACACGAGCTCGACGACCCCGTTCGAGCCCGGCGATTGCCTCCTGCTGTACACCGACGGCCTGTTCGAGGCGAGCAACGCCGAGAGCGTGATGTACGGCGAGGCGAGGCTGAGGGAGTTTGTCGGCAGGGACTTTGATGTGCCCGGCGCGGTCTTGATAGACCGGCTGATCGGCGACATCCGCGTCTTCACCGGGCGGAGCGAGTTCGAGGACGACATCTGCGCCCTCGCGGTCGAATCGACGGGGAGCGCGTGCGCGCTTCGTCCGGCGGCAACCTACGAGATCTAGGCGGCCGGGAGCGGGAGGGGACCCGCGGGTCCTTGGATACTGAGCCGCCCAAAGGAAAGGCGCCGCCATGCCCTGCCGCTTACGGCCTGGCGTGCGATCCGTCGCAGAAGGCCCCGTTCTTCGAATGCTTGCAGCCGCACCAGGCGACCTTCTTCGCCTGGGCGATCTCGGTCTTCACCGGGGCAAATGCCGTGCCCTTGTGTGAGCCGTCGCAAAACGGCTGGCTCTTGGAACCGCCGCAGGCGCACCAGTAATAAGTGCCGGGCGCCATATCCATAACATACGGGAATTTCTGGGGGGATGTGGGGTTGCTCATGATATCTTGCAGGTGCGAGGCATCGGATGATGGCTTCACCCGCGGAGCATACGCCGGGATGGAGGGGCTGCCACCACGAAACACGGCAGTGGGCTTGGGGAGCAGGAATGTCGCATCAAATGAACAGCCAACATCTTGCTGTCCCGGTGGTGTTTCCGGAGCGGGGGCCGATGCTCAATGCGGCCCGGGGCCTTCCATTCACCAAGGATGGACAACCGACCTCCACTGTATCATCCACAACGGACCATCCGGACAGGCTCGCAGTGCGGCTCGAATATCCGGAGCCGGCCGCTTGCGGCGGACGGTTGCAGTGATTCATTCCCTAACGCCCTCCTTTTTATGCCCTCAGACGACTTAAACAGCGAAAGCAAGCTCATCAAACGCGTCCACCGCGAGCTCATCGACGACTACGACGAGGAGCTCGAAATGGAGCGCGACGACTGGGAGAAGCTCTCGCCCGACTCGCCTTTGCGTCCGTTGAAGCACGACTCGGACCTCGAGACGCGCAACCACTATTTCAAGGAGCTCTTCCGGCTGCAGGGGGAGCTGGTGAAGATGCACGACTGGGTCGTTGAATCGGGCCACCGCCTGGTGATCGTCTGCGAGGGGCGCGATGCGGCCGGCAAGGGCGGCGTCATCAAGCGCATCACGCAGCGCCTGAACCCCCGCGTGGCCCGGGTGGCGGCCCTGCCCGCGCCCTCAAACCGTGAAAAGACCCAGTGGTATTTCCAGCGGTATGTCGCGCACCTGCCGGCCGCGGGCGAGATCGTGCTCTTCGACCGCAGCTGGTACAACCGCGCCGGCGTGGAGCGCGTGATGGGCTTCTGCACGGACGCCGAATACGAGGAGTTCTTCCGCTCGGTGCCCGAATTCGAGAAAATGCTCATCCGTTCCGGGATCCAGCTGGTCAAGTACTGGTTCTCCATCCCGGACGAGGAGCAGGAGTTTCGCTTCCGCTGCCGGATCAACGATCCGCTGAAGCAGTGGAAGCTCAGCCCGATGGATCTCGAGTCGCGCAAGCGCTGGGAGCTCTACACCAAGGCCAAGGAGGTCATGTTCGAGCGCACGCACCTGCCCGAGTCGCCGTGGTGGGTTGTCCAGGGCTCGGACAAGAAGAAGGCGCGGCTCAACTGCATCCACCACCTGCTTTCCCTGGTGAAATACACCGCGGTCAAGCACGAGCTGCTCACGCTGCCGCCGCGCGTCCACCACCCGGACTACCGGCGCGAGCCGATACGGCCGGAGATGATCATTCCGCAAATCTACTGAGCGGCCGGCGGGGCGGCTCCGTTTGCCTGCGCGGCGCCTTCCCCGCATCCGGCGCGTGCGTTGGTCGGCGCCGACACCGGCCGGGCCCGTCCCGCCGGCACCGGAGCGTCACTTCTCGGCGTGGCCATTGCGCCTCGCCTTGGCCTCGGCGAGGATGTTCTGGACCTGGTCGGCGGGCACCTCCTCGTAATGGTCGAAGTTCTCCGAATGGCGGCCCCGTCCGCTCGTCAACGACCGGACGATCGTGCTGTAATGGTAGAGTTGCTTGTAGGGCACCGTGGCGCGGATCACCTGGAAATGTCCGTCCGAGTCGACCCCGAGGATGCGCCCGCGGCGCGAGGCGAGGTCGCCCAGCACGGCGCCGACGTAATCCCCGGGCACGGTGATGGAGACGGTGTAGATCGGCTCAAGGAGGCACGGGGAGGCGTTGGTGAAGGACTCCTTGAACGCATGGTAGCCGGCGACCTGGAATGCGATGTCCTTGGAATCCACGGGGTGCATCTTGCCGCCGTAGAAGTCGACCTGCACATCGACGATCCGGTAGCCTGCGAAGACGCCCTCGTTGGCCACCGCGCGCACGCCCTTCTCGACGGAGGGGACGAACACGCGGTCGACGTCGTTGCCGACCAGCGACTCGGCGAAGACGACGCCGCTGTCGCGCGCGCCGGGGGAGATCCGCATCCACACCTCCGCGAACTGGCCGGCGCCTCCGGTCTGCTTCTTGTGGCGGTAGCGCGACTCGGCCCGCCCGCGGATCGTCTCCCGGTAGGGCACGCGGGGCTCCTCCGTCTCCAAGCCGACCCCGAACCTGCGGGCCAGCCGCTCAATGATCACCTGCAGGTGGATCTCTCCCTGGCCGGAGATGATCGTCTGGTGCACCTCGTCGTCCACCCGGTAGCGGAAGGTGGGATCCTCCTGCTGGAGCATCGCCAGGCCGACCGCGAGCTTGTCCTCGTCGCCCTTGGAGCGCAGCCGGAGGGCGACGTGGATGTTCGGATGGGGATATTCCACCTTCGGCAGCTCCACGATGAAGCGCGGGCTGCTCAGGGTGTCGCCCGTGCGGGTGTCGCGCAGCTTGACGACGGCGCCGAGATCGCCCGCGCCGAGACTGGGCACCAGGACCCGCTCGCGGCCATTCAGGACGAAGAGCTGGCCCAGGCGCTCGGTCATCTGCCGGGCCCGGTTGAACAGCTCGTCCCCGCTGCGGACCTTTCCGGAGTAGATCCGGAAAAGGGACAGCTCCCCCACGCCGGGCTCGTTCATCGTCTTGAAGATGTAGACGACGGGATCGGGCTGCGAGAGCGCCACCGTGCGGGGAAGCCCGCTCGCGTCGGTGGCGGGCACCTCGGCCCTGTCCTGCGGCGACGAGCCGTATTTCGCGATGAAGTCCATCAGGCGCGCCACGCCGACATTGCGCTCCGCGGAGACCGCGAAGAGCGGGATGAACACCTGGTTCTGGACCGCCTTGTGGAGCCCGGCCCGCAGGTCGTCCTCGCCGAGGACGCCCTGGGCGAAGAATTTCTCCATCAGGGCGTCGTCGGATTCGGCGACGTATTCCATCAGCTGCCGGTGGAGCTCGTGCACGCGCTCGGCCAGCTCGCCGTCGGCGGTCTCCTCCTTGTACTGGCCGTTTCCGCCGGGCTTGTAGGTGACGACCTCGTTGCGCAGGACGTCCAGGACCCGGCTGAAGCCCGGGCCGGCGTCGAGCGGGATTGTCATGGGGAAGACGGTCCTGCCGAAGTGCTCGCGGGCCCCGGCCAGGACGGCATCGAAATCGGTGTTGGGCTTGTCCAGAGCATTCACCGCCAGGATCTTGGGCAGGCCGTAATGCGTCGCATAGTCCATTACGGCGTCGGTGCCCACCCCCAGGCCGTGGGCGGCGTTGATGACCGCCAGCGCGAAGTCCCCGACGCGCAGGGCGCTGATCCCCTCGCTCAGGAAGTCCGCGTATCCGGGCGTGTCGATGATGTTGAACTTCTTCCCGAGCCACTCGGTGTGCAGGAGCGAGGCGTGGACCGAGATCTGGTGCTGGTGCTCGCTCGCGTGGTAGTCGGAGGCCGTCGTGCCCGCCGCGATGTTGCCCATGCGGCCTAGCCGGCCGCTGCACACAAGCATCGCCTCGCAGAGCATCGTCTTGCCTGCAGAGGCGTGGCCGACGACGGCGAAATTCCGCAACTCGGAGGGGTTGTAATTATCCTTCATAAGGGGGTGGGGGTGCCGGGCGCTTCGGCCCGGCCGGCATTGTGACCGAAAGGAACCTTGGAGGCGATGCCCGACTCGGCTGCCAGCTTCGTCTTCATCTCTGGATTGAGAAAGTCCATGCGCTGCGCGAACCGGGCAAGCTGTTTTTTGCACGCGCCGCCGGCCGTTTGCGGCCGCGGCCGCCACTCCAGCCGGGCGCCGCCGGCGAACCCTCTCCGCTATTGCGCCCGCGTGACCGTCGCGGCCCAGTCGCCGCCCGCGCTCAGGCCGTATGTCTGGGAAAAGTTGCCCATGTTGAGGGCGAAGGCGACGTTGAGCAGGCTGTTGAGGTAGAGCAGCGGGGCGCCCTCCGGCACGTCCCCGAAGGTCCGCACATAGGGCATCGTGCCGCGGTACACCTCCCGGTTCTCGTGCCTGATGACCACCAGGAACTTCTGGCCGTACTCGGGCTTCATTCCGGCGAACAGCCCGTCGGGAATGTTGGTCCAGACGTTGCCAAAGTGGAAGTCGATGAGGGGGATGGCCCCGGTCACCCCGGCGGCGTCGCCGGCCGCATGCTGGTACGGAAGGCTGACGACCCTGGGCTCCAGCAGGGGGCCCACCTGCTCGAAGCTGATCATCCCCGAGGCCAGCCGCGCGCCCGTGTAGACGTAGACGTCGCGGCCGTGGAAGGTGTAGCTCTTTTCCGAGCCGGGCCGGCGGTTGGTAGTCTCGTCGATGCGCCGGACCGCCCCGATGCCCAGGTCCTCCGCCACGAGGGTCCATGTCCCGTTGTCCGGGCCGACGAAATACTGGCCGGTCTTGGTCCTGAGCACGACGGAGGCCCGGGCCGTTCCCACCCCGGGATCGACCACCGAGACGAACACAGTGCCGGCCGGCCAGTACGGGGCGGCCTGCTTGAGCCGGTAGGCGGCCTCCCAGACGTTGTACGGCGTGTTCTCGTGGGTCAGGTCGAAGATGCGCAGCCGCGGGGCGATGCCGAACGCGACGCCCTTCATGGCGGCCACCGCGCCGTCCTTGGTCCCGAAGTCGGTCTGGAGCACGAGGGCGTTGGCGGGGCTGTCGTCGGCGGCCAGCCCGGCGGCGGTGAGGCAGGACAGAAGCGCGAGGAGGCGCGCGGGGAACAGCTTCATGGGCTGGAGGAATGCGGAAACGCTCTCCTGCTCAAGCCAATATCGCCGCCGGCGCACGGGCCCTCCCCGAGAAATGCGTCGCAACGCCAATTCGGCGATGATAGCACGGCCGCCATGACCAGCGACGTTTCCATCCACGACCGCCTCGTGAGCTACCTGACGGAGGCCGGGGTCAGCTTCCGCCAGCTCCACCATGAGCCGACGCCGACGTCCGCGGACGCGGCGCGCGTCCGGGGCGAGCCGATCGGCAGCGGGGCCAAGGCCCTGCTGCTCAAGGCGGACGACCAGTTCCGGGTGTTCGTGCTGCCGGGGGACCGGCGGCTGGACTCTGCCTCCGTGAAGAGGCAGCTCGGCGTGGACCGGCTGCGCTTCGCCTCGAAGGAGGAACTCCTGGCCCAGACGGGCCTGATCCCGGGCGCCATGCCCCCCTTCGGGCGGCCCATCCTGCCGTTTGAGCTGACGGCGGACGTGTCGGTCGGCGAGGCCTACCCCACGGTGGCCTTCAACGCCGGCAGCGTCACCGATTCGATCATCATGTCCGCGGCCGACTGGGATCGCGTGGCGAAGCCTGTACGGCTCCGGATAACCGAGGCCGAAGGCTGAGCAGGCAGTTTGCCCCTTTAGGCAGGCCGCCGTGTCAGATCGGCATTTCCGCGGCCTTTGAACTTGCGAGCGAAAAGTCCAATGCCCTTTGCCCAAGAGGAGCGGCGCAACCCGGGCCCCGCAGGGACCTGCGCGCGGATTCCCCGTTGACTCACGGAATATGGGCTCTCACGTTCTGCGTGCGCGCCGTCCCGGAGATCGAACGGTCGATGTCCGCACCCCTCGAGACACAGCGCCCACACCATCATCCCGGTCCCCTCGGAAAAGTATTGTGGTTCCCTGCTCTGCAGGAGCGCGAGCCGCAGCCGCCCAATCCCGAACACCCCATGAGCGAGATCACGCGAATGCTGCAAGAAGGCGGGCTCGCGGATGCCCGCGCCTCCGAGGAGCTGCTGCCGCTGCTCTACAATGAATTGCGCCGGCATGCGGCGGTCAGGATGGCGGGGGAGGCCCCGGGCCAGACGCTGCAGCCGACGGCCCTTGTGCACGAGGCGTGGCTGCGGATGTCCGGCCAGGACGGCCGGGTGTGGCAGAACCGGGCGCATTTTTTCGGGGCGGCCTCCACGGCGATGCGGCGCATCCTGATCGAGAGGGCGCGACACAAGGCCACGCTCAAGCGCGGAGGAAACCCGCTCAGGCTCGACATCGAGAAGCTGGACCCCTGCGCCGCGTCGCCGGATGAGAAGGCGATCCTGATAGACGAGGCCCTGGGGCGCCTGGAGGAGCACGACCCGGAGAAGGCCCGCGTCGTCGTCATGAAATTCTTCGAGGGGCTCACCAACAGGGAGGTCGCGGAATCCCTGAACGTCACCGAGCGCACCGTCGAGCGCCACTGGGCCTACGCGAAGGTCTGGCTGTATCAGAGCATCCGGGCCCGCGAATGATTCGCCCCCGGGGCAATTGAACTGCCGCCTTCCGGGCAACCCGACTCATGAACCCGACGAGGCATGGCGAGGAGGAGCTTTTCGACGCGGCCCGGAGGCTGGCTGATCCCGGGGAGCGAAAGACGTTCCTCGACGGGGCCTGCGAGAGGGATTCCGGCCTCCGCGAGAGGGTGGACGAACTCCTGGCCGCGGAGGCCGAGGCGGAACAGTTCTTCACCGAGGGCAGCGTGGCCATGAGCCTTCCCAGGTCCGCGGCGCCCGCCTCATGGAGCGCATCCACGGCTTCCGGGGCCGCCTCCCGGGAACTGTCGGAGGAGGAGTCCGTCGGCACCCGGATCGGGCGCTACAAGCTGGTTCAGAAGATCGGGGAGGGCGGCTGCGGCGTTGTCTACATGGCCGAGCAGGAGGAGCCGGTCCGCCGCCGGGTCGCACTCAAGATCATCAAGCTCGGCATGGAGACGAGCAGCGTGATCGCCCGCTTCGAGGCCGAACGCCAGGCGCTGGCGATGATGGACCATCCCAACATCGCCCGCGTGTTCGATGCCGGCGCGACCGACCGCGGATCGCCCTATTTCGTGATGGAGCTGGTCCGGGGGGTGCGGATCACGAAGTACTGCGACAAGAACCGCCTGAGCATCCGGCAGCGGCTGGATCTCTTCGTGCAGGTCTGCCACGCGATCCAGCATGCGCACCAAAAGGGGATCATCCACCGCGACATCAAGCCCTCCAACATCATAATCGCCCTGCACGACGGAGTGCCGATGCCCAAGGTCATCGATTTTGGCATCTCGAAGGCGACCGACACGCGGCTTTCCGACCGGCTTTCATTCACCGCCTATGCCCAGCTGATCGGGACCCCGGACTACATGAGCCCCGAGCAGGCCGAGATGAGCGGCCTGGACATCGACACACGCAGCGACATCTACAGCCTGGGGGTGCTGCTCTACGAGCTGCTCACGGGCAGGACGCCATTCAACACAAAGGAGCTCCTCGGATCCTGCCTCGATGACTTCCGCAGGACGCTGAGGGAGCGGGCTCCGCCCCGGCCGTCCGACCGGCTTGCGATGCTGGAGCCCGCGGATGCGATTGTCGCGGCCGAATGCCGCCAGACGGAGCCGTCAAGGCTGGCCTCGCTGCTCCGCGACGACCTCGACTGGGTCGTGATGAAGGCGCTGGAAAAGGACCACAGGCGCCGGTACGAGACGGCCAACGGCCTGGCGATGGACATCCAGCGGCACCTGAGCTGCGAGCCCGTCTCGGCGCACCCGAAGACCGGGCTCTATCAGTTCAAGAAGCTGGTTCGAAGAAATCGGGTGGTGTTCGCAACCGGGGGCGCCGTGGCCGTTGCGCTGATCTTCGGCCTGGGCACTTCCACCTGGCTCTTCCTCAAGGAGAAGGACGCCCGCCAGCGGGCCGTGATCGCCGAGCAGCAGCAGGCGCACCTGCGCATGGAGGCCGAGTCAAGGGCAAGGATGTCGCAGGCCGCTCTTCTGGTCAGCCAGGGGAAATTTGACGATGCCGATCGACTGCTGGGCGAGATCCCCCTGACCCAGCCGACCGTGGAGGGCGCGGCGGTGCTTCGCTCCGTGGGGGAATGGCATGCCCTCCAGGGGCACTGGAAGCTGGCGGCAGACCGATTTTCCCGGCTCCTCCAGGTCGACCTTCTCGACGGCTGGGACGTGTACACGCTGGACTACCTCAGGCTCGGCCCGGCGTACGTCGAGATGGGCGACACCGTGGGCTACGAGCGCTTCCGCGAGGACGCCGTTGCGCGCTTCGAGGGCGCCTCCTGTCCCGCCGCCGACCGCATCCTGAAGATCTGCCTTCTCTTGCCGGCGGACAAGCGCTTCCTGGGCTCGCTAAAGTCGATCGCGGCGGACACCGCGAAGTCGTTCGCCGAGTCCGATGCGGGCGGCGACGTCTTCAAGGCGGCCTGGGATTCCGTCTCGCTGGCCCTCTGGGAATTCCGGCAGGGCAACTACGCCAAGGCGGCGGAGTGGTCGCAGCGGTGCCTTTCCTGCCCCGAGAAGAATGCCCCCCGGGCCGCCGCCGCCAGGGCGATCCTCGCCATGTCCTATTACAGGCAGGGTCGCACGGCAGAGGCCGGCCCCGAGCTCGTGGCCGGGGAGGGGATCGTCGAGGGCGCGCTGAAGGGCCGCATCGATCTCGGCACGCCTGTCCAGGGCTTTTGGTTCGACCGGGCATTTGCCCAGATCCTGCTGCGCGAGTCGAAGGACCTGATCGACCCGCGCAGCCCCTGACAACGGCCCCCGGGGGCTGATTCCATGGCCGCCGACCCGCGGGTTCCGGCGGAATAGCAGGCCGTGCTTGTCGGGTTTGGCCCCCGGACGGCGCATGAATGGGAGCAGAACACAGCCAGCCGCGAGATTGGGCGCCGTTGCCCAGGCGCGGCAGCCGCCAGAGATTCCCGCCTGGGTCAATCCCCCCCCCGACCGAGCAATGCCCCCAACTTTCACCATGGTCCCGCCCTGGAAAGCGTCCCCGCTTTTGGGAGGCCTCGCGGCTGCCGGCCTCCTCCTTATCGCATCCGCCTGTCCGGCCCCGGGGGCGGACTGGGCGCTTACGGGGTCCCTGGGTGCGCACGATCCCAGCATAATTGAGGAGGGAAGCACATGGTGGGTGTTCAGCACAGGCGCCGGGCTGCCTGTGAAACACTCGGCCGACGGGCTCAACTGGGTCCAGGGGGCGCCGCTCTTCGCCTCGGAGCTTCCCTGGTGGCGGACCTACGCGCCCACGATGGGCCTGCTCGATGTCTGGGCGCCGGACGTCCACAGGTTTGCGGGAAGGTATTGGTGCTATTACTGTGTCTCGGAGTTCGGCACCAACAACTCGGCCATCGGCCTGACGTCCTGCACGAGCATCGCCCTGGGGGACTGGCGCGACGACGGCCTGGTGATCAGCTCGGAAAACGGGGCCAACGCGTACAATGCCCTCGACCCGGACCTGGCGATTGATGCCTCCGGCAATCCCTGGCTGGTGTTCGGCTCCTGGTTCGACGGCATCCATGTCGTGAAACTGGATCCAGCGACCATGAAGCCGGCGGGCACTATCTATTCCATCGCGGAAAGGGCGAACGGCATCGAGGCATCCAATATCCTCTACAACAACGGGTACTACTACCTGTTCGTGTCCATCGACAAATGCTGCCTGGGCGTGGACAGCACCTACAAGATCGCCTATGGCCGGTCCACGAGCATCACGGGCCCGTATGGGGACAAGGGGAATGCCGCGATGCTGGACGCCGGGGGAACAGTCCTCGACTCGGGCGGACCCCGGTGGGTCGGGCCCGGAGGCCAAAGCGTCTATCATGACAATTCCGGGGGGTGGATCATCGCCTTCCATGCCTACGATGCCCTGAACAACGGCGACCCGACGCTGATGATAAGCGACCTGTATTGGGATTCCGGCAACTGGCCCACGTTCACGGGCGCCGGCCCGCCTGCGTCGCCGGTGTTCACGACGCAGCCGATCCCCGCGACGGTGACCGGGGGCACCGTCGCCCTGGATGCCGTGGCGACCAACTCGCCAGCGTACCAATGGATGCTCAACGGCGCGGCGGTTCCCGGTGCGACGGGCCCGATCCTCCTGATAGGCAATGCGGCCGCCGCCGCGGGGACCTACACGTGCGTCGCCACGAACTCCTCGGGATCGGCGACCAGCAGCGCCGCGACGATCGGGCTGACCAGCACGGCCGACATAGGCCGGCTGACCAACATATCCTGCCGGGCGGGGGTCGGGACGGGGGGGAACATCCTGATCGCCGGGTTTGTGGTGGGCGGGGCGGGGACGTCGGGCCAGGAGTCGCTCCTTGTCCGCGCGTCGGGCCCGGCGCTTGTCCCATTCGGCGTCGCCGGCACGCTCCCCGATCCTCAGCTGCAGGTCCTCTCGGGCTCCACCGTGCTGGCGACCGACAGCGGCTGGGCCGGGAACGCCCAGGTCGCGAGCGCCGCGGCCTCCGTGGGCGCATTCGCCTGGACCAGCCCCGCGAGCCACGACTCGGCGCTCCTGGAGACGCTTTCCCCGGGCGCCTACACCGCCCAGATAGCCGGCCAGGTCGGCGACACCGGGGTCGCGCTCGCCGAGCTCTACGACGCAACGGCGGCGGGCACGTACACGCCGGCGACTCCCCGGCTCGTCAACATCTCGACGCGCGCCCAGGTCGGGACCGGGGGCACGATCCTTATCGCCGGCTTTGTGATCGGGGGCTCCACGTCGAGGACGGTCCTCATCCGCGCCTCCGGCCCGGCTCTCGCCCCATTCGGGATCGCCGGGACGCTGCCCGATCCCCAGCTCAAGCTCTTCTCCGGCTCCGCCGTGATCGAGAGCGACAACGGCTGGGCCGGCAACCCGCAGATTTCGGCCACGGCCGCCTCGGTCGGCGCGTTCGCATGGAACAATCCGATGAGCGGCGACTCGGCGATCCTGGTCGCGCTGCCCCCCGGCGCCTACACGGCGCAGGTGTCCGGCGCCAGCGGCGACACGGGCGTCGCGCTCATCGAGGTCTACGAGGTCCCCTGATCTGAGGAGCGATGCAATGACCCGGAACCCCGTCCAATTGGCCCTGCTCCTGTGCTTTCTGGGGGTGTCAACGTCGCCGGCCGAGGGATTGGTATGGGAACGCACGTGCATCAGGATAACCGCGCAGCCGGGCCAGCGGGTCATAAATGTCGATTTCCCGTTTCGGAACGAGGGAGGCAGGACCGTGGCCCTGGTCTCGATCGAGACCAGCTGCCGATGCCTCGCTGCCGATGTTTCCAGGAACACGTACAATCCCGGGGAAAGGGGCGTCGTGGTGGCGGCCTTCTCGGTCGGCAACCAGAAAGGGAGCCAGGAGAAGTCCATAACTGTTGTGACGGATGAGCCGGATGCGAAGCCGGTGAGGCTGCTGCTCTTTGTCGACATTCCCGGTTCCCCTGATGGCGACGGGCCCGCGGGGAAACGGTGACCTTGCCGCGCTGGGGATCGCGGCGGCCCGCCCGCCTCCGATGTCCAGGCTCCCTTTGCGAGGACGTTCTTGAACGCCGCGGCCTGGAGCCCGGTCGCCATCGCGCCAGGCATGCCGGGATCCCCGTCGCCATTCGTCCTCGTCCCTCGGGGAACGGATCCGGTTCATGAAGGTTCCGCGGGGGCTGATCTTCAAGGAGCGCAAGATGATCGATGTTAGGGAGTTAAATAACATCGATGCTTTCCGGGGACGCCGATGTCGGGTTTCGGGGGCGGATGGCGCATATAGGACCGATTCCCATACACCAACACCTGCGACACTTACCCCCCATGACCACGATCGCACACTCCAAGCCCCGCCGCTCCCTCCTCCCGTTTGCCGGAGGAACATCGGCGCTTCTCACATCCGCCTTGCTGTCCCTGCTGCTCGGGACCGCGCCTTCGCGCGCACAGCAGGCGACGACGACCACGACGACGACCACGACCCAACCGGCTGCCGCGGACGCAAAGGCGCCCGAATCCGCCGCCTTGCAGACGCCGGTGGTCCTGGAAGCGGTGACCGTGTCGGGCGTCCGCGCCAGCTTGATCACCGCGCAGGAGATAAAGGAGAACAGCCCTGAGTTCGTCGACTCCATCGTCGCCCAGGACATCGGCAAGCTACCCGACAATTCCGTGGCTGACGCCCTCCAGCGCGTGCCCGGCGTCCAGGTCGCCCGCGCCAACGGCGAGGTGGAACCCGTGGTCATCCGCGGCCTCCCGAACATCGAAACGACCCTGAACGGCCACGAGGTGTTCACGGGCACCGGGCGCGGCGTCGCGTACGAGGACATCCCGGCGGAAATGCTCGCGGGCCTTGATGTCTACAAGTCCGTCGGCGCCGACAAGATTGAGGGCGGCGTCGCCGGGCTGATCGACGTCCGGCTGCACCGTCCGTTCGACTTTAACGGCCCCGAGTTCGCCGTCACCTCCCGCGGATACTACAGCGACCAGGCCAAGAAGGACAGTTACAACCTGAGTTTCCTGGCCAGTGACCGCTGGAAGACCTCCAGTGGCGAGTTCGGCGCGCTTGTCGATGTCTCCTACTCGCGCCAGTTCTACGAGGACCAGATCGCCGACAACTACGTTCATTTCGGGGCGAACGGCGAGCAGTTTGACCTCGCGACCGATCCGTCGGGAACCCGCGGATATTACGCGGACAATTACGGATTGCAGCTCATCCCGGGAACGCGAACCCGCCCGGCGGCGTCCATGGTCCTGCAATGGAAGAACGACGCCGGCCTCAGCTTTTACTGGGACAATCTGTTCACCGGCTACCGCAACACCCACCAGGTCGACTTCTTCATACCGATCCCAAGCTTCGGCGGCTACACCTCCAACGTCACCCTTTGGCCGGCGGGCTATGAAGGTTACACCGTTCCCGAGACGTACGATTCGCTCGGCACCCCGGCGCGATTCGTCGAGAGCCTTGTGGCCCACAACACAAACACCATCGCCAGCGAGCAGTCGTTCAGCGACTCGACCGACACCTACCAGGGGGCATTCGGCGGGGTATGGGACAAGGACCGGATCAGGCTGGACGCAGAGGTGAGCTACAACTTCACGACCGTCAGGACGCGTGGCATGATCTTGGACACGATCATCATCACGCCTACGATGGACGTCGCGTACAACCTGAACGCCCCGACCACGATGATCCTGTCGGGGACCGACTACACGAACCCTTCCAATTTCCACCTCAGCCAGTATTTTGACCAGTGGGACCGCGACCACAGCATCCAGTACGCCCTGAAGAGCGATGTCCTTGTGCGCCTCGACGGGCCGGTGATCAAATCGCTGAAGTTCGGTGTGCGCTATTCCGACCGCGACGTGGACTCCCACTCGGCCAATCCGGGCAGCACGGGTTTGCCGTTTGCCACGCTGACCTCGAGCATTCCGGGGCTCGAGAGCCTCTCCCCGTCCACGCCGTTCGTCGGATCAAGCCAGCTCAACATCACGCAATGGGTTGCCCCAAATCCAAGCTTCCTCCTGAGCAACGCTGACACGATTCGCGCACTTGCCGGCCAGCCCGACGGACTGCGGCCCGTCGACCCGTCGCGGACGTTCCTGGACTCCGAGAAGGACTTTGCCAACTTTGCGATGGCTTCCTACCACGCGGACTTGGGGGGATTGCCCCTGGACGGTGAATTCGGACTCCGGTTCGTCGATTCCCACAACGGCCTCGGAGGCTACCAGCATCAGACGGTCAACGGCTCGACAACCGGGCCCTTCCTGCTGACGACGGCGGAGACAGCCCGGTGGGACACCCTCCCGACCGCGAACGGCCGCCTGAAGCTGACCGACGACCTGCTTCTGCGCGGCTCGTTCACAAAGACCATCACGCGCCCGGACTTCGCGAGCCTGAACCCGGCGGTGAGCCTGACCTCGCCCGGGCCCACGCTTCAGGGATCGGGTTCCGGAGGCAACCCGGACCTGGAGCCGATTCAGTCCACCAACTACGACCTGTCGCTCGAGTATTATCCCGCGAAGTCGAGCCAGGTGTCGGTCGCCGGGTTTTACCGCACGATAGAGGGCTACATCCAGAACTATGCCGACGAGGAGACTATCGGCGGAAACCCGTACAGCATCACCCGCCCGCAAAGCACCCACGGCGGAAAGTTGTCGGGCCTGGAGGCAGGCTACCAGCAGTTCTTCGACTTCCTGCCGGACTCATTCAAGGGACTCGGCATGCAGATCAACTTCACCTACGTCGACGGCACGACGGAAAACCCGATGAACCTCCAGAGGACCCCCCTGGCGCAGGTGTCCAAGAAGAATTACAACATAGTCGGGATCTACGAGAGGGGGCCGGTCTCCATCCGGCTCGCCTACAACTGGCGCGACCGGTACATCGACAGCTTCAACCAGCCGGGCATCCAGCCGACGACGGTCTGGGTGCAGCCGAATGACCGGCTCGATTTCTCGATGGACTACGACGTCACCAAGAACTTCACCCTCACCTTCGACGCCACCAACATACTGGACCACAAGTATCACGACAATTTCGGCAACCTCTCGATGTTCACTCGAGACGTCCGCAACTATGACAGGACCTACGGGGTCGGCTTGAGATACCGCTACTGAGCGGCCTGCCGGGGGCAACCCCCGCATTGCGGGGGTTGTCCGTCGCCGTTTGCGGCAGGCAGGGGGAGGCAACCTGACTCGTCGTTGCGGACACAACCCACGTTGATTTCGCCACTGATTGCCTTCATAACCCGCCCAACGCCCGATTTGTAACCCATGAAAATTCGGCAGTCGCTCTCTTTGCTGCTTTTGCTCATGGCGAGTCCCCTGGCGAATGCCGGCGCCGTGGTGAGCGTTCGCACCGACCAGCCAGGCGCGCGGATCAACCCGGCCATGTGGGGGGTCTTTTTCGAGGACATCAACTTCGGGGCGGACGGCGGGCTCTATGCCGAGCTGCTCAAGAACCGCGGATTCGAGTTTCCCGAGCCCCTGATGGGCTGGATCAAGATAAGCCCATCCCTGGCGAAGGGGGAGCTGTCGGTGCGCACGGATGCGCCGTTTGCCCCGGCGAATCCCCACTACGTCCGCATCATGTCCGAGGGGACGGCGCCCTTTGGCCTTTCCAACGAGGGGTTCCGCGGCATCGGCGTGCGCCAGGGCGAGGCCTACAATTTCTCGGCCGAGATACGCGGCGTTTCCGGAACGCCAAAATTGTCGGTTCGCCTCTACGGCGGCGACGGAGCGGTTCTGGACTCCGCCGACCTTCAGAATTTCACGGACACCTGGCAGAAATACACCGCCACCCTCCATCCCGCCGACACCGACCCCAAGGCGCGATTGGCGGTCTTGCTCATTGGCAAGGGCACGCTGGACGTGGATTTTGTCTCCCTTTTCCCGGAACACACGTGGAAGGACCGTCCGGGCGGCCTGCGCGCGGACATGGTGCAGGCATTGGCTGACATGCACCCGGGATTCATCCGTTTTCCCGGCGGCTGCATCGTGGAGGGAAGCGTGCTTGCCCGCCGCTACCAGTGGAAGAACACCATTGGCCCGCTGGAGGACCGAAAAGTTCTCATCAACCGCTGGAACTACGAGTTCGTCCACCGGCCGACGCCGGACTATTTCCAGTCGTTCGGCCTCGGCTTCTACGAGTATTTCCAGCTGTGCGAGGACATAGGGGCCCAGCCGCTGCCTATCCTGAACTGCGGCATGGCCTGCCAGTTCAATTCCGGCGAGCTTTGCCCGATGGACCAGCTCGACGTCTACATTCAGGACGCCCTCGACCTTGTCGAGTTCGCGAACGGGTCCGCCACGAGCGAGTGGGGGGCCAGGCGGGCGGCGATGGGACACCCGGGGCCGTTCCACATGACCATGCTTGGTGTTGGGAACGAGCAATGGGGGCCCCAGTACATGGAGCGGTACGCCCGATTCTCGGAGGTATTCCGGGTAAAGCACCCGGAGATCACCCTGGTCGCCGCCGCGGGCCCCTCGCCCAGCGACCAGCGCTTCATCTACGCATGGCAGCAAATGCGCTCGCTGAAGGCCGATCTCATCGACGAGCACTGCTATGCCGAGCCGAGATGGTTTCTGGACCATGCGAACCGCTACGACTCCTACGAGCGGAGCGGCCCGAGGGTTTTCATGGGCGAATACGCCGCCCAGAGCGTCGCCACCGTCAGCCCGAAGAACCGAAACAACCTGGAATGCGCACTGGCCGAGGCCGCCTTCATGACCGGTCTCGAGCGCAATGCCGACGTCGTCCGCATGGCGTCCTATGCGCCGCTGTTCGCAAACACCGAGGCCTGGCAGTGGACTCCCGACCTCATCTGGGTGGACAGCTTGCGCGTGGTCCTCACCCCCAGTTATCATGTCCAAAGCCTGTTCGCCCGGAACCGTGGAGACCGGGTCCTGCCAGTCGCTTTGGACTCCATGGCCCCGGAAGAAGCGCGGCGGGTATATGTGTCGTCGGTTCTCGATGAGTCCTCGGGCGCGGTGATCCTGAAACTGGTGAACGCCGGGCCGAGGGAGTCCGCGCTCTCGGTTCAGCTGGACGGGATCCGGCACCTGACGAAGGGAACCATGACGGTCATCCGCGCCGACAGCCTGGGGGAGGTGAACTCCCTGGATTATCCCGACAGGGTGTCGCCAACCCAGTCCGACTTTTCACCCACCGATGCGAAGTTTGAAGTCACGCTTCCGGCAAATTCGTTCACCGTCCTGCGTGTCGGCACCGCAAAATGACCGGCTCGCGCCGCGCGGCGCGCGTTGAGTCGCGCGACTAATGGCGCCGTCGCCCGCCTTCCCCGGCCGATTCACGACGGCCTGCCTGATGCTGGCGCTCGCTGCGAGTTCCGCCACGGCGGCGGATTGGGCTCTCACGGGCGCGCTGCTCGTCCATGACCCCAGCATTGCCGAGGACGGGGGCGCGTGGTGGGTCTTCGGCACGGGTCCCGGCATCAGGGTGAAACATTCGACAGACGGCTCGAAATGGATCCAGGGCGAGCCGCTGATCAAGGCTGAGCCGCAGTGGTGGCGGACCTATGCCCCGGCCATGAGGAAGTTGGACGTCTGGGCGCCCGACGTGCACAGGTTCAACGGCAGGTTCTGGTGCTACTACAGCGTCTCCGAGTTCGCCACGAACCACTCGGCAATCGGCCTGCTGTCCTGCAGCAGCCTTGCGAAGGGCGACTGGCGCGATGACGGGTTCGTGATCAGCTCGGTGAGCGCGGCCCAGGCCCGCGCCGCATCCAACCCCGAGACCAGGCTGGATCCGTCGGGCACACCCTGGTTCAACACGATAGACCCAAGCCTGGCGACCGACGTGTCGGGCGCCCCCTGGCTGGTGTTCGGCTCATGGTTCGACGGCATCCATGTCGTGCGGCTCGATCCCGCCACGATGAAACCTTCCGGCGCGCCATACTCGATCGCATACAAGCCCAACGGCATCGAGGCGCCCAACATCGTCCGCCATCGCGGGTTCTATTACCTCTTCGTGTCCATCGATAAATGCTGCCAGGGGGTGAAGAGCACGTACAAGATCGCCTACGGCAGGTCCACGGGCATCACGGGGCCCTACGTCGACCAGGCAGGCGTCCCGATGCTGAGCAGCGGCGGCTCCATATTGATCGCAGGGGGGCCCAGGTGGAAGGGCCCCGGCGGCCAGACCGTCTATGAAAACTCCAATGGGTGGATCGTTGTCTATCACTCGTATGACGCGGAGAACAAAGGCGCCCCGACGCTAAGGATCGGCGACCTGTATTGGGATGCCGATGAATGGCCCACCATCACGAACGCGGACTCGCGCGCGGCCCACGGGAACTAACCGCGTGGTTCCTGGGATCCGGGCCGCTTGGAGGATTGGCCCGGGCAGGGGCGCGAACCGCCCCGGCTAGGGTGAGACCTTGACGACATTCCCGCCGCAGATGACAAGATCGACCGGGTTGCCTCCGACTTGATAGGCGAGCATGCGCTCGTCGGCATGGTGCAGGAGGACAAGGTCGGCCCGCTTCCCAATCTCGACCGTGCCGCGGTCCGGGAGCCCGAGGACAGCCGCGGCGTTTACCGTGCAGGCGGCGATCGCCTCCTGCGGCGTCAGCCCGCAGCCCCGCACCGCGAGGGCGATGGCGAACGGCATTGAATGCGTCGGCGCCGAGCCCGAGTTGAAGTTGGTCGCCAGCGCCACGGCGCCTCCCTGGTCCACCAGGAAGCCGGCCCGGGCGAAGCGCCCGCCGGTATGGAAGCCCGTGCAGGGCAGGATGACGCCGCATGTCTGGGATCCGGCCAGGGCGACGAGGTCGGCCTTGGTCGAGGCCTCGAGGTGGTCGACGCTGCGCGCATGGAGCCGGATCGCCTCCGGGATCATGCCGAGGGAGCTGAATTGGTCGGCGTGGACGCGGAGCGGATGGTGCCTCGAGGCCCTTTCGAAGAGCCGCACGCAGGCCTCCCTCGACCAGGCGCCCTCCTCAACGCGGGCATCCACGGTTGTGCCTGGGAACTCGCGTGAAACCTCCGGCAGCATCTCCTTAACGACCATCCTGGCGTAGTCGTCCGGGGTTCCCTCATAGGCGTGCCCCAGGAGCGCGGTCGGCACCACTGTCCCCGCCCAGTCCTGGCCCGCGCGGACAATCGCCCTGAGCATCTTGAGCTCCCCTTCGGTCGTGAGCCCGTAGCCGCTCTTGACCTCCACGGTCGTCGTCCCTTCGCACAGCATCCTCGTGAGCCTCTCCCTGAGTCCCGCGGCCAGCTGCTTCTTGGTCGCCTCGCTGACCGCGAGCACCGTGGCATGGAGGCCGCTGCCTTTTTCCAGGATCTCGAGGTACGGGACCCCCTGCAGCATCTCGGCCCATTCATCCAGCCTGTTTCCGGCCCAGCAGGCGTGCGTGTGGCAGTCCACGAAGCCCGGCATGAGCACACGGCCGTTGGCGTCGATGACCTCCGCCCCCTCGGGGGCCTCCACCTTGGGCCCGACGGCGGCGATCGCGCCGTCGGCCACGAGCACGTCGCCGCGGGGGATGACGGACAATTCACGCAACTCCCTGCCCCGGCGCGGGCGTGCCCCGGCCGCCAGGGTCAGGATGCGGGCGTTGCGGACGAGCAGGTTCACGGTCGGTGGGCGGCTCCCGGTGGAAAAATGAGGACCAAGTGTGCCGCGGGAAGGGCGGTGCGTCCACCCTGGCCATGGTCGGGGAAAAGCTCAAACAAAACGCAACGGCGCCCCGCGATGGGCCGGGTGGTCCCGAGGGCGCGGTTGACGGCGGATCGGTCTTGGCGCGAGACTCGACGGGCCGGATACCTGCGCGACGAGCGCAGGCCCGCGGATCGCCAACCCCCCCGTGACCCCGCCCCAGCCCCAACCGTCGCACGGCCCCCTGCGCACAATCGGCCAGCAGCTTCGCCGCCGCTCGTGGGCCGAGCCGTGGAAGATCAAGATGGTCGAGCCGATCAAGCGAACGACGCCCGAGCAGCGCGAGGCCTCCCTGCGCGCCGCCGGCTACAACACGTTCCTCCTGCGCTCGGAGGACGTCTACATCGACCTGCTCACCGATTCGGGCACGAGCGCGATGAGCGACTGGCAGTGGGCCGGGATCATGCTCGGGGACGAGGCCTACGCCGGCTCGAAGAACTACTACCACCTCGAGGACGCCGTCCGCAGGCACTACGGCTACAAGCACCTGATCCCGACCCACCAGGGCCGCGGCGCGGAGCACATCCTCAGCCAGATGATGATCCGGCCGGGCGACACCGTGCCGGGCAACATGTACTTCACCACGACGCGCTATCACCAGGAGCTCGCCGGCGCGCAGTTCGTGGACGTGATCATAGACGAGGCGCACGATCCGGCGAGCCCGCACGCGTTCAAGGGCGACATCGACCTTGCGAAGCTCGAGCGCGTGCTGACGGGAGGGAGGCGCGTGCCCTACCTCTGCCTTGCCGCGACGGTCAACATGGCCGGCGGCCAGCCGATCAGCATGGCGAACGCCCGGGCTGTCCGGGAGCTCTGCGCGCGCCACGGCGTGCCGATCATGATGGACGCGACGCGTGCGGTCGAGAATGCGTGGTTCATCAAGTCCCGGGAGCCCGGCTACTCCGGCAAGACCTGCGCCGAGATCCTGCGCGAGTTCTGCTCCTACACGGACGGCTGCACCATGAGCGGGAAGAAGGACGCGCTTGTGAACATCGGGGGCTGGCTGTCGCTCAACGACGACGCGCTGGCCGACAAGGCGCGCAACCTGGTCGTCGTCTACGAGGGGCTCCACACGTACGGCGGCATGGCGGGCCGCGACATGGAGGCCATGGCGCGCGGAATCGAGGAATCCGTGCAGGATGAGCACATGCGCGCCCGCGTGGGTCAGGTGGAGTACCTCGGCGAGCTCCTGCAGGCGGACGGCGTCCCGATCGTGGTGCCGATAGGCGGGCACGCGGTCTACCTCGATGCGCGCCGCTTCTACCCCGGCATGCCGCAGGACAGCTTCCCGGCCCAGACGCTCGCAGCCGAGCTGTACCTCGACGCGGGAGTCCGCGCGATGGAGCGCGGAATCGTCTCCGCCGGCAGGGACAAGGCCACCGGCCGGCACCATTACCCGAAGCTCGAGCTCGTTAGGCTCACGATCCCGCGCCGCGTCTACACGCAGGCGCACATGGACGTCGTCGCGGAATCGGTGTTGGCCGTCCACCAGAGGACGGACAAGCCGCGCGGCCTGAGCATGGTGTACGAGCCCGAGCACCTTCGTTTCTTCCAGGCGCGCTTCGAGCCGATCCCGGCCGGGCGTCCGGGATAGGCCCCCGGGTCCCGCCCCGGCCCGCGCCTGCCCTGAGATCTTGCGCGGGAGTTTTCGGGGGCCCATACACATTGGATGGTCAGTGACGAACAGGCCCACGGGGTTGGCGACCGGCCGTTCTTCCGGGTGGCCCTGAACCTGCCGCACGCGGGGCGGATCGCGCGGCGGATCGTGCTGCTGCTGCCGGCGCGCGGGGCGCCGGGTGGCGCGGAGGCGGCGGCGGCCCGGAAGGTGGCGGTTGAGCTCCTGGAGTTTCTCGACCCGTGCCTGGACTCTGACGAGAGTCCGCCGGGCGAGGAGGGCGAGCGGCTGCGCGACCACGCGGCAGCGCTGGGGCGCAGGCTGGTCGGGCACATCGAGCGCGGCCGGTTCGGCCACGACCGGCTCGGGCAATGCGTGCGCAACCTGTTCGAGTGCCTGGAACTGGGCCGCGAGGGCGCGGACATTTCGCTCCGCGCCGGGGAGGACCCCCGGTCGCTCCAGCGCCCGATCTGACCGCCCCCGACCAATCGCCGGTTCCCCATGAAAACCCCAAAAGGTAAGCCATCCGTCCTGGCCTGCGCCCTTCTGACAGGCGTCGCAAACGCTGCGGTGCCCCCCGACTACAAGGGCAGGCCCTTCGAGGACTCGGCCTACCAGGCCGGCGCGCAATCGATCCCGGGCGTCGTGCAATGCGCCTGCTACGACCTGGGAGGGAAGGGGGTCGCCTACCACGACACGGATGCGATCAACCACGGAAGTGGGGAGCTGAACCAGCAGGCGCTGCACCAGCGCCCGCACGCCGGCCCCTACATCTGGGGGTTTCGCAAGGACGAGGGCGTCGACATATCCTACGTGAAGGACTTCGCCGACCTGAACCACCCGAACCTCGTGAGCCCGCTGGTCAACCAGCTCTACGTCGGATGGACGGACGACGGCGAGTGGTGCAACTACACGGTCGACGTGAAGGCCCCGGGCACCTACCGGGTGAGCGCGATGTACTCCAACCAGGCGAATCCGATCCAGTTCTCGATCAACCGCCGCCACGCCTCCGACTGCCGCCTTCCGGTGGACACCGGCCACTGGCACAGGTGGAACTACGCCGAGATAGGGAAGATCGAGTTCCCGGAGGCGGGCCCGCAGCTGCTCACCTTCCACTACAACAAGGGGAACAACTTCGCGTACTTCGTCTTTGAGCGGCTGGAGCCGGCCAAGCCCTGATGCAGCGGTGGGTGGCGCCGGGCCGGGGCATTCGGCGCGGCCTGCTGGCAGGCCGCCGTTTCAACTCAGACCGTTGCGACCGCCTCCATTTCCACCAGCAGGTCATGCCGGCAGACATCGGCCATAACACAGATCTTGGGGAACGCCGGGACCTTCAGCAGGCGGCTGACGCGGTTCCATGCCTCCCACGCGTCGCGGTCCTTGCAGAACAGCGTGGCCGAAGTGATGTTTGCCAGGCCCGCCCCCTGTTCCTCGAGGATCGCGGCGATGCACATCATCGTCTCCAGGCTCTGCAGCTCGGCATTGCCGCCGTGGACGCTCTCGCCCTCCGCGTTGATGCTTGCCGTGCCGGAGATGTGCACCGTCCGACGCCCTTCGATCTCGAACGCCATTCCCCGGGAAAACGCGGAACCGTAGTTGAACGAGGCGTCCTGGCGCGGGCTCCGGCAGATGGGAAGCGCGGCCGCGTACGCGGGCCCCTCGGTGTCCAACGCCAGCACGTCCATCAGGCACTCCTCGTCGCCTGAGCGCCCCTGGATGCCCGTGCTCGCCGGGAACGCGGCGCCGCCTTCCTTCCCAAACCCGGCCGGCTGGTAGTGCGCGGTCCGCACGCGGTTGAACTCGCCGTACCACTCGAGCAGGCGGGCCAGGTAGATCCAGGTTCGCCGGACGTTTCGGTAATCCATCCCGTGGGCCCTCAGGCCGAGGCCGGCGTTGGTGAACATCTGGTCCGCCTGGGCGGGGGCGTCGCCGGCCAGCCCGCCTCCGGGTTTGATCCCGCGGACCGATGGCAGGTGCAGCATGCGGAAGCCGCGGCCGGTCCAGAGCCGGCCGGGCCCCGTCGCCGGATTCGCGACCGTCGTTACGCCGGTCCTGTTGTCGCGGGGCACGATGCCCCATATCTGCAGGCCGACAAAGTCGCCGCCCTTAAGGGGCGTGCCCTGGATCCACGTGACCGGCACGTTCAGGTCCAGCTCCTCCCTCCGGTAAGCCGCCTCGCGCCTCTTCAACACGGCGTCCTGGGCACCCGCCAGGCCATAGAATTTCTCCTGGATCGGCTGGATGCCCCGCTCGGCCACCGCTGCGGCCACCTGCGCCAGCAGCTCGTCGGTCCCGCCCTTGTCCGGCCCGACCGTTCCGGTCACGTAATATTCCGTGAAGGAAGCCCGCTCGGTCGCATGCACCTCGACGCGGCAGCCCGGTTGCGCTGCCCCGGGCTGGCGCTCCGGCTCTGGGCTAACGCGGAGGACCGCCTCGCCTTGAACCGCGATCGGCCTGATATCGTCCGAAGGCGTCTCGCATCGTGCTTGCTCGGTGGTTTTCATGGCGCCGACCTGTCTGCTGGGGTTAGGTCTGGCATTATAAATTCATCTTTAGGATCAGGATGTGGTTTATTAGGCGCGGCCTGCCCGCAAGTGAGAAAATGGATTTTGGGACGAATCGCGGATATTCAGTGGTGAACCGCGATCCCTTTCTGGCGAATTTGCTCCATATTCCGACCGGATTTTTCCCTCGTCTCCGATTCCGGACAAGGTCCGACGGCAGCGCGGGGGCCAGGAATCCTCCGGTCGCACTGATCCTGCCGAAACCCTGCCGCCGGAGCCGGCCCGGGCCGGTCGCCCAAGGCCGACGGCTAAGGGGCCGCCCGACTGCGCCGGGAGGTGCCGAAACTGACGATGGCGAGCTGGAAGCGTTCCGCTCTCAAGATCCGCCGCAGACCTCGCAGCGGACCGGGGGCACGTCGCGCTGCGTGCGGTTCACCGTCTCCAGCCGTTCGCGCCGGGCGGCGAGGCAATGGGGACAAGCGGAGACCGACTCCAGCGCCCAGGTATCCGCGAAGACCCGGCCGCGGCCCAGCGCGAGCGCGGCCCGCTGGGCCGCCTCGAGCATCGCGAGGGTCGGCGGAACGAACTCGCCCGACTCGCGGAGCCGCTCCATCGCGCCGTTGCCGGCGCGGGTTGGTATCAGCACGACCGCGCCCGCGCCGCACGCAAACGCGAACTCGGCCGATTTCACCGCCCATTCCAGACCCGACCGCTCGTCGAGGAAAGGCGGATTCACCAGGATGAACGCGCGCATCGCGATCCGCTCGGCCGCCAGGTATTCGGCGGCCCGCGCAAACTGGGCCAGGTCGAACTTCTTGTTCAGCTTTTCCAGCACCCCCTGGTGCGCCGTCTCGAGTCCCAGGGCGACCTCGAGCGAACCGGCCAGCAGGTCGCGCAGCACCCTGGCCCGATCCCCGACGAGGAGCGGATGCGATTCCACCACGACCTGGCGCGCGAAAGCGATCCGCCGGGCGACCGGCGCGTAGTCGGCCGGGGGGATCGCCGCGGGATCGAAGAAGCTGCCGCTGTTGTAAAGCTTCACCTGCACCGGGAGGGCCCCCGAGTCCGACCATGTGCGGACCGCGAACTCGACCTGCCGTGGAATCGCCCCCTGCGGGACGGAATCGCGGGTGGTATCCTTCCACAGGTCGCACATCAGGCAGCGCCAGGGGCACTCGCGGTTGGTCAGCAACACGACGCCGGAATCAACGACCGCGCCGGACGCCAGGCGCTCCCGTTCGAGGAAGACGCCATGGGGCGCGTCCGGATCGGGTGCAACGGGCCGCGCCGGACGTTGCGCGAGAATCCACGCGGTGCGGCCCCGCGCCGGGTACGCGGAGACCATTTCCATCACTGATAGGTCGCGAGATACTGCCGGCGGTAGTCGGATTCCAGCGTGCCGAGCCGGCGGCGAAGGCGCTCGACGGGAATCGCCCCATGCTGGAACCGGCGCTTCGCGAAGATCGGCATGTCGACGCCGAAATGGGCCTTGATGCCGCGCCGGGCGACTTCGCCCTTGAGCGAGTAGAGCCGGTCGACCGACATGCTGCTGAGCGTCGCGAACGGGATGCCCTCGGCGACGGAGATGACGGCCGGCCGCGTGAAGGGGCTGAAGCCCTCGAACCCGCAGTGCCGGGCGGGTGCGTAGGTGCGCGCGTAACTGCGGCTGAGCCCGCCGCTGTAGGTGAGCGAATGCTTGATCCGGCCGACCCCCCAGCCCTCCTGGTAGAGCATCAGGTTGTTGACCACGCTGCGGATCGTCAGCTCGGGATTCTCCTCGATCGGATAGTCCTTCAGGTTCTCGTCGCCGCCGTCGCCGTCGACCAGGAACCGCCACTCCGGATAGCGGGCGCGGATGCCGCGGCAAAGGGCAAGCCCCATCGATGCGCACTCGACGTCGAGAGGCTTGTAGTCCTCGAGGACGCGCAGCGTCTCCGCCGCGTCGAGCGACGCCGGATCGGCCTCGATCGTCTCCAGGAAGAGGCCGAGCCCGAGCCGGTCGAGGAAATCGCGCGCCTGGCGCAGGTCGGGGCCGTCGCCGAAGTTAAGGGTGAACGCCTTGAGCCGCGCCGGATTCAGGCCGAGCCTGCGCATCACGTGGTAGACGGTGAGGAAGACGGAGCCGCTATCGACCCCGCCGGAGAAGCACACGCCGACCGGCTCGCGCTCCGGCAGGCCGCCGAGCCATTTCGCCGTTTCGTCCGCCAGGGCGCCGATGTAGCTCCGGCCGATCACGTCGAGGTCGGCCGGGAGAGCGTTGCGCGTGGGCGTAAAGAAGCGCGTGTAGGTGGGGTCGGGGTCGGGGCAGCCGACGAGCTGGAGCTCGACCACGTGGTGCGCAGGCACCATCCGCGTGTAGCTGGGGTGAAACTGCCGGTCCAGCCCCTCGCTCCGCAGATGCAGGTGGATCGTGTCGATCCGGTCGGAGACGATGAGCGCGGGGCCCTCGCGGCGCTTGGCGAGGAAGTAGCGCATCGGCCGGTCGAGCGAACGCGCCATCCGCACGCGCTTGCCCTCCCGCGCCACGAGCGCGAAGGAGCCGTCGATCTCACGGACCGCGTCGGCGGAGCCGTGCAGGATGCGCTCGCGGGCCTCCTCCACGGTCATGTTGCGCAGGCGAAGGGTTGCCGGATCGATCAGGTCGACGAGTCGTTCGATGTATTCGTCCATGGAAGGAGGGGGAAGTCGGGGTTGATCACCGGTGCCACCGGAGTGGATCGCGATCCGGAATGCGGGCGGATGCCGGACCGAACGCGCAACCGTACTGCGCGCTGTTCGCAGGACAAGGCGAAACGATCCGGGAGGCGCGGCGGCGAAAATCATTCCGGCGACTGGCCCCGCGTTTGTGGCGATTCGCCCCTTTTCTATTACGCGCCCGACGAATGACAGTTGTTGAACCGCGTTCCTTTTATTAACGAGAGGAGTATGTCCAAGCGCCTGATCTGGGTATGCGGAGCGTTTCTGGCGGTCGCGATCGCCACGGGCGTCTTTTGGCTTCGCCGGCCCTCGTCATCGTCCGGCGCGTTCACGCGGCTGATGAATCGCGGCAACGGCCTGCTGGAAAAGGGCGATGCGGCCGTCGCGATCGGCGTCTACACCCAGGCTCTCCGGCTCTCGCCGGGGAGCACCGATGTCCGGCTCAACCTGGCCAACGCCTTTCTGCTGGCCGACCGGCCGGACGACGCGGCGCGGATGTGCCGGCAGACGCTCGAGCTCGATTCCAACAGCGCGGCGGCGTACTACCTGCTGGGCTGCGCGCTTCTCCGGGCGAACCGGCCCGAGCCGGCGGCGGAGGCCTTCCAACAGTCGTGGAAGATCGAGCCAGCGGTGCCGGCGCTCGATTTCCAGATGGGCATGGCGCAGGAGGAGCTCGGACAGATCCCCGACGCGATCCGCGATTTCGAGGGCGTGATCCGGGCCGTGCCCGACCATCCGTCGGCGCATTACCAGCTGAGCCGGCTTTACCGGAGGATCGACCGAACCGGCGACGCGGCGCGCGAGCTGGAGGAGCACCGAAGAATCCAGACCCGCTTGTCCAGCCCGGTCATCACCGTGGCCGCGCTGGAAAGCTGCCAGTACACCCGGCCGCTTTCGCCGTTCGTCCTGAGCCAGCCGGATCCGCACGGGAATGCGGTCCGTTTCGTGGAGGAGACCGCCGCGGCGTTTGGCGCGCTGGCGACCGGTTGCCGGGGTCCGCTGGCCGTCATCGATTATGATCACGACGGGCGCCCGAGCATTTTCGCACAGGAGGCGGGCGGCGGTTTTCTCCTGCTCGACGACCGCGGCGGCCATTTCTCGGCGCTCGGCCGGCCGCTGCCCGCGCCCGCCGGGGCCGGGTACCGCGTCGCCCTGACCGGAGACCTGGACAACGACGGCTTCGACGACGTGGTCGTGCTCGGCGAGCAGGATTCGCGCGTGTTCAAGTTCTACGCGCACGGCCGGATCCGCGACGCGACCCGCGCGGCGGGGCTCGAGGGACTCAAGGCGAGCGCCGGCCTTCTGGCCGACCTCGATTTCACCGGGAACCTGGACCTGGTCGTGGTGCAGCCGGGCGGGGCCGGCCTCGGCCTGTACCGCAATCTCGGCAACTTCTATTTCGACGGCAACTGGAACGACTCCGGGCTGCCAAGGGCGTTTGCGGGCGCCGCGCAGGTGATGACGGATGACTGGAGCAACGAGGGCCTGCCGGGGGTGTTCATCGCGCGCGCGGACGCCGCTCCCGTGTTCTATGCGAAAAAGCGCGCGGCGGCGTTCACGGCGAGCAACCTGGCCCAGGGGTGGCCCACCGGGGCGGTGATGGCCACGGGCGACCTCGGCAACGACCTCCACCCGGAGGCGGTGATCGCGACGGCCACCGCGCTCGAGGTCATCGGTCGCGACCAAAGCCGTAGGGTGAGCCTGCCGCTCAACGGCTTTCAAGTCTCGGGGCTGCTGCTGGAGGACTACGACAACGACGGCTGGCTCGACCTCTTCGCCTACGGCAGCAGAGGCGTGCGGGTCTGGCGCAACGCCGGCCACGCCGGATTCACCGACGTGACGAAGGAACTCGGGCTGGACCGCGTCGGCCCGGTTGACGGGATGGTCGCCGCCGACTTCGGCGGCAACGGGGACATCGACCTGGTGACGAGCTCGGACGCCGGGCTGCGCTTCTGGCGGAACGACGGCGGCAATCGGAACCTGCAGCTGAAGCTGCGCCTCGCCGGCAACCGCTCCAACACGAGCTCGTTGGGGGTCCGCGTCGAGGTGCTGGCGGGCGACTGGCGCACCAGCCGCACGGTCCGGCGGATTCCGCTGGAGATCGGGGTCGGGCAGCACCGGCAGCTCGACGCGCTCAAGGTGCACTGGTTCGACCTGTCCACGGCGCAGGTCGACGTGCCGGTCGGGCGGGACGTGCATACGGTGACCGAGCCGACGCTCCCGAGCGGCTCCTGCCCATATCTGTACGCGTGGGACGGGCATGCGTTCGCGTTCGTGACGGACATCCTCGGCGCCGCCCCGCTCGGACTGCCGCAGAACGAGAAACGGTACGTGCCGGCCGACTCGGAGGAGCTGCTGGCGCTCGGCGATGAAACGAGGTTCCCGCCGCGGAACGGCGCCTACGAAATCCGCATCACCGACGAGCTGCGCGAAGTGCTTTACCTGGACGAGGCCCGGCTTATCGCCGTCGACCACCCGGCAGGCACGGTCGTCCACCCGACCAGCAAGATGCGCGCCGCCCCGCCGTTCCCGCCGCACGAGCTGTGGACGCTGCGTCCGCTCGCCGCGCCCCGGCAAGCGGTGCGCAGCGACGGCCTCGACGTGACGGAGGCGCTGGCCCGGGTCGACAACCAGATGGTCTCCCCGGTGCGGCTGCGCCGGCCGCAACTGCGCGGGCTGGCCGAGCCGTTTTCGGTCACGCTCGATTTCGGCCCGCTGCCGGTGACGCGTCCATTGGTGCTGGCGCTGACGGGCTGGCTCCATTTCGGCGGCGGGATGGCCAACATCGCCGCGTCGCTGGATCCGACGCTGCCGTACCCCTTCCCCGTGCTCGAGGCGGAGCTCGCGGACGGAACCTGGCGGAATGTGGACGTCGAGGTCGGAACCCCCGCCGGCAAGACCAAGACCATCCTCGTTGACCTGGAGAACAGGCTGCCCTCCGGGACGCAGCGGCTCCGGCTGTCCACCGCCTTCGAGATCTACTGGGATTGCGCGCTGCTGTGCGAGAAGGCCGGTGCGGCGGACACGCGCGACTACAACCTGCAACCCGAGCGCACCGACCTGCGCTGGCGCGGGTACAGCCGCTTCGCCGACCTGCCGCCGTCGCTTCCCCTCACGCCGGTCTACGCGGAAGTCTCGCCGACGCCGCCGTGGGACCGGACGCCGGCCGGCTGGTTCACCCGGTACGGCGCGGTGGGGGATCTCGTGGCGCGGCGCGACGACCGGCTGGTGCTGCTCGACGGCGGCGATGAACTGGCGCTGTCGTTCGACGCCGCGCGGCTGCCGCCGCCGGCGCCGGGCATGGCGCGCGACTTTTTCCTGCACGTGGTCGGATGGGACAAGGACGCCGACTTCCACGTGGGACAGGGCTGGCAGCTCGAACCGTTGCCGTTCCAGGGGATGGACGACCAGGCCTACGGGCGCGAGCCGAGGCCCGGCCGGATCGACGACTCCTGGATCAAGGCGTGCAACACCCGCTGGGTCGGCCCGGTCTTGGTGAGCCCGGGCGGCAAGGTGCGCCAGACCCCCTGAAGCGTCATGCAAGGCGCGACACGTCTCCCCAGGTTCGGCCGGGTGCGGCCTGGGACTCGCTCCGGCGCGGTGCTGGCCGGGGTGCTGGCGGTGCTTGCCTTCGGCTGCTCCGGGACCCGGGCCGCGGCCGATCCGGGCCCGGCATCCGCCGGCGGCATCGAGGAGCAGCCGCTCGCCCCGCGATCAGGCCCGCGCGGCAAGACCCTCTTCACGGTCATCCCCCCCGAGGAAAGCGGCGTTCGCACCGAGAACACTTACGACGACCCGGAGATATGGGGCCGGCTTTCGCGCGAGTTCGACCTCGGGGCGGTCGGCACCGGGGTGGCCATCGGCGACTACGACAACGACGGCCTTCCGGACATCTTTGTCGTGAGCAAGACCGGGAGCTGCCGGCTCTTTCACAATCTCGGCAACTGGAAGTTCGAGGACGTCACGGAAAAGGCCGGGGTCGGCGACCACGGCGCGGCCGCCCGGATCTGGAAGCAGGGCGCGACGTTCGTCGACGTGAACAATGACGGGCTGCTGGACATCTACGTCTGCCGGTTCAATGCGCCGAACCTGCTCTACATCAACCAGGGAGACGGCACGTTCAAGGAGGAGGCGCACGCGTACGGGCTCGACGTGACGGACGGCAGCGTCATGGCCTACTTCTACGACTACGATCGCGACGGCTGGCTCGATGTCTTCATCCAGACCAATGTGCTCGACGCGGCGGCCCATCCGGAGGGTCAGCGGGACTATCTCTTCCACAACAACCGCAACGGCACGTTCACCAACGTGACGGACCGCGCCGGCGTCGTCCCGGGGCGGGCGCACGGGAACTCGGCGGTCTGGTGGGACTTCGATGGCGACGGCTGGCCGGGCCTGTATGTCGCGAACGACTTCGATGTGCCCGATGCGCTGTACCGCAACAACCGCGACGGCACGTTCACGGATGTCATCGCCCACCTCGTGCCGCACACGCCCTATTCGTCGATGGGCTCGGACCTCTGCGACGTGAACAACGACGGCCGGCTCGGCCTGTTCGTCGCGGACATGGCGGCGGCCGACCACGTCGGTGACCAACGCGCGATGGCGGCATCACGGGCGCGGATGCGCGTTCCCGAGGAAGGCTCGGGGGAAGTCCGCCAGTTTCCCTGCAACGCCCTCTACCTGAACACCGGGGCCGGCCGGTGCCTGGAGGCGGCGCACCTCGCCGGGTTGGACGCGACCGACTGGACCTGGTCGCCTCTCTGGGAGGACCTGGACAACGACGGGCGGCTCGACCTGTTTGTCACGAACGGGATGTATCGGGAGATCCACAACCAGGACCTGATCGCGCGCCGGACCATGGCCGGCAGCGTGCTCGCCGGCGGGCAGATCGTGCGGAACAGCCCGGTGTTCGCCAACAGACACCTCGCGTTCCGCAACCTGGGCGGCCTGCGCTTCGAAAACGTCTCGAGCGCCTGGGGGCTCGACCAGAAGGGGGTGAGCTTCGGGGCTGCCCTCGGCGACCTCGGCGGCGATGGCAACATGGACCTGGTGTACAGCAATTACCAAGGGGGGGTGACGCTGCTGCGCAACAACGGCGACACCGGGCACCGGGTCATCTGCGCGCTGCGCGGCACCCGGTCCAACCGGTTCGGCGTCGGGGCGAAGGTGACGCTCGAAAGCGTGGCGGGCATCCAGGCCCGGTCCCTGACGCTCGGGCGCGGGTTCATGTCGAGCAGCGAGCCGATCGTTCATTTCGGACTGGGAGAGGATGCGTTGATCCGGCGGCTTACGGTGTCGTGGCCGAGCGGCGCGGTGCAGGCGTTTGAGAACCTTCCTGCTGATCGACGGTTCACGATCACCGAACCCTCGGCGCCGCCGGCGGCGCCGGCGCCGGCGCCGCCGGCAATCCGGCCTGAGCCCCAGTTCACCGAAACGAGCCAGGGCGCCCATCTATCCTGGACGGCGGCCGAGGACTCCTACGACGAGTTCCTCGACCAGCGGCTGCTCCCGGCGGGGTTCAACCGCCGCGGACCGGCGGTCGCCGTGGGCGACCTCGACGGCAGCGGACGCGACGGAGTGTGCATCGGAGGGACCACGCGGGAGGCCCGGCGGGTCCTCCTGCCGCAGGGCGCTGAGGCGTGGGCGCCCGCGGCTTCGCCGGCGTTGGCCGCGCCGCCCGCCGTGGATGACGGGCCGCTCTTGCTGTTCGACGCCACCGGCGAAGGCCGGGCGGACCTGCTCGTCACGGCCGGCGGAGCCAGTCAGCCCGCGGGCGCGCCCGAGTACCAGCCGCGCCTGTTCCTGAATGACGGGCACGGACAATTCCGGCCGGCGCCGGATGGCACGCTCCCGCCGCTGTCCATCAGCGCCGGCGCGGTCTGCGCCGCCGACTTCGACCACAGCGGCCGCCTGGGGTTGTTCATCGGGGGGAGGGTCTCGCCCGGACTTTACCCGGCGGCGCCGCAGAGCGCGCTGCTGGCAAGCCGCGGGGGGAAGTTCGTGGACGTCACCGATGCCGTGGCCCCGATGCTGCGCAACGTCGGCATGGTCACCGCTGCACTCTGGAGCGACGTCGACGGCGACGGCTGGCCGGACCTGTTGCTGACGCTCGAATGGGGTCAGGTGAAGTATTTCCACAATGCCGGCGGCAAGAGGTTCGAGGACTGGACGGAGAAGGCGGGCTTCGCCTCGGCGGGCACGGGCTGGTGGCGGTCGATCGCGACGGCGGACTTCAACGGCGATGGACGCCCCGATTACGTGGTGGGAAACGTGGGCCTGAACACGCAATACCGCGCCGATCCGGAACATCCTGCGTTGCTCTTCTGCGGTGACTTTGCCGGCCGCGGCTCCGACGAGATCGTCGAGGCGTATTACGAGAACGGCCAGCTGTATCCGTGGCGCAGCCGCACGGACCTCGGCGCCGCGATTCCTTCCGTGCTCCGGCGCTACCGATGGAACAACGATTACGCCCGCGCGACGCTGCCGGAGATCCTGGGAGCCGACCGGCTGGCCGCGGCGACGCGCCTGGCGGCCACGGAACTGCGCAGCGGCGTGTTCCTTAGCCAGCCGGGCGGCCGGTACCGATTCGAGCCCTTGCCGCTCATCGCGCAGATCGCTCCGGCCGACGGCCTCGTGGCCGGCGATTTCGACGGCGACGGGCACGCCGACATCTACGTCGTGCAGAACTCCTACGCGCCGGCACCCGCGATCGGCCGTTTCGACGGCGGCTTGAGCCAGCTCCTTCGCGGAGATGGCTACGGCCATTTCGCGCCGGCGCCCCCGATCGAGAGCGGGCTGGTGGTGCCCGGCGATGCCAAGGCGCTGGCGGTGCTCGACCTCGGCAACGACGGCTGGCCGGGTTTCCTGGTCTCGCGCAACGGAGAAGCGACGCTCGCATTTCACAACCGGGGCGTAGCGGGCCGGCATTCCCTTCGCGTTGTCCTGCAGGGGCGGCCTGGCAACCCGCAGGCGGTGGGGGCGCGCGTTACGGCGGAGTACGCCGACGGCGCGACCCAAACGGGCGAAGTCTGCGCCGGCTCCGGCTACTACAGCCAGTCGACTGCGGCCCTATTCTTCGGCTCCACGGAACAGAATCCGCTGCGACGCGTGCGTGTTCAATGGCCGTCTGGCGCGACGACGACGAGTCCCGATTGGGGAGGCAGGATTCCAACGACTGTCCGGCTGGTCGCGCCGGAACCTTGAGCGGGGCCCATTCGCCGGCCCCCCGACGGACCAAAGGCGATCCGCGGCTGGCACCTGCGCGTCGCCGGTGCATCCGGCCAAGGCCGAATGACGTTTCACCCCTCAGTTCGGTCAATCCGCCACGCCTTGCTGGAAAACTGGATATCAAGTTGCCAACAAGGAGCATACCCAAGATGTCCTGCACGTCAGACCGAACGACCAAGTGGAATAGGGCGGAGCAAGCGGCAGCAATTGTATCAGGGACGGGGACATCGGTTTTGCTACTGGGTGACCTAGGATCTTCGGGAGTACGCGTGCCCTTCTCTGTTGGCCCGGTGCAGCTGAACCAATTTTTGCTTTTATGAAACCGACGAAACGGGACACCGGATTCAAGGCTCACGGACGCTTCGCGCTGCTGGTGCTGCTCGCGCTGACACTGGCGGCATGCAAGCCGCAGTCCTACGAGCCGGCGAGCGACGCCGCTCGGCCGCCGTCCTTCTCCGTTACTCCTCCGATCCCCGCCGACCCCAATGACCTATTCGAGGACGCCACCGCCAAGGCGAAGATTGATTTCGTCCAGCAGTTTTGCGACGACCGCATCGCCAACATCCTGGAATCCAATGGCTCGGGCGTGGTCGTCTTCGACTACGACAACGACGGGTACATGGACCTCTACTTCGTCAACCCGGGTCCGCTGCCGGGTGTGACCCACGAGCCGCCGGGAACCCGGCGCCAGCCCAATCGGCTCTTCCACAACAATGGGGACGGCACGTTCACCGACGTGACGGAGAAGGCCGGAGTCGGCGGCGCAGGGTTCGGCATTGGGGCCGCGGCGGCCGATTACGACGGCGACGGCTGGACGGACCTTTATGTCGTCAACGCCGGCAAGAACATCCTCTACCACAACAACGGGGACGGCACGTTCACCGACGTGACCGACAAGGCCGGAGTGGGCTACCCGGGGACGGGCATCGGCGCCACCTGGCTGGATGTCAACAACAGCGGCCGGCTGGACCTGTACGTGGGCAACTACCTGAGTTACGACCCGGACTATCATCTCTACTACAACCCGACCAGCTATCCCGGTCCGCTGGCATATAAGCCGGAGCGGGACGTGCTCTATCTCAACAACGGCGACGGGACCTTCACCAACGCCAGTGAGTCGGCGGGCATCTGGGCGCTGCCTCCGCATCGGACGATGTCCGTGCATGCGCTGGACTACAACCGGGACGGCCATGAGGACCTCTATATCTGCAACGACGCGACGCCGAACATGCTGCTCATCAACGACGGCCACGGGCATTTTCACGACGAAGCCATGAAGCTGGGCGTCGCGTTCAACGCCCTGGGCGAGGCGGCAGGCTCGATGACCGCCGCCATCGGCGACTGCGATGGCGATCAGATCCCGGACATCCTGGTCTCGCGCCTGGGATATGGCTCACTGTACATGGGCACGAAGCAGGGCGACTTCGTTGATCGCATGATGGCCTCGGGAATCGGCGTGCTGACGGCGCAGTATGTCGGGTGGGGGTCCAACTTCATCGATTTCGACAACGCCGGGAAACTGGACGTCTTCATCGCCAACGGTGATCCCTTCCGGATGGTGGGCTGGCAAAGCCTACTGCTGGAGAACGATGGTCACGGCAATTTTCGCAATGCGGTGGACAAGGGCGGCGCCTATTTCCGAACGCCGGTCCGGGCGCGCCCGAGCGTCGTGCTGGATTATGACAACGACGGCCGGATGGACCTGCTGGTGGGCCTGATGGGGGACCGGCCGGTCCTGCTTCACAACCGCGACCGCTCAGGCAACCACTGGATCACCCTGGCGCTGCGCGGAACCAAGAGCAACCCTGCGGGCTGGGGATCGTTCATCGAGCTGATGGCGGGAGGGAAGACCTACGTCCAGGAAAGCCGCTGCCCCTCGGCATTCCTGAGCCAAGGGGATCCGCGAGTCCACTTCGGGCTCGGCCAGGCGCCGATCGTGCAGCGGATCCAGATCAAGTGGCCGAGCGGCACGGTCCAGACGCTGACCGACGTCCGGGTCGACCAGATCCTCAAGGTGACCGAGCCACGATCCTGATGAGTTCGCGCACGAGCGTGTTGTCTGGAGCGGCGGCATTCCTGCTGGCTGGCTGCAATCCGGCGGCGCCGGAAGGCTCCCTGGCCCTGACGCAGACGCCCGTGGGTGTCCCTCCTCCACCGGCCGCCACGGTGCTGGATGTCCTTTACCCGCCGGGAAGCCGGGTGGTCTTGCTGGCTCCCCCGTTTCGCACGGACACGGTTCGCGAGCTTTCCGGCGGGCTGGTCGCCGCCGGTGATCCCTGCGTTTCATGGGACGGCCGCTGGGTCTACTTCGCCGGCAAGAGCTCGGACGGAGCCGACTGGCAGATCTACAAGGTCGATGCGGGCGGCGGTCGGGCCCAGCTCGTGACCGAGATGCCTGGCGGGGCGATGGATCCCGCCATTGCGGCCCATGATGAGCTGGTTTTCAGCTCCCCCGTACCAAAAGGGGGCCGGCTCTGGACCACCCCGACGCCGGCCGCGCTCTACGGGCAGATGCCGGGCCAGGCGCCCCGCCGGCTCACATTCGGCCCGGACAGCGCCGTCGGCGCCACCGTCCTGCGCGATGGACGGGTCCTCTTCGTGACCGCCGAGGCCCGTGACGACCGCCACGCTCCGCGGCATCTGTGCCTCTTCACGATCAACAACGACGGCACCGAGGTCACCGCCTATGCCTGCCAGGAGGACGGGGTGGACTATGTCCGGCGCCCGCGCGAGCTGGGCGACGGCCGGGTCGCCTTTATCGCCGCTCGCGTGGAGAAACCGGGACCCACGGGCTGGGCGGAGTGCGTGAGATCGGCCGCTCCGTTCGCAACGCGCAGCAACCTGTTCGCATTCCGGAGCGTCGGCTGCCGCTCCGTGGAGCCGATGCAGGGAAACGACGTGCTGGCCTGTGTCGATACAACCGGCTGGGCCGGGCGTTCGATGGTGGGCAACGCGGCGGTTTATCGCGTCGCGGCCGACGCCGCCGCGATCGGCGCTCCGCTCTTTGACGACCCGCAATGGGACAGCATCGAAGCCACCCCTGTCGCAGCGCGGGCCGAACCCGCCGGACACACGTCCGTTGTGATGCCGGGAGCGCCCCACGGCACGCTGTTGTGCCTCAACGTCAACGACGGCAGCGAGCCGGCGGCCGACCGGAACCCGGCTCCCGCCGCCGAGCTTCGGGTCTTTGCGTTGGTGGGTTCGGGGCAGCAGCGCACCGTGGGAAAGGTGCCGGTGGATTCCGACGGTTCCGTGATCGTGCAGCTTCCCGTGGACGTGCCCCTGGGCCTCGACACCCTCGACGCCCAGGGACGGATACTCCGGCATCAGCCGGCGTTTCTTTGGCTCCGGCCCGGAGAGAACCGCGCATGCGTCGGCTGCCACGAGTCGCGCAACCACGCGCCCCGAAACGTCCGCCCTCTGGCGACGATGCACAAACCGGAGCACCTGGAGTTCACCGAACAAACGGCCGCCCCCCGCGCCGCCGCCCCATGAAGCTGAAACGAATCATCCTGTTCGGGACGCCGCTGGTGCTGGCGGGGGCCGGGGCCGCAACGGGCGGACACTTCGCGGCGCGCACGCACGAGCGCCGGATGTCGGGCTTGCCCCATCTCAATGTCGTCTCCTGCAACCATTGCCACCAAAGCAGCCTGAGCAGGTTGCCCTGGGCGAAGCCCCGCCCGCACCATGACGCGCCAGGCGGGATCGTCGTTTCCCCGGACGGGAAGACGTTGTTCATCGCCTTGGATGACAGGGACGAGGTGGCCGAGGCCGACGTGGCTTCGCTCGCGGTGACCCGCCGGGCGAAGGTCCCGGGCGGGCCGTTCGGCTTGGCGCTGGACGCGACGGGAAAACACCTGTTTGCGGCTTGCCGGCATCAGGACCGGATCGCGGTGCTCGATACGCGCGACCTCAGGGAGGAGGCCAGCATCGCAGTCGGCATTCGCCCGACCGACGTCGCGTATTGCCAGACTCCGGCCGGGGAGCGGTTGATTGTCCCCAACTCCGGCAGCGACGACATCTCCGTGCTTTCGGTCACGCCGCTGCGCGAGTTGACCCGGCCGGCGGCGGGCCGCGAGCCGTATGCCGTAGCGGTGTCCGGCGACGGCGGGCGCGTTTACATCGCCAATCGATTGGCGGTCCACGACCAGATCCTCAGTCAGCCTGCCTCCGAGGTGACGGTCCTCGACCCGGCCAATGGGCACGTCCTCGACCGCGAAGCGCTTCATTCGGCCCACTTGGCGGAAGGCATCGCCGACGTGCCCACGCGGGGGTGGGTGCTGAATTCGATGGTCCGGGTTCGCAATCTGGTCCCGATCACACAAGTGAAGGATGGGTGGGTCATGTCCACCGGCGTGGCGATCTCCCAGAAGGGTGGCGAGGTGACGCAGATCCCGCTGGATGAGGCGAACGCCTATTTTCCCGATCCCTCGGGCGTCGTGGCCAGCCCCGATGGAAGGCGGGCCTACGTGGCGTCCGGGGGCGCCGACGTGGTGACGGTCCTCGACCTCGACCGGTTGGGCGCGTGGCTGACCCAGGCCGGTGAAGCGGAGCGGAGCGACGCCAGCGAGAACATGGCGCTGTCCTACCGTTACGTGGCCGCCCGGATCCCGACCGGCTGCAACCCCCAGCATCTGGCGCTTTCCCCGGACGGCCGCCGGCTGTTCGTGGCCGAACGACTCGAGGACCGGGTGCTCGTTGTGGACACAACCAGCCTCAAGCCGGTTGGCCGGATCGTGTTGGGTGACGGCGGGCTGGACGACCCCGTCCGTCTGGGTGAGCGGGTCTTCACGCGGGCGCGCTACACGTTTCAAGGGCAATTCTCCTGTCGCTCGTGCCACCCGGACGGCCAGATGGACGGGCTCTCCTATGATTTCGACGGAGCCGGGGTTGGCGATAATCTGCTGGCCAACCGAACCCTGTGCGGCGTGGCCGGCACGGAACCGTTCAAGTGGAACGGGAAGAACCCCACGTTGCAGTTCCAGGACGGCCCGCGGTTTGCGCGGGTGCTGATGCGGACCGACCCGATCCCCCAGCCGCAGCTGGACCAGCTGGCGACGTTTATCAAACATCTCCCGCCGACGCGCATGATCCCGTGGAGCCGAGTGGGCCAGCCGCTCACGCCCGCCGAGGAACGCGGGCGCAAGCTCTTCTTCGCGACGCGGCGAACCGACGGCACGCCGATTCCCCGGGCGCTCCAGTGCCAGACGTGCCATCGGCCCCCGCTGTTCACGGATCGGCTGATGACCTCGGTGGGCACGCAAGGTGCCCGCGATTCGTCGGGCGTGTTTGACACGCCGCACCTGATCGGGGTCGGCGCCATGGCCCCCTATCTGCACGATGGCCGGGCGCGGACGCTGGAGGAGATCTGGACCACCTATCAGAAGGACGATCTGCACGGCGTCAGCAGCTACTGGTCCAAGGAGCAACTGAACGACCTGGTCGAGTTCCTCAAAACGATCTAAGCGCCCACCATGAAAACCCAACTCACTCCGTCAATTCGCGTCATCGCCGGTATTGTATCCATCCTTTCGCTACTCCCGTGGGCCTGCGCATCCGCGCGGGCTGCGACAACGCCCGCGGAAACAACCGGCCTTCCGTTTCCCGTTGTGACGCGGTTCGAGAACTTCGGCGAAAAGGATGGCCTCCCGTCGCACAAGGTGCATTGCGTCTTAAAAACCAAGGACGGCAAACTGTGGCTCGGCACTACTAACGGACTGTGTGTGCGCGAACCGGACGGAAAATTCCGGCGTTACGGACCGGAGGATGGGCTGAGCCATCCGGTGGTGCTGAGCATGGCCGAGGACCCCGGCACCGGCGACTTGTGGCTCGCGACCATGCAGGGACTGACCCGCCTCAGCGGGGGAAGGTTCACCGTCTTCACGCAGACCAACAGCGGCCTGCCCAACAACGTCGTCTACGGGGTAGCAGTTATGGACGACACGGTCTGGGCCGCGACGCCCGCCGGCGCAGGCGCATACCATATCAAAACCAAGAGTTGGACCATGTACGACCAGAACAACGCGGACATGGAAGAACCCTGGTGCTACGCCATCGCCCCGGGCGACGGAGTAGTCTACATCGGCGTCTGGGCCGGCGGCATTGTGGAGCACGATCCACGGACCGGCAGCTTCAAGGCCTATCGCGATCCCGACGGTGATTTTCAGTTCCAGCTGACCCCCGACAGCGGGCCCATAGCCGACATCACCTCTTGGGTTGCGTACCAGGACGGCATTCTCTGGCAGTCCACCTACTTCGGGCTTTCCCGGTATGACACGAAGGAGGCGACGTGGCGGACGTGGGTCCAGGACAAGACGCCTTTGGCCTCCAACTTCATAAACACCGTCTTTGCCCGTGGCCGCGTCGCCTGGGTCGCCACCGACCGCGGCGTATCCGTCACCGACGGCAACGACTGGGTCAACTATCTCGTCGATGGGAACGGCCGGGGCGTGGTCCGGACTTATCGGCCTGGACAGGAACCCCAGACCCGCACCATGACGACGGCGTTGGCGGACGGCTTTGTGTTGGGCGTCTGGGCCGACGACCACGAAGCCTGGTTTGCCACCTCCAATGGTTTGAGCCACGGCATCTTCGACGTGCCGACCGCATCAACGGCCGCCACGGCGACCACCTCACCGACCGTCGCGTCAAATCTCTAGGACGGTTCATCCTTTAGGAGGCTCTCATGAAGATCTTCGAATTCTGTCTGATGGTTCTTATCGCCGCCGCGCCCGCTGGCGCCGCTTCTGTCGACGCCGCCAAGGGAGAGATCCCCGTCGCCCCGACTGCGACGCCTCTGGAGGTCCGATCGTCGGAGGCCGCCCCGGCGGCGTCCCGTTTCATCTTCGGCACGCCCGACGAGCAGTATCCGTACTACGCTGGGGTACCCAAGGAACTCTGGCCTTACCGCAATACCGAGCCTTACGTGAAATTCTTTGTCACCCGCATGCCCTTCCGCGGTCCCGGCCGGGATTACCCGCCTCCACCCGACCTGAAATCACTTAAGATCGGCCTGCTCGATTCCCCGAAGTACGGTCCCAATTGGGACCGCAGCGTGCGCCAGCGGGAGGGCATTATCCTGGCGGTTGAAGAGGCAAACCACGCGTGCCAGCCGGGCCAACTCCCCTTTGAACTCATTGAACGGGAAGGCATCGCCCAATGGGGCGGCGCCGCCAACCTAACGGCGGAGTTCGCCGACCAAGGCGTGCTCGGGTTCATGGGCACGGTCGACGGGGGCGAAGCCCACGTCGCGCTGCGCGTCACCCTTAAGACCGAAGTCGTCATGGTCAACACCTCGGATCCGGACCCGACCTTGACCGAAACGAGCATTCCCTGGCTTCTCCGGGTCCTTCCCGATCATCGAGTAGAAGAAGCGAGGCTGGCCGAGCTGATCGTGCACAAGTTCGGCTGCAAGCGCATTGCCATCCTGCGCGCGGGTGACCGCTTTGGACGCCTCGGGGTACACACGTTCATGAATTTCGCCCGCCGTCTGGGCTGCCCTGCGGTGCAGGAACTGCTCTTCAAACCCGGCGGAACCGACATTCCCCACCAGATTGCCGCGATCAAGGACTCCCAACCGGACGCGATCTTCTTCGTCGGCGAGCCGGACGATGTCGGCCGTTTTGCCAAACAATTCCGCCAGGCCGGCATCCAGGCCCGGTTCTTCGGCACCGACCTTCTGATGGAGGATAGCTTCCTGCGGGAAGCCGGCGACGCTGCGGAGGGCACGATGATCACGTGCCTCTTTGATCCCGCCCGCCAGGACCCCCTCTGGGTCAGCTTCGTGGCTCGATTCCGGGAGCGCTGGGGTCACGAGCCTGACGCCTATGCCGCCTACGCTTACGACGGCGCCCAGATCATGATCCACGCCATTCAAAGCGCGGGCCCGAATCGCTGGCGCGTCCGGGACCAGGTGTGCAACCTGGACTATTATCAAGGCGTCACCGGCTGGATGCAGTTTGACGGCACCGGTAGCAATATCGCACCGGTGCGGCTCGTGCGGTTTGATCACGGGCGCCGCGTCTTCGAACCGGAACCGGAATTCTCGCCTTCTGCCGCCCAACGCCTCTAGCCCGACAAAGCCCATGCAAGTCGGATTGCGCTGCCCGCTCGCTTGGCTGCTCCTCGCCCCGTTTGCCGGCGGCGCCGGTGCGCCCCAGGTGACGCTGGGGCTCGTGGCGCCGCCGTCCGAACCGGATGCGACCAGTCTGCTGCGCGGCGTGCAACTGGCTGTCGCCGAGACAAACGAAACCGGCGACGCGCCAGTCGGGCTTGAAGTGCGAAGCGAGGACGGCCAGTGGGGGACTGTCGGCAACGATGCGGTGGCGCTGGTCTCCAACCGCCACGTGGACGCGATCATCACCCCGTCCGACGGCGCCGCCAGCCATCTCATCCTGCAAGTTTCCGGCCGCACCCGGGTGCCGGTGGCAAGCCTCTGCCCGGATTCGTCGGTCACGGAAGCCGGCGTGCCTTGGACCGTGCGCGTGGTGCCGCGCACCGATCAGGAGGCCAAGGCGCTGTTCGCCGCCACGCGGCGACCGGACCGTCCCCCTCTCCATTGGTGGGCGGTCGTTCCGGCGGGACGGCCGGGACGTGCGGTCCGCCGCGATCTTGAAACGGCAGCCCGCTTGACCGTAGCCCTGCTGGACCGGATCGTCGAGGGCGGCGAGCCGAAGACGGACCTCGCCTCCCTGGTTCGCACGATCGTCGTGGCCGCTCCGGACGGCGTGCTCCTTTGGCTGCGGCCTTCGCGGGCCGGAACGGTTGCCGCGGCGCTGCGGGCCGCGGGCTATGGCGGTTGCGTGGCCGGGCCGAGCCCGCTTGATTCTCCGGCATTCGTCGCCGCCGCGGGCGCCGCCGCGACCGGAGTACTGGTGACGGAGTTTCGGGAAGACGCCGGTCTACGCGCGCGAGCGGACCAGTTCGAGAGGCAGTATCGGCAGAGATATGACGCCAAACCGGACTTCAGCGCGGCGGCGGCGCATGATGCCGCGCAGGTGCTGATCGAGGCCCTTCGTCGCGCCGGGGATGGCGGCGGCTATCGCCAGTTTCCCCTTGCCCTCCCCACCGCGGGCGTCACCGGAGTTCTCCATTTCGACAGTTCCGGCAACCGAACGGATGCGCTGCAGGTGCTTACCTGCCAGGAAGGCCGGTTCGTTCCCATTCCCCCCACCGACACATTACCATGAAGGCTCCAAATCGGGTCGCGCTGCCGACCGCAGTGTCTCTTGTCGCCCTGCTGATTGTCCTCGCCCTGGCCACCCTGGGCGCCGGCCCCAGCTCGGCGACCAGCCCCGGCGACGCCCCGGCGCTGCCCCCGCCGTCCAACGGGGCCATCAGCCCGCAGGATCAGGCTGACGCCTTGCACCTCGTCATCGCGGCGGACCGAGAGATCTATTGCCGGATGTACGTGGCGCTGCAGGCCGGAGCCGCTCCATCACCGAACGCCTCCGCCGGCGGAAAGCCGGGTGAAACGCGGCCGTCGCCGTGCGGGATGTTTCGGCGCGCTTCCGAGTTGATTCAGAGCAGAGGGGCGGAGTTCAGCTACGCCCTGCGCTCCCTTCGTCCGATCGACCAGCGAAACGGACCCCAGACCGAACTGGAGCAGCGCGGGCTGGCTTTCGTCGCAAGCCACCCCACCCAGAGCTACTATGGCCAGGAGATGCTGGGAGGCCGGCGATACCTTACCGCCGTCTATCCGGACATCCCGGCGGTCGCCGCCTGCGTTGAATGCCACAATCGGGGATCGGCACCGATCCCGCAACGCTACCAGGTCGGCGAGGTCATGGGTGGCATCGTGGTGCGCGTGCCGCTCGAGTTTTGATCCCACCGGCGCCCTTGCCGGCATCGATCGACGTCGCATGGCCCGGCGGCACGCGGAGCACGCACCCGTTCCAGCCGGGCGCGTCCCGGATCGTCCTGCGGAAGGGCCCCTGAGCCCGGCCGGCGGATTCCGGTTGTAAGGCTGGGGGATTAGGCCACGGTGGCCTCGCTCTCAACCGGGCCGAATATGGCGCATCAATTCTACATGACGTTCAAGGGGACAAAACAGGGGACCTTCAAGGGCCAGGGGACGAAACAGAAGGAAGGCAGGATCCCGGGGGTGGCCTTTGAGTTCGGTGCCGAGGTGGCGTTCGATCCCGCGAGCGGGCAATCCACCGGAAGGCACCAGCATACGCCCATTGTCATCAAGAAGGAGGTGGATGCCGCCTCACCCCAGCTCCTTCAGGCCCTGGCCACGAACGAAGTGCTCAAGTTGGTCCAGCTCGTTTTCTTTGATACCCCTGGGGACGGAAAGGAAGTGGTTTACCACACCATCACGCTGACCAATGCCATGATCTGCAGGTTCAGGGAGTTCCTGCAGCTCGGCGAAAAGGGCGGGCCGGTGGTCGATTCGCGGCTCTTGGACGAGATTTCGCTGACGTATCAGAAGATCGAGATGGAAAACGTCCTGGGAGGGACGCAGGCGTCCGATGATTGGCTGGCAACTTCGTAGCCGTCGGGCCTTCTGGGCGCAGGAACCCGGCGCGGCTCAGGCCCGGGGCGGCGGGAGTGCCTCGGGCCCGACGCCGGTCCGGACGGCGACCAGGGCGCAGACCTTGGGGACGTACATGCGCGTCTGCGCCGGCAGGGCCGACGCCACGTCGGCGAAGTCGCTCGCGCGGTGCGAGGCGAGCTCGCGGCTCACCCGCCCCTCGCCGGCGTTGTAGGCGGCGAGCGCGAGCGGCCAGCTGCCGAACCTGGCGTACAGCGTGCGCAGGTAGCCCGCCGCGGCGCGGGCGGACTTTTCCGGGTCAGTCCGCTCGTCCGGCAGGAACGTGCCCAGGCCGAGGCTGTGCGCCGTGCCGGGCATGAGCTGGAACAATCCTCTGGCCCCGGCCGGGCTCCGCGCCGAGGGGTTGAGGGACGATTCCGCCTCGGCGAGCCAAGCCAGCTCGGGCGGCACCCCCTCGGCGGCAAAGGCCTTGCGCAGCCGCGGCATCAGGTCGGCCGCGCCCGCCGGCACCGGCCGGGCGCGTTCGCGTGCCAGCCAAAGGCTGTAGAGCGGAATCCCGGCCGGTGCACCGCGGGCCAGAGGCGGCTCGGGTGCGGTGGAGCGCGCCAGGGCCACCGCCTGCTTGGCGGCTTCGATCTCGTCGATCCGCAGCTCAAGCCAGTCCGCGTAGTCGCCATAGCCCGGAAGGGTGCGCAGGGCCGCGAGCGCGGAGCGGGCCTCGGGCTCGTAGGCCGCGAGTTCCTCGAGGGAATTGTTCTCCAGCGCATGCTGGAGCCGCGCGGCAAACGCGTCCCACGGCTCCCTCGACGGAAACTCGTACTGCTCCTTTACTTCGGGAGGGGCATACTGATCGAAGAGCTGCTGGCCGAGCTTGTAGAGCTCGTCGGTGTTTGCGGGCGGCGTGGGTGACGGCGGGTCCGCGCCCGCCGTCAGGGCTCCGCCCGCGAGCAGGAGAATCCATCGCAGGCGCATGACCGCCGGAAGCTATCCGGGCCCTTCCCGCCGCGCGAGCTTTGTCAGCGCCGCGGGGGGGCCTCACCCGGTGTGCACCGGAATGAACCCGCGGCAGGGACCCCAGGTCGTTGCCGGAATCCCGCAACATCTTGGCGAATCGCCCACCTGAGCCCGTAAACGCGGGAAGATCCGGGCCATTACATGATTTTACGTATTCTTTTGCTTCCTTTTCACTGAAGGCCGTTGCATCCGAATCCTCCGTGGCCAGATTGCCTGACCGCGATCCAAGTTTACTGGAAACGACAACACCCTAAAACAGGACTCAAAAATGCCCGCCAAAAACAAGAAATCCAACCCCATTGCAGGCAGCGAGCGCTCGCTTCGGTCGGGGTCCCGTCTCATCGGCCCGTGCAATCCGGAGGAGCGCATCGAGATCACGATGCGGGTCCGCTCGCGCGGGATACTGCCCCGGCCGGAAAAGACCGGGGCTCTCCTTCCTCTCAAGCGGCGCTACCTTAGCCGGGAGGAATTCGCCAAGGTCTATGGGGCGGCCCAGGCGGACCTGGCCAAGGTCAGGGCCTTTGCCGCGAAACACGGGCTTAAGGTCGTCTCGGTGAGCGCCTTCGAGCGCAACATCAAGCTCTCCGGCACCGTCAGGGCGCTCAGCGCCGCGTTAGACGTGAAGCTGATGGAGTATGCGCACGAGGATGGGAATTACCGCGGGCGCATCGGCGCTGTCCACCTGCCCGCGGGCCTCGTCAAGGTAGTGACGGGCTTGTTCGGGCTGGACAACCGCCCGCAGGCGCGGCCGCACATATCCAGGGCCATGGAGCACAGCGAGGCTCTTGCCAGGGGCGGGGCCACCTTCACGGCGCCGCAGGTCGCCCAGCTCTATAATTTCCCGGCGGGCCTCGACGGCACCGGGGAATGCATCGGGCTGCTGGAGTTTGGCGGCGGCTACAGCGCGTCCGACCTGGCCACGTATTTCAAAAACCTGGGGATCGCGGAGCCATCCGTCACGAGCGTGCCGGTGGATGGCGTCAGCAACAGCCCCGGGAAGGATCCCAATTCCGACGGCGAGGTTGCGCTGGACATCGAGGTGGCGGGCTCGGTGGCGCCCGGCGCGAAGATCGTCGTCTATTTCGCCCCGTTCACGGAGCGGGGCTGGGTGGACTCCCTGACGGCGGCCATGAACGACAGCGTGAACAAGCCTTCCGTGATCTCGATCAGCTGGGGGTTTGCCGAGGGAGAGCCAGTCCAGGGCTTTGAATGGACCCAGCAGACGGTCCTGGCGGTGAATGAATCTCTTCAGGCCGCAGCGGCAATGGGGGTGACGGTATGCGTCGCCTCCGGCGACAACGGCTCGGACGATGGGATCAATGACGGCCACGCGCACGTCGATTTCCCGGCGTCCAGTCCCTACGCATTGGGGTGCGGCGGCACGAGGCTGACAGCCCAGAACAACAAGGTTGCAAGCGAGGTGGTGTGGAACGACGGGGTAAAGTCCGGGGAAGCGGGAGGAGGAGGCATCAGCGCCATGAATCCCCTGCCGGCCTGGCAGACGGGCATCGTCCCGCCATCGGTCAATCCCGGCCACGCTGTCGGCCGAGGTGTTCCCGATGTCTGCGGGAACGCCGACCCCGTTTCGGGCTACCAGATCTTCTACGCGGGCAGGCTTACCGTCGTAGGAGGCACCAGCGCGGTGGCCCCGCTTTGGGCGGGGCTGCTCGCCAGGATCAACCAGAAGCTCGGCAAGCCGGTCGGGTACATTAACCCGCTGCTTTACAGCAAACTGGGCAAGTCGGTTGCCTTCAAGGACATCGTGAAGGGCAACAACGACACCACCGGTCACATCGGCGGCTACTCGGCTGGCAAGGGCTGGGATTGCTGCACGGGCTGGGGCAGCCCGAACGGAACCTCACTGCTCACGGGCCTAGGGGGTTGAGCCGCGGGGCAAGTCACAAAGGAGATCTTCCTATGGCAAAGAAGACTTCAAAGCATCCCAAGGCTTCCAAGCCCGCCAAACCGGCCAAGCCAGGCAAACCTGCCGGGCCTGCCAAGCCTGCGAGTCCCGCAAAGCCTGCAAGCCCAGCCAAACCCGCCAGTCCCCCCAATCTGATTGGCGGAGGTGGGCGGCTTTTCGCGAACCCGGTCCCCGGCGCGGACGAGCCGTCCTTCCAGGTCAACAACACGAGCAGCGCCTACTACAACTCGCCCTATTACCTGCAGCATCAGACGCAGCTCCAGCCGGTGCCGCCGCCGAGCATGCCGCAGCCAACGATGGATCTGTCCGACGTGGTCGGCGCCGACCTGATCGCCCAGATCCAATCGGCAAAGACGATCGTGTTTCACGCCGTGGGAGACACGGGCGCCGCCAAGGTGTCCGCGACACAGTCCGCCGGCACCGCCATCGCCCACGAGGGAAGCGTTGCGGACGCGATGGCTGCGGACGTGGCAACGGGGGGGGCCGGCGCCCCGGCGTTCTTCTTCCACCTGGGCGACATCGTTTATAACTTCGGCGAGGGCCAATACTACTACGACCAGTTCTTCGAGCCGTTCCGGGCCTACGACCGGCCGATCTTCGCGGTCCCCGGCAACCACGACGGCATGGTGTTCGGCCAGAACCCCGGCACCCCCCAGGTGCCCACGCTTCAGGCGTTCCTGCGCAATTTCTGCGCCGCGGAGCCGGGGCCATCGCCGGACGCGGGGGGCCTCATGCGCAGCGTGATGACCCAGCCGGGGGTCTACTTCACCCTCGACGCCCCATTCGTTTCCATCATCGGCCTTTACAGCAACGTGCTCGACGGGCCGGGCGTCATCTCCTCGCAGGGTGGGGCGTACCCGACGATGACCGACGACCAACTGACATTCCTCCAGGCGGAACTGACCCGGCTCAAGCCCGCGCACGACGCGGGCCAGCAGGCGGTCCTCCTGGCCGTGCATCACCCCCCGGCGTCGGTGGACAGCCTGCACGGCGGGACGGTCGGCCTTGCGAGCGACATCGACAAGACGTGCCAGGCCGCCGGCCTCTGGCCCGACGCCGTGCTGTCGGGGCATGCGCACCTGTACCAGCGGTTCTCCCGCAGCGTTCCGGGTTTGGGCCGGGCGATCCCCTACGTCGTCTCAGGGAGCGGGGGTTTCGCGGCGACGGCGCCGCAGACCGCCGCCCCGGCCGCGGGCACGACCATCGGCGAATACACGCTGGTGACACCCCCGATCGTCGATTTCGGGTATCTCACCCTCACCGTGGACATGACGGGCCAGGCCGGGTCGCTGACGATCAGCTACCGGTCCGTGAACCAGGCCAATGCGCGCGACAGCGTCACGGTCAGCCTCGCCCCGGCGGGCGGCGCGGCCGCCGCAAAGGCGGCCTTGGCCGTGAGGAAGGGCGCCTCCGGCAAGCCGGGAGCGGCCCGCACGCGCCGGCGGCGCTGAGGGCCGCCAACGCGCGCGCCGGGCCTCCCGGTTCCGTCCGTAGGGGGACGGACCAGGGCAGGCGGGCGTGCGCCCGGATCCCCGCGGCCCCGGGAGCCTTTGGCCTCGCAATATCATCCCCCCGGGGTCAGATCGTTTCGCCTTGGAGCCCGGGGCAGCGGGGGGAATCCCCGGCTGGAACCCCGGGCTTGAGATCCCGCCACCATGTCCGACGCAAGAATCCTCCGCACCTTCCCCAACCCCGCGCCGAAGCGCGACTACGTGATCGAGCACACGCACCATGAGTTCACCTCGGTCTGCCCGGTCACGGGGCACCCGGATTTCGGGACGATCGCCGTGCGCTACGTTGCCGGCAGGACGTGCGTCGAGCTCAAGTCGCTGAAGCTCTACTTCCACGCTTTCCGCAACCAGGGGATCTATTTCGAGGCCGTGACGAACAAGATCTGCGACGACCTCGGGTCCCTGCTCAGGCCGCGGAGGCTGACGGTCACCTCGGACTGGAAGGGCCGCGGCGGCATCACATCGGTAGTCACCGCCGAGTGGAAGCCGAGGGGCGGGTCGCGCGCCTGACGCCGGCCGCCGGGCCCGGCTGTCAGAGACTGAGCGACTTCAGGTAGGCGATGCTCTGCGGGATGTTCTGCAGGGGGGTGGGGGACTCGTCCTCGATGAAGTACCACTCGACGCCGATGGACTGGGCCTGCCTGAGCACGGAGGGCCAGTCGACCTGGCCGGAGCCGACCGGCACGTCGTCCGTCCCCGGGGCGTGCCCGGTGTAGATCCCGGTGGAAGCCCCCTTCCGGATATCCTTCACGTGCATCAGCTTCCAGCGGCCCGGGTACTTCGCGAGCAGCGCGGCCGGGTTCTGGCCTCCATGCGTGGCCCAGAATACGTCCATCTCGAAGTGCACGGACTCGGGGTTCGTCGAGCGCACCAGGACGTCGAAGGGGGTGTCCCCGTTGCCGGCTGGGCGGAACTCGTAGCCATGAGGATGGTAGGCGAACGTGATTCCCGCTGCCCTGAAGGCGGCGCCCCAGGCGTTGAAGTCGGCCGCGGCCTTCCTTGCGTCGTCGTCCGTGAACGGGTCGGCGTCCTTGTGCGGGATCCACGCGACGGCAGCGTACTGCACGCCGAGCTCCCTGGCCTGGGCCACGGCGCCGGCGATGTCCTTCGCCAGCTGCTCGTATGCAAACCCGGCGCTGACCAGCCTCAGGCCGCGCGCCGCCAGGTCGGCCTTGTACGCCGCCGCCGTCACGTTCCTGGGCGGCCCGCCGCCCTCGATGACCTTGAAGCCGAGGGCCTTGGCCTGGTCCAGCGCGGCGCGCCACCCCTGCTGCATGCTCTGGACGCGCAAGCTGTACATTTGCAGGCCGAGATGGTCGGCGACCGTGGCGGCCGGGGCCGAGGCCGCAACAAGAAGGGCGAGCAGGAGGGCTTTCATTCGGGGTGGCCGATACGAAAGGCCCGGATCCGCGCCGTTACAACCGTATTGAGCTCAGGGCTTCGCCCACCACTCCTTGATGGAATCCACGGCCCGGTGCACCTCGTGCGGAAGGTTTCTCACCGCATCGTGCACCTGGACGGAGTGGTGGTGCGCGAACCAGGCGAGCAGCGCGATGAATCCCAGGAATGCGACGGCGTTCCAAAGGTGCACCCAGCCGGCATACATGGGCTCGTAGCGGCCGCCGTAATACAGGGCGTGGCGCATGATCTTGAGCGGCATCGCGATCATCTGGAACGCGACAACTAGGATGATCAGCCCGGCCCAGACGGGGATGCCCGCGGGAAGCAGGATCCCGAAGACGGACCCGGTCGCGAGGAGCGAGACCAGGGAGAGCACGCACACGAGCGCGACCAGGACGCTGAGGAGCCTCAGGATGGGTATCGCTATCCACCAGCCGAAGACGGGGTAGGGGTGGTCCGCCCAGTGCTGGCGCCAGTTGTGGGCGCATTGGTGCGCGCTCCGGTGCACCTCCTCCTGGAAGTCCTGCTTCCATCCGCGCATCTCCTGCTTGAACCTCCTCTTCCATTCGCGGCGGGCCTGCCTGTCGCCAAACCTCCTCATCCCCTCGTAGTATCCCGCCCTGGCGCGCCGGATGAATTCCTGCGCCGTGAACGGGGCGCCGTGGGCGGCGGCCTTCTCGGCCGAGGTGCTGGCCTCGGGCAGGATGAACATCAGGACGATGTACAGCACCACGCCCGCGCCGTAGGTGAAGGCCGAGAGCGCGAAGAGGACCCTGAAGATCGTCACGTCGACGTTGAAATAGGCCGCAAGGCCGTTGCAGACGCCGCCGACCATGGCTCCGTCGCTGATCTTGTACAGGCGCCTGGGGGATGCGCCCGGCCCGCCCTGTGCGGCCGTCTTCGGCCCGCCCTGCCCGCCGTTGGTCCTTGGGCCGCGGTCCCCGGCCTGCGGGGCGTCCGCAGGGGCCGAGGCGTCCTCGACGGGGCCCATCTCCTTGATGGCGCCCTCGACCTCCTTCGTCACCACGACGGACTTGTTCGCCCCGAGGACGGCGCGAAACTTGTCCGCCATGGCCTGCTCGATGTCGGCCATGATCTCGTCCTTGTCGGGGTTGGCCCCGAGCCGGCTGGCGGCGGTGTCGAGGTACGCCCGCAGCGCGTCGTAGCCGTCTTCCTCAAGCTGGTACGCATTGCCGTTCAGGTTGATGGTGATTACCTTGTTCATATTGGTGGGCGGTTTTCTAAGGCTATTGTCCCGGCTTCTGTCCCAGGCTCCTCACGGTCCCGATGATCTTCTGCCAGTAGTCGGAGGTCTCGCGGAGCTGCTCCCGGCCCTTGGCGGTCAGCTCGTAGTACTTCCTCGGGGGGCCGGCCTCCGATTCCTTCCACTCGTAGTCCACGAGCTCCTCGCGCCGCATCTTGCTCAGGAGCGGATAGAGCGTCCCCTCCTGGGTGGCGAATTCCGTCCCGCTCAGCTCCTTAAGGATGTCCGCGACGTAGACCTTGTCCGCCGAGACGACCTTGAGGACCAGGAACTCGAGGAGCCCCTTCCTGATCGGGGAGAATTTCTCATTGATGCTCGGCATGATTTGTTGTCAAGCTACCTTGGTAAGTAAAGGTAGTGGTGGTAAAAAAGGTTGCCGTCAAGGGGAAAAATCAATCCGCAGGAGGGGAGCCTCCCGGACCGCACCCGCCGGTTTGTCCCTGGCGGGTTGCGCCGGCGGGACCCTTCGGCCCAAAAGGAGGAACCATGCAACCCATTCAAGTCACCACCACGTTCGGCATCGAAGGCTGCGAGGTCGCGGAGCACAAGGGGATGGTCCGGGGAATCGTCGTCCGCTCCCCCACGATCGCCCAGGGGATCCTGGGCGGCCTGAAGAACATCATCGGGGGCAGCATCGGGGCCTACACGGAAATGTGCGAGCAGGCCCGCGCGCAGGCGTACGACGTGATGATCGCCCATGCGCAGGAGCTGGGGGCGAACGCGATCCTGGGAGCGCGGTACGACGCATCCTCGGTGGAGCCGCGGGGCGGGGCCGTGGAGGTGCTGTGCTATGGAACCGCGGTCGTCCTGCGAAGGAGGCAGTGAGCCCCCTGCCGGGGGGCGCGCCGGGAAGGCCCCGCGAAAGGGGCCACGCGTCACCTTTCCCCGGCCTCGAACTCGACCCACGGCTCGGCGGGACGGCTCTTCAGGATTCCCTCCTGCCAGTCGAACTGGGGGTGGGACCTCAGGAAGGCCGCGGCGTCGAACGACGTGCCGTCCGCGGAGCCCCAGCGCGCGGCGAATGCCATGCGCCGGGCCATCGCGGAGTCGACCACCTTGGCGTCGAAGGTCCCGGAAGGGTCGTAGGGGACGTCCTTGCCGTACATCGGCTCATCCAGCTCGAAGTGCCCGGCCAGGGTGCGGCCGCTCGGGTTCACCTTGTTGAGGCAGGTGTCGTAGCAGTCGGCCTCCATGCTCTTCGCGCGCTCGACGTCTATCCTGCCGGCATTCTCCCTCATGAGCTGCTTCCAGCGCACGCGGCGGGCGACGCCGGAATCGCGGATGTCGACGTCGTCGACGTCGGTCTCCATCCGCAGGATGCGCAGGTCCTCGGGCACGTTCGAGCCCACGAAATAGCCGTCCCTGGTCCGCTCGAAGCCTACGTATTTCAGGCCGAGTTCGAGCCGGGCGATCTCGCCGGTCTTGACGTCCCCGATCAGCCAGGCGTTCGCGTAGCCCCCGTTGTTGCCCTTCCTCATCACCGCGCACCAGCCGTCGATCCCGTCGGCGTCCTGGGTGGCCCGGCGCATGCGGGCGAACTCCGGGATGCCGGCCTGCGAGAACCCGTCGAACCCCCCGATCGTCGTCTCCGAGCCCACGATGCCCGCGTCGGTGATGAAGAAGTCCGTGCCGCTGTGGACCCAGCCCGGCTGGGTCTGCATCAGGATGCGGTGGCCCCTCGCCGGCGCGATATCGATGATCACGTTGAAATTCGCGTCGGCGTAGTCGAACATCGTATTGTGGCCGAGGACGATCCCGCCGCCGGCGGTCATGCGCCCCGTGGCGATGAACGACGAGCACGACTGCTTCTTCGGCTTGGGCCCGTCCGAGTCCTCGGCCAGCCTCTTCTTCTCCTTCGGCCACCAGTACCCGGTCAGCTCCAGGCTCGCGTTGTAGGTGATGAGCTCGTCGCTCGTCGCGGCTACGCCCGCCGCGCTCATCCCCTCGGCGATGCCGCCGATCTCCTCCATGTTCTCGCGGTCGATGGCGGGGTTGATGAACTTCCTCGTCTGCTCGGTGAGCCACGGCCATTCCATGCCGCTCTGGTGGCGCCACATAGCGCCTGTCACGCGCAGGCACTCGGCAATCCGCCCGGCCAGCAGGTAGCCGTGCTGGAAGCCGCGCTCGCGCGGGCCGCCCTCGACGTGGAGGTAGATCCAACCCGCTTTCTCCTTCATGCGGGCGTTGCCCAGCCACAGCTCCTGCTCGGGGGTGAGCCCGGGCGCCGCCGCCGCAGCGCTCGCAAGGACCGCCGCCCCCGCGATCCACCGGATGCCGAGGCCGTTCATGATCCGACCGCCGGCAGGGCTGCGCGGCGCGGCATCAGGCGACCGCCTCCGCGGCGCGGCGCTGCTTCAGCTCCGCGGCGATCGCCGACATTCTCTTCTCGTTCAGGGGATAGAAGATCGTGAGGATCAGGAGCGAGAGGACCCCGATCGCCGCCGGGTAGACGCTCATGAGCTTGACCAGGCCGTTGAGCGACTGCTGCGTCTGCACCGCGTTGGCCACGAACCCCACGCTGCTCATCAGGACAAGCGCGATCCAGCTGCCGAGGGACCACCCCTGCTTGGTCGAGAAGATGGATGCGGAGAAGACGAGGCCGGTTGCGCGGCGGCCGCGCTTCCATTCCGCGTAGTCCGCGGTGTCGGCGTACATCGCCCAGAGCAGCGCGCTCAGCGGGCCTCCCGTGACGGAGCCGAGGATGTTGAGCCCGAAGATCTGGAGGAGCTGGTCGGGCCGGAACAGGTACGTCCCGGCCGTGCAGGCGATCGCCACGATGAAAAGGCAGATGAAGGCGATCTTGCGGCCGGTGATCCGCGCGAAGAAGGGGACAAGCATCACCCCGGCCAGGGCCGCAAACTGGCCGGTCGTGCCGAACCAGGAGACAAGCCCCTCCATGTGCCACACCTGCGTGCCGCCGATCTTGGGCAGGAACGAGGGCAGGGTGATCGTCTGGTCGCTCACGTAGTACTTGAAGTAATACACGGTCACGATGAGCCGCAGCGAGACGAAGAGGATGAAGGTGATCGTCGTGAAGAGCAGGATGATCCACGGCACGTTCGTGAACAGGTCCCCCAGGTCGCGCGCCATCGAGGTCTTCTGGGCCTTTGGCGGGACGACGCGCTCCCTCGTGTTGAGGAACACGATCAGGAAGAACACGATTGACGCCACGCCGATGGCCACGAACGAAAGCTGCCAGCCGCGGGCGGCGTTCTGGCCCCCGAGCATCTTGACCATCGGGAGCATCGTACCCGAGATGATGATGTTCGCGCTGAAGGCGCCCACGAACTTGATCGAGGACAGGGTCGTGCGCTCGTTCGGGTTCGGGGAGATCACGCCCAGCATCGCCGTGTAGGGGATGTTGATCGCCGTGTAGACCAGCATGAGCGCGTTGAACGTGATGTACGCCCAGATGAGCTTCCCCGGCGTGGCGAGGTCGGGCACCGTGAAGGTCAGGACGCCCATCACCGCCATCGGCACGCAGCACCAGAGCAGGTAGGGCCTGAACTTGCCCCACCGGGTCTGCGTCCGGTCGGCGATCATCCCCATCAGCGGGTCGAAGAAGGCGTCCGTGCTCCGGCTCAGAAGGATCAGGGTCCCCGCCGAGGCGGCGGCGATTCCAAAGACGTCGGTGTAGAAATACGCAAGGAACATGGATATCGTCTGCCAGTAGAGGACGGACGCCAGGTCGCCGAAGCCGTACGAGAACTTCTCGCGCATCTTCAGCCGCTCGGGGGCGGGTTCCTGCGTTGCGGGGGCTGGGGTGTCGGGCATGGGCGGGGCTGCAGCGGGGCTGCCGGGGTTTACTGGGCCTGCGGGGTTCTAGAAGGGCGGCCGCCGGTTTGAAATGAGAATCTTCTCCCGGGCTCAGCGCATCGAGAACCAGAGCCCGGCGGTCGTCAGGAGGAGGACCGAAAGCCACAGGCGGTAGTCGCGCAGCCCCGCCCCCACGCCCGGCGCCACCAGGGTCGCCCAGTCGGACACGGTGGTGTTGGACAGCTTCGCGTCGGAGGTGCGCCGGGTCGCGAGGCTCACCGCCACCAGGGCCGCCATCGAGACCGCGAAGGCGAGCATGGCCGCGTGGAGCCACGGCCGTAAGAGCGGCGCCTCCATGAACGGCAGGAAGTGCAGCTGGCCGTTGATCATCAGCAGGGGGCAGACAACGCCCGCGGTGCACAGGCACGCGACCACGCCCTGCGTCGTCGTCCGCCTCCAAAGGACGCCGGCGAAGAAGATGCCCGCGAACGGGAGCATCAGGTACACCTGGATCGTCTGGAGGTACGTGAAGAGGTTGCCGAAGCGCCCGATCATCGGCGCCCAGAGCGAGCCCAGCACGAACACCGAGAGGACGGCCACGCGCCCGACGAGGATCTGCTGGGCCTGGGACGCGGCGGGGCGCCAGCGCAGGAAGAAGTCGCGGGTGAACAGCGTCGAGATCGAGTTGTAGGTCGCGCTGATGTGCCCCATGAGCGCGGCGCCGATGCCGCTGATCGTCAGGCCGAGGAGGCCGGCGGGCATGATGTGCTGCAGGAGGGCCCCGTAGGCCTGGTCGGCCTTGGGCAGGTGCGGGAACATCGCCTTCGCGATCAGGCCGGGAAGGACGAGCAGGAACGGCGTCGTCAGCTTGAGGAAGCCGCAGAGGATCGCGCCCTTGCGGCCCTCGTTGAGATCCCTGGCGGCGAACGCCCGCTGCACCAGCACCTGGTCCATCGACCAGTAGAAGCTCCCGGCGAGGAATACCCCGAAGAACATCCCGGGCCAGGGGTAGTCGGGGTCGGTCGCGGGCCTCACCATCGAGAACATCTCGGGCGCGAGCCTCGCGTGCAGGCCGCCCCATCCCCCGACGTGCCTCAACCCGACGACGGTCAGGATGACCGCGGCGACGAGCAGGACCGCCGTCTGGAGCGCGTCGGTGTAGACGACGATCCGCAGGCCGCCCTTCATCGTGTAGAGCGCCGTCCCGAGGCCGACTACCCAGATCACCGCGAGCGGGTTCCACCCCAGCAGGCTCGCGAAGACCAGCGAGGACGCCCACAGCGAGATGGAGATCTTCGTGAGCACCGACAGGAGGACCATGAAGCCCGAGAAGAACAGCCGGATGCCCGTGCCGTAGCGCTGCTCGAGGAACTCCGGCACCGTGAATATCCTGTTCCTGATGTAGAAGGGCAGGAACAGCGCGATGAGCGGCACGAGGCAGAACACGGCCGACCACTCGTAGCCCCCGACGGCCATGCCGCCGGAATACCCGCTCCCGGCCAGGCCGACGAAGTGCTCGGCGGAGATGTTCGCCGCGAACAGCGAGGCCCCGATGAACGGCCAGCGCAGCGAGCGCCCCGCGAGGAAATAGTCCTCGGACGACTTCGGCCGCCGCGACAGCAGGAGCCCGGCGCAGGCGATGACGAGGACGTAGGCGCCGATCGCCAGCCAGTCGATCCACTGCAGCGTCATCGGTCAGGCGGGGACGCCCGGGTCCCCGGGACCGGCCCCGCGGGCCCCCGGCGGCGGGTTCCCGCGGGGGCGGCGAGTCTTTGGGGCGGGCATGAGGGAAACCGGGGTTGGGACGGGGTCCGCCGGCTTCGCGCCCTCACTTGTAGTAGATGCCGAGCGTGTCGATCAGCTTCGACTGGAGCTGCGCCACGTCGAGCGAGCCGCTGTAGCGGAAAAGGACCTTCCCTGCGGGCCCGATCACCACCGTGTACGGGTATCCGCCCGGCCACTGCGGGTCGAGCGCCTGCGCAAGGGCGTCGCCGCCGGGACCCGTGTAGAGGTAGTTGTTCGTCCTGCGGCCCTCCTTCGCCAGCGCGGCCCTTGAGCCGGGCGGCACCGCGGCGTGCTGCCTCTCGAGGAAGCGCAGCGCCTTGTCCGTGTCCTTCGGGTCGTCCACGCTTATCGTGATCATCTCGAAGTCCCGGCTGTTCAGGCGGCGCGAGATCGACACCAGCCCCGGGAACTCCTCCACGCAGGGCACGCACCAGGTGGCCCAGAGGTTGATCACCCGCAGCCGGTCCGTGGGATTGCGCGCCAGCGCCGCGACCCCCCCGGCGTCGATCGGCTCGAGCGACACGGGCAGGTTCCTCCAATCCTCGTTCCCCTCGGCGACCTCGGTCTTCTTTGTCAGCCACTTGGTCGAGCAGCCCATCGGGCGGGTGACCTCCACCGGCACCGGCCGCCCCGCAAGGAGGGCCCCCACGGCGTTGGCGCCGTCGGTCGATCGCACCGACGAGGGATCGGGCGTCTGCGAGTCGTCGAACCGGCCCTTGTAGCGCAGGCGCCGCTGCTGGTCGAAGATGAAGAGGTGGGGGGTGCAGAGGCACCCGTACGCCATGGCCGTCGACTGGGTTGCGCCGTCGTAAAGATAGGGGAAATTGAAGCCCCGTTCCCGCGCGTAGAGCTTCATGTCCTCATAGCTGTCGCTGTACTTGCTGTAGCCGAGCTCGTCGATCCGCAGGCCCTCGAGGCTGTTCGGGTTTATCGCGACCACCGCCACGCCGCTGCCCTTGAGCCCGGCCACAAAGGGGATGAAGCGCACCTCGGCCGCGTGCGAGGCCGGGCAGTGGTTCGAAAGGAAGACCACGATCAGGTACGGGGAGTCCCTGAAGTCGGGCAGGCCGTAGGTCCTGCCGTCGATCCCGAGGAGGGAGAAGTCGGGGGCGGGGTCGCCGATCTGCAGCGTGTGGAAGCCCGGGGGCGTCCCGTCGTATTCGCCGGCATCCGCGGGCCGGACGGCAGACGGTCCGCCGGCAAGCAGTCCGAGGGCCATGAAACCGAGGAGGGGTATTCTCATGCGCGGCCAACTTGCGCCGCATTGTCCGCCGGATCAAGCCGAACGGCGGCCCGGGGGCGGCGGGGCGCCGGATTGCGCCGGGATTCGAGGCTCTCCGCCTTTCCTTTCACGGAACCTCGTAGACCTCGACGAGCGCGACGCCCGTGTCGCCGCTGGCGCCGGACACCTGGGCCGTGTACGGCCCGGGCGGCAGGGTGACCAGGATCGCCGAGTCGTTGCTCGCGGGGGACTCCCACGGGAACGCGCCCACGGCGGCGGCCGTGGAGGCAACCTGGGGGTCGCCGGCCCAGCCGCTGTTGCTCTCGATCACGGTGGTGCCGGAGAAGAGCTGCAGCTGGGGGTCCGGCAGCGTCCCGGGCACCCCGAAGGGAATGAGCGCCGGGCCCGAGGCGCGGATCAGCACCGTCCGGGAGGTGGTTCCCCCTATGTCAAAGCCGGCGATCAGGATGTTGCCTCCCGTGCCCACCGGGACCCGCGCCGCGATATTGACGATCCGGGGGCTCGTGAGGGTGTACGTGCCGACCGGCGTGGCGTCGTAGAGCTCGGCGAGAGCGACCCCCGTGTCGCCGCCCTGGCCGGCGACCTGGGCCGTGTAGGCGCCCGCGGAGAGCGTCTCAAGGAGCGCCGAGTCGTGGCTCGATGAATTGCCCCAGGCAAAGGCGCCGACCGAGGCCGCGGTGCTCGCTATCAGGGCATTTCCGGCCCAGCCGTCGTTGATTCCGAGGACCGTCGAGCCGGAGTAGATCTGCAGCTGGGGATCGGGCAGCGTGCCTGCGACGGCGAAGGGAACGAGCGCCGGGCCCGAGGCTCGGATAAGAAGCGGCTCCGAGCCCGAGGTGCCCGCCCCGCCGACGACAAAGCCCGCGATCAGGATGTTCGCCCCGGTGCCGACCGTCGCCCGGCAGGAGATGTTGACCAGCCGGCCGACGTCGCCGGTGGAGCTCACGGCGAGCGTCGCCGGGGCGCTCGTGGCCGAGGCGACGGAGTTTGTGGCGACGCACGTGTAGCTTCCTGCATTCGCGGGCGTCGCCCCGCCTATCAAGAGCGTGGGGCCCGTCGCGCCCGCGAGCGCCGAGCCGTTGAGATCCCACTGGTATGCGGGGGCCGGGATGGCCGCCGCCGGCGCGCTGAACACCACGGTGCTGCCGGTCGCGATCGTCTGGGACGACGGCTGGCTGATGAAATAGGGCGACACCCCCGCGTCGGCAAAGGCGTTCATGGCGACCGTGGGCGCACCGTCGCTCCCGAATGCGCCCTTGGTGTATCCCTGCCAGCCGTGGTAGGCCTCGGGCTCCCAGTAGAACACGCCCAGCCCGTTGCCGCCGGGTACCGACTTAACCTTGCCGATGATGTCGGCAAGAAACGACTCGCATGAGGGGGCCGAGTTCGCGTCCATGCCGACTTCCACGACCATCACCGGCTTCCCGTACGTCGCCACCAGGTCGTTCATGGTGCCCAGGCACTCGGTGTCCAGGCCGGCCCAGTTTGCGGTCGTGGGATAGAGGGACATCCCGATGGCGTCGAACTTGGCGCCGTATTGCGTGAGGCCGCCGAAGACAAACCTGAAGAGGCTGTCATCAAAGCCGTTTGAGACGTGCACGATCACCAGCGCGCTGGGGAACACGGACTTGACAGCGTCGTACCCGCTGGTGACCAGGGCGGCGAAGTTGCCCATGTTGGTCGAGGCCATGCCGTCGGGCCACAGCATGCCGTTGTCCGTCTCGTTGCCCACCTGGACCCATTCGGGCGTGACGCCGGCCGCCTTCAGCGCGGCCAGGACGGCCGTCGTGTGGTTGGTCACGTCAATGTCAAGCTGGGCAATGCCGTCGTTCGCCCAGGCGGCGGGTTTGGTCTGGTGGCCGGGATCCGCCCACGTGTCGCTGTAGTGGAAATCGATCAGGACCCGGAGGCCCAGGTTCCTGGCCCTGACGGCCTTGCTGACGACGTCGGCCTGGTTGCACCAGCCCCCGGCCGGGTTCACCCACACCCTGAGCCGGATCGCATTGATGCCGACCCCCTGCAGCACCCGAAGGCAATCCTGCTGCGCTCCGCCGCCATTGTAGAATCTAATGCCGCCGGCCTCCATCTGGGTGATCCAGCTTGGGTCCGAGCCGTTCGCGAAAGGCGCGGCCCCCGCCTCGGTCGCCGGCAGCACGAGAAGGAAGGTCCAGCAAAGCGTCAACGCGCGACCGAGGAGGGCGCCGTGCGCCTGTGGGGATCTCGTCGGTCGTTGCCTGTGCATGGGGTGGAGGGAGTCGCGGCGACCCGGTGCCGCGTCCAATGTAGCCCCGCGCGGCGAAAAAGAAAGCCGCAGCCAGGGAAGGCCCCGCCCCGGGAAGGGTCCCTCCGGGGAATTGGCCGGCCCGTACCCAAGGAACGGGCCGGGCGCCCGCGGCGCTCCCGCTCTTGCCACCGGCGCGGAGCTCGCCAAATCTCGGACAATGAGAACCCCCGCATTCCTGCTGGTCGGCCTCTTGTCCGCCCGGCTGTCCCTGGCGCAGGGCGCCGCCGACCCCAACCTGTGGCTCGAGGACGTGGACGGCGCGCGCGCGCTCGACTGGGTGCGCGGACAGAACGCGATCGCGCAGCGCGAGCTGGAGGCGTCGCCCGACTTCAAGGCGATCCACGAGCGGCTGCTCGCGATCTATGACTCGAAGGAGCGCATCCCCTACGTCGCGAAGCACGGCGACCACTACTACAATTTCTGGCAGGACGCCCAGCACGTCCGCGGGATCTGGCGCCGCGCCACGCCCGCGGAATACCGGAAGGGCGATCCCGCTTGGGAGACGGTGCTCGACCTAGACGCGCTCGCGGCGCAGGAGAAGGAGAACTGGGTGTGGAAGGGCGCCGAGGTCCGCTATCCCGACTACACGAGGGCGATCGTCAACCTCTCGCGGGGCGGGGGCGACGCCGTCGTCGCGCGAGAATTCGACATGGAGGCGAAGGCGTTTGTCAGGGACGGCTTCGCGCTGGCCGAGGCGAAGAGCAGCGTCGCCTGGCGCGACCGCGACAGCATCTATGTCAGCACGGATTTCGGCCCGGACACGCTGACAAGCTCGGGCTACCCCCGCATCGTCAAGCTGTGGCTGCGAGGCACGGAGCTCGACAAGGCGGCCGCCGTCTACGAGTGCCAGAAGGCCGACGTGGGATCGCAGGCGTTCGTGTCGGACGAGCCCGGCTTCCACCGCGAATTCGTCGTGCGCGAGATCACAACCTTCACCTCCGAGAACTTCCTCGTGGACGGCGGCAGGCCGGTCAGGCTCGACGTGCCGGCGGACGCGAGTATCGGCACCTTCCGCGACCAGCTGACCGTGAAGCTGCGAACGGACTGGGCCGTGGGCGCCATGACCTACCCCTCGGGAGCGCTGCTCGCGATCCCCTGGGACAAGTTCCTCGCCGGCGGGCGCGACTTCGCCGTGCTCTTCCACCCGGGACCCCGCGTCGCCCTCGCGGAGTACGGCGGCACGCGCCACCACCTCATCGTCAACGAGCTCGATAACGTCCGCAACCGGCTGTACGTCCAGACGCCGCAGCCGGACGGGACGTGGGAGCGCGTGCCGCTGCCGGCCCCGGAGTTCGGGACGATCTCGGCCGTGCCGGCCGAGCCCGAGTCCGACGACTACTTCCTCAGCGTCACCGACTTCCTGACGCCCTCGAGCTACTATCTCGGGGCGGTCGGCGGCCCCGAGCGCATCCTCCTGAAGCAGCTCCCGTCGTTCTTTTCTGCGGAGGGGCTCGAGGTCTCGCAGCACGAGGCGGTGTCGAAGGACGGCACGCGCGTGCCGTATTTCCAGGTCGCCCGCAGGGGCATCCCGGCCGACGGCTCGGCCCCGACGCTGCTCGAGGGCTACGGCGGCTTCGAGATACCGATGACCCCGCGCTACAGCGGGGGCACCGGCGCATCGTGGCTCGAGCGCGGGGGCGTCTACGTGCTCGCGAACATCCGGGGCGGCGGCGAGTTCGGCCCCGCCTGGCACCAGGCGGCGGTGAAGGGGAACCGCCAGCGGGCCTACGACGACTTCATCGCGATCGCGGAGGACCTGGTCAGCCGCAGGGTCACGGCCCCGAGGCACCTCGGCATCATGGGCGGCAGCAACGGCGGCCTGCTCATGGGCGTCATGCTGACGCAGCGCCCCGACCTGTTCGGCGCCGTCGTCTGCCAGGTGCCGCTCCTCGACATGCGCCGGTACAGCCATCTCCTCGCCGGGGCGAGCTGGATGGGCGAGTACGGCAATCCCGACGTGCCCGAGGAGTGGGCCTACATCAGCCGGTACTCCCCGTACCAGAATGCGCGCGAGGACGCGAAATACCCGCGGGTGCTCATCATGACCTCGACGCGCGACGACCGGGTGCACCCCGGCCACGCGCGCAAGTTCGCCGCGGAGCTGGAGGCGCAGCACCACGACGTTCTCTATTACGAGAACATCGAGGGCGGGCACTCCGCCGGGGCCAACAACAAGGAGCGGGCGTACTTCTTCGCTCTCTCCTACGCGTTCCTGCTGAAGCAGCTGCGGTAGGCGGCCTCGCGGGGGACGGCGGGCGGGGCGGCCCGCAGCCTTACATTATTGTCATTTTCCGGAAAGGCCCGGGAAAGGAGGGCGTGCGACCGTGGGGGACTCCCATGAACAAAGACACCCTTGCCACTCTCCTGAGGCGCTCCGCAATCGGGGCCGCCTGCCTGCTCGCCTCGGGGCTGCATGCCTCCGTGGACGCGGCCCAGCCGGCCCCGCACGGCCTCGCCCTCAAGCGCGACGACCACGCGGTGAACCGGGGGCCCCTCGAGTCCTCGAGCTATGCGGGCGTCGTCAAGCGCGTCGCCCCGAGCATCGTCAAGATCACCATCCAGATCAGCCACCGGCACGCCTCGCTCGGCGGTGGCGATGACGGCTCCCAGTTCCCGGGCCTGAACGACCCGTTCTTCCGCCAGTTCTTCGGCAACCGCATTCCGGTCGTGCCGGAGGGCCCCGAAACCGGGCTCGGCTCGGGTGTGATCGTCAGCGCCGACGGCTACATCGTCACGAACAACCACGTCGTCGACGGCGCCAAGCAGGTCATGGTCACGCTGGCCGACGGCCGCGAGCTGCAGGCGCGGGTCGTGGGGCGCGATCCGCAGACGGACATCGCCGTCGTGAAGGTGTCCGCCAGCGACCTGCCGGCCATCACCTTCGCCTCGAGCGGCAAGGTCGAGGTGGGCGACCGCGTCCTCGCGATCGGAAACCCGTTCGGAATCGGCGAGACCGTGACGACCGGCATCGTGAGCGCGACCGGCCGGCGGGCCGGCCTCGGGCTGGCCTACGAGGACTTCATCCAGACCGACGCGGCGATCAATCCCGGCAATTCCGGCGGCGCGCTCGTCGACGTCGAGGGACGCCTCGTGGGCATCAACACCGCCATCCTCAGCCGCAGCGGCGGCTTCCAGGGCGTGGGGCTCGCGATCCCGGCCGACCTGGTGGGCAGCGTCGTCGACAACCTCGCCGCCCACGGCAAGGTGGTGCGCGGCTATCTCGGCGTCGGGATCCAGGACCTGACCCCGACCCTGGCCGATTCGTTCGGCCTGAAGCAGCAGGGCGGCGCGCTGGTCTCCGACGTGCAGCCCGGGAGCCCGGGGGCCCGGGCCGGCCTGAAGAGCGGCGACGTCGTCACCGCGGTCAACGGGCATCCGGTCGACTCCGCCGGCCGCCTCAGCCTAACCGTGGGGGAGACCCCGCCGGGGACCAAGGTGACGCTCGATGTCCTGCGCGACGGCCGGACCGAGCAGTTCACCGCGACGACCGCGAGCAAGCCCTCGAGCGACGGGACCGGCGGCGACGGCCAGGCCCTGGCCCCGGCGGACGACCAGGGTGTCCTCAACGGGGTCGGCGTATCCGACATCGACGCCAACGCCCGCCGCGAGCTCAACCTCCCCGAGAGGCTCTCCGGCGCCGTGATCACCGGCGTCGACCCGGGCTGCGCATCCGCCCGCTCGGGCCTGCGCGAGGGGGACGTGATCCTCGAGATCAACCACCACCCCGTCGATTCCGCGAAGGCCGCGGTGGACCTGAGCGCGGGCGCCACGGGCAGGAAGACGCTCGTCAAGCTCTGGTCTCACGGGAACACCGTCTTTGTGGTCGTCGACGAGACGGCATCCGGCGCCGCGGACAGCGCGCCCTGAATCCGCCTCCGCTTGACTTGGTCGGTCAGTTTGGGTTCGACACCGGCTCCGTAGACAGGGCCGGTGTCGTTTTTCCGCCGCCAATCCCACCTTTGCAAGGAATCGGGCTTCGTGCACACTAGTCCCATGCGCGTCCTCGTCGTCGAAGATGATGCCAAGATCGCCTCGTTCGTCGTGCGCGGCCTGAGGGAGGCCGGCTACGCCGTGGACCACGCCCCCGACGGGGAAACCGGGCTCGCGCTGGCGGAGTGCACCGGATACGACGCCGCGGTCGTGGACGTGATGCTGCCGGGCCTTGACGGGCTCAGCCTCGTGCGGCGGCTGCGGGCGGCGCGCCGCCAGATCCCGGTGCTCTTCCTCAGCGCGAAGAGCGCGGTCGGGGACAGGGTCCGCGGCCTGGAAAGCGGCGGCGACGACTACCTGACGAAGCCGTTCGCCTTCTCGGAGCTGCTCGCCCGCGTGCAGGCGCTGGTCCGGCGCGCCACGCACGCCCCGGACGCCACCCGCCTCGCGGCCGGCGACGTCTCGCTCGACCTCGTGACCCGCGAGGTCACGAGCGCGGGCAGGCCCGTCGAGCTGCAGCCGCGCGAGTTCTCCCTCCTCGAGTTCCTGCTTCGCCACGCCGGCCATCCCGTGAGCAAGACGAAGATCCTCGAGCAGGTCTGGGATTACAGCTTCGACCCGCAGACCAACGTGGTCGACGTGGTCATGCACAGGCTGCGCGGCAAGATCGACCCCGACCACGCCCGGATCGAGACGCTGCGGGGCGTGGGCTACGTGTTCCGCCCCCATGCTTGAGCGGTTCCGGCAGTCCCTGGCGATCCGGCTCGCGGCGATCTACACGCTGGTCTTCGCCGCCGGTGCGTCGGCGCTGTTCGGCGTCCTCTACTGGGTGCTTGCCCATTCGCTCGAGGCGCGGGAGCGCGCGGCGGTCGAGCAGCGGGCGGAGAACCTGGCCCAGGCCTATGAGCTCGGCGGCGCGGTCGCCGTGCGGGAGCGGCTGGACGCGGACACCTCGCCCGAGGTGCGCTCCCTCTTCGTGCGGCTGCTCGGCGCCGGCGGGGAGACGCTCTTCGCGACGATCCCGTCCGACTGGGTGGACCCGCTGGTGGAGCGGCGCCTCGTCCCGGACGCCTGGGGGGGCTGGAGGACGCAGGAGATCCACTCGGTCCGCGTCCCGCGCGACGCCGCGCGGGACTTTGCCGTAGCCTCCCGCGTCCTGTCGGACGGCCGCCTGATCCAGGTCGCCCACAGCACCGACAGCCGCGCGGTCCTCCTCGCGCCGCTGCGGACCGCCTTCGCCGGCGTCGGGGCGGTCGCGCTGCTCCTCTCGCTGACGGCGGGCACGTTCCTCGCGTGGCGCGCGACCCGGCCGCTGCGCGAGGTCGCCGAGACCGCGCGCCGCATACTCGACGAGGACGACCTCTCGGCCCGCGTCCCGGCCCCGGGCGGAAGCGGCGAGCTCGCCCTCCTCGCCCGGCAGCTGAACACGCTCCTCGACAAGAACGCGAACCACGTCCGGGTGCTCCGGGAGACCCTCGACGACCTCGCGCACGACCTGCGAACGCCGCTGACCCGCCTTCGCGGCACGGCGGAACTCGCCCTGACGGACGGCGGCGACCCGGCCGAGGCACGGTCGGCGCTGGCGGACTGCGTCAACGAGACGGACCGGGTCCTGCACCTGCTCGAGGTGCTGCTCGACGTGTCCGCCGCCGAGGCCGGGGCGCTCACGCTGCGGCGCGAGCGGGTGGACCTGCGGGCCCTGGCGGGCCGCGCCGCGGACCTGTACCGCGAGGTGGCGGAACAGAAGAACATAATGATTGAGCTGGATATCCCCGCGCCGGCGGAGATGAACGGCGACCCGGTCCGGCTGGGCCAGGCCCTGTCCAACCTCGTTGACAATGCGCTCAAGTACACGCCGGAGGGCGGCCGGGTCGCGGTTGCGGCCGCGGCGGGGGAGGGCGCGGTCACCGTGACCGTGAGCGACAACGGGCCCGGCGTGCCCGCCGCCGAGCGCGACGCGGTCTGGCGCCGGCTCTACCGGGGCGACGCCAGCCGGTCGCAGCGCGGCTGGGGCCTGGGGCTCACCCTCGTGCGCGCCGTTGCCGAGGCCCACGGGGGCTCCGCTGAGGTCGGCGAGGCTCCCGGCGGCGGCGCCCGGTTCCAGATGCGTTTTCCCGCCGCCTGAGGCGGGTGCCGGTCCGGGGGCGTTGCCCGGGAGAACGGCCGCTCAGGCCGAGGCCAGCGCCTCCTTGAAGTGCCGGCGGCACATCGCGACGTAGCGGTCGTTGCCGCCGATCTCCACCTGCGCGCCGACCTTGACGGCCTTCCCATCGGCCCCGACGCGCAGGTTCATCGTCGCCTTGCGGCCGCAGTGGCAGATGGTCTTCAGCTCGATCAGGTTGTCGGCGATGGCCAGCAGGCCGGCGCTGCCGGGGAAGAGCCGGCCCTGGAAATCGGTGCGCAGGCCGTAGCACAGGACGGGTATCCGCAGCGTGTCCGCGATGTCGGCGACCTGGTCCACCTGCGCGGGCGTGAGGAACTGCGCCTCGTCGATGAGGACGCAGGCGACGGGCTGCTCGGCGTGGGCGCCGCGCACCCGCTCCAGCAGGTCGTCGCCGGCCTTGAGTGCGATCGCCTCGGATGCGAGCCCGATTCGCGACACGATGCGCCCGTAGCCGGCGCGCGTGTCGATCGCCGGCATGAACAGCAGCGTGCGCATGCCGCGCTCCTTGTAGTTGTAGCTCGACTGGAGGAGCATCGTGCTCTTCCCGGCGTTCATGGCCGAGTAGTAGAAGTAGACCTTCGACATGGCGCACGCACGCTTGGTGCGCGCCGCGGAAAAGGCGAGAACGCGGGTGCCTCCTCCCGGGGATTTGAAGCCGGGTTGAAGGGGGGGATTAGCGCGGGGGATGGCGGCCCGCATCGCCACGAGTTGCACAAAACTCAAACCCGTCCACATTGCCCGCTTCCCCATGAAAACCCCCGCGCTCGCCCTGACAGGCCTTCTCCTCCTATTCCCCGGGACGCCCGGAAGGGCGGCGGACCCGGCTCCGGATGCCGGCGACCCCGCGTCCGGGAAGGTCTTCTTCCAGCAAGGCTGCGCGCTTTGCCACGCCACGGTCCTGGGGCAGGGCAACGCGGCGGCCTCGGGACAGGGCCCGAGCCTCGTCGGCGTCGTGGGCCGGCGCGCGGCCTCCGTCGCGAACTTTGGCTACTCCAGGGCCATGGCCGAATCGGGGATAACGTGGGACCCGGCCACTCTGGGGGCATTTCTGGCGGCCCCGACGGCCCTCGTGCCCGGGACGACCATGCCCGCCGCGGTCCCCAATGCCGCGGACCGGCTCAACGTGATCGCCTATCTTGCGACCCTCGTCGCCCCCAGGGGCGTCCCCGAGGCCGCGAATGCGGCCCCGGCGCCCGCCCGGCCGTTTGCCGCCGACCCGGGCGACTGGCGCAACGACGCCCCGGGCGTCAGGCATGCGATCGTGGTCGCCGCGCTGCCCGCTCCCTTCAGCACCTCCTCGGCCGGAAACGGCCCGCAGGTGGTTGTCCAGCCGGCCGACGCCGCCCTTTCCGTCCCGCCGGGGTTCACGGTGCGGCTCTTTGCGGTGGGCCTGTCGGGGCCAAGGCTGCTTCGCGTGGCGCCGAACCATGACATCTTCATCGCGGAGACGCGCGCCGGCCGGATCCGGGCGATGCGCGCCGCCGACGGGGCGAGCGCCCCCTCGAGGGACGAGATCTTCGCGGACGGCCTCGACAGGCCGTTCGGCGTCGCGTTCTACCCGGCGGGCGGGGACCCGCAGTGGCTGTACGTGGCGAACAACAACTCCGTCGTCCGCTTCCCGTACCGCAACGGCGACCTCACGGCGCGGGGGGCGCCGCAGACGGTCGTGCCGGTCCTCTGCGGGGGGACCGGCGGCCACACCACGCGCGACGTGGCCTTCTCCCTGGACGGGCGGAGCATGTTCATATCCGTGGGCTCCGGGTCGAACGTGGCGGAGGGGCTGTCCCTCAAGGGCATGGCGGAGATCCGCTCCTGGGAGGCCGAGCATGGCCGGGGGGCGATTTGGGGCGCCGAGACCAACCGCGCCGACATCCTCGTCTCCGACCCGGAGGGGCGCCAGCCCCTGCGCACGTACGCGACGGGGGTCCGCAACGGCGTGGGGCTCGCCGTGGACCCGGAGACGGGCGACCTGTGGGTCTCGACGAACGAGAGGGACGCCCTCGGCGACGACCTGGTCCCCGATTACATCACCCACGTGAGGGAGGGGGGCTTCTACGGCTGGCCCTGGTACTACATGGGGAACCACGAGGATCCCCGCCACGCGGGCGAGCGCCCGGACCTCGCGGGCCAGGCCATCGTCCCGGACGTCCCCGTGCAGTCGCATTCGGCCTCCCTGGAGATGGTCTTCTACACGGCCACGGACGGCGTTGCGGCGTTCCCCGCCGAGTACCGCGGCGACATCTTCGCGGCCTTCCACGGCTCCTGGAACAGGAGCTCGCGAACGGGCTACAAGGTCGTTCGCGTGCGCCGCCGGGGCGGCGTCGCGACCGGCGAGTACGATGACTTCCTCACCGGGTTCGTGGTCGACAACCGGAGCGTCTGGGGCAGGCCGGTGGGCGTGGCCGTGGCCCACGACGGGGCGCTGCTCGTTACCGAGGACGGAAACGGCACCCTTTGGCGAGTCGCCTACGCGGGGACGGGGGCCTCCGCGGGCCGGTGAGCGGGAGGCGGGCCCCGATTCGGCGCGTTTTTGGCCTTCCCCAAGGGGGCCGCAACGGGCTGGATGTTGGGACCATGTCCCCGTCATTCGCCCGCCCCATCGCCCTTCGGATCATCCTGGCCGCCTCGGCCCTCTGGGCGGCCGCCCCCGGCCCCCGGGCCGAAGGCGCCCCCGTCTCCAGGAAGACCGTCGAGACCGCCGACGACCTTCCCCGCCACACCTACAAGGTTTCCGAGGCGCCGTCCGTGATCCTGAACGACGATGCGGCCTTCACCGCCCTGGCCGCCGAGGTCAGGCGGGACATCGATGCGGACCTCCTCGGCTACGACATCCGGGACCGGACAACGCTTCAGGGCTACAAGGCCACGCAGCTCGCCCTCTTGATGCTCGGCGGGGGTTATGACGCCAGTGAGCGGCTGATCGGCGAGCTGAGGGTGCTGGAGGAGAAGCCCAGCCTCAAGCTGACCACCGGGATCGTCGCGGAGGCCTGGGTGGGCGCCCGCCGCGCCAAGGTCCGGCAGGAGGACTTTGCCCGGGCCTTCCAGGCGAACCTGTCGGCGGCGGTGCAGCGGCTCCCGTGGGACATCGTCCAGGACGACATCAAGCAGACCAAGGCGGGATTCGAGGTGCGAAGCCCGGCCCTGGTGATCGGGACGGTGCAGCAGGAGATCGACCCGGCGGCGCTGAAGACGGGCGCGATCTCGGAGTCCGTGGCGCGCAGGCTCGTGGCCATGCGCAACCAGCTCGTCAACTACCTGCCGTACCGGGCGCAGATCGTCGCGGCGCTCGACGGCGTCGTTGCCGCCCACCGCATCGTCAAGCCGGACCGCTGGACGGCGCGCCTGGTGACGCTGCCCCCCGACGCAAAGGCCGTCCCGGTGGGGGTGGGCGTCTGGGACAGCGGCGTCGACATGGACATCTTCAGGGACCGCCTCGTGACCGACGCGCAGGGCCGCCACGGGATCGCGTTCGACCTGCACTCCAACCCGGTGCCGGACCTCATATTTCCGCTGGGGGACGCCCAGGCGCACCTCCAGGAGACCATCGCCAGGGTGAAGGGCTTCGAGGACTTGCGGGCCTCGGTGGACAGCCCGGAGGCTGCGGACCTCAAGCGCTACATGTCTGGGCTAAAGGCGGACCAGGTGAGACCCACCCTCGAGAGCCTCAACCTCGTGCACAACTGGGCGCACGGCACCCATGTGGCCGGGATCTCTTTCGCCGGCAACCCGTTCGCCCGGCTCGTCATCGGCCGGATCACCTTCGACTTCCACCTCGTCCCGGAGACGCCGACCCTCGAGCAGGCCCGCAAGGACGCTGCCGCCTACCAGGAGACTGTCGAGTACTTCAAGAGCAACGGCGTCCGGGTCGTGAACATGAGCTGGGGCGGCTCGCTCAAGAGCGTCGAGGAAGCGCTCGAGGCCAACGGCGCCGGAGGCACGGCCGAGGAGCGCAAGAAGCTCGCCCGCCAGATCTTCGACGTCGGCACGGCCGGGCTTCTCGCGGCGCTCAGGCAGGCGCCCGGGATCCTGTTCGTGGTCGCGGCCGGGAACAGCGACAACGACGTCAAGTTCGACGAGTTCGTCCCGTCGTCATTCCAGCTCCCGAACATGATCACGGTGGGGGCCGTGGACCAGGCCGGCGAGGAAACCTCGTTCTCGAGCTTCGGCCCCATGGTGAACGTGCACGCCAACGGCTACGATGTCGAAAGCTACATCCCGGGCGGCCGGCGCCTGAAGTTCAGCGGCACCTCCATGGCATCGCCCCAGGTGACCAACCTGGCGGCCAAGCTCTTCGCGCTCGACCCGGCGCTCACGCCCGAGGACGCCAGGGCCCTGATCCTCTCCGGGTGTGAGCGCAGCGGCCGGGTGAACCTTGTGAACCCGGCGAAGAGCGTGGAGCTGCTCAGGCAAAGGCTCGCCGCCGGCGGGTAGGGGATCCGCGGCGCGCGGCAGGCGCCGCTCTGCGGGCAGCTTTCTCCGGGTGCAACCTCACGCATTGAGGAGATGAAATTGGCCGCTGTTTTCGGCAGCTGGAACGCCGCGCCGCAGCGCGGCGGCCTTCGCGTCTCGGCGATCGGCCTCGGCTGCATGGGGATGAGCGAGTTCTACGGCCCGTCCCGGATGGACGACGGGGAGTCGATCCGGGCCCCCGGGGTCGGGTGCCCGGGCAGCCGACCAGGAGCCCGTGACGCAATAGCATTGCGTGTGGGCGGCCGCGAAAGCGCCAAACCCGCCGTGTACTTGAAAACTCGGAGAATCCGGGCTTCGTTCCCCGTCCCGCCCGTGTTACCCAATGCCTCGTGCACGAGATTACCGTAATCCTGAACCGCGCGGGAAAGGGTGATCCGCAGGCCGCCGAGCAGCTGCTGCCGCTTGTTTATGACGAGCTGCGCAAGCTGGCCAGTGCGAAAATGGCCCGCGAGTCCGACGGGCATACGCTCCAGGCTACGGCGCTCGTGCACGAGGCCTGGCTGCGCCTCGGTGCCGACAGGCAGCCGGCCTGGGAGAACCGCGCGCATTTTTTTGCCGCCGCGGCCGAATCGATGAGGCGGATCCTCATCGACTGCGCCCGCCGGCGGCGCGCCGAGCGGCACGGCGGCAAGCTGCAGCGCGTCGAAGTCGACGATTCCGCCATGGCCATCGCGGCCCCGGGGGGCGCAGACGACGAGCTGCTTGCGGTGCACGAGTCCCTCGACCGCCTGGCGGGCCACGACGCGCGCAAGGCGGAGCTGGTGAAGCTCCGATACTTCGCGGGCCTCACCCTGGAGCAGGCTGCGGAGGTGCTGGGGATAGCGGTGCCGACGGCGAAGCGCGACTGGGCCTATGCGCGCGCTTGGCTCTTCAAGGAGATCGGCCGGAGCCGGGGCGGCTGAGGACGCCTCCGAGGATGCCTGGAATCCTGCGCGCGCCGTTTCGCCAATCTTAAATGATCCCTTTCCGGGGCTGATTTCGCTTTGAGGGTTGAAGTCACTCAATCGTCTCAAACTCCACCCCCCATGAAAAAGCTACCGTCCATCCTCTCGTTCTCGGCCGTCATCGGCCTTGTTCTCCTCCTCGTCTCCGCCGCCCTGGGCGTTTCCGTTCCGTTTGCCAGGATCGCCTCGGGCATCGTCGAATTCTCCGTCGTGGCCGGAATGCTCGGGTTCTTCCTCGCCGACTACGCGGCACCCCGCTCGCTGGACTATGACGCCGTCCGGGTTACGGAACCGAAGCGCGAGGCCGCGCCGGTCGCCGTCAGACAGCGCCGCATTCCCGACCCGGTCGGCCTGCCGTTCGACGAGGCGATCACCGCGAACCTCATGGCGACGCTCGAGATGCGCAACGATCCCGCAACCGTCTCGCTCGTGTAGTCATCCGCCGCTGCAAGGGAACAAGGCCCAGCCGCAATGAGCGAATCCAGCGACCGCGAGGAGCGGATCTTTGCCGACGCGCTGGCGATTCCACTGGGGAATCGCCAGCGCTATCTTGACGAGGCCTGCCAAGGGGACGACGACCTGCGCAGGCGGATAGAGGCTCTCGTCCGGGCGTATGAGTCAGCCGGGGGATTCATGGCCGAGCCGCCGCCCGCCGGTCCGGCGGATCCGGTCCGGGCCGCCTCTTCGCCGCCCGTAGTGACGGAGGCCGCGGGCGACCTGATCGGCCGCTACAAGCTCCTGCAGAGGCTCGGCGAGGGCGGCTGCGGCGTCGTCTGGATGGCCGAGCAGCAGGAGCCCGTGCGCCGCCGCGTCGCGCTCAAGATCATCAAGCTCGGGATGGACACGAAGGAGGTCATCGCGCGCTTCGAGGCCGAGCGCCAGGCCCTGGCGATGATGGACCATCCGAATATCGCGAAGATCATCGACGCGGGCGCGACCGGGACTGGCCGGCCGTTCTTCGTGATGGAGCTGGTGCGCGGCATCAAGATCACCGACTTCTGCGACCGGAACAACCTGTCCACGAGGCAGCGCCTGGAGCTGTTTTCCCAGGCCTGCCGCGCCGTCCAGCACGCGCACCAGAAGGGCATCATCCACCGCGACCTCAAGCCCTCCAACATCCTCGTCACGCTCCACGACGGCGTGGCCGTCCCGAAGGTGATCGACTTCGGCGTCGCAAAGGCCACGGAGGGACGCCTCACCGACCGCACGCTCTTCACGGCCTTCGAGCAGTTCATCGGCACGCCGGCCTACATGAGTCCCGAGCAGGCGGAGATGAGCGGGATCGATATCGACACGCGCAGCGACATTTACTCGCTCGGCGTGCTCCTCTACGAGCTCCTCACCGGCCGGCCGCCCTTTGATCCGAAGTCACTGGTCAAGGCGGGCCTGGATGAGATCCGCCGGATCATACGCGAGGTCGAGCCGCCGAAGCCCTCGACGAACCTGTCAACGCTTGCCGATGCCGACCGCATCCAGGTCGCCCGGCTCCGCGGCACCGACCCTGCGAGGCTCTCGCTGCTGCTGCGCGGGGACCTGGACTGGATCGTGATGCGCTGCCTCGAGAAGAATCGCGCGCGCCGCTACGAGACGCCGACCGCGCTGGCCACCGATATCGCGCATTACCTGAACGATGAGCCCGTGGTCGCCAGTCCGCCGAGCAGACTTTATTCCGCCACCAAGTTTGTTCGACGCAACCACCTTGCCGTCTTGGCCGCCGCCTCGGTGGCTCTGGCCCTAGTGGCCGGCTCGGTCGTCAGCACGTGGCAGGCGGTGCGCGCAATCCGTGCCGAGCGAACGGCCGCCCTGGAACGCGGCAGGGCTGTTAAAGAAAGCGCCCGTGCGGAGGACCTTCTCACCTTCATGCTTGGTGACCTGTACAGGCAGCTTGAGAGAGCGGGCAGGCTCGACGTGCTTGAGGCGGTCTTCGACAAGGAGACGGCCTATTTTTCCTCGCTTAGCCCCGGCGACCTCAACGACACCACGCTGGCGCGCCACGCGAAAGCCCTGACACAGATCGGCCAGATCCGGGTGGCACAGGCCCGCTATGCCGATGCCGCCGCGGTCTTTTCGGAGGCCTACAGCCGCGCGGCCGCACTGGCGGCGCGGCATCCGAAAGACGGGGAGATGCTCTTCGGGCGCGGACAGGCCGAGTACTGGAATGGCTACGTGCACTGGCAGCGCGCCGAACTCTCCGCGGCGGACGGCTGGCTGACCCGCTACCACGACACGTGCGTGGCCCTCGTGGCGCTCGATCCGGCGCGGCCTGAATGGCAGAGCGAACTCGCGTACGGCCAGCACAATCTCGCGGCCCTGAGCGACGCGCGCGGCGAATACTCGACGGCCCGGGCCAATTTCCTGGCGGAGCTGGCGACCCTGGAAAGGATGATCGCGTCCGATCCCGGCAACTTCGAACTGCTCTCCAGGGAGGCGGATGCGCACTCGTGGATAGGGGGCCTCGCAGAGCGCCAGGGGGAGTTCGCTGAGGCGTTGAGGCAATACGCAATGCAGGCAACCCGGCTGGAGCGCCTCGCCCAGGCCGATCCCGGAACCGTGGGCAGGCGGATGCAACAGGCCAATGCCCTCGAGTTTGAAGTTGGCGTTGAGATGGCCACCGGGCAATACGCCGCCGCCGACGGGCCGCTCAAGCAGGCACGAGGCCTGCTTGACGCCCTCGTGAAACACGACGCGGCAAACGCCATCTGGAGGGCGGCTTCCCTCAAGCTTCGGCTGGTGGAGGCGACGCTGGCCCGCCAGCGGGGCGACGTTGCCGACGCCGGCCGGATGATGGATGAAGCCATGCCCCAGCTAGAAGCCCTTTCGGCCGCCGAGGCGACCGATCATGACTTCGCCTTGCTGCTGGAGGCGGCGTGGAGGCTGAAGGCCCAGATCCAGACGTCCGCCGGGCTGCCGGACGCGGCGGCCTCGGCCAGGCAAGCGGCGGGAATCGGCGAAAGGCTTTCCCGGGAGGAGGGGGCCACCGATGTCGACATCGGAGAGTGCGCCACGGCCTATGTCGTCTCCGGGGAAATCGCGGCGAAATCCGGCGATGCAGCCGAAGCTCGACGCGACTGGCTGCGGGCGGCTGAGCTGCTCGCCCCGCGGATGCACGACAGCCGCTACTGGCGCCTGCTCGATCCCGCTGCGCGTGCGGCAGCGTTGATGGGCCGCTCCGGCGAAGCGCGCGCCACGATCGAAAAGCTTGATCTTCTCGGCTACGTCCCGCTCGAGCCATGGCCCTACCAAGACCGGCCTGCCGCCGCCAAGAGTTCAGAACAACAACCAAAATGAGGAGACCCAGCATATGAAAACCAGAGGCAAAACATCGGCGGCCACGACTTCAGGCGGGGCCACGATTGCCCAGCTCCGGGCGGCGGCGATCGCGAAGCAGAGAATACTGGAGAGAAAGCTCCATGAGTTGGTGCAGAATTCCCCGGGGACGGCCAAGGTCACCCTCACCGTCACAAAATTCAATCCGGTCACGGACCCCCACAAGGGCGTACCGAAGACGGAATGCATCATCAGCTTGGAACCCAACGACCGCGTCAAGGGGGACACGCCGGTCAATCCGACCAAGCTACTCGTCACTCCGAACGATCTCAGAAAACGCTGCGCTCCGGCCGATCCAGTGAATTTCGAATTCAAGATCGCCTCGCAAAACAGCAAGGAGACCTATTACCCCGTTGGGGTTTCGTTCAGCCTGAAGAACCCTGGACCTGCCGCGCCATCGGAACAAAAGATCCGCAGCAATTTTGCGACGGGTGCGATGTCCATCATCGGTCTGAGCCTTTTCTTCACCGACAACTATTACCTCGGTGCCGACCCCGAAAACGTGTATGACTTCTGCGTTGTCGTTCAGTGCTTGAGCGACGGCCTGATCGGCGTCATCGACCCGTGCATCTCCCATAACCCACCCCCGCCCTCAAACTAATGGCGGTCCAGTGGATGGCATCGCGCGATTCCGGCTGCCCTGCCTGATAGCCGCCGGATTCATTCCCCAATCGCCCCAAGCAAAAGGGCTTCCTGCATTCGCCATAAATGATCCGGAAGCCCTGCCGCAGGGACGCGTGGCCCTGCAGCATCTTTCGTATCACACAGGACCTTGGCGCCAGGCCGGGCCGCATTATGGACCGGCAGCTCGCCGCGGAGCCCAGGCGCTAAGCTCCGGTTCAGCCTCGTCTGGATGCCGGCCATCGCAGCGGTATGATCTAGGCGGGGGGAGGGAAGGCCCGTTGCCGGAATTCCATTTCCATTGACCGGGAATCTTGGATAATCGGGTCCCCGGGTTTTCGCAGGGCAGGACTGGCAACAATCAAATCTCACCCGACATGCGCCGCCGAAACTTCATCGTAGGGGCCCTGTTCTCCATTGCCTTGATCGCCGGAGTCGCCTGGTACGGCGAACGCACGCACTGGGTGCCCCCTCTTGCGCCCCCGCCGACAAGGGCCCCCGACCCGTTTCCGCTGCCGCCCGTCGAGCCGGATCCAACGGCCAAGGCCGAGACGGACGAGGATAAGCCCAGGCCGAAGGTTGAGGCCGCCGCGCCGGTGCAGCCGGACATAATATCGGCAAAGCCCCCGGCCGACGCGTTCACCCAGCCGATCGAGCCTCCGCGGCCCGTGACCAACATCCGGGAGATGACGACGATTCCGCAGGATCGCACCTATTCTGACCTCAAGGATCAGCCTTTTGAACTCTCCCAATTGGACAACCCGCCCATCGTGAAATACCAGGCGCGCCCCGAGTATCCCTACAGCCTGAGGCAGCAGGAGATCACCGGAGAAGTCCTGGTGGACTTCATCGTCGATTCAAACGGCGACGTCAGAAACGCGGCCGCAGTCCGATCGGACAACCGCGACTTCGACGACCCCGCCTGCAAGGCCGTGAGCAAATGGAAGTTCAAGCCCGGGAGGAAGAACGGCCACGCGGTCTTCACCCACATGCAGGTGCCGATCGTCTTCACCCTCGACAAGGGAAGGTGATGCCCGGATCCCCGCAGGGCTCGATCTTGACCGAAACCCCTTGGAAGAGACGATGGATGATAGGACTGCAGCACCGACCGGTTTGCTTTCCCAGAATCCTCGCACCCTTTCCGTCCGGGCCCCGTCCTTCCATATAGATATATCCGCAATGAGAAACACCTCCCTCTCATCCGTGAGGACAGCCCTCACAATCTCGGGCGCCGTCGCCCTTGCCGCCATGCTAGCCCTGCCCGCGTCCACTTCGGTCCGCGGCGCCACGCCCGCTCCGGAGCCCCGAGCCGTTGTCGTCTTCGACCACCCGGAGAAATTCATGGATATAAGGATCTGGCGCATCGCCGCAGACGAGGAGAAGGACCGGCGCGCAGTCCTGGCCGCGTTCCGCGATTTCATCATCCAGCGTGCGCCAGCCTACCTTCCCGAGGGCTACCACCTCTCCATCACGTTCACCGACATGAGGCTTGCCGGCGAATTTCCCCCCGGGGGGATCGGGGACAAGCGGGTCATAACGCAGCACTGGCCCCCAGTCTTCGTGTTCAGCTGGACCGTCACCGACCGCTCCGGCGCCGTAATCAAGACGGCTTCCGAGAACCTCATGGAGACAGCCTTCATGGAGGTGTACGGCAGCTCGCTCGACAGCGGGCCGTTGCATTTCGAGAGGGCTGTCCTCGACGGCTGGATGCGCGAGAATCTCCGGATGCAGGCGCGCGGGGGCGTTCGCTGACGGCCGGGTTCAGCCAAGGGCGGCGGGGCCTTGCGGCGGGAACGGGTGTGCGCTAGATATGCCCGATCAACAAAACTCCGAAATATGATTCAGCGCGAACTGGGTAGGGGCGGCCTTCGCGTCTCGGCGATCGGCCTCGGCTGCATGGGGATGAGCGAGTTCTACGGCCCGTCCCGTATGGACGACGGGGAGTCGATCCGGGTGATCCACCGCTTCCTCGACGCGGGTGGCGATTTCCTCGACACCGCCGACATGTACGGGACCGGCCGCAACGAGGTCCTTGTCGGCAAGGCGATCGCCGACCGCCGCGGCAAGGTGGTGCTGGCGACGAAATTCGGGAATGTCCGCGGGCCGAACGGCGAGTTCGTCGGCGTCCGGGGCGACGCGCGGTACGTGAGGGAGTGCTGCGAGGCGAGCCTCTCGCGGCTGAAGGTCGACGTGATCGACCTCTACTACCAGCACCGCGTCGACCCCAGGGTGCCCATAGAGGAAACCGTCGGGGCGATGGCCGCCCTCGTGAAGGAGGGGAAGGCGCGCCACCTGGGGCTTTCCGAGGCCGCGCCCGCCACGATCCGGAGGGCGGCGGCCGCGCACCCGATCGCTGCGCTGCAGACCGAGTACTCGCTGTGGAGCCGCGATCCCGAGGACGAGATCCTGCGGACGGTCCGCGAGCTCGGCATCGGCTTCGTTGCGTACAGCCCGCTTGGCAGGGGGTTCCTCACCGGCCAGTTCAGGAGGCTGGAGGACCTGCCGGCGGACGACTATCGGAGGAACTCGCCGCGCTTCCAGGGCGCAAACTTCCAGAAGAACCTCGACCTCGTCGGCAGGATCGAGGCCCTGGCGAAGGCCAAGGGATGCACGCCGGCCCAGCTGGCGCTTGCCTGGGTCATCGCCCAGGGCGACGACATCGTCCCGATCCCGGGCACAAAGCAGATGCGCTACCTCGACGAGAACCTCGGGGCGCTCGGCGTGCGGCTGTCGCCGCGGGATCTGAAGGAGATCGGCGCCGCGCTGCCCGCGGGCTCGGCCTCCGGTGAACGCTATCCCTCGCACAGCATGCGGGCGGTCAACCGGTAGACCCGGCGCCGCAGCGCCGGCGGCTTCCCCGCCCCCGCCTGGAAGGGGGGCTTTTGTGTTGGCTCAGGCGAGCGGATGCGCCACGCTCAGGCCGTGCGCTCCACCCGTTGGCCCCTTGCGTCGTGCGCGTTGACATGCGGCCTGCTGGCCGCGTGCTCCCCGAACAAGGGACCGGCTACAAGCGCCTACCTCCGCGAATTCGAGTCCGCTTCCGGAAGCCTCGCCGGCCAGATCCGGGACCTTCCAAGGATCGCCCCGCCCAGCCGGCCGTTCCTTCCGGTGGGCGCATCGCCGGAGCAGCAGCGCGTCTACGACGGCACGATGCGCATCTACCCGCTCTTCGTTAACCAATACTACGGCGCGGTCATGGAGCGGTGCCAGGCGATCTCCCAGCTCTGCAGCCAGACGCTGGATCATATCGGCTCGATGAACGCGGCCGGCGCCGACCCGGATGCCGTCCAGCTGATGACACTCGGGGTGCAGGCAATCGACCAGCAGCGCGACTTCTTCGCCGAGTTGCGCCGCCTTGCGGACCTCAACCGGACCGCGCTGGTGCGACGCAAGAGCGTCGACAGTCTGGACGAGGTCCTTTCGGGGGTCTTCGACTCGGCGATCGGGGGAAACGCCGGTGCGGCCGCCACGGGGCTCAAAGAGGCTGCCGGAGCATTCTCAAAACGGCAGGCCGAGCCATACGGAATCGGCGAGCAGGTCGCCCGTGTGGCGGAGCGGGCCGCCCAGCTGCAGAGCGGCGCGGCCGCCTACGCTGCGGGGCGTGCCCAGCTGGCCGCAGGCCTCAAATCCAAGTACCCGGACCAGGATTGGGGCGTGCTGCAGCCGGGACCAGGGGCTCCCGTCAAGTGACATTCTCGATCCGGCGACGCCGGGCCGCCATTGCCTCCCTCAGGGAACCGGATCGACCCGGAGAATCGCCTGGCGGCCGTTCGCAAGGCTGACCCGGACCGCCAGCTGGGCGGCCTCGTTCACCGACACCGGATTCAGGGCGAAGTCCGCGACCGTGGAACCCCACAGGGGATCGCCAAGGCAGATGATCCTGTCTGCGACCGGGTCCGGCCCGCTGAAGACGCCGAGCCGCCCGCCCCCTGGCGTCGCATAGAATGCGGCCAGCCCCGCGCGGTTGATCAGCGCGCCGCGGAAGCTCTCGAACAGGCCATTCGGATCGATCAGGGGCGTCACCCCGCGGGCGGTCGCGGAGAAGATGCCGGAGCCCCCCGCCCTGAGGGTGGCGGCGAAGGCCACCGCGCCATCGTCGTCTATGACCGGGAAGAGAGCCAGGTCGCTGAACAGGTCCCCGGTCTCGGCGATCCTCGTGTGCGGGCCGCCCGTTCCCGTGTAGATGCCCTGGCCGCCTCCGCTCCGGTCGGCCCGGAACACCACGGTGCCGCTGCGGTTGATGACGGGGAGCCCGTGAAAGCCGCTGAAGGCGCCGCTGGTGTCGGCGATGGCGACCACTGTCTCCTGCGTCCCCGTGAATACGCCGGAGCCGCCCGACCGTAGATTCGCCCGGAAGGCCACCGTCGCCTCGTCATTCATGGTGGGGCCCAGCGGCCCGATGGCCTGGAAAAGGGCGCCGTCCGCGGCGATGGCGACAGGCGCTCCGCCGCGGGCCAGGAAGACCCCCTGTCCCCCCGCCCTGAGGCCCGCGTAGAAGCTCAGCGCGCCGTCGCGGTTCACATCGGGGTGGCTGTCGACGCCGCCCAGGACGCCGCCCGTGGAGTCTGCGACCGTGAGCACCGGGCCGCCGTCGCCCGTGAAGACGCCGCTGCCCCCGGCCCTCAGCTTGGCCTGGAACGCCACCGTCCCGGCGTCGTTCACGGAGGCGACGTAGGGGGTGAAGTCGCTGAAGCGGTCGCCCGTCTCCGCGATCAGCGTTAGCCTGAACGCCCTGATCTGCGATGGCAGTTTCACGATTGGTCTGCCTCCAAGAACATCGTGGATGGGAATTGCGCAAGCACGGCCGGAAGCCGGGTGCGGCCGCTTCCGGGTTGGGTGTTGCCGTGGACCCGGCGTTGCCGTTCTATCCGGCGGCCCACCGTCCGCGGGCCGACATTCTACCCCATGAGCGAAGCCGCCCCGCGCAGGTCCACCTCCGAGATGATCGTCGCCTACTTCAAGGATTTCGGCGTCCTGCGGGAGACCCGCGCCGAATACTGGGGCATCCAGGTCGTCAACTTCCTCGACAGCACGGCGTATTTCGCGCTCCTGACGATTGCTGCGGTGTTCCTGTCCGACGACCTGGGGCAGAGCGACCGCGCGGCCGGCTACACCATCACGGTGTTCACCTCGGCCATGTCGCTCATGCTGCTGTTCTCCGGGATGACCACGGACTGGCTCGGGATCCGGCGGTCGCTCAACATCACCCTGGGCGGCCAGCTCGTGCTGCGCCTCGCGATGGTCTGGGTCGGCCTCACCCCCTCGCTGCCCCACCGCGGCCTCCTCGCCGGCCTGATCTTCCTCCTCATGGCGCCGTTCATGGCCGGCCTGCAGACCGTCTACCAGGCGGCGACCAACCGCTACACGACCCGCCGGTCCCGCGGCGCCGGCTTCAACCTCTGGTACCTCTTCATGAACGTCGGGGCGGCGGCCGCCGGATTCTCGATCGACATCGTTCGCAAGCTCCTGCACCTCCCCAACGTCCACATCTTCACGATGGGCGTCGTCATGGCGGTGCTCTGCCTCATCGTGGCCAAGCTCTTCGTCCACAGCGAGGAGCAGCTCGTCTCCCCGGACGAGCCGCCGGAGGAGCAGGCCGCGGACAAGAAGGTCGTGCACAAGAACCCCCTGCAGATCTGGCGCGAGATGATCCGCGAGCCGACGCTCTGGCGCCTGGTTGTGCTTATCGGGCTGATCGTCGGCGTGCGCGCCGTCTATGTGTACGTCTACCTGCTCATGCCGAAATACTGGCTCCGCACGATCGGGCCGGACGCCGCCTTCGGGACGCTGAACGCGATCAATCCCATCGGGATCGTGTTCGGCTTGGTCTTGTTCATCCCGTTCGCGAACCGGTTCGGCGTCTTCCGGATGCTCGTCTACGGGGCCATGATCTCGTCCGTCGCCCTCCTGCCGATGGCGCTGCCCTGGACCGTGTACGGGATGAGCATCGGCAGGGCCCATTACCTCATGGCGCTCCTCTGCATGGTGCTCGTGACCATCGGCGAGGTGGTGTGGTCGCCGAAGCTCTACGAATACACCGCCGCCATCGCGCCCAAGGGCCAGGAAGGCACCTACCTCGGCCTGTCGCTCATCCCGTGGTTCCTCGCGAAGACGCTGGTCAGCGCCCTGTCCGGGCACCTGCTCGAGCGCTGGTCGCCCGAGAAGGTCGTGGTCAACGGGGTCACGGTCCCGCTGCAGCAGGCGATGGTCGCCCACCAGCTCGACTACTGGCACCGGCCGGAGGCCATGTGGCTTGTGCTCGGGGCCTACGCGCTCGCGGGCTGCATCGTCGCCGCCTTCCTGGAGAAGTGGCTGACGCAGGGCGTGCGGGAAGTGAAGGCGGCGGCGCCCGCCTGAGCGGGGCTATTTCACGAGCAGCAGGACGACCCCGTGCGCGGGCACGACGGCGCTGACGCCGCCGTCGCCGGGGGCGACGTCGCGGTGCTGCCACAGGTCGCGCACGGACCTCGGCCTGGAGGGCCTGCCGATCTGGTCCCACGTGAACGACGCGGCCGTTTCCGCGGCGTTGCGGTTGAATAGGCCCACCGCCTGCCCCCCGCCTGCGAGCGGCTTGGACCACACCTCCACACCATCCTTTGCGAAGAGGCGCGAGCCCTCCTTCCCGAGCGCGTCCTGGTCGACCGCGATGACTTCGCGGTTGGTGACGATCTCGCGGGTGTCCTCCGACATGCTGCGCAGGTCGTTCCCCGCCATGAGCGGAGCGGCCAGCATGCACCAGAGGCTGAAGTGGGTCCTGTACTCGGCGGCGCTCATCCCGCCATTGCCGACTTCCAGCATGTCCGGGTCGTTCCAGTGGCCCGGGGACGCGTATGGCGCCAGGCGGCCCTGGTTGAAGCCGATCTCGGACATGGACTTCCAGTTGTCCTGGATGTCGCCCGTGGTGCGCCAGAGATTGCCGCCGACCGCTGGGCCCCAGTTCCAAACGTCCCTCATCCCGTATTCGCACAGGCTGAAGACGATGGGGCGTCCGCAGCCCTGGAGGGCCTCCCCCATCTTCTGGTAGACCGGCTGCAGCTCCGAGTCGGAGTAGATGCGCCCCGCGCTGCACCAGTCGTACTTGAGGTAGTCGATGCCCCAGGCCGCGTAGGTCCTCGCATCCTGTTCCTCGTGGCCGTAGCTTCCCTCGTAGCCCCCGCAGGTGAGGGGGCCGGGTGACGAATATATCCCGAGCTTGAGCCCCCTCGCGTGGACATAGTCCGCGAGGGCCTTCATGTCGGGGAATTTCCGGTTGGGGACGATGTTTCCCAGGGCGTCGCGCCCGGCTTCCCACGTGTCGTCAATGTTCACGTAGACGTACCCGGCGGCGGCCATGCCCGAGCTCACCATGGCGTCGGCTGCCTCGCGGACGATCCGGTCGTCGACGGACTCGGCGAAATGGTTCCAGCTGTTCCATCCCATCGGGGGAGTCCTCGCGAGCCCGTTGTCGGAGAGGCTGCGGACCGCGGGCACGGGAAGGGCTGCGGGGGCGCGAATGCTGGCCTCGGGGACGGGGTACGCGAGCGCCTCGTCCTTCCCGTCCCCGTCGTAGCTGACGACCACGCGCAGGTTGGCCCCTTCGGGCCGGACATGGAACGTCCAGCCCCACTCGATCCTGAATACAATGTCCGATCCCTCCAGGTGCGCGCCGCGGACGGGGATCCCGCCCGAGTTGTTGGGGTAGACCGTCCCTGCGATGGTCCCGCCCTCCTGGCGCAGCACGAGAAATGTGTGGAGGGTGACCCCCCAGGGCTTGGCCACGTCGATGCTCCAGGCGCCGTTCAGGTCGGGGGCGCCCGAGGCCCATTGGGCGGCGAATGCCGAGATCGCCGTGAGCAGGGAGAATCTCAGGGCTCGTCCGTATGACCGGACGGGCGGGCGCGGATTGGATGCGGGCGGGGTGGGCGGGTTCATGGATTGGGTGGTGGGGCCTGGGCCGGCGTCAGAAAGCGACCGTCCCGAGCGAGGCTGGATTCCACTGCGTCTCTCCCGCCTCGGCCGCGATTTCATTGAAGGCTGCAACTTCGGCCTCGGTGAATAGAAGGCCGCCGGCGGCCGCGGACCTCTTCGCCCACGCGGCCTCGACCTGGCCGGGCAGCAGGGTCCCCTCGTTGCCGTGGCCCAGGATGTCTGCGACGACGGCCGCGACATTCTCGGCCTGGTTGCGGCCCCTCGCGAACGCGCGGCCGCTGGTGGCCTCGGGATGGATGACCTGGAAGAAGAAGCAGCAGGTGGCCTTGTCGCCCCTGGCCTGGTCCCAGCGGTTCCGGATGGTGGGCGCGGAACCCCCGATGAACGCGGCCATGAGCTCGTTGACGAGCGAGAGCCCGTAGCCCTTGTGCGCCCCGAAGGGCAGCAGGAACCTGGCCTTCGCCGGGTTCGTCGTCGGCACGCCGTTCCCGTCGACGGCGGCGTCGGGAGGCAGCGCCTTTCCCTCTCGCGCCAGCTGCTGGACCCTGCCCATGGCCACCACCGAAGTCGCCCAGTCGATCAGGACCGGATAACCGACGGCGGCCGTGGTCGGGAAGGCCCACGAGTGCGGGTTGGTGCCCAGCGTGGGGAACCTGCCCCCGAAGGGGACGACCTCGGCCAGGGCTGCCGTGCAGTTCGTGTAGGCGATGTAGCCGCGCCTCGCGGCCTCCAGCACGTAGCCTCCGCCCCACAGGTAGTGGAACGCATTGTCGACGGACACGGTGCCCACCCCGTACTGGTCCGCCAGGCGGATGGCCTCCTCCACGGCCCGGTAGGCCGTGGGCTGGCCGAGCTTCCGGTTCGCGTTCCACACCTTGGCCGCGGGGAAGCGGGTCGGCACCTCCTCAATCCGGGCCCCGGGCACGCAGCCCTGGGAGCCCGACCCGAAGAGGTGGTCAAGGTGCAGTGCCTTGATGGCGTTGTGGGTGCGTATCCCGTGGCGCGCGGCGTCGGTGCAGAGGCGCGCGGCGTCGGCGGCCTCGTCCGCCAGGTAGCCGCGATGGCGGTAGGCCGCCCCGACAAGGGCGTTGTGCGCCGTCTCGGGCACGATGAGGAAAGTGTCAGGCATGCGGGAGCTTTCGGGAGGGTTGGGTCCGGGCGTCACGCCGCGCCGCCCACCTCGGGGTTTGCCTGGGCTACCGGGGGCCTTCCGGAGAAGAAGCGGGTGAGGTTCTCGACGGCGCACGACGCCTGCCGCTGCACGCTCTCGTGGGTGCGGGAGCCGATGTGCGGCGTCACGATGACGTTGGCGAGGCCGAGCAGCGGGTGGCCCGCGGGAGGCGGCTCCTGCTCGAGCACATCGGTGGCGTAGGCGAGGAGCCTGTTCTCCCTCAGGGCGGCGACGAGGGCGTCGAGCTCGACCAGCTCGCCCCGGGCGGTGTTGACGATCAGGGCGCCCTTTCTGACCAGGGCAAGGTTCCGGGCGTTGATAAGGTGCCTGGTGGCGGGCGTGAGGTTCGTGTGCAGCGTGATGATGTCGGCGCGCCGGAGCATCCCGTCGAGGTCATCGGCGCGCTCCAGGCCATGCTTGCGGGCGAAGTCCCCGTCCCAGTAGCTGTCGAAGCCGATGACATGCAGCCCGAAGGCCCGCGCCCGGATGACTACCTCCTTGCCGATGCGGCCGACCCCCACGATGGCGAGCGTCTTGCCGCAGAGCTCGTGGCCGGTCATGCGGGTCCATCGGCCGGCGGCGGTGTGGTTCGCCTCGGCGACCAGGTTGCGCATGGCTGCGAGAATCAGGGCGAACGTGTGCTCGGCCACCGTGGTGTGGTTGACGCCAGGCGTGTAGAGCACCGGCACCTTCAGCTCGGTGGCGGCTGCGACGTCGATCCTGTCGAGGCCTATGCCGTACTTCGAGATGACCTTCAGCCTGGGAAGGGACCGGGCGATGACCGCCCGGGTGAGCGCGTCGTCGCCGCACAGGTAGGCGTCGAACCCGCCGGCCAGCTCCAGCATGCGGGCCTCCGGAAGGGGCCCGCGCTCCCGCACGACCTCGAAGCCCGCCGCGGCGAGCATCCCGTGATGGACGCCGGGCGTGTCCTGGAAGGAGGTGGTCGATAGGAGTATCCGCTTCATTTTGGGATGGCTGGGGCGCCTCCTGGCGGGGGCCCCCTCATGTTTCCCCTGCCCGGGACGCGAGGGCGTAGAAGCGGGCGCATGTGGCGCCGAGGATCTGCTCCTGGACGGGCGCCGGGAAACGCCCCACGTAGTCCAGCACGACGTTCATGGTCGAGGCGTAGTCGCCGGAAAGCGTGCAGACCGGCCAGTCGGAGCCGATCATGACCCTCGAAGTCCCGAACGCCCCGACGACGACGTCCAGGTAACGCTGGAGATCCTCGGGCCGCCAGGACTTCCAGGCCGCCTCCGTGACCATGCCGGAGAGCTTGCAGGCGACATTCGGATGGTCCGCCAGCCGCCGCAGGTCCTCCTGCCACGGGGAAAGGAGGCCCTCGCGGATCGGGGGCTTCGCAATATGATCGAGCACGAATTTCTGCAGCGGAAACCGCCTGACAAGGTCGACCGCCACCGGCAGGTGCCTCGGGAAGATCAGCAGGTCGTAGGCAAGCTCGTGCTCGGCCAGGCGTCCGATGCCCCTCAGGAACTCCGGCCGGAGCATGAACCTGTCGTCGGGCTCGTCCTGGAGCACATGGCGCACCCCCACCAGCTTGGGATTTGCCGCCATCTTCTTCAGTTGCCCGCGGACGGTGGGTGAAAGCAGGTCAACCCAGCCCACCACGCCCCGGATGAAGGGATGCTCGCCGGCGAGCTGGAGCAGCCACTCGGTCTCCTCGGCCATCTGGCGCGCCTGGACCGCGATGCATCCGTCGAAGGCGATGGCCTTGAGCAGGGGCAGCAGCTCGTCGGGCAGGTAGTCGCGCTTCAGCGTGCCCATCTGGTCCGTCATCCACGCGTGGTGGGTGGGATCGTACCGCCAGAAGTGCTGATGGGAATCCAGGCGCACGGGACGATTTGCAGGAGGATCGGGCGGGTTCCCCGACTCAGGGATTGAAGCGGGCGCGCTCCATCAGCGTCCAGCCCTTGGATGCGAGGAGCCGGACCTGCAGGGGCCCGCGGGCCTTCAGATCGGCCGCAATCCCCGCTTCTTCCGTTGGCGCGCAGCCCTTGCAGCTGGCGCCGATTCCGGGGAAGAGGGTGGGCGCGTTATTATGGCGCCCGATCGGGGGGCGGGGGATGGCTTGCATCGGCCGACTGTAGCGGAAATGCCGCGGGAGCGAAACAGCCTTTTCGCACCCAGGTGCGCCTGAAAAAGGGAGAGAAGGTGGCGAAGGCGCTGCGATTTGAACCCGGAGGTTCCTGAGATTAGCCCGCGTAAACAGGGGTGCTTACTGCGGCTCGCCTCAATACTTGTCCAGAGTTTGTCCGGACTTAGAGCTGCACGGCCGAATGGTAGGATTATCCCACTTGACATGAAGTGGGATTTTCCTAACATCCGCTGCATGGATAATGTAATCAAGGATTTCCGTTTCACACTGGTGACGGAAATCCAGAAGCCCGATGCCAAGAAGCGACTGTCAATCGGTCAGGCCATGGAGGAGGCTGCTGCTGCATATAACATCTACAGGAATCCGCTGGGGCAAATCGTGCTCGATCCCGTGAAGGCGGTTCCCGTCTACGAAACGTGGCTTTTTGAAAACAAGGGGGCACTGGCCTCCGTCAAGCGGGGGCTAGCCGATTCAGCTGCCGGCAGGACCAAGAACCTGGGCTCGTTCGCAGCTCACGCTGAATAGGATTGAATCTGTGCAAAGGCAGCTGCGATTCACGCATGAGGCCGAGACGCATCTGCTCGCACTCGGTGCAGATTCTTCTATGAAGGGCCTTCACAAGCAGGTCCTGAAGACGTTGGGTTTGCTCGAACTCAACACAAGACATCCGGGCCTGCACTCTCACGAATACCAGTCCCTAACCGGGGCAAATGGAGAGCGGGTTTGGAAAGCCTATGCGCAAAACGAAACGCACGGCGCTTTTCGTGTCTTTTTCCATTACGGGCCCGACGAGGGCTCGGGAAAGAAGCGCATCGCGGTTCTGACGATCGTCGCGATCACTTCACATCCTTGATGGGCCTTCGTTGGCTGGAACGGTCGAGGTGACGGGATGGGAAATCTTCACCCCGCCAATTTCTCCGAGAGAGACAGACGACGCATCGACGAATAACAGCCGTCTCTCATAGGGAATCGTTAGATTCCGTTTAGGCTATTCTGAGCTTCCTGCCAAGAAAGGTTCTGGAAGCTGTAGAGGCATTAAGAGATGCGTGACGAATTCGGGCGACCGGTCATATTTCGACCACTGGCCAAGGTAGGCTAGGCTTAATGGGCGATCGTCGCGACTTTGCCATTGATGTGCTGGATGCCCGGGTCGATGACGCCCAGACTGCGGTCGCTCTGGCGCCGAATGATCATCTTGAATTCAAACAGGGTCCTATAGTCCATGTAGCGGTCCGTGAAATCTAGACTTACTTTGGAGGGGATCTGATTCCCCGGTGGAAAATTGTCGTCAGGGTCGGTTTTCGGGCCGGTGTTCTTTGGATCCAGTCTGAAGGATGACACGAGCGGGACACATTGGTTTGCGGCGCCAATTCCATTGATCGTGAATCGAATATTCAAAGCTTTGCCATCATGCACCAAGATGGTCGTCGGGTTGTTGGGCGGGGACAATGAGACACGGTGGCCGCCGTCGTTCGTCAGCGTCATATAAAACTTCGTCTTCAAATTGCCGGGCTCACCAATCGCGTGAAACTCGGTCACATTGAAGATGATTTCGGGCGTTTCCGGGACGGTGCTGACCACGTGTTGCAGTCGCTTGACTAGGTAGTCCTCGAGCTTCAACGCCTCGGCGCGCACCTTTTCGATTCCGATGTTGGCACAAGTCATGTCTGATGGTTTCGATCTCTTTGATTTCATATGCTGGATCTCCTCATTTTGGTTGTGATTCTGGATTCTTGACGGCGGCGGGCCGATCCGGGTCGGGCCAGGAGTCGAGCGGGACGTAGCCAAGCAAATTGAGCTTCTCGATCATGGCGCGCGCCTCCGCGGATCGGCCCATGTGCACCGCCGCGCGCGCGGCGGGATCAAGCAGGCGCCAGTCGCGGCTTGCGCCGATTCGTGGAGCGAGCAAATCGGTCGCATGCTGCCAGTCGTCGCGGGCCCCGGCTGCATCGCCGGATAGAGCGGCGATCTCGCCGGAAACGACATGGGCAGCGGCGCATTCCCCGATGTCGCCATCGGTGGCCTTGCCATCGCGGTACAGCATCTCGCCGATTCCGATGGCCTTCGCCGCCGATGCCGCCGCCGCCGCCTGGCCTGCGTCGGCCTGGAGCGAGGCCCTCAGTCTCCACGCTCTTGCCAGGAGCCCGGCCAGACCGCGGTCCGAGGGCTCCGTAGCCGAAAGGGCGTCGAGTTGGGGCAGCGCCTCGTCCAGCACGCGTCCGGCATAGGCCGGATCCCCCCTTCGGCGCGCCAGCACCGCTTCCTTGAGACGGGCGTTGAGGAAAGCAGCCCTCCAGCTGATGTTTGAACCGTCGTGCGCCACGAGGGCGTCAAGCAGCCTCCGTGCCTGCCCAAGCAATCCGCCGGCGGACTCGAATTTCCCGATAACCATGTCGATATCAACCTGGTACAGGATGGCGTTGGCCTGGTCATACCGCCGGCTAACCGCGCCCGGATCGGCAACGGCTATCTGCTCGAACTCCGCCGCCTGCCTCGCGTACTGCCTCGTCGCCTCGTCAAACTCGCCCTGCCGCTCAGCGATGCCCCCGAGCCACGAGTGCGCGTCCGCGACCCTCCAACGCAGGTCCGAGTTCCCTGGATCCGACGCGATCATCCGTTCCAGGGCCTCCAGCTCCGCCAGGAAATCGGACCTGGCCTTCGCCAGTTCGCCGCGTGTCTCGCTCAGGGCCGCAAGATTGTGGAGGTTGTAGGCAAGTTCGCTCTGCCATTCGTGCCTCGCCGGATCGAGCACGCCGAGGGCCATGGTCGTGTCGCGGTAGCGTGTGAGCCAGTCGCCGGCCAAGGAGATTTCGCCACGACGCAGGTGCACGACGCCGTTCCAGTATTCGGTCTGGCCGCGCAGGAAGAGCACGTCCCCGTCCTTCGGATGGCGCACCGTCAGGGCGGCTGCGCGGCTGTAGGCCTCCGAGAACGCCGAGGCGGCGTCGGCATAGCGGGACTGGTCGACCCGGATCTGGCCGATCTGCGTAAGGGCCTTCGCTTGGCGCGCCAGCGCGGCTTCGTTGACCTCGGCGGGGCTGAGCGACCCAAAGTAGGCCGTCGCCTTGTCGCCGACCGCCTCGAGCACGTCGAGCCTGCCCACCCTCTGGAGCTGCTCGCGCAGGTCGCCAAGCATGAAGGTCAGCAGGTCCTCGGCGCGGGCGCGTTCCAGACTGGCCAGCCGCTCGGCGCGCGTCGCCCGGACCGCCTGCCATGTGCTGACGAGCGTGCCGAAGACAAGGGCCAGGGCCACGGAGGATGCGGCGATGACGGCAATGCGGTTTCGCCGGGCAAACTTGCCGAGGCGATAGATCCTGCTCGGCGGACTTGCGACCACGGGCTCGTCATTCAGGTAGCGCGCGATGTCGGCGGCCAGGGCGGTCGGCGTGTCGTAACGGCGCGTGCGGTTCTTCTCGAGGCAGCGCATCACGATCCAGTCAAGGTCGCCGCGCAGCAGCAGCGAAAGCCTCGCCGGGTCGGTGCCGCGCAGCCGGGCTATCAGGATGCGGTCGGCGTCAGCGAGGGTCGAGAGGTTCGTGGATGGCTTCGGCGGCTCCACCTCGCGTATGATCCGGCGGATTTCATCCAGGCCGGCCCGGAACAGGGACTTTGGGTCAAAGGGGGGCCGGCCAGTGAGGAGCTCGTAGAGGAGGACGCCGAGCGAGTAGATGTCGCTGCGCGTGTCGATATCGATCCCGCTCATCTCCGCCTGCTCCGGGCTCATGTAGGCTGGGGTGCCGATGAATTGCTCGAACGCCGTGAAGAGCGTGCGGTTGGTGAGGCGCCCCTCCGTGGCCTTCGCGACGCCGAAGTCGATCACCTTCGGGACGGCCACGCCATCGTGGAGGGTCACGAGGACATTGGACGGCTTGAGGTCTCGGTGGATGATCCCCTTCTGGTGCGCATGCTGGACGGCGTGGCAGATCTTGGAGAACAGCCCGAGCCGCTGGGCCGTCGATAGGTTGTTCCTATCGCAGTAGTCGGTTATCTTGACGCCGCGCACCAGCTCCATGACGAAGAACGGCCGGCCAGTCTCGGTCGCGCCGGCGTCCAGGATCTTGGCTATATTCGGGTGGTCCATCATTGCCAGCGCCTGGCGCTCGGCCTCGAAGCGCGCGATGACCTCCTTCGTGTCCATCCCGAGCTTGATGATCTTGAGCGCGACCCGCCGGCGAACGGGCTCCTCCTGCTCGGCCATCCAGACGACGCCGCAGCCGCCCTCGCCGAGTCTCTGCAGGAGCTTGTAGCGGCCGATCCGGCTGCCCGCGGCCTCCGTCATCACGGGAGGCAACGGGGAATCCCCGATGATGTCCTCCGTCTCGGTGGCCGGCGGTGCGTCCATGAATCCCTCGGCCGATTCGTGCGCCCGGACGAGCGCCTCGACCCTCTTGCGCAGGTCGCCGTCCCCCTGGCAGGCCTCGACGATGAAGCGCTGGCGCTCCCCTTCGGGAAGCACCAGCGCCTCGGCAAAGATCCGCTCCTCGCGGCCGCTGGATTCGCTCATCTCGGCGTGGCTGTGATGCCTTGGCTGAGCGGACGGCTACACTAGCGAGACGGTCGCGGGATCGTTGCGCATCTCGAGCGTCGCCATCAGGTTGACCGTTATCGGGTCGCCGTACGGCAGGTCGTCCGGGACGAAACCATCTTGCTCACTTTCGGCGGCCGGCGCGACTTCGTGGTGCGGCTCCTCGGCCCGGAGGGCAAGAGGCACATATCCGCGCTGGGGAGCGTAGTCCACAAGGACGAACGCAAACAGTCCGACGGCGCAGGAATATCCGACGATGCCGAGGATCACGCTCCCGAACGGAAGGGAGACGCCCAGGGCGGCGCAGGCCGCTACGAACACGAGGCCGATTACGGCCGAGAACGACAGGACTAAGGACAGGTTTTTCATGGAGGTGGCTGTTTGGAGGATTGATTGACTTCAACCCTCAAAGCGTAATCCGCCCCGGAAACATATCATTTGATTTTGGCGAGATGGAGCCCTCCGCGTTTCTAGGCATCCCCTGAGGCTCCGCTAGCCGCGCTTGCTGTCGCCGATCTCCTTGAAGAGCCAGGCGCGCGCATACGCCCAGTCCCTATTCGCCGTCGGCACCGACACCCCCAGCACCTCGGCGGCCTGCTCGAGGGTGAGGCCTGCGAAGTACCGGAGCTTCACGAGCTCAGCCTTGCGCGCGTCGTGGCATGCAAGCTTGTCGAGGGACTCGTGCACCGCAAGCAGCTCGTCGTCGTTGCCCACGGGGGCGGCGATTCCGGCGGCGGAATCATTGACATCAACGCGCTCCAGTCCGCCGCCGTGGCGCTCGGCGCGCCGGCGGCGGGCGCAGTCGATCAGGATGCGCCGCATGGACTCGGCCGCGGCGGCGAAGAAGTGCGCGCGGTTCTCCCAAGCCGGCTGCTTGTCGGCACCAAGCCGCAGCCAGGCCTCGTGCACGAGGGCCGTTGCCTGGAGCGTGTGCCCGTCCGACTCGCGGGCCATCTTCGCGCCGGCCAGCTTGCGCAGCTCGTCATAGACGAGCGGCAGCAGCTGCTCGGCCGCCTTCGGGTCGCCTTTTCCAGCGCGGTTCAGTATGACAGTGATCTCGTGCACGGGCCTCTGAGTATCATGTGCGGGACTGTGAACGAAGCCCGGATTCCCCGACATTGCTTATAAAGTGGCTGGCGTGGCCATCCAATGCCACATATATGCAATGCTCTTGCATCATACGTTGCATGGACGGACTGAAATCGGCAGTGGCGTCAAGGCTGCGCCTTGCGGATTCCCCAGCGATTGGCGGTCGCGAGCTTTTGCGTTGGGAACTTCGCGCCGTTTTGCGGGCTCACTAGGTTGGCCCGACCGTTGCTGCCGCACCCGCAAAGGATCGCGGGCTCGGCGTCCGCCTGCGAGAGCGCTGGGTCGACGGGGAGGACGCTGCCTTCAAGCATTCAGCCCCTAGCAGAATGGTGGATGTGCCGGGATTTGAACCCGGTGGCTCTCCTATAAGCATCTTGCTCAGGGACAGCGATTCTCACTCCAGATTGTCTGGTGTTTGTCTGGATGCTTGCTCGGAGCATTTGGCCATTATGAAACTCAGTCCAACCCTCTTCCATGAAAGAGACGAAGGCAGTGAGCGGGTTTGCTGTGCTGAAAGGATAGCTCGGATTCCAACGGCATTCCTTGACTTGGAGCCGATGACTGACATGGATGTCTGTCATACAAGTTACTACCCGCGAATTTACCCGTAAGTTTCCGAGCTTTCGCCGAGCTGCATTGGCCGGAAAGGAAGTCCGCGTTCGGGATCGGGCTGGAAACGATTTCGTTTTCCGCGCGACCGAAACCAGAACCGTGAGTCTAGCGGAGGCCATGGGCGACCTGATGGGGTCTGTCCGGAGCGGCCGGCCAAAGAAAACCTTAGTTGGGTACGGTCGTGATTGACGTTATTCTCGATACGGGTCCCCTCGTGGGCTCGCTGGATTCTGATGACCAATGGCATGGATGGGCCGCAGGTCAGTTTGCCACAATGAAACAGCCCGCCATTACGTGCGAAGCCGTGATTTCGGAGGCTTGCTTTCTCCTGCGCGGCGTGCCCGATGGGCGGCAAAAAATATTCGCCTTGGTCGAACGCGGGATCCTGCGCGTTTTGCCCATGCTGCCCGATGAATCGCCTGCGGTGAGGGCTTTGCTTATGCGCTACGGGAAACGTATGGACTATGCCGATGCCTGCCTGGTGAGACTGTCGGAGCTTTACCGCGAGCATACGGTCGTAACCACCGATACGGATGACTTTCGAATCTATCGGCGATTTACCCGGCAAGCGCTTCCTTTGATAACGCCCTGACGCGGACCGGCGCTGTTTTGCAAATGCCGCCAGCCCTCACGACAGTTCGATCGCGACGATGTATGAAGTGGGTGATTGGCGATGAGGCGGGTCGCGAGTATGGCGAGTTACTCGCCAATTGCGTCGGGACCAACCCGGAATTGAGCCTGCGTCACTGAAGATGCCGTATCCACACCCCGCGACCGAAGAATCCTACGCTCACAACCGCGGGCTGATGGAATCAACACGTTACCTTCCACCCGACCAGTTGCGCGATTGGTTTGTGTATCTGATTCACGCACGAAATAGCTATATCGGAATTTGGATCTTGGGGAAAAGGGGATTCATGATCCTGCGTGAGAAATTTGACCGTCTTTCCCTCGACGTTGAATATAACTGGGACACAGGACATCCGTTCGAGACGGCTAAGCCGTTCATCGAGCTCGATGGACCTGTCTCTCCCGGCAAAGAACGCGAAGTGCTCGATGCCAAACACATTGAGATTCCATTCGCAGATTACACGGCTCGTACAAACCAGTGGTGTCAGTAGCCGGGATCGACCCACAGGCGGGGTCCTAATTGCTTCATGACTTGTTCGTCACGTGTACAGGTAACGAGCTTCGACAGAACGCTAATTATTCATTATCAGAAATTAAAATGGTGGAGGTGCCGGAATTTGAACCCGGCAACTCGCTGAGACGATAGCCCGTTCTCCATTGGGGTCGTCCGGGATTTGCCCGGTCACTCCGGAGATGCCTTCAGCTTGAATCCCTCCGGAATCCGGCCCGGCGCCGCCTTCGATCGGCAACCGTGGCGCGCCCCGGAATTGCGCCCCGCCCGGCCTACAGGGGCGACGGGTTGGCCGGCGCCCGGTTCCAAGAGGCTCCCTGGTCGATCCATGTCCGTATCAGGTTGATTTCCGAGGCGCTTAGGCTCGGGAATTCGTCCCGGTGCTTCAACGGGGGCATTTCAAGGTCCTCCACCTCGTCTGATGCGAAGATGACGAGCTGGCTGTCGCCTCCCTGTCCAGGCACGACCGCCGGCTCCCCACTCCGGCCGCCCTTCAGGAGCGCTTCCCTGGAAGTGATGCTGAAACGGGCTTTCGGCTTTTCTCCGCTGTGGCATTTGATGCAGGAGCGCTCGAGCACGGGGTCCACATCGCGGGTGAAATCCACGACCCTGCCGCCGCCAGTTCCCATTCCATTTGGCGCCGCGGTCCTGCGCCCGAGGGCCTCCTCTTCCTGCGAAGCCTTGGTCCTCGCATACGACGCGACTAGGGCCTCCACGGGGGAAAGCGGGCGCGATGAGGCCTTGGGCTCCATCGTCTGGAGCAGGGCCATGGTCGCCCAGGCTGTTCCCCCGGAGGAGATCCACTGGTCATTGCCGTGGGGAAACCCGCTGTCGAAGTGCGGCTGGAAGGGCCAGGTTCGGCTGTGCACCCACCACGACCCGTCCTCGTACTGGGTCCGCAGGAGAAATTGAACGCCCCGCTCGTAGGCCGTGTCGGCCGCGGAGATGCGTCCGGCCTCATGGAGCGCGAAAAGCGCCTCACCCGTTGCCCAGGCGTCGCTCTCCAGGCCGGCCAGCTGCGCCCAGCGCCCGTCGGGCCCCCGCCTCCCTATGATCGAGGAGGCAAGCCCCCGGAGCTTGCGCGGCGGCTCGCCGGCCCACCCAAGCCCCATGAGCTGCGAGACCTGGTCGCTGAATGTCGCCGGCTCGGCCTTCCAGAGCCAGCGTCGGGCCCGGGAGAGGCAGGCGCGGGTCTCGACCTCGGAGTTGGGGAGCGGATAGAGCTGGACGGCGCGCACGGCCCAGGCCGTGGCCGCGAACCTGCCGCCCTCGAGAGGGGGGCGCAGGTCGGTCCAGTGCCAGGAGCCGTCCGGGTTCTGCGCGTTCACCAGGTAACGCACGAATGCCTCGGTCATCGCGTCCGGCGCGTAACCCAGCGCATGCAGCCCCATGAGGCCGTACCCGATCTGCACCGGCGCGTCGGGGATGGGGTCCTCGTCCTCCCGCGCGGATTCCTCCAGGGGATGCCACATCTCCATCTGCGCTGCCAGCTGGTGGCCCAGGGCGGCCGCGTCGATGTGCAGGCCCCGCTCCGCGCCCCATGCGAACGCGACAGCCGCGAGATACTGGTGGTGGCGGGATACGCACTTGGCCTCGTCCCGCACGAAGCGGTTGTCGACGAACCCCGTCGAGGCCCTCTGGAGCAGGTCGATCGCCCTCTGGGCGCGGTCCCGGACGGGAACGTCATCCGGCATATGGCGGGCTGAAAAGGCCTTCGCGGAGGGGACCGCCGGCGGCGTTCTGGCCCCGGCCTGCCTGAGAAACGCGACTAGCTGCGAATGGGGCCCCGATTTCATCGCGAACGTGAGCGCGGTGGCTCCCGCCTCGTTTGCCTCGTTCACGTTGGCGCCCCTTTCGACAAGGAGGCGGGCGATCGCAGGGTCGCCCTGCTCGCTGTACCCGGCAAACACCATCGGCGTCGTCTGGTGCCCTCAGGGCGACTTGAAGTGAAGATCGGCCGCTCTCCTGATCAGCGCGGCCGCGAGCGCAGGATGGCCCGAGTAGAGCGCCCAGTTGAGCGCATGGCCGGCGAAGTCGGCGTCGAAGTTGATATCGGCGCCATGCTCCAGGAGCTGCGTCATGGCGGTCTCGTCGCCGAAATACACCGCCATGGCGAGGGGGGACTGGGCGAGCCCCTTGGATTGTTGGGGGCTCGCCCCGCGGTCCAGCAGCAGCGCGAGCGTGCGCGGGTCGGCCCCGTAGACCGCCTTCAGGGCAACATACTCCTGGCCGCCCTTCTTCGCGTGCGTGTCCGCCCCGGCGCCCAGCAGGCGGCCGACGATGAGGTGCGACTCCCGATGCGCGGCCGCGGCCATCAGCGGAGTGAGCTCCAACTTTGAGGCGAGGTTCGGGTTTGCGCCGCGCTCGAGCAGTGCGCGCACGATCTCCTCGTTGCCCGCCCCGTAGAGGAGCGGTGTCGCCCCGGCGTCATTCAGCGCATTGGGCTTCGCGCCCCGGTCAAGGAGGGCTTGCACGGCCGCGGCGTCCCCGCGGTAGGCCGCGACGTGGAGCACCGTGTCTCCGCGGCTGTCGCGGGCCGAGGGGTCTGCGCCGCGACCCAGCAGCGTGCGCAGGCCGGACGGAGTCCCCCGAACGGACGGCGCTGACGATGTCAGGCTCGGCCTTGGGGGCCGCCGGAGCCTCCAGTGCGAACAGCGCGGCCGGAAATCCGAGGACAGCCGCGAGCGTGGTCCTGACCGGCCGCGATTTCAGGAGGTTGGCCGGTCTAAAAGTGGGCATGCGTCGGGTGATCGCGTGCGGCGGATGCCCAGAGAAGAATAAGCGAGCCGCCGGGCGAGACAAATCTGCCAGCATGAGAGGCTTTGCCCCGCCGCGATCCCCTGAATAGGCGTTTGTGCGCCTTGGGCCGCCTCGGGGCGGGAATCCGAAACCCCGCCGGTCGCCCGGCGCCGCATTGGCGCGGGCGTCGGAATGGCGGAGATGCAGGGATTAGGACCCGGGCGCCCGTCACTGCGCCGTCGCGCTCAACGTGTCGAAGCCGGCGCTCCCAATGACCACCCGTGCCCCCGCAGTCAGGTTCTCAACATTTAGCAATCCGGCGCCTTCTATCATGGCGGACCTGGCGGACGCCTTTCCGGATTCGGTGATCGTGATGGTAACCTTCATCGGATCGGGATTCAGGTTCCTCACGTGCATCGTGAATCCGCGGTCCCAGAAGTTCTTTTCGAATGAGGCCGCCAAAGGCATGGCCCGCGCCTTGAGGGCCAGCGGCTGCAGCTTGGTCAGGTCGCCCTGGGCCTTTGCCAGCTGCGACTTCAGGCTCTCCGCCTGGCTCCTGGCCTGATCGAGATCCTTGCGCAGCCCGGACGACTCGTCCTTGGCCGAATTGAGCTTGGCCTGGAATTCAGCGTGCATTTCAGACGACTGGGCCTTGGCCTTGTCCACCTGCGACCGGAGGTCGGCCCGGACCCCCTCGAGCTGCGACTGGAGGTCCGACTGCCGGGCCTGCGCCTTGTCGAGCTGCGACTTCAGGTCCTCCGCGTGGCCCTTGGCCCTGCCAAGCTGCAGCTGAAGGTCGGCCGAGCGCGCGTTGGCCGTGTCCACGTCGGCCTTCACCTTGCTTGTCTCGGAATCAGCCTTGGCGAGTTGCGCCTTGTCCCTGGTCACCACGGAATTGAGCTGGTAGACCGCGCCGGCAAGGAGGACCGCAATTATCGCGAGAACAAACACCGCCGCGCGAACGGCGAAGGGCGTTCCCGCGGGTCTGGGCTCTTCCCACTCGGGGGGCGGTTGTGTGTATCTAGGGGGAATCTGGGTGGGGGGGTCGATTAGCGATAAGAAGGGATTATGGCCGGTTAGACAGCAAAATCCCGAGATTAAGTGTGTGGGTCGTCCGATAAAGAATGACGCAAGACGATTATGTTAAGCCGGTTATTGCAAACCAGGCTTCCTGCATTCCTGCGGTTTTGGAGGCGGTTCACGTGCAGGGCGGGGAAGGGACCAGATATCGGCATGAAGCGCCTTTGTTGAATCCGGGTCCCCGGCCCAACGGTCTGCCAACTGCTTTGACACCCATGCTCGAACCAATGCCCCGGGCATAGTGACTGGTGGCAATTCGCCTGCTCTTGGTCGCAAGGCCGCTGCCAGGGACAGGCTTCGCCCGGAAGGTTGGGCAAATCAGTGGAGGTGCCGGGATTTGAACCCGCCATCTTGGCGATTTCTTCCTAGGTGCTTAAACAACCCTGTCATGAATGTGGCTAGCTTGCAGAGGGAATTGTTGGATCTTATTTGGATTGGAACATGCCCTCCCTTTCAGCCATGAAGAACGAGTTCCGGCCGCCTCAACTCATATTCGCGACGATCGCAGCGGCGAGAGACGAAGACATGAACCGAATCCTGAATCGCTTCCAAGGAGGATGGTGGCGATCGTCCACGGCCACTATCCTGCTTGCATATCTTGCCGGCTGTTCCGTCGGGCCGAGCACGAATACAATGGCTTCGCACCTGCCCACGCCGCATGCGGCCAGCTACTCGACGATGTTTCCACTTACTGAGAGTCCGATCTCAGAAGGCGGTCACTGGATGGGTGGGAAAATGATCGGCTTTGATTGGGGCGATATCTCGACAGCCCCCGAATATGCATTCGGCCACGCGGGCCCCAAAGCCTATGCGGACTCGGTGGCTCTTCTTACCGGCGAATGGCCTTCCAATCAAAGCGTGGAGGTGGTGGTGGAAAAAAGAGCGGTGTTTCGCTATCCGGAAGTGTCGATTCGGCTTCGATCCTCGTTGGCGATGCACAACTGCGATGGATACGAGATCTCCTATTCTCTGAAGGATGGGGATGCCGCCTACCTGATCATTGTAAGATGGAACGGGCCGCTGGCCGATTTCACATACCTTCTGAACGTGCAAGGGAAGCAGTACGCCGTGAAGACGGGCGACGTGGTAAAGGCGACCGTTGTGGGCAACGAGATCAAGACATACAAAAACGGATTGTTGATGGGGGCGACGAAGGACGGTAGCTACACCCGTGGGAATCCAGGCTTCGGGTTCAACGAGGGATCGAATGGCGACTACGGCATCAGCCGGTTCAGTGCAACCGCAACCGATGCTTCAACATTTTGAGCCGTAAGCGGTGCTAGTTTTCCCATCAATTGAAGGCGACTATTGGCAGGATTCGGCCGTCAATGGGCACAGGCGACGCCCGACACTCCTAGCGACGGGAAGCGGGCCTAGGAAATCTGGCGGAGGTGCCGGGATTTGAACACGGGAGCCCCCCTATAGGAACATTGCTCAGGGACAGCGATTCTCACTCCAGATTTTCTGGTGTTTGTCTGGATGTTTGAACGGGCATTTGGCCATTATGAAACTCTGTCTAACATTCTTCGATGAAAGACGACATAGGGAGAAGAGTGCTTCATGTGGTGAAACATTGGCCCGACTTCGAATGGCATGCCTTGACTTTGAGATGATGGCTGACATGGATGTCTGTCATGCAAGTAACCACCCGCGAATTTACCCGTAGGTTCCCGAGCTTTCGCCGAGCTGCATTGGCCGGAAAGGAAGTCCGCGTTCGGGATCGGGCTGGAAACGATTTCGTTTTCCGCGCGACCGAAACCAGAACCGTGAGTCTAGCGGAGGCCATGGGCGACCTGATGGGGTCTGTCCGGAGCGGCCGGCCAAAGAAAACCTTAGTTGGGTACGGTCGTGATTGACGTTATTCTCGATACGGGTCCCCTCGTGGGCTCGCTGGATTCTGATGACCAATGGCATGGATGGGCCGCAGGTCAGTTTGCCACAATGAAACAGCCCGCCATTACGTGCGAAGCCGTGATTTCGGAGGCTTGCTTTCTCCTGCGCGGCGTGCCCGATGGGCGGCAAAAAATATTCGCCTTGGTCGAACGCGGGATCCTGCGCGTTTTGCCCATGCTGCCCGATGAATCGCCTGCAGTGAGGGCCTTGCTTACGCGCTACGGGAAACGTATGGACTATGCCGATGCCTGCCTGGTGAGGCTGTCGGAGCTTTACCGCGAGCATACGGTCGTAACCACCGATGCGGATGACTTTCGAATCTATCGGCGATTTACCCGGCAAGCGCTTCCTATGATAACACTCTGACGCGGGCCGACGCTGTTTTGCAAATGCCGCTAGCCCTCACGACACTTCCATCGCGACGATGTGTGAAGTGGGTGATTAGCGATGAGGCGGGTCGCGAGTATAGCGAGTCGCTTGGCTATTGCGTCGGGACAAACCCGGAACTGCGTTTGCGCCACTGACGATGCCGTATCCACGCCCCGCGACCGAGGAATCCTACGCTCATTACCGCGGGCTTATGGACTCAACACGTTATCTTTCGCCCGACCAGCTGCGCGATAGATTTGTGTATCTGATCCACGCACGAAATAGCTATATCGGAATCTGGATTGTGGAAAAAAGGGGATTCATGATCCGAATGGCGCTAAGATGAGATGATCGATCGTTCATTTCAGAGATCGAAGCATATCGGCCCTCGCCTTACGGCGAGGCACGGTAATGAACGGATACTGCTTTGGCCGGCGTTTTCTGAGGCGCGGCTCAAAGCGGTTCGGCCGTTCGGGCACCTGATCGGCGGCGATGATACGCAGCAGTTCCTTACGGGCCCGCTTGAAAGCGAAGATGGCGGGAGCGAACAGCGGAGTCCACTGCCGGAGAGTGTCGACGGTGCCCTTGAAGCTGAGCCGATCGAGCGGCACGGAATATGTCCAGGCCGATTCGAGCATCAGGGCGCGCACCAGATTGTAGCCGAAGACCTGCATCTAAACCTCTTTTTCCACCAGTTCGGGCGAGCAGCACCGCAGGACGTCCAGGCCGAGGGTGGTCTTGATGTCGCGGAAGAACAATTCCACGGCCCAGCGTCGACGGTAAAGCTCAATGATCGCCTCGTCGGGATAAGCGACTTCGTTCAACAGCGTGGTCGCGAGCACCACGGTCTGCGAACGAAAGCCGGGAATCGTAATGCGGAAGCGGATCAGGCGCACCGTCAGTTTTTCTGGCAGCTCGTCCCACAGGGTTTTATTCCAGCCGTGCCGTGGCCGCTGCGGCTTTTCCCATTCGACGATCCCGGTTTTCTCCGAGCGGCTGGCATGCAGGCGCGCCACCACGTCGACGTCTTTGCGCTGGAGCAGCGCGATAA
>CALAOT010000007.1 GCA_937889545.1 uncultured Opitutaceae bacterium
GCCCGAGCCCGCCGAGCCCTTCGGGAAGGACGGGCACGGGCGCCCGCGAGCCGCAGACGAGGTGCGCGACGATGCCGGACACGAGACAAGGGAAAAGGACCGCGTACTCGATCCGCCCGAGGTACAGCACCTCGATCCCGAAGAGGGCGCCTGAAATCGGCGTCCCAAAGACGGCCGCGAAGCCGCCGCCGATGCCGCAGATCACAAGGCGGCGACGATCGTCGTCGTTCAGGCGGAGGACATCCGCGAACAGGCTCGTAATCGCGGCCCCGATCTGGGCGCAAGGTCCTTCCTTCCCCACCGAGCCTCCGAAGGCGAGCGTCACGACCGTCGCCAGAAGCTTGATGGGCGCGACCTTCCACGGGATCCGGCCGGACTCCCGGTGGATCGCGGCGATGACAGCTTCGGTCCCGTGGCCGCGCGCCGTCGGTGCGAACCGCCGGACCAGGAGCACGCACGCCGGGAGCGCGAGCGGGAGAAGTAATGTCGGCGAGATCCCGCCCGGGGTCACGCGCTTCACCCATGTCCCGGACGCGGCGAGCGCCCACAGGAACGCGCGCGTCCCGAAGCCGACGCAGAGGCCGGCTGCGGCGCCGAGCAACGCCCACTTCAGCGTGCTAATGAGAAGCGCCGTGTGCTCGGTGTACCAGCGCGTCTCGTCAGCAAGACTCGGCGGCGACTGTTCCTCCGGCCCCACCGTCAGCGCGCCGTCACTCAGCGCGCCGTCACGAGGAAGTGCCCTCGGCGGTTCTGGGCCCAGGCGGCCTCGTCGTGACCCATCGCGAACGGGCGCTCCTTGCCGTAGGAGATTGTCTGCATGCGCGACGCGTCGACGCCAAGGCTCACGAGATACTCCTGCACAGCGGCCGCGCGGCGCTCTCCAAGCGCCATATTGTACGAGGCGGTCCCGCGCTCGTCGCAATGGCCTTCGATGCGGACCTTCACAGAAGGGTGGCTCCTCAGCCATGTTCCGTCGGCGGCGAGCTTATCGCGCTGGTCCGTCCGGATCTCCGCCTTGTCGAAGTCAAAGAACGCGTCCTTGAGGTAGCCAAGCTTGTTGATCTCGTCCACGCTCGACGGGAGCGTGTCCTCGGCAACGGCGGGGCGGGCGGCCGGCGCTGGTGTCGGTGCGGGAGCGGGTTCCGCCCGGACGATCGTCGGGGTCGGCGCCGCCATAGGCGCCGCGCTTTGAGCAGCAGGTTTGGACGAGCAGTCGGCAGCGAAAACGAGGCCTCCGGCGAGGAGGGAGGCGGCCATAGCGGATCGGGCCATCGAATAGTTCTCCTTTCCGTTTCTCACGAAAGTGAATCCTCTCCTTTCCTTAGTTTGAGGTCAAATCAATTCCAATTTCGTGGGATCATACGCTTATGCGAAGCCCCTCTCTCCTCGATGGGGCCGCCTCCCTGGGGGACGTCCTCGACTTCATGCGCCTGATCTGGGCGCTCGACCATGGCCTACAGTCCCTTTCCAAGAAGATGCAGGCCTCGATCGGCCTGACGGGCCCCCAGCGCGTCACGCTCCGGGTGCTCGGGCGCTTCCCGGGCCTCTCGGCCGGGGAATTGGCACGCATCCTCCTCGTCCACCCGAGCACGCTAACTGGAGTTCTCCAGCGGCTCGAGGCGCGGAAACTCGTCAAGCGGACACTCGATGCGGCGGACGGCCGCCGCGCGCACCTCGCGCTAACGGCGATAGGCCGGCGCCTCGACGTGCCCGCAAGGGGTACGGTCGAATCCGTGGTGGGAGACGTCATCGGACGCTTCTCGCGGGATCAGGTTCACCTGACTTCCCGCGTCCTTGCCACCCTCGCGCAGGAGCTCCGAGACAACGCCAGTCTGATGAGCTCGCCATGAAACGACGCCTAGTGGGGCCTTCTTCTCGCCTCTGCGACCCTAGGCGCCGAAGTCCACGGCGCTGGGGGTTGGTGCTATGCGGGCTGGGGAATTACGCTCAAGAGCTGCTTGCGGCAGGGAAGAGCGAAGTGGTAGCCGTCACTGGCAAGCCGCGGACTGCCGGGAAAAGGGCAATCCTCGCCGAGATCCCCGATTACGGGGTCGCCGGTACGAGGAGGAGTCCAGATACGTTGTTATGCGGCGCCTCGGCCCGTGGGCCTGAAGAATGTGCGAACCCTAGATGACGAGAGATACCAGAGAAGAAGCGCGACGACGGGAATGCCCACCACGGCGCGAGGCTCGATCTCCAGGCCTGCGTTGACGAGGTCGCCGGTGAGGTTGACGACGAAAAGAGAGATGCCGAGCCAGTAGCCCCAGAGCCTGCCCGTAAAGAAGCCGAACCCGGTCGTCAACGACAACGCAACGAACAACGGCTACGTTGTCATGGGGAACATGATGAACGGCGGGCGCGGCATGGGGATGATGCCCTGATCCAGCGGAAGTAGTGTTCGTGAATCGGCAACGAGTTACGAACGCTCCCGTTCGTTCCCAGATGAGAGAGCGACCGGAAACTCGCTAGAGCTCGTCACGTTCTTTGCGTAGACTTTCCTCGAAGTGTCGCGGCCGACGGAGAATCATGGGGGCGGGCGCCCGCCGAAGGGGAGCCTCTTCGTCAGCATGGTGCTGCTTGTCATGGTTGTCCCCGGTCCGGCCTCGGCTCAGGTTCCGAGTGGGCCAGTCCACCGCCCTATGCCTTCGAGATGTAAGCCGACAGAAGGATGGGGTGTCTCGACCGGAGGCCCCGCCGCTCGCGTCGTCCCCAGGTGGTGCCTGAAGTCACCGGTCGGTGAAAGGAGATACTTGAAATGGTCAAAGACCCTGTTTGTGGGATGAGTGTCGAC
>CALAOT010000008.1 GCA_937889545.1 uncultured Opitutaceae bacterium
GCCGCGCCGCCGGCGCCGCCTGGCGCCCGCCAGACGCGAAGGAAGCTTTCGCAGCTGCGCCTGCGGATCGCCGAGCGCCTTGTCGCGGCCCAGCACGGGGCCGCATTGCTGACGACGTTCAACGAGATCGACATGGCCGCCGTCATGGAGCTCCGCTCGAAGTACCAGGAGGACTTTGTCAAGAGGAACGGGCTCAAGCTCGGGTTCATGCCATTCTTCGTGAAGGCGGTCGTCCAGGCCCTCAAGGAGGTGCCGGCGATTAACGCCCAGATCGAGGGCGACACCCTGGTGCAAAACCACTACTATGACATCGGCGTGGCCGTTTCGACGGAGAGCGGCCTGATGGTCCCCGTCATCCGCAGCTGCGACAGCCTCGGCTTGGCCGACATCGAAAAGGCCGTTGCCGACGCGGCAGGCAGGGCCCGCGAGGCAAAGATCACGCTCGCCGACCTTGAGGGCGGCGTGTTCACGATCACGAACGGGGGCACCTTCGGCTCCCTCCTTTCGACCCCGATCATCAACCCGCCCCAATGCGCCATCCTGGGGATGCATGCGATCAAGGAGCGTCCGGTCGCCATAGGCGGGCAAGTCGTCATCCGGCCCATGATGTACGTCGCCCTGACCTACGACCACCGCGTGGTCGACGGCCGCGAGGCTGTCACCTTCCTCGTCAAGGTGAAGCAGGAGATCGAGGATCCCTCGCGCCTCCTGCTGGGCATCTGACCGGCGCCCCTTCATGGACACGTATGACGTTGCGGTCATCGGGGCGGGCCCGGGCGGATACGTGTGCGCGTTCCGCGCCGCGCAGCTCGGGCTCAGGGTGGCGCTGATCGAGAAGCGGCCGACCCTGGGCGGCACCTGCCTGAACCTGGGCTGCATCCCGAGCAAGGCCCTCCTCTATTCGTCGGAGCAGCTCGTGTTCGCCCGGGACCATGCCGCGGCGCATGGCATTAGGACGGGCGCCGTTTCCCCCGACATTGGCGCGATCCTCAGGCGCAAGGACGCCGTCGTGTCCAGGCTCGTCGGCGGAGTGGCCGCGCTCGCGAAGGCGCGAAAGGTCGCCGTCCTCGCGGGCGAGGCCTCGTTCGCCTCGCCAACCGCGCTGTCGATCAGGGGCCCGGGCGGGGCCGTCTCCATCTCTGCCAAGAATTTTGTCATCGCGACGGGATCGGTTCCCATGCAGCTGCCCTTCATGCGATTCGACGGCCGGACGGTCGTCTCGAGCGACGACGCGATCGCCTTTGAGCGGGCGCCCTCCCCCCTCGTGGTTGTCGGGGGCGGTTCCATCGGGCTCGAACTGGGGTCCGTCTGGGCGAGGCTGGGCAGCGACGTCACTATCGTCGAGCTCCTGCCGAAGATCGCCGCGGGATTCGATGACGACATCGTGCGCGCCTTCTCCAGGCTGCTTCAGAGGCAGGGCCTGAAGATCGAGACGGGCGCCAGGGTGACCGGCCTGAGGACCGGCGGCGGGCAGGCCGTGCTGCTGGCCGAGCGGGAGGGCAAACCCCTGGAGTTCCCGGCCGAGAAGGTCCTCGTCGCCGTGGGCCGCAGGCCCTACACGGACGGGCTCGGGCTCGAGAATGCCGGCGTGTCCCTCGACGAAGGGGGGCGGGTCAGGGTGGACGCCCGCCTTCGCACCTGCGCGCCCGGCATCTGGGCTATTGGCGATGCCGTCGCCGGGCCCATGCTCGCGCACAAGGCCGAGGAGGACGGAGCCGCCGTGGCGGAATGGATCGCCGGAAGGCCGGGCCATATCGACTGGGATCTCGTGCCGGCCGTCGTGTATACCGATCCCGAGGTCGCCTCCGTGGGGCTTGGCGAGGACACAGCGAAGGCCAGGTCGATCCCCGTAAACGTGGGCAGGTTCAACTTTGCCGCCAATGGCCGCGCGCTCGCGAATGATTCGGCCGATGGATTCGCAAAGATAGTGGCCGACGCCGGGACCGACCGGATTCTGGGCGCGCAGATCCTGGGGAGGGGCGCCGGCGAGCTCATCGCGGAAGTGGTCGCACACATGGCGTACGGCGGGAGTGCGGAGGACCTGGGCCGCACGATTCATGCCCACCCGACCCTCGGCGAGGCGCTCAAGGAGGCCGGGCTCGCGGTTTCAAAGTCGGCGATCCATGCTATTTGACACCGGTACCGGGAAAGGGGAGGCTCGGCGGGCTTGCCGACAGCTATAATTCGAGCCATAATGGAGTCTGGTAAAACCTTAACTGTCATATCGACACATCCGTCCGGGTCGGCTCGGACCAACGCCGCTCCGCCGCGGGGTTCCGGCGTGGAAGAGCTTGGCCTACGGCGGCAATCCCGAACATGAACCCCAGCGAACGCGAAGAGGCCCTGGCAAGGCGCGAGGCATCGGCTGAAAAGCTGCTGGCGAAGCTCGAAAAGGACCGCGCCGCGCTCGAGGCCGACATATCAGCCTCCGCTGCGGCCTCCAAGGCGGCGTCCGCCATTTCGCGCGCGCTCGAGGTCGACGCCGCAAAGCGGCTCAAGGCGCTTGAGTCCGAGTGCGCCCAGTGGGAGGACAAACTGGCACGGCTGAAGGCCGAGGGGGAGAAGACCGCGGCTGGCCCCCAGGGCGCCGATCCCGCCAAGCGCGATGTGGCGGGCGAGGATGAAGCGGCTGCGCTCGAGGATGCCCGTGCCGCAATAGCGAGCGATCGCGCCGCGCTCGGGGAAGCCCAGGCCAAGATCGCGAACGACCGCGCCGCGCTCGATGCGGACCGGGCAGCGTTCGCCCGCGAATCCGCCGAAGTCCAGGCCAAGCTGAAGGCCGAGGCGAAGGCGCTTGCCGACCTGCGTGCCAAGCTCGCCGCAATCCGGACCGAGATCGAGAGCGGCGTGAAGGCGCGCGAAGCCGAGGTGCACCGGAAGGACGTGGCCCTCGAGGCCGAGAGGGCCAAGCTGCAGGCGCGCGCCGAGTCCCTCGCCCAGGCCGAGGCCCAGCTCTCCGAACAGGGTGCTAAGATGGAGTCGCAACTGGCCGCGCTCGCCGCTAAGGAGGTCCTGTTCGAGGAGCGCCACCGCCAGCTTCAGGAGAACATGAAGCATTTCGTCAAGGCATGACGCGGCCGATGGCCGCCCGCTGAACGTCGACCATGCCCAAGGCGGAAGAGATCCAGGTCATTGTCGAACTGACCCACCACACGTTGCACGCACTGCGTGCGGTGAACGGCAAGATTGAGGCTGGCGGGGAGTGCATCCTGGAGAACAGGCCGGCCGTGGAGGCGCTCCTCGGCGCGGTCGCCCCGTCCGCAAAGGCCGGCGAGGTCAAGGCCGCCTCCATGTGGCCCGACGGCGCCGATTGGCATCTCTCGACCGACACCGAATCGCTGCTGGACCGGGCCGGCGAATCGTTTCGCGCGATCGCGGGCGCAGCCCAGGGCGACGCCAAATACCCGTTTTCATACGCCGCGTGCAACGCCGGCGACGGAGGCTCGATCGATCCCGACGGAATGGAGAAATGGATTCTCGCCTTTGCCTCCCGCGAATCGTTTGAGCAGGTCCGCGACGGCGTCCCGGGCTTCCAGGTGGGCTCGGGCGGCGCCGGGCCGGCAGCGATCGTGCGGGCGGGCGCAATCTCGGCCGCGCTGCGCGCTGCCGGCAAGGGATCGGTCGCGCTCTGGGACCTCGGGTCGGACCGTTCCCACCTGCTGCTCGTGACCGCGAGCGGAGTCGTGGGGGTTGTGCCGTGCTCCGTCGGCCTGAATGCGGTTTTTGAGGCGGTGCGAACGGCCCTCAAGCTCAAGTTTCGCGGTGCCGGCGCGCGGCTTTTCTTCAACGAGGGATACGACTTCACGGAATCCGGGCCCAAGATCTGCGCCATGGTAGCCGAAAGCCTCAAAGCGGCCCTCGGCTTGCTCCCGCCGGCGGAGGGCCCTCCGGCGCTTGCCTGCATCGGGCTGACGGGCAAACAGGATTGGTTCATCCGGGACGCCGCTGCCTCGGTGGGAACGTCGCCGTGGGCGCCGGACATCAAGAAGCTGGCCGGCGATCCCGGGCTCAGCTTCGCGGGCGAAGAAGTGCAGGCATCCTTTTCGGCGGCGTCGGCCGGCATCCTCGCGCTCCTCGGCTCGCGCCTCGCGTCCAAGGGCGCATGGAGCCCGTCATGGATCGAGGCGGACGCTCCGGCTGCGGAGGTTTTGGCGGAGCCCGTTCCTCCCGAGGCTCCCGAGCCCGTCGCGCAGCCCGCTCCTGCGCATGCCCGGCCCAAGCCGACCCTACCGCCGTCGGGCGCGGCGGCCCCGCCGCCCGTTTCCCCGAGACCCCCCGCGCCGGCGCCCCCCCAGAAGCCGCTGATGGCTTCGCCGGTTGGCCCTGCGCCGATTTTCCGGCCGCCAGTCCCGCTTTCTCCCGCACCGCCCCCGATTCCCTACGCTGCCTTCGCGCCGCCCCCTGAGCCCGCCGCCGGCGAGCCGGCTCGCCC
>CALAOT010000009.1 GCA_937889545.1 uncultured Opitutaceae bacterium
CCGGCGCCTCATCCCGGCCCTGAACGGCCGCGTTTTCGCGCCGTCCCGTGATAATGGGCGCCGAATATGTTGAAAGCAAACCCATTGGCGTCCACGGTGACGGTTTACACCTCCACGAATGCGCCTCGGCCTTGCACAGATCAATACAACCGTCGGGGACCTCGCCGGCAACCGCCAGCGCATTCTCGGCGCCTATGCCGCGCTTGTGGAACGCGGCGCCCAGCTGGTCGTCTTCCCCGAGCTCGCAACCTGCGGCTATCCCCCGCGCGACCTGTTGTTCAAGCGCCACTTTGTTCCGGACGTGGAGGAGTCGCTCAGGGCCGTTGCAGCGGCCGTGGGCGAGGTCCCGGCGCTCGTGGGCACCGTCGAGGCGAACGCGGGCGGGTCGGGACGCCCGTTCTACAACGCTGCCGCATTCTGCCACCGCGGAAGGGTCGCCTCGGTGGCGCGCAAGTGCCTGCTCCCCACATACGATGTCTTCGACGAGGACCGGTACTTCGAGCCCGCCGCCCAGCCCACGGTCATATCCCACGCCGGCACCCGCATCGGCGTCACGATCTGCGAAGACATCTGGGCCCACCCGGTGGTCAGCACGCGCCGGCTGTATAGCGGCCTCGATCCCGTAAGGCAGCTGGCCGCCTTGAGGTGCGACCTCGTGGTCAACCTGTCGGCCAGCCCATGGAACCACGGCAAGGGCGGCGTCAGGCAGACCCTGGTCACCGACGCCGCGCGGTCGATCGGCTGCACGGTGGCCTACGTGAACGCCGTCGGCGGCAACGACGAGCTGATATTCGACGGTCGGTCGCTCGTGAGCGACTCCGGAGGCCGCGTCCAGACCGGCATGGCGGCGTTCGCCGAGGAGCTCATGGTGGTGGAGACCGGCGCGGCCAGGGGCGCGGCCCCGACCGTGCTCTCGCCGACCTTCGAGCAGCCCGAGATGGCGGACATCCTCGCAGCCCTGACGCTCGGGCTCCGGGACTACGCGCACAAGTGCGGGTTCCGCACCGGGCTCGTCGCGCTCTCGGGCGGGATCGACTCGGCCGTCGTCGGGGCGATCGCCGCGGCGGCCTTCGCGCCGGAGAACGTGATAGGCGTCTCCCTTCCCTCGCTGATCTCATCCCAGCATTCGCGCGACGACGCGCAGAGGCTCGCGAAGAACCTTGGGATCCGTTTCGAGACGATCGGGATCGCGGAGATCGTGGCCTCCTGCGAGGCCGCGCTGGCCCCGATCTTCGCCGGCAAGCCGCGCGACGTCACCGAGGAGAACGTCCAGGCAAGGGTGCGCGGAGTCGTCATGATGGCGATCTCGAACAAGTTTGGCGCCCTGCTTCTGACGACCGGGAACAAGAGCGAGATGGCGGTGGGCTACTGCACGCTCTACGGCGACATGTGCGGCGGCCTCGCCGTGATTTCCGACGTCTTCAAGACCCAGGTCTATGCGCTCGCACACTGGATAAACGCGGACGCGAGGCGCGCTGGCCGCACGGGCCCGATCCCGCAGTCGAGCATCGACAAGCTCCCGAGCGCCGAGCTCCGCCCAAACCAAACGGACCAGGACAGCCTGCCCCCCTACGACGTGCTCGACGCCCTGCTCAAGGGATACGTGGAGGAGGGGCTGTCCCGCCGCGACCTCGTGGCCCAGGGATTCCCCGAGGCGACCGTGAGCGACGTAATCCGGAAGGTCGACCTGAACGAGTACAAGCGGAAGCAGGCGGCGCCGGGGCTGAAGATAACGCCGCTCGCGTTCGGTGTCGGGCGCCGGATACCCATCGTGCAGAAGTACGTGAGCCAATGAGCGCCTCCGACGAACTGTTCGCCCGGGCGCTGAAGCGCATCCCCGGGGGGGTGAACTCCCCGGTGCGCGCGTTCCGGTCGGTCGGAGGCACCCCCTTCTTCACCAAGGCGGCGCGCGGCGCGACGCTCATCACGGCCGAAGGCCGCGAGCTGATCGACTTCGTGTGCACGTGGGGGCCCGCGATCCACGGCCACAATCACCCCCGGATCAAGGAGGCGATCGCCGCGGCGCTCGAGGAAGGCACGAGCTTCGGGACGCCCAACCCGTACGAGGTGCGGATGGCGGAGCTTATACACGACTTCGTGCCCTCGATAGGGAAGGTCCGGATGTGCAACAGCGGCACCGAGGCGACCATGTCGGCGATCCGGCTGGCCCGTGGATTCACGAAACGCGACAAGATCATCAAGTTCTCCGGCTGCTACCATGGGCATTCGGATTCGGTGCTCATCAAGGCCGGGTCGGGAGCGATGACCCACGGCCACCCGGACAGCGCGGGCATCCCGGAGGCGTTTGCACGGGAGACCGTCGTGCTGCCCTTCAACGACGCCGCGGCCGTAGACGCCGCGTTTGCGGCGAATCCCGGCGGGATCGCCGCGGTGATCGTCGAGCCCTACCCCGCCAATGTGGGCCTCATCCTGCCCGCGCCCGGGTTCCTCGCCCATCTGAGGAGGTCTTGCTCGAGCAACGGCGCCCTCCTGATCTTCGACGAGGTGATGACCGGCTTTCGCCTGGCGAAGGGCGGAGTCCAGGAGATCGAGAAGATCGCCCCGGACCTGACGGCTCTCGGGAAGATCATCGGCGGCGGGCTTCCCGTGGGAGCCTTCGGCGGCCGGGGCGAGATCATGGATCAGATCGCGCCGCTGGGGCCCGTCTACCAGGCCGGCACACTCAGCGGGAACCCGCTCGCCATGGCCGCGGGGATCGCGGCCCTGGAACTCCTCGATGAGACACTTCCCTACGAGCGCCTCGACGCTCTGGGACGGCAGGTGCGCGGGGCGCTTTCCGGCGCGTGCCGAGCGAAGGGGCTGGATGCCCAGGTGCCCCAGGTGGGATCGATGTTCTGCATTTTCTTCACCTCCGCCCCCGTGCGCGACTACGCGAGCGCGTTGACGGGCGACGCAAAGCTGTTCGCGCGCTTTTTCCACGGCTGCCTCGACGAGGGGGTCTACCTGCCTCCCAGCGCCTACGAGACCGCGTTCATCAGCACGGCTCACGAGGGTGCCGCGATAGACCGGGCATGCGAAGTGATGGAATCGGCCATACGCCGCCTCTGAATTTTCGCAAAGGATCCTTGGACCACGCAGATTCGGAAACCTCACGATGGGCCGCACGCTCCTGACAATCCTCCTGCTCGCGTCCGCCGCCTGCCGTCTAGGGGCCCAGCCCGCCCAGGGGGAGTCTCTCCCCCTGGCAGACATCAAGGCCGGGCAGCGGGGGGAGGTGTGGACCGTTTTCCAGGGAACGAAGCCGGAGCCGTTCGCCGTCGAGGTGGCTGGGATAATCCAAAACTCCCTGGGGCCGGGCAAGTCGATGATCCTTTGCAGGCTCACGGACCCCCGTGTCCAGAACATGGGCGCCGTTGCCGGAATGAGCGGCAGCCCGCTCTACATCGACGGCAGGTTCGCAGGGGCGATGAGCTACCAGATCCAGCGGTTCGAGACCGTCCGCTACGCGGGCTTCACGCCGGCCGCGGACATGACCGAGGTAGCGGACCGCGTTGGAGCAAGGACCCCCGCCGCCCCCCAGGAGGCGGCGCCCCTAGACAGTACGCCGCCGCCAGATTCCGCCCGCGACTCCGACTCGGCGTTCAGGGCAATGAACCCTGTTTTTGCGCTCGGCGGAGTCTCCCCGCGGGTCGCGTCCATTATGGCTCCCCATTTTGCGGCCCTGGGGATCGGGGTCATCGCGCTCGGGGGAAGCAGCCAGGGACGCCAGAATGCCGGCGCGCAGGCGCAGCCCGCGGCGGCGGTTCCCGCGCTTCAGCCCGGCGACGCAATCTCCGTGGCCCTGGCGACGGGCGACATCTCGCTGGCTGGCACGGGCACGGTGTCCCAAGTCGACGGCAACCGGGTCGTCGCATTCGGCCATCCCATGCTCGGGCTGGGAGACGTCCAGCTTCCCATGTGCTCCGCCGAGGTGGTCGCGATCCTGCCGTCCAACCTCGAGTCGGTCAAAGTGGCAAACGTGGGGCCTGTGATCGGGTGCATCAGCGAGGACCGGCTGTCCGGCGTCTCCGGCCTCTTGGGCGCAGGGCCCGAGATGACCGAGGTCGAGGTCGTCGCCGGCTGCGGCGCGGCGCCGCGAACCATCCGCTTCCAGGTCGTCCGCGACAGGCGGATCGCCCCCTTGATCATGCTCACGGCCATCGTCGAGTCCGTTTTCGGGTCAAACGACAGCGAGCCCGGGGAGGGTTTCCGAATCGTGAGCACCGTGACCTTCTCCCCCACGCAGCAGCTGTCGAGGGAGTCGGTCTACGCCGGCCAGCAGGGTTTCGTGTCGGGCGTTTTCGACTTCCTGTCGGGGCTCTCCGCCGAGCTGCAAAACCCGTTTGAGAAGGCGCTGCCGCGGAAGGTCGAATTCCGCGTGGAGCGGCTCGAAGCCAACCCGTCGGTCACGGTCGAGCGGTTCCAGCTGTCGCGCTCGGCCGTGCGCGCTGGGGAAACGTTCCAGGCAACGCTTGGCTGGAGGAACTTCCAGGGCGCCGAGGGAAGCTGCACGATCGACATCCCCGTCGACCCGTCCTGGGCCGGCAAGACCCTCGAGGTCGTCGTCGCCCCCGGGCGCGTGCTGGACGAACTCACCGGCCACGGGCACATGTTCCGTCCGGGACAGCTCCGCAGCTTCGACGCCTACCTCGGAGCGATGCGGGATAACCGCCCGGAGGACGGGCTCTGCATCGCGGTCGTGGAGAAGTCGGCTCTCTTCTTCGACCAGGCGGTCGCGACACCGGATGCGCCGGCCTCGATCGAGCGTATCGCGGGGGCCGCGGACTCGGCCCGCTACCAAAGGCGCGACGCGCTTGTCCCCCTCTGGGAGACCCACGTGATCCCCGGCAAGGTCTCCTTCACGGATCTTCACCGGACGTTGCGCGTCGTCGAGTAACCCGGTGCCCAAGCCCCATCCATGCCCACCCAGACAATTCCCAGCCACCGTCTCATCCCGCTCGCCCTGATCCTCGCGGCGGCGTGCGGCCTTAGGGCGGATCCACTTTCAAAGAGGACCGAGATCGACTTCTACCGCGACGTCCTTAGCCGCGACATGCGCGGACTGGCGACCCGTTCCGACGGCCGCCTTGTCGCCGGGCCCGTCCTCACCGACCTGAAGGGCGGCGCCGCCAGCGACCTGCTCTGGTGCCTCGAACCGGCCCCTGGCGGAAAGTGGCTCGTGGGCGGGGGCCCGGGAGGCAGGATCCTCGAGGTCTCCGCTGACCTGGCCGCCGGAACCTGCTCGGCGAAGGAGCTTGCGAAGACCGGAGAAGCCCAGGTTTACGCGCTCAAGCCACTTCCGGACGGGTCCATCCTTGCCGGCACGTCGCCCAACGGCGGGCTCTATCTGATCCGCGGCGGCAAGATCGCAGCCCGGACGGGCCTTCCCGCCGACTCGATCTTCGATTTCGTCCTCCTGGAGGACGGCAAATCCGCCCTGGCTGCGACAGGCAACCCGGGGCGCATCTACCGGATCGACATCGCTAATTTCGCGGCAGCCGGCGTGTCGCCGGACCGGTTTGCCGACGCCAAGGCGCTCGCCGCCAGGGGCGTCGCCCTGTTTGGGGAGGTCAGCGACCGGAACCTGCGCCGCATTGCGCGGCTTGCCGACGGCCGGATCGCCGCGGGCTCGGCGCCCAAGGGCAACATCTACCTTTTCGGGCCCGACGGCGGCTCCCCCTTCATCGCCCAGGAGAACCACGACGCCGAGGTGACTGATCTGCTTCCGGATCCGAAGGGGGGATATTTCGCAGCGATTGTCTTCTCGGGCGGCGAGATACACCCGGTCTCCTCAAGCATCCAGATCACCCCCCCCTCCGAGCCCAGCCTCGGCGTCGCCGTGGGCGCGCCCACGCCCAACCCGAACCCCGGCCCGACGCCCATGCCGAAGGACGCAGCGGCCAAGCCGAAGGAGAGCTCGGCCGAGACCGCCATCTCTCCCGCCCCGGCCGAGAAATTCCAGGGACGAAGCTCGCTCCAAAGGTTCTCCGTCAACGGGTTTCCCGAGATGCTCGCCTCGCGCTCCGGCGTCGCGTTCTACCGCATCTGCCGGATGGGCGACCTTCTTGTCATATCCGGCGGGGAACAGGGCGAGATGTCCGGATACGACCTCGTGAACCGGCTTTCGCTGACGTTTGCGGGCAGCGCCTCCTCGCAGGTGAACGCCCTGGAGCCCGTCCCGGGCTCCCCGGGCAGGTTCTTCGCGATACGCAACAACGCGCCCGGGTTTGCACTCCTGGATTTCAACGCATCGATGCCGCGGACGGCCGAGACGGAGCGCGTCGACCTGGGCTCGCAGGCCCGCCTTGGCGCCCTGAGGTTCAACCGGGTGCGCGACCTCGACGCGGCGCAGCTTTCGATTTCCATCCGCACGACAAACGGGGCGGTCGAAACGGACGGATGGAGCCCGTGGATCCCCATGGCAAACGCCGACGGCTGGAGGGCCGAGGCCCCGAATGGCCGCTATGTCGAGCTGAAGCTTGCAGTGTCCGCCGAGTCCAAGCCGACGCTCGAGCTCGACAAGGCGACGATCTATTTTCTTCCGCAGAACCACCGCCCGCAACTCCAGGAATTCAGGATGTTGTCGGCGAACTTCGAGATCGTGGTGCCCCCGGAGATGGCGCCTCCGGTCGTCACGACCGTCGGCCAGCTCATCCAGTCGGCGGAGCGCGAGGGCGAGCGCAGGAAGTCCGGCTTCCTGGGAAGCCAGATCGTCGCGTCGCCCGGCACGCGCGTGGCCTTCTGGACCGTGAACGATCCCGACGGCGACAACCTGGTGTACACGTTCTCGATTCGCCGCGACGGGGACCCCGCATGGACGGACATAGCGGTGGACAGCAAGGACTCCTATGTTCAGTTCGACACGCTCCATCTCCAGGAAGGCACGTGGTTCACCCGCCTCGTGGCGAAGGAGGCCGCGCCGCGGCCCGAGGCCGAGCGCCTGTCGGTCACGTTCGAGACGGACGACCTGGTCGTGGACCACACACCCCCCGTGATCGAGGAGGCGTCCGTTCGGCGCGAGGCCGGCAAGGTGTTCGTCACGATCCGGGGGCGGGACGCGCTCTCGCTTCTCGACAGCGCCGAGTTCGATTTCAACAACGGCGTGCGGGAGACGGTGGAGCAGCCCGCAGACGGAATCCTCGACGGAAGAGAGGAGACCTTCGTCCTCGAGCTCCCGCTCGACCGGCTGGCGGGGGCGACCTCCGTCGAGGTTACCCTCTATGACTCGGCGGGCAACGGGGCGACCCGCCGGCTAAGCCTCTGACAGGCGCCCGCCGCCGTCAGGCCCTTGGGTGGGCCCGGTCGTAGACCTCCTTGAGGCGCGCGATGCTCACGTGGGTGTAGATCTGCGTGGTCGCAAGCTGCGCGTGCCCGAGGAGCTCCTGGACGATACGAAGGTCCGCCCCGGCGTTGAGCAGGTGGGTTGCGAACGAGTGCCGCAGCTTGTGGGGTGTGAGATCGAGCGGCAGCCCGGCCAGTGCGAGGTGCCGCTTGAGCATGAGCTGGACGGAGCGGACAGTCATCCGGCCGCCGCCCGCGCTGCACAGCACCGGGTCCGATGGCCTGGCCCCGGGGGTGAATTCATCCCTGAATCTCTCGAGTACGGCGCACGCCACCCTGCCGAGCGGGCAGACGCGCTGCTTGCGCCCCTTTCCCGTCACCCTCGCGACGCCCTCCCGGAGCTCGACCCCCCCGTGATTGAGCCCGACCAGCTCGCTGACGCGTAGGCCCGCCCCGTAGAGCAGCTCCATAGCAAGCCTGTCCCTCCAGGCCGTGAATGGATCGCAGCCTCCGCCTTCAAGCAGTCGCTGGGGGCTCGAAAGCAGCGCCCTGACCTGATCCTCCGTGAGGAACTGCGGCAGGCGCCTTTCGAGCTTGGGGAGCGGAGCCCCGGAAAATGGGTTTCGCTTCAGGCGGCCCCTCACCATCCAGAACCGGCAGAGCGCCCTGAGCCCCGACACGTGGTTGTGGAGCGTGCGGCGTCCGTAGCGGCGCTGCGCCTCGATCACGAAATCGCGAATCTCGCGGGTCCCGAGGGCGCCGATCCCCTTGGCCCAGAGCCCGGAGGACAGCAGCCACCGGTAGAAGTCGTCGAAAGCCGCGCGGTAGTTGCGCACCGTGTAGGGCGAGTACCTGCGCTCGTGCGCCAGGTGGTCGCCGAACGGCGTCCACCATGAGCCGACGACGCTCTCAGGCGGTGGCCGCGGCTTCTTGGACGCGTCGCTCGACATGTCGCATCAGCCCGTCCGCATGCCTTCGCAGGGAGCCCTCAGGATCCAGGTCGCGGGCCTGCGCGGCCGCCGCGATCTCGAACAGCATCCTGCCGAGCGTCTCCGGGTCGAGCTCGGCAGCAAGCCGCGCCACGCGCCCCGTGTCGACGCCCGAATCGGCCGCGAGCCCCTTCTTGCCCACCTGCTTCCAGACGGACTCGGCGTACATAAGGGCGGGGAGGCGCGGCGGAAGGTCCTTGAACATGGGCGGCCCGGAGGGTCCCCGCACCCGCTTTTCTCCGGTCTTGATCTGCTCCCACTGGGTCAGGACCTGCTCGGAGGTATCGAGCTTCTTGCCGCCGAAGACGTGCGGGTGGCGGCGGATCAGCTTGTCGTTCACCTCGCGCGCGACCTCCTCGAGGTCAAAGTGTCCCGCCTCCTGCGCAAGTTGTGCGTGGAATATCACCTGGATGAGGACATCGCCGAGCTCCTCGCGCATGTGCGGCAGGTCGAGCCGGTCGATCGTGTCAAGCAGCTCGCTGCACTCGTCGATGAGGCAGCGGGCGAGGCTCTGGTGAGTCTGCTCCTGGTCCCATGGGCATCCGTCGCGGCCCCGCAGGCGCGCGATGGTGTGCCGCAGTTCGTCGATTGCGCTCATGGACGAAGGATGGGCTCCTTTGGCGGGCCCTGACAAGGATTCTGGTCTGGTTTTCGCGCGCAGGGTGTGCTTCGTGATGGGCGTGCCAGACAAGCTGACCGAGATCCTGGAGTGGAAGCGAAGGGAGATTGCGCCCCTGATGCGGGCCGTGTCCGAGCGCGAGCTCCTGCGGCTCGACGCGTCCATCCCCAAGCCCCTCCCCTTCATCCCCGCCCTGCGCAGGGATGACGGCAGACTCGCCGTGATCGGCGAGATCAAGCGCCGCTCCCCCTCCGCAGGCGAGATCGCGGCGGACGCCTCGGCGGTGGACCGGGCGCGCGTTTACCAGGCCGCCGGAGCGGATGCGCTCTCCGTCCTCACCGACGGGAAATTCTTCGGGGGATCGCTCGAGGACCTGCGCCTGGTCGCGGCCCAGATGCGCGGGTCCCCTCCCGGCCTGCCCTGCCTGCGCAAGGACTTCATGGTGCATCCGGTGCAGGTGATCGAGGCGCGGGAGTCGGGGGCTAGCGCCATATTGATAATCGTCAGGGCCCTGGACGACAATGAGATCCGCATTCTCCATGGCGCCGCACGCGCTGCCGGTCTCGCAGCGCTGTTCGAGGTGCATTCCGAGCACGAGGTCGAGCGGGCCGTATCTCACGGAGCCGAGGCCATCGGCGTGAACAACCGCGACCTGTCCGTCTTCAAGACCGATCTGGCGTTGAGCGAGCGTCTGATCCCGAGGTTTCCGGCCGGGGTCGTCGCAGTCAGCGAAAGCGGGATCAACTCGGGCGCCGACGCCGCCCGCGTCCGGCGGGCCGGGGCGCATGCCGTGCTTGTGGGGGAGGCCCTCATGAGATCGGCCGATCCCTCAGCGTTCGTCGGATCGCTCCACGCCGCCTGAGCGATGGCCCTCACGCCCACCGAAACACGCGCTCTGCTCGCGCGCCTCGGGCACGTGCCCAAGCGGTTCCTTGGACAGAACTTCCTCGTGGACGGAAACATCGTGCGCAAGTCCCTTGAGCTGGCCCGGATCTCCGCCGGCGACACCGCGGTGGAGGTCGGCCCGGGACTCGGCACGCTCACGGGGGCCCTGCTCGAGGCGGGCGCCGAGGTCTGGGCCATTGAGCGGGACAAGGCGCTCTTCGCTCATCTCGCCGCGGACCTTGCGCCGCGCTTTCCCAAGACCCTTCACCTGGCTGAGGGGGACGCCGTCGAGACTCCGCTCGCCGGACTTTCCGCGGAACGGGCGCCCGGCTGCAAGGTCGTGGCAAACCTTCCCTACGCCATATCGTCCCCCTGGATGGACGCCGTTCTTTCCGGGTCGCTTCCATCGCGGATGGTGCTCATGCTCCAGCGCGAGGCGGCCGACCGATACACCGCCAGCCCGGGCACCCGCAATTTTGGCGCGATCTCGATATTCCTTCAGGCCGCATACGACACCGCCCCAGGCCATCGCGTGAGCGCCTCGTGCTTCTACCCGCGGCCGGACGTCGGGTCGACGCTCCTTCACATCGTGAGAAAGGCGGATCCGCATCTTTTTACTCCCGAGAGCAAGATGTTCATCCGCAGCTGCTTCCAGCAGCGGAGAAAGCAGATGGGCGCCGTGATCAGGGCCCGCCAGCCCGGCCGGGAACCGGAATGGCGGGAACTTCTCAGATCCGCGGGATTCTCACCCTCTGTACGGGCTGAAGCCATCCCCGTGCCGGTCTGGATCAGGCTCCTGTCCAGATCCACGGGCCCGGCTTGAAAGCCTCCGCGCTCCCGGTCAACCTGCCCCAGCCCCAACATGCTCCGACTCCTATCCGCCGTCTTCCTAGCCACCGTGGCCGTTTCGGGCCGATCGCAAGGGACCGCACCGGCGCTTGCCGGCACCCTTGAGGCCGGCGTCTACGCTTCCCCAACGAACGCCTTCAAGATCGCGGTGCCCGTGCTGCCGGAACTCGGCGGGATGGTTCGCGACACCGAGCAGGTTGTCTTTTTTCAGGACAGTTTTGGCATCCAGATAAGCATCGGCGCCTTCAAGCAAGACGCGACGCAGCGCTGGGAGATGGAGACGCGCGATGCCAAGGAATACACGATCTACTACTTCGGCCGGTTGGTCATGCCCGAATTCAAGCGCTACTGCCCCAATGCCAGCATTGAGAGCGCGACGTTCGCCTCCCACTTTATCGACGGTGCTCTCTTCTGCTACACCCTGCTCCCCGGAGGCTCCATGTTCGCGGATCAGCTGGCATTCACGCCGGCGGGCAAACCGCCCGTTGCAAAGCGGGGCAACCTCGTCTTCGTCAAGAACGGGTTCGTCTTTGTCGTGAGCACCGAACTCGCCGAGAAGGTCACCGAGGGACCGGCCTACAAGAAGACGCCGGAGGAGGAGGACCAGATCCTGCGCAAGCGCCTGACGGACATAGTGGCGAAGATGCAATTCACAGGCCCGCCCCCGGCAAAAACGAACCCAGGCGATGCCCATATAACCCCCTGACAATCGCAAACTTCATCCTCTTCCTCGTCATTGGCTGACTCGCGGGCTGGTGCGCCGGCCTCATATCAAAGGGAAGCGGCTTCGGCGTCCCCGGCAACGTCGTTGTCGGAATCGTGGGGGCGTTTATTGGCGGCGCATGCTTCCGGCTGGTCGGGATCGTGGCCTACGGATTCGCAGGCCGGTTCATCTTCGCGATCGTCGGCGCGCTTCTCTTCGTCTGGCTGCTCAAGTTCATCAAGAATTGAACCGCCTGGCCGCCCATCCGCGGTGGGCTCCCCGCGCTCCGCTCACATGTTTGCGATGATCGCGCTGCCGAATGCGGAGCACTTGACCTCTGTCGCGCCCTGCATCTGCCGCGCGAAGTCGTAGGTGACCTGCTTCGAGGCGATCGCGCCGCCGAGCCCCTTGAGGACAAGGTCGGCGGCCTCGGGCCAGCCCATGTAGCGAAGCATCATCTCGCCCGACAGGACCACGGAGCCCGGATTGACGACGTCCTTGTTGGCATACTTTGGGGCGGTCCCGTGCGTCGCCTCGAATATGGCGTGGCCCGAGATGTAGTTGATGTTGCCCCCGGGGGCGATTCCGATGCCCCCAATCTGCGCCGCAAGGGCGTCGGAAAGGTAGTCTCCATTGAGATTGAGCGTCGCGATAACGTCGAAGTCTGTGGGCCGCGTGAGCACCTGCTGGAGCGTGATGTCGGCAATCGAGTCCTTTATCACGATCCCCGCCCCGGGCCTGCCCTCGGGAATCCTGCACCAGGGTCCCCCGTCGATCGCGACCGCGCCGAAGAACTCCTTTGCGACCTTGTAGCCCCAGTCGCGAAAGGCGCCCTCGGTGAACTTCATGATGTTGCCCTTGTGGACCATCGTGACGCTCTTGCGCTTGTTCTTTATGGCGTAGGCGATCGCCGTGTGGACCAGCCGGACGCTTCCCGAGTAGCTGACGGGCTTGATTCCGATCCCGACCTGGACATCGGAGGGGAAGTCCTTCGCGCCGACTTCATTCCAGAATCCCTCTGCTTTGGCCTTCGTGCCGAAGCGTATTTTCTCGAACGACTTGGGAAACTCCTTGGCGATGAAATCCAGGACCTTCTGGGAATCGGGCGTGCCGGCGGCAAACTCGATGCCCGCGTAGATGTCCTCGGTGTTCTCCCGGAAGATCACCATATTGACGAGCTCCGGGTGCTTCACGGGCGAGGGAACGCCCGCGAACCATTGGACGGGCCGCAGGCACACATAGAGGTCCAGCATCTGGCGCAGAGCGACGTTGAGCGAACTGATGCCGCCGCCGACCGGGGTCGTCAGCGGGCCCTTGATCCCGACGAGGTATTCCCTGAAGGCCTCGACCGTGTCATCCGGCAGCCAGTTGTTGAATCGCTTGAAGCTATCCTCGCCGGCAAAGACCTCGAACCACGAGATCCTGCGCCGGCCCGCGTAGGCCTTTGCCACCGAGGCGTCGAGGACGCGCACGGCCGAGGCCCAAATGTCGGGGCCGGTGCCGTCGCCCCGGATGAACGGGATGACCGGGTTGTCCGGAACCTTGAGGGTTCCGCCCGAGGTGGAGATCTTGCCGCCCGCGGGCGGAGTGACGTCTTTGTAGGCCATGGGAGAGTTTCTGGGAGGTTGTGGGCGCAGCCTCAAGCCTTGAGGCCCTTGCAGAAGATCGCGAGCCTATCAAGGCCCTTGACGATGGTCTCGTCGCCGGTCGCGTAGCTCATGCGCACGTAGCCTTCGGCTCCGAAGGCGGAGCCCGGCACGGCCGCCACCTTTTCCGCATCGAGCAGCTTCTCGCAGAACTCCTGCGAGCTCAGCCCGAAGCTCGAAATGTTGGGGAACAGGTAGAACGCGCCCTGCGCCAGGACGCACGAAATGCCCGGGATCCTCGAAAGCCCCTCGTGGAGCAGGCGCCGGCGCCGGTCGAAGGCGGAAAGCATCTGGCTGAGCGAAACCCCTGTCTTCGCCGTTTCCTTGAGCGCGGCCAGCGCGCCGTATTGCGCAAACGACGTGGCATTCGAGGACATTTGGCTCTGGAGCTCCGCGGTGGCCTTTGCGATGGGGGCCGCCGCAACGAGCGTCCCGAGCCTCCATCCCGTCATTGAATAGGTCTTCGAAAAGCCCGAGACTACGATAGTCCTCGCCTCGGCCTCCGGCCCGAGCGTCGCCACGCAGGTTGACCTGAGCCCGTCGTAGACGAGGTTCTCGTATATCTCGTCCGACAGGACGTACAGGTTGTGGCGGATCGCCACTTCCATGATCGCCTCGAGCTCCGTGCGCGAATAGACGGCGCCGGTCGGGTTGGAGGGGGAATTCACGATGAGCAGCCTCGTCCGGCGCGTTATCGCGGCCTCCAGTTGCTCCGGCTTGAGCTTGAAACCCGTCTGGTCCGTCGAAAGAACCGGCCTGGGGATGGCGCCCGCCAGTTTCGCGATCTCCGGATAGCTCACCCAGTAGGGCGCCGGGATAACGACCTCGTCGCCTGGGGAGCAGGTCGCCAGGACGGCCAGGAAGCAGGAGAACTTCCCGCCGGGGCTGACAACCACCTGGCCGGGGGCGACCTTCAGCCCGTACTGGGTTCCGTAGGACTCGGCCACCGCCTTGCGCAGCGCCTCGATCCCGGGCGTCGGGACATATTTCGTCTTCCCTGACTGGAGCGCCGCGGCGCACGCGTCCTTTATGTGCTGCGGGGTGTCAAAATCCGGCTCGCCCGCGGCAAAGCTGCAGACGTCCTGCCCAGAAGCAGCCAGGGCCTTCGCCTTCGCGTCAATGGCTAGCGTCGGGGACGGGGTTATGTTGCGGGCCCAGGTCGAGAGAGATGGCAGCGGGACGGTTGGCATCGTGAGCAAATGGGCCCACTTGAAAGGAGCCTTGGCCCCGGACGCAAGCGGAGAGCTCCTCAAAAGTGACCTGGCCGCCCCGTTCCATCGCCCCTTCAGCGGGACTTGGACTTCTTCGCCGGGAGGCCGTCCAGCGCGAACCGCAGCAGCTCGCCCACGCTCGCGTTCTTCTTCTTAGCGTAGCGCTTGAGCATCGCGCGTTGGTGCTGTCCGAGGCGGACCGATACCTGGCGGTGCGGATCGCGGGCAGGCTTGCAATCCTCAAAATCGAATTCGTCGATCGCCAGCCGCACGACCTCGCTCGCCGTCTTCAGCTTGTACCCGCGGCGGTGGTTCTCGATCTTCGCGATCAGTGAGATCGGCAGGTCAAAAGTGAGCGGAGCCGAGGCAGAACGTGAGGCCATGACATTGAATGAGTGGAACCTGAACGGGCCATGAGCAGGCACCGGAGACGCCCCCGCCGCAACGAAATTCTTCAAGCAGCGTCATCGCGGTATCCGTGTTATACTTGCGTCCGCCGGCCGGGCGGCGGCGGCCCCCAGCCGGGACGGGTCGAACGTCGAGGGGTCGACGGCTATCCCGATGGCCACAGCCGTTACCGAGAGGCGCGTCTTGCCCCTCGTCTCCTCGTTGCGGACGTCCAAGTCCCTCGGTATCCACCGGTCGCCTACCCTTCTCAGCTCCAATAGGGAAAGGGTCTTGGACACACGGCCGTTGGCGCCGGTGATCTCCGACTGCATCAGGGCCTCGTACTGGATGTCCAAGTACGCCCTGACGGACCTTATGCCGGGGTTCACGGCCGTGAATTCCGCAGGCGGCGCGAAGACATAGGCGTAGGCCGGGCGCCCCCGGACCCGCACCTCGCCGGCCCGGTCGACGTCGAGCCAGTAGAGATAGGGCATCTGGATGTCGAAGGGCGTAATCTCGGCGCCTGGGACGAGAGGCACCAGAACGGCCTTGTCGTCGCGGGCCCCTCCTCCGGGCCCGTCGGACACCCAAATCCCGGCATCGGGGCCGCCCTGGGCCAGGACGCAGTGCAAGGGGCGGCCGTTCCCGACGTCCACCTCGAACCGGGTGACCGGCCCTCGCTCAATCCGGGCGCCCCAGAGGCGGCCGTGGAACACGCGCTCGTCCCCGCGCCGGGGCATCTCCCTCAGGTCGAACTCGACGTAGATGGGCTCCGCGTAGACCGAGCGCCTGAATTGGCCGAGCACCAGTGCTGGATCGGCCTTGTCCGGGGTTCCCGCCCGAGCACCGCTCCCGGCGGCCGCGATGCAGGCGCCGACAACGGATGCCAGGAGGCCCGCGCGCAAGGCGCCCGCCCATCCCGAACGCGGCAAAGGCTCGACGGAGCTCTTCAAAAGCCGGTCAATGCTTCGTCGCCGGAGCCGGTGTCGGGACGGTGGCGGCCGGGACCAGGACACGGGAAGGGGTCTTGGAGGCTGCCGGGGTCAAGGGAGCTTCAATCGTGGGCAGCGCGCCGCCCGAAGCCGCCGCGCGCTTTCCCTCGTAGATCCGCCCAAGGTAAAGGGCGAAGCTCAGGACGAAAAACACGATGGCGGCGTTGATCGTCGCCTTGCTGAGGACGTTTCCCGTGTCCGCCCCGAATGTCGCCTCCGCCATGCCGCCTCCCATGGCGGCGCCCATTCCCCCGTCGGATTTCGCCTTCTGCGCGAGCACCAACAAGATAAGAAAAATCGAGGTCAGGATGAGGACAAACGTGAGAATGCCTAGAAGAATGCTCATATCGAGGAAGGGTCAGCGAAACAGATCGGGCAGGGCCTTGTCAACGCCGGGGCTGGGGCCGCGGACACCACCGCTGGGGGCCGTCAGAGCAGGTCCGCGCGCTCGACCCCGAGCTTTTCGAGCAATCGCTGCAGGTCTTCGTTCCCGCGGTATTCGATCACTATCCTGCCTTTCTTCGGAGTATGGATCACGGCCACGCGCGCGCCCAGGTGCGAGGCGAGCTTCTTCTGGATGCTCTCGACCGCCGTGGCCTCGCGCGCCGAGAGGGCCCGGATGCGGGCCTGTGGCCTCGGCGCACCCGGAGCCTTTCTGGCCTGCGCCAGCCTCTCGGCCTGGCGGACGCTTAGCCCTTCCTCGATCACCCGGCGCGCCAGAACCGTGCGCCCCGCGGGATCCTCGATTCCCAAGAGCGCCTTGGCGTGCCCAACGCTGAGGAGGTTCTTCGCGATGAAGCCCTGAATCTCGGCGTCGAGCGAAAGCAGGCGCAGGGAATTGGCCACCGCAGCTCGGCTCTTTCCCACGCGCTCGGCCGCCGTCTCCTGCGTCAGGTCAAAGTCCCTCAGGAGGCTCGCGAAGCCAAGCGCCTCCTCGATCGGGTTGAGCCCCTCGCGCTGGAGGTTCTCGATAAGCCCTATCGATGCTGCCGACGCGTCGCTCGCCTCCACGACCCGGGCGGGTATGGACCCTATGTTGAGCATCTGGAATGCTCGCCAGCGCCGCTCCCCCGCAATCAGCTGGAACCTGTCGCCATGCCTGCGCACCACGATGGGCTGCAGGAGCCCCTCGCTCCGGATGCTCTCGGCGAGTTCCGCAAGCTGCTCGGATGCGATTTCGCGCCGCGGCTGGTAGGGGCTGGGCTCGACGAGATGCACCTGGATGTCCAGATATCCCTGTGCTGGAGGAATATGAGCGACATGCGCTGCAGCTGCCGGCACGGACGGTCTTGCGGCGGAAATGAGGGCGCCGAGTCCGCGGCCCAGTCGGGATTTTTTTGGGGGTGCCATGTGGGAAAGGGGTTGGGGACACGTCCGCGCTACTTGCCTCCGGGAATGAAGAGCACCTGGCCGGCCTGGATCCGCGACGGATCCGCCAGCTTGTTCACATCGATGATGTCCTGCGCCTTCGCGCCCGTCCTCTTCGCGATGAGCCCGATGGAATCGCCCTTCTGCACCGTGTAACTCACGCCCTCCTTCGGGGGGGCGCTGCCGGGCGCGGGAGCGCCTCCCTGGGCCTGCGCCGCCGGCCGCGCCTGCACGGCCGTCTTGGCGATCGAATCAAGCGCCGCGTTGGTCTGCTTCGCCAGGGATTCCATCTGCGCAGCCACCACCTGCAGGATTTCGGACCGGGACGACCCGACCGCTGACTTGATCGAGGCATTCAGGTCGGCCACCGCGGCGCTGAACTGCGCGGACGTCACAAAGTCGCTGGTCCTGTCAAGGGCCGCGACCTTCGCCTTTAATCCCGCGTTCTCGTGCTCGAGCTGCTCGACGCGCAGCGAGAGCTCGCCGATGCGCTGCGAAAGGCCGCGGACATCCTCGCGGAGGTCGGCGACTTCGGTCTGCGCGGACGCGCGCGGCGCCGCTATCGACGACGCAACGGCGGCGCAAACAAGCATCAGACGGCGTGGGACGGGCCTGCCAAGCATCGGGCCGGAATCTTGCCCAAAGGCCCGGTGAAAACAAGCGGCATGTGTCGGCCGCGCTCAGCGTCTGAACGGGGACTCCGACACGAGCGCGGGCATCGGCTGCGAGGGCAGCACCGTCCCGGAGGAAATCGGGAATCCGCGCAGGAATTCCGGAGCGTCCAGCATCCGTCCTCCGGGGCGCTGGAGCCGGCGCAGCCTCAATATGCCCGACCCGGACGCCACAAGGAGTCCGTGCCCATCCGAGCCGATCGCCGTCCCCGGGACGCCTGCCGCCCCGCCCGGAAGGGCGTCTGCGAGGCCGAGCTTGACAGGCGTGCCGGCCACGTCGACAGCGACGGACGGCCACGGATGGAGCGCGTTTATGCGCGCCGAGAGCGCGGCGGCCGGCGCCGAGAAATCCAGGACGCCGTCGGCCTTTTCAAGCCGGCGGCAGTAGCTCGCCCGCGCCCCGTCCTGGGCGCGGAAGGAGAGTTCGCCGCTTCCGAGCAGGGGAAGCGTCCTTGCGACAAGGGGGATCGCGGCGGCCGCGAGCTTCGCCTCGACATCCACGGCGGTGTCGAGCGGCGAAACCGCGACCCTTTCGGCGCCTCCAACTGGGCCGGCGTCGAGCTCGCGGACGATCCTCATGAGAGTCACCCCGGTCTCCCTGTCGCCGGAGGATACGGCCGCCTGAATGGGCGAGGCCCCGCGATACCTGGGAAGCATTGAGGCGTGCAGGTTGAGCGTGCCGAGGCGCGGGACCGAGATGAGCTCGTCGCGCAGGATGTGCCCGAATGCGACCACAAGCGAGACGTCCGGACGCAGCGCGGCGAGCTCCGCCGCCACCCCGGCGTCGAGCCGCTCGGGTTGGAGGATCGCGGGACCGCGCCCGGCCGCCCAAGCCTTCACGCTGTTGGGCCGGACAGCCTGGCCGCGGCCGGAGGGCCTGTCCGGGCCGGTCACCATGGCGACAATGCGCGCGACACCTCCCCCCTCGCCTGCCAGCCAGTCGAGCAGCGGGAGCGCAATGGCATCCGATCCCATGAATACCAGGCGGAGCGGTTCGGGCATGGGTGGTGTCCCTCCCTCGGGTCAGCGGGCGGCGTCGGCGCGCGGTTTGCCCACAAGCTCGAATTCGACCGGGCAGCCGTTGAGGTCGAACTCGCTGACGAGCCCGGCCTCGAGGTAGCGCCGATAGCCTTCCGAGAGCCTCTCCTCCCGGTTGCAGAAGACCCTGATGCGGAAGGGCCGGTTGCCCGTCTGCGTGGCATAGTAGATCCGGAACCTGCGGGCGCCTATGGCGGGCGGCGGCGTGCGCTCCGCGAGCCGCGCCAGCGTCTCGTTGAGTCGGGAGGTGGGAAGCTTCTTGTCCATGGTCCGGTACAGCTTCACCGCCGCGTTCATCATCCGGTCCACCTCGTAGCCGCTCAGGGCGGACACAAAGATGAGAGGAGCCCCGGGGGTGAAGAAGAGCCGGTCGAACAGGGCCTTCTCGTACTTCTCGCGGTAGTCGCGCTCGCTCTTTGCCCCCTGAATCCCGCCGTCCCTCCTGAAGGCCTTGTGCACCAGGTCCCACTTGTTGACGACGATAGCGATCGGCTTGCGGTCCTTGACCGCCTCGCCGGCGATCGCCTTGTCCTGCTGCGTCACGCCGTCCAGGGCGTCGAGGACGAGGAACACGACGTCCGAGCGCTGCATGGCGTCGAGCGACCGCAGGCGCGAAAAGTACTCCACGGACGACGCCAGCTTTGTGGCCGCCTTGATGCCCGCCGTGTCAATCAGCCTGAACGCGTGGAGCTTCCCGTCCCTGCCCTTGAAATCGAAGGGGAGCTCGATCGCGTCGCGGGTCGTTCCCGCGCGCTCGTTCACGATAAGGCGATTGCTCTTGAGGAGCCGGTTGGCGAGCGACGACTTCCCCACGTTTGGGCGCCCTATGAAACTGATGCAGATGGGCCCGCCTTCCCGCATGCCCGGCGGCCCGGCTCCGGCGTCCTCCTCGGCCGGATCCGGCCGGCGCCCTATCCGCTCGAGGATCGCCTCGCGGAGCGCCGACTCGCCTCGTCCGTGCTCCGCGGAAACGAAGAGCGGCTCGCCCAGGCCCAGGCGCGCGATCCCCTCAAGGTCCGCCTTCTCTTCCCCAAAGTCAGCCTTGTTCACGACGAGGATCACAGGCTTGCCCCCGAGCCGGAGGCGGGCGGCGATCCGGTCGTCGAGGGCCGTGACGCGCTCAAGCCCGTCGACTGTGAAAAGGATGAGCGATGCGGTGTCGATGGCGAAGCCGATCTGCTTTTCGGACGCCTCGATGATCGCGGCCGAGGAGGACTCCCCCTCCTTCAGGCCGAGCCCGCCGGTGTCCATGAGCGTGTAGCCGTCCTCGACCTCGGCGGAGATCACGTCGCGCGTCACCCCGGGCTGGTCGTGCACGATGGAGATCCTCCTGCGCGCGAGCCGGTTGAAGAGCCGGCTCTTGCCGACGTTGGGCCGGCCTACGATGACGACGGAGCGGAACATGGCGTCGCGGCGTTCACGAACCGTTCGATCCGGTCGCAGGCCTCCACAAGCTGATCGTATCCCGTGGCGAAGCTCGCGCGCACAAACCCGCGCCCGTTGTCGCCGAACGCGCCGCCCGGGATGACCGCCACGCGCTGCGACTCAAGGAGACCGTACGCAAAATCGCGGTCGCTGAGACCCGTCGGCGCCACGCTCGGGAAGACGTAGAACGCCCCTCCCGGGGCGTGGCAGGGGAGCCCGGCCGCCCTCAGCCGGCCCACGACCAGGTCGCGCCGCCTGAGGTACTGTTCACGCATCGATTTCACCCCATCCTCCCCGCGGATCAGAGCCTCGAGCGCGGCCTCCTGGGACAGGATCGGGGCACACAGCATCGAGTACTGGTGGACCTTCATCATCGCGTCGACGAGCTGGGACGGCCCGCACGCGTAGCCTATCCGGAATCCGGTCATCGCAAACGCCTTCGAGAACCCATGGAGGAAGATCGTGCGCTCCCTCATGCCCGGGAACACGGCGATGCTCGTGTGGGGGTTCTCGTAGACCAGCTCGGAATAGATCTCGTCGCTGAGGACGATCAGGTCCTTCTCCACCGCAAACCGGGCGATCTTCTCCAGCCGCGCCGGGTCGCTTGTGCCCCCAGTGGGATTGCACGGAAAGTTCATCATGAGCACCTTGCAGCCCGGCTGCCAGGCCGCCTCCAGGTCCGCGGCATTGAGCGCGAACCCGTCGTCCGACCTGGTCGGCACCGGAATCGCCACGCCGTGCGCGAGCGCCACGCCCGGATGGTAGGAGACGTAGCACGGCTGGTGATACAGGACCTTGTCGCCCGGATTGAGCAGGGCCCGGAGGGCGAGGTCGATCGCCTCCGAGACGCCTACCGTCACGAGGATCTCGTCGTCGGGCCGGTAGCCGAGCGAGTAGTTGCGTTCCACATACGCCGCGATCGCGCGGCGCAGCTCCAGGAGCCCGAGGTTCGAGGTGTAGTGGGTCTTGCCCTTCTCCAGGGCGTAGATCGCGGCCTCGCGGATGTGCCACGGAGTGTCGAAGTCCGGCTCGCCGATCCCCAACGAGATGACGTCCTTCATCTTCGACACGATCTCGAAGAAGTCGCGGATGCCCGACTTCGGGAGCCCCGCGACGTGCCGGGCGATGAACCGCTTCACGGCGACACCTTCAGCCTGTCGGTCTCCTGGGATGGCACCTCCATGAGGAAGGACCCCTCCTTGTAGGAGCGCAGCATGAAGTGCGTGCTCGTGGACAGCACCCCCTCGAGCGTCGAGAGCTTCTCGGACACGAACCCGGCGACCTTCTGCAGGCTGGGTCCGCTTACGAAGATGAGGAGGTCGTAGGCCCCCGACATCAGATAGCACGACTCCACCTCGTCGAAGCGGCTCAGGCGCTCGGCCAGCCGGTTGAAGCCCCCGCCCCTTTCCGGGGTGATCTTGACCTCGATCACGGCGCGAACCGCCGCGTCGGACTCCCGGGACAGGTCAAGGACCGGGCGCCAACCGAGGAACACCCTGTCCTTCCTCAGCTGCTCAAGGTGCTGGCTGACCTCGGATTCGGAGATGCCGGCGGCCTGCGCCATTTGCGCCGTCGTGAGATGAACGCCTTCGGTGAGGAGCTTGAGGACAGGGTTCATAGGGGGTCCGACTGTCTCATGACTGCGCCCCGATTAGCCATCCCAAAAAAACTCCCGGGAGTTGCGTCCGAGCCTCCATTGATGCATCCGGTGGGTTCCCATGTTTGATTCCCTGACAGACAAACTATCCTCGGCACTGCGAAACCTGCGCGGCGCTGGAAGGCTTTCCGAGGAGAACATGGCGGCGGCCCTGGGCGAGGTCCGGACCGCGCTCCTCGCCGCCGACGTTCACTTCAGGGTCGCGCGCGAATTCGTCGAGCGCGTGCAGGTCCAGTGCGCCGGCCAGGAGGTGCTCAAGGGAGTCACGCCCGGCCAGCAGATCGTGAAGATCATCCATGACGAGCTCGTCCGCCTGCTCGGCGAGGGCTCGACGGGGCTCAGCACGGCGCGCCCCCTGAAGATCGTGCTGGTGGGCCTCCACGGCTCGGGCAAGACGACCTCGGCCGCCAAGCTCGGGCGCCTTCTGAAAAGGCGCGGCTACCGGCCCTACGCGGTCGCCTGCGACGTGTACCGGCCGGCCGCGATCGACCAGCTTGAGATCCTGGCGGGCCAGGTGGAACTCGGCTTCTACGCCGACCGCGTGTCGAGGGACGTGCCGGCGATCGCCCGGGCCGGGCTGGACGCCGCCGTCGCCGCAGGCGCGGACGCGGTCCTGTTCGACACCGCGGGCCGGCTGCAAATCGATGAGGGGCTTATCGACGAAGTCAGGCGCCTTGGCGCCGCGGTTGGCCCGGACGAGGTGCTCCTCGTGGCGGACGGGGCGCTCGGGCAGGAGGCTGTCAATGTCGCCAAGGCCTTCCACGAGGCGCTCCAGCTAACCGGGCTTGTCCTGACCAAGCTCGACGGCGACGCGCGGGGAGGCGCCGCCCTCTCGATAAAGTCCATCACGGGGACTCCCATCAAGTTCGTCGGAACGGGGGAGAAGACCGAGGACTTTGACGCCTTCTATCCCGAACGGCTCGCCGCGCGCATCCTCGGGATGGGCGACGTCGTCTCGCTGGTCGAGAAGGCGCAGGAGTCGATCGACGGCGCCGATGCGGAGCGGATGGCGGAGAAGCTGCGCAAGGCCGACTTCAACCTGGAGGATTTCCTGGCCCAGATGCAGCAGGTCAAGAAGATGGGCTCGATGCAGAGCATCGTCGGCATGCTGCCCGGAATGAGCGGCGTCCGGCTGGGCGACGACGCGGAGCTTCAAATGGCGCGGACCGAGGCGATCATCAGGTCGATGACGGTCCAGGAGCGCCGCAAGCCGGAGGTGTTGAACGGAAGCCGCAGGCAGCGGATCGCGAGGGGCGCAGGCGTGAAGATCTCCGACGTCAACCAGCTCGTAAAGCAGTTCCAGCAGATGCAGAAGATGATGAGGATGATGAAGGGCGGGAACCAGAAGAAGCTCATGCGCCAGATGGAGGCCATGAAGGGCCGTGGCGGGATTCCAGGGATGTAGGTTCTTAAGGCGTTATCTTTAAATAGGTAAAGTCATCCTGGATTGTGCATTTATTTCCCATTTCGGTTGCATGAGTCCGTTTTCGAACTCTCTTGAGTCCGAAATGAAGACTCACTCTGTCACCGAGGCCAAGTCCAAGCTTGGACCGTTAGCCGATTTGGCGCTGAAGAAGCGCCCCGTCTTTATTCGGCGGGGTCAGCGGATACTCCAGATTGTTGAGGCGACGCTCCCGGAACCGATTCCTAATTATACCGAAGGACACTTGCAGTCGGAGAAGAGCGCGCAGCGTTTCTGAATTCCCTGCCGGTGGATCCAGATTCGCTCGATCGACGACTCCGATACGCCAATGGGATGTCGTCCGGGTCCGAATTGACGCGAATGATCGCGACGAACATCCCGCTATCGTTCTCTCCCCGGCCGAAGTTGCATCTTCACTCCGAGTCGATCGGATAAATGTTATCCATGGCCCGACACGGCAAGGTTGTCGTACGGTATCCGATACGTTCATACAGCCTCTAGTTCATACTCTCAATACACCTTAATCTGGCTGAGAGAGCCTACGGCCATCAGGATGATTTACCGCGACAACCGACGAGACACTGTGTGCTTGTAAGCCCTCGCCTGAGGCGACGAGAATCCACACGCCCAGACTTGGCACTTAGATGAAAATTAAGAATCTGCCGGCCCTGCTTGTTCTTCTTGCCAGCCCTGTCGCGCTGTTCGCCTTGCCTGAAACCGACCGCAAAATCGAGGACGCCGCCAAAGCGTCCTACAACTGTCGCACCGTGCTTGAAAATCATGTGGCCGTGAAGGCCCACGACGGCGTTGTCACGCTCACCGGCATCGTTGGGGACAGAGACCTCAAAGTCCTCGCCGAGGACACGGTGAGCAACCTCCCGGGCGTTGACCGGGTGGACAACCAGATCACACCGGATCCGGCGATCGCCGAGCACTCCGACGGGTGGATCGCCATCAAGCTCCGCACCCAGTTGCTTGTGCGGTGCATTGTCAGCGCTGACAATACCACGGTCCGGGTTGAAAACGGCGTCGTCACCCTGACCGGCACGGCCAACACCCAGTCGCAAAAAGAGCTCACCGGAGAATATGCCAAGGAGATCGAAGGGGTGAAGGCGGTGAAGAACGATGTCGTCGTGAACGCCGCGCCCGTCCCTGCACAGAGCATGGGCGAGGAAAACGACGACGCATCGATCAGCTCACAGGTGAAATACGTGCTCCTTAACCACCGGGCGACCAGCGCGCTCAAGACCAAGGTCACAACCGTTGATAATTGCGTCGTGATCACAGGTGAAGCCGCCAACGAGGCGGAAAGGTCCCTCGCCGGCAAACTCGCCGGGAGCATTCGCGGCGTCATGGCCGTGACCAATAACATGACGGTCAAAATGTGAAGTCCACGGCTCCTGACGTGATCCCGCCGATTAGCGCCACTTGAAGTGTCGGCCTGGGCCAACAAAGAGGATTCATGAACATGGAAACATTCTTCCGCTTCTAAGACGAACGCCGGCCCCACACCGCCTTCGGTGACGCGAAGGCCCGCGACGCCGATGGAGGTCTACCGCGCCCAATTTCCGCTTGTGATCAATCAATGACCCGAGCGCAGTCCAACCCGATTCGGCCGATACCTGCGGCAGGCTTCATGGCTCCTGTCCTAGGCATCGGCAAGGCATGCATCTGTCAACGGTTTCCATAAATTGCTTTTCCCGAACCGCTGTCTCGCGGCTGGGGACCAGCTCACCCCGCCTGCGATACCGGAAAACCCATGCCCGCTCCCAACCTACGATGTCGCCGAGTTCTGAAGCATTCCGCCTATGACCTACTCACATAGATTCTCCGTCCTCTGGCAATGCTGCAAGACGGCAGCACGCAATGCCTCAAGCGTAGCGCTTTTCGTTCGGTGCGGCATACTGGGCTTGGCGCTCAATCTGGTCGGTTGGGCGCACACATGCCGGGCGGACGAGTTCGACGTGCTGAGGGAGAAATGGGTGGAGATGCTCACAGGTGGCAGCCACTTGGATCTCACGGATCCCGCCGTTACTTCATCCATCAGCAGACTCAGCTCTTTGGCGAATTCCTACTGGTCGGCGATGGATAAATCGCCCACCGGCACCTTTCTCTGGGCTGACTTAGCCGACCCCATCGATACGGGAGACATCACGACGAGTTATGAGCGCCTGAAGTCTATGGCGCTGGCCTACGTGACTCCGGGATCCAGCCTGAAGGGCAACGCGTCGTTGAAGGCCGACATCGTCCGCGGCCTCGATTGGATGTATGCAAACCGTTACAACGAGGCGACACCGATGCACTACGAGTGGTTTCACCTCGAAATCGGTGCTCCCGCTGAGCTCGTCGACACAACGGCCCTGATGTTTGAGGAACTGAGCGCTGCCCAGGTGGCCAACTACATGCGGGCCGTGGAAAAATTCACCCCGTCGGCGACGACGCCTGCGCCCGGGGGGCACCAAGTGGTCGTTCACCGCTGCCAACCGCATGTGGAAGATCCACATTGTAACAATTCGCGGCATCATCGTGAAGGACAGTACGAAGCTGTTCGCCGCGCGCGATGCGTTCAGCGAGCTTTTCATCAACGTTAAGCATGGCGACGGCTTCTACGCCGACGGCTCATTCATTTTCCATAGGGGGCACCCCTACACTGGAGGTTATGGTGCCTCTTTGCTTGGCAAGCTCGCACCGGTGCTCGCGCTTCTTAACGGGCCCAACAGGGAAAGCGCCTCGGGATGCTCCTGGAAGGTCACCGACCCAAACATAGCAAACCTCTATCGGCTAGTCTTCACCGCCCTTGAGCCGGTGATTTATCGCGGCGGCATAATGGCCATGGTGCAGGGCCGGGAGAACTCCCGCAAATCCGCCTCTGAGCACGCCATCGGGCACGGCATCATGCAGAACATCCTTCTGATCTCCCAGTTCGCCCCGGAGGCGGACGCCGCTCGGATGCGATCGATGCTGAAGTACTGGGCCGAGGCGGACACTGTTCTCGACTTCGTCGAGACTGCACCTCTCGGGCTCAAGGGCGCCGTGCGGCAGCTGCTCGCCGACCCGACCGTGAAGCCCCGAGGTGAGCTCATCGGGAATTTTGTCTTTGGGGGAATGGATCGCGTGGTTCACCTGGCCCCGGGTTTTGGCCTTGGACTCAGCATGTCCTCCAGCCGCGTTTTCACCTACGAGAGCATCCACGGTGAGAATGTGAGTGGCTGGCACACGGGCGAAGGCATGCTCTACCTCTACAACTCCGATTTGACGCAGTTCGACGACGACTTCTGGCCAACCGTTGACCCGCGCCGCCTTCCCGGAACCACGGTCGACGTAACTCAGGCCCGCGAACCCGCATCAGGGCAGAGCGAGGCTCCGGCGACGACCTGGGTCGGCGGTGCCTCGCTCGGCGCCTGCGGGGCGGCTGGAATGCAACTCCGGGCGTGGGGCAGCACGCTCACAGCGAAAAAGTCTTGGTTCATGTTCGACAGGGAGGTGGTTTGCTTGGGCAGCGACATCTGCAGCGCCGATTCTCGGCCGATCGAGACCGTCGTCGAGAACCGCCTTCTGCACGATGGCGCCGACAACACGCTTACGGTGGACGGCACGCGAAGGACCGGAGCGCTTGGCGGGGCAGAGCCCATGCGGGATGTGACCTGGGCTCACCTGGCAGGCCCGACGGAAGGTGCGGATATCGGCTATTTTTTCCCGGCGCCCGTCATGCTGTATGGACTGCGAGAGGCACGATCGGGCGTTTGGAACGAAACCACGACGACTGTATCCCGTAACTATCTTACGCTCTGGCTCTCCCACGAAACGAATCCAGCCGGAGCAACGTATTCGTATGTGCTGTTGCCCGGATACAGTGCGGCGCAGGTCTCCGAATATGCCAAGCACCCGAGAGTGAAAATACTGGCAAATTCCGACCGAATTCAGGCGGTGCGCGTGGACTCGCTTGGCCTGACGGCGGCGAACTTCTGGAGTGATGGGCGCTCAGCCACCGGGGTCATCACGGTGGATAGAATCGCAAGTGTTCTTCTTCAGACCAAGGGGGTCTTTTTGGACGTTGCTGCGAGCGACCCGACGCAAGTCAACAATACAACCATTACAATGGAATTGGCCGCATCCGCGCTTAAGCTGGTTTGCGCCGATCCCGGAGTGGCCATTGGCCGGCTTTCACCGACGATACGGCTATCGTTCCGCGTCGCCGGCGCCGCCGGGCAGACATTCCACGCACGTTTCCTGACCAGCGCGCAGTGAGGGGCAACGCGCAAGGCCTATGGAGTTGGGCCAGGAATCGAAGGGGGTACTGTGTGAGTCTTCGACCGAACCGGCCTACCGAATCGTTTGCCAGGAACGCAGGAGAGCGGGAAAAACCGCACAGCCCACTCAATGACTGTAAGTGTCCTGTCGTATGGCTCCCCAATTGGAGGTCCTTGACCGGACACCTACGGGTGAGCAAGGGCTGCGTATAGACATTCTTCTCCTCATAATCGTTAGGCAAAAAGCTCTCAACCAGTGGCTTGCAGACATTTGTGCCATGATGTGCCACTATAAACAGATTTGCCGGGAGGAGTCTCAATAATCCTGTAGAGCTAAGTTGTTGGCCACGTATTACCCACAGCAGATGCAGAAAATGATGAGGATGATGAAGGGAGGAAATCAGCAAAAGCTTATGCGCCAAATGGAAGCGATGAAAAAGAGCGGCAAGATGTTTTGACGGGTTGCCGTGATAATCTGTCAGTAGCGTGCGGCCTCCATCTCGATTTAGGTAGGATTACAAAGAGTCCAAATCATTCTCATGACGAATTGAGGGAGACCGGCCGAAGATGGAGAACGGATTCGGGTTTCCGGCGCGGGCATTCGCGATTCCGCCGCAGGTCTGCCGGGGCGCCGCCGACTGTCACAGCGGCCTGGCGGACGCTAACATCTGCTCAAACCTCGGGTCATCCTTCAGGCGCGACCACATGAGATCGTTGCGCAATTCCTCCGGACCAATGTCGCAGGGAAACGTCATCATATCGTGAAGCATGGCCAACGCCTCCTCGCGGCGGTTGAGAACTAGGAAGACCTGCCCGATCCTCGATCGCAAGGTCACCAAGGCAAAAAAATCGTGGCTGGCCTGAAGCTCAAGGGCCTCGCGCGCCAGATTCACGGCCTGATCCGCGTGGCCGACCAGCGCAAGCGCAAGAGCGTTATCCGCCATGGCCACCGCCTCCTGCCGCCGGGTCCACTGCCCAGCCTTGAAATAGGCGGAGGCGTCGGCGCCAAAGGCCCGCGCCTCGTCCGGCTTTCCCCGCAGAAACGCCACCAGGCCGCGGTCGAGCGAAACCGGCTCGTTGAGGACGCGGATCGGGGATGGGACATACGTCAGGCGGGAATCCGCCAGCGCCCGATCCGCCGCGTCAAGGTCGCCGGCCACCATCGCGCCATAGTAGGCATTGAGCACGCTCTCATAGTTGGCGGTCCCGGTCGCGCCCTGCCCGATGGCCGCGATGAACGCCCGCTTGTCCCGACTGGTCTCGAACCTGACCTTCGCCAGTGTGCGAAGCAGGTCGGGGCTGTTCGGGTAATAGGCCATATATCGCTCGCAGAGCTCAAGCGCCTCAGGATAGCGCCGCATCATGTTCAGCGTCTCGACCTGATCCTGCATGCAGGTGAGGTCGCGCGAATTCAGCCCCATCGCGCGGGTATAGTAGGTGAGCGCCTCCGCCAGGTGGCCCAACCTCCTCTGCGCGCGACCGATTTCGTAAATGACCTGCGCGTCGTTCGGCAGGCTGTCCGCCGCAGTGGTGAACTCGGAAAGCGAACGGGCCCAATCGTTGTCGCAGAAGTAGGCATAGGCCCCGAGCGCCAAGTGAGTCTCCGGCGAATTCGGGTCGAGCCGGACCGCGGCGTCGAGCGCCGCCTTCGCGCGCGCCCGGCTTTCCGGAGTCGGGTCAAGGTGTCCGAACCAGTAGAGCTTTCCGTTCTCCGCAGTGAGCTGCACATAAGCCAGCACGAAGCCGGGGTCCAAGGTCACGGCCTGCTCGTAGAGCGAGACCACGTTGTCGATTCCGTCCCTTGAGGTGGCGTAGCCAATCGTGTCGCTCATGGCGCGTGCGCGCAGGTAGAGGTCGTAGGCGTCCCTGTTTTCCGTCGGACGGCGTTCAATCAGCGACTTTTCCTCGGGCGAGAGGGTGGCCTTGAGCGCCGCCGTAATCGCGCCCGCCAGCTCCGATTGGATGGTGAAGACATTGGTCAGGTCGCGGGTGTAGGCCTCGGCCCACAGGTGCTCGTCGGTTCGTGCGTCGATGAGCTGCGCCGTGACCCGCACCTGATTGCCCTCGCGGCGCACGCTGCCTTCAAGCACGTTCGCAACCCCCAGCTCCGCCGCGATCTTCCTCAGGTTGCGCTCGCCGGTCCTATATGCCATGACCGACGTACGCGAGACGACCTTAAGGTCATGGATCTTGGCGAGTGCGGTAATCACCTCCTCGTGTACGCCGTCCGCGAAAAAGTCGTTGTCCTTGTCCGGGCTCAGGTTGTCAAACGGCAGCACGGCGATCGACTTGGCCGCCACGGCCTGCGCAGCCACCCCAGCCTCGGCCGCCGGGGCGGGCGCCGTTTTGCGGCTCAGGTAGACCGCACCGGCGGCGACAGCCGCCGCTATCCCAAGTGCGGCCCACGCCCAAGCCGGCGGGCCAGGTCGGCGCCGGGGAATCCCCGGCGCCGCGGGCGTGGAAAACGCGCCAGAGCCCCGGCCTTGGACCGCGGGCCTGCGCTGTGAATCGAGAAGGCCCCTCACCTGTACGATAAATTGGGGCGTGGGCAGCGAACCCGGCAGGCGCGTCCATTGGACTCGGAGAAACTCGTCGGGCACCATTCCCGTGGATTCGGACGTGCCGTCCACGACGACGGGAAGAAGAAACGGGGCTCCTGCCACCATGAGGTGGGTGCGCTCGACGGCGAGCTTCCACTCGAGCCGAAAATAGCCCTCGTGCCGCTGCTCCGTGCGCTCCGAGATGAGGGCAATGAAGATCGCGCACTCCTTGATCTGCCTGCGGATCTTCTGGTCCCAGCCGTCACCGCCCCGAAGCTCGCTCTGGTCAAACCACACGTCGATCCCGTGGCTGCGCAGCGCCTCGGCAATGCGCAGCGCCGCCGCGGTGTCCTCGCGGGCGTAACTCAGAAACACCGCTTGGGTAGAATTGGATTCCATGGAAGCGGGCTGGAGACGGGGGCAATTTTCCAAGACCCACATTGAAACGCGAGGCGAAACCCCTTAAGGGCAATGATCTTGGGGAGGAGGCGGCTCCGAGCGGAACGCAGTTGTGAATGCCTGATGCTTCGGCGAATCTGACGGACAAACTCACCAATGTTGCGGTGACGGCAATCGTAACGAAGCGGTGTTTCGTTTTCACCCGCCATTGGCAAATCGCTGATGGCATCTTTGACCGTAATGGGCGGGCGCAGATTGGCGTGTGCGGCTTCATCGAGGCGAAACACTAGAACACCGCTGCGACCTTTGAAATGTGCCATGATGTGCCATGATAGACGGAATGCCGCCCCGCATTTTTCGAGGCGACCTTTCACAAGTTGTTCTTCTACCAATATCCACAGCAGATGCAGAAGGTTATGCGCATGATGAAGGGCGGGAACCAGAGGAAGCTCATGCGCCAGATGCAGGCCATGAAGGGAAAGGGCGGGTTTCCGGGGACGTGAGCCCACGCGGCGTCCATTCCGCGCGGTGCCGGACGAGTTGGACTCTGTGCCGGCACAGATGCTGACGAAATGATGCTTGCAGGCTTCAACTAAATCATCATTTTATCCCACTTAAGTATGAGAATCACTGTCGATATTGAAGCTAAAGAGTTGCGGAGGATACAGAAGATCACCGGCCTGAAAAAGAAATCTCCGGCCGTGAGTCGAGCCCTCGCGCAGTTTCTCCGCCAGGAAGCCCGGCGTCGATTCCTGGAACGGGCCTTGACTGGGAAGACTGACTTTGCCCTGACTAACGAGCAATTGGAGGCGCGCGACGTCTATGAAGCTCGTTGACAGTTCCGCCTGGGTTGAATTTCTCCGTCGGAAAGGCAATTCGGCGGTCAAGCAGGAGGTGGCACGGCTCCTCGAAGCTGACTTGGCCGCCTACACCTGCCCAATTCGCTTTGAATTGTTAAGCGGTGTCAAAGCCGACGAAGAGGCCGACTTGGATGAAGCTTTTCGATTCAGCCACCATGTTCCTTTTGAAACGGACGATTGGCGGGAAGCTGCCCTCCTGGAACGCCGACTGAGGCGCGAAGGAGTGACGATTCCGCGCAACGATCTCTTCGTTGCAACGGTCGCCATTCGCACAGGCTTGGTGATTGCCTGCCGTGACGTGCATTTCGACCGCATTCGCCACGTCGTGGGAGAACGACTCAGGGTTGACCAGGTGTAAGCAAAACGCCTGGCAGAATCGGATGTTGCGAATTCGCGTAGGCAGCGCACACGCGTGCGCTCTCTGGTACTATAAGTCCCGAGCGCACATCCTTTAAGCTTCGCTAAGAATCCAGTTTGGAAGGTTTACCAGACAATGCCATTGTAGACTTGGTGCCATAAGGGAACCGCAACAGCAGACTGATGTAATCCGTTAGCCTGTGTCATCTGAAGCAGATGCGGGAGGCCGGCAAGATTTTCGACGTCCCGGTGCTCTACCACGTGGTGATCGGCTCCTCGATCGACGACCCCCTCGGCAAGGGGTTCTGTTCCTCCCGCGAAGCGGCGCTCCTGTGAGCTCTTCCAACTGCTTGCCAGACACTTTGCCAGGATGTGCCATCATAGCCGTTGTTGCCTGGGGAGAGTCTCAATAAAGCAGCTTTCCCAAGTACTTGGTTGACAATGACCTCACCTATGTTCCAGCAGATGCAGAAGCTCATGCGCGCCATGAAGAGCGGTGGCGCTAAAAAGATGATGCGCCAGATGGAGGCGATGAAGGGCAAGGGCGGTTTCCCGGGGATGTGAGGGCGCACATGACCCTTCTGCAGCACACTCGTCCCCTAAGTTTTCAGCTTTGCCAAAAGCTGAGCCTCGAAAACCTCATAGACCATACTTCGCTCTTCAACGAAAATTGCCTCGATATCCCCTGTGTTGACGTATCGGAATATCAGGCGGAATTTGCCTACGCGAAGGCGGTAGTATCCTGCAAGGGCTTGCTCAAGCGAACGGATGTCGCCGCGCTCATGCTCCAGCTCTTGCAGAGCCTTCTTCAGCGCGCGGCGCGGCTCCGGAGCCAGGCGACGGATGAAATCGTAGACCGGCTGCTTTACATCGACCTTCGGCATTAGTCCGGAATCTCGTCGATCTTGTGGGATTTGAGCTTCCCGGCCTCGTTGTCTCTGATCGCCTTCATCGCCGCGGGATTGGCAAGGATCTCCAAAGTCTCAACGAGAGCGCTCATGCGTTCCCTCCCGACGACATAGGCCACCGGCTCGTCATGCTTGGTGATCGTGGCCACCCGCCCGCTTTGGGCCTCCTTGACGACATGGGGGAAACGAGCCTGCCCCTCTGTCACCGAATATGTAGATTGCATGGCGTTTCTATGTAGAGTGATTCATCCAAAGTCAAGTGCCCCGTGTTCGACAATCGAGAGCGCGCTGCGGCAAAAGAAGACCCACATGTTGTTCGGCTACGTCCTGGACAGATCCTTCTGGGGCCGCGGACTAATGCCCGAGGCCTTGCGATTTGCAGTTGATTGGGCGCTCGCCCAGCCGGAGGTATTTCGCGCTTACGCATTCTGCGATGTGGACAATCCTAGCTCGGCGCGAGTGATGGAGAAGGCCGGTATGATCCGGGAAGGAGTCCTCCGTCGCTGGCACGTTTGTCCGAACATTGGCCCTGACCCCCGAGACTGCATCCTATGTGCGAAGGTGCGATAAGTTCTAACAGCTTTCTTGCGGCAATGGGAGGGTCTGATGTTTTGGAAAATATGGGCGTTCCTGAAAGTTCATCGACGCACCTTCACCAATGACGTCGTGAATTAGTTGGGACTGCCTAAATTCGACCGGGAGGGAATGGGAATCCAAATCCACTTCACCCGCTCATCGGATGAATTAGCGCCAGCGGCTTGTTTCCAAACCGACGGTAGATCGTAAAATGCGCGGAATCAGTCGTGATCACCTTCGCCTGCGGGAATATCTCGGCCAATCTCACGACGGCCGCATCGCAAAAATCCATCTGCGGATACTTTGCGGTAAGAGAACGTAAATGGGACATGTGTTCGGGTAATAGGTCCACCACCCGGAGGGCACCAGCATCCACAAGACCGTATAGCTGATCAACTGCTGGTCGCGACCGGCTCAGCTGCCACGCAGCCTCTGCGATCACGGCTTCACAAGTTATCAGCGGCGGGGCGAGCCCCTCCAAAACGCTCGCACTCCAAGCATGCCACTGGTCGCGCGAATTTATCCAGCCGACAAGGGGACCTGTGTCGGTTATATGCTCAGGCACCGAAGCCCTCCCGCGACGAAAGATCGCGAGGGCCGGCATAAACGCCCTTAGCGTGCGCGGCGAGTTCTCCAAAGGTGTGGGTCGGCTTGGCGATCAAAAGAAACTGCTCGCCTGACTTGCCGTCGACGATCTCAACAGCCTGTCCCTTGCGGGCCGCGGCCTTGGCCTTGGGGAATTCGCGCATCAACGAACGGGTAGAAACCTTCATGTCTGACAGAGTGTCATACATTCGAAGGCAGTCAAGGCGCAGCTTGCGCAACAGTGTTGTCGATCGGGCCCGGAACCATTGGGGGCATCAAAAATAAGCATGCGTCGACCGTTGCCACAAATTGCCATCAAAAACCTAAATGCCAGCAGGAAGTCTCAATAGCAGGTCGTCATAATCCGTTGGCCTGTGAGATCCGCAGCAGATGCAGAAGATGATGCGCATGATGAAGGGCGGGAACCAGAAGAAGCTGATGCGCCAGATGGAGGCGATGAAGGGCAACGGCGGGCTTCCTGGGATGTGAGCCGGATTGGTTTACGGTTCCGCAATCTCGAATTCGCTTGCATACACATTTCATATTACAATGTTGTGTACGCGATGAAACGTACGAACATCGTTCTAGATGAAGCCCTCATACGCGAGGGGTTGAAGTCGACTGGGCTGAAGACTCGGCGAGCCCTGGTAGACCGTGCCCTTAATGAGCTGGTCCGACGGGAGAGACAGCAGGAGTTGCTTACCCTCAAAGGCAAGATTCATTGGGATGGCGATTTGGCGGCAATGCGACGCAAGCGCGTGGCGTGAACGTCCTGATAGACTCGACAGTCTGGATCGATTTTCTCCGCGGCCGGGAAAACGAGGTCACGGCAAAACTGGAGAAATGCATTCGGGATCGCGACGACCTTTATTGCTGCGGCTTCATTGTGACTGAAGTCTTGCAGGGAATTCGGGAGGAAAAGGAGTATGCCGAAACTCGAAAGCGCTTCGCGGAATTGCTTTACCTGCCCGACGATCGATCCACGTTTGAGTTGGGGGCAACGATCTATCGCGAGCTACGACGCAAAGGCGTGACGATTCGCAACTCGATCGATTGCCTTATCGCAGCCGTCGTTGTCCAAAATGGCGTCAGCTTCTTGGAGAACGACCGCGATTTTCGCTTTATCGACCAGCATTTCCCTCTGAATCGGATCTAGACGGACTGAGCTGAGTGTCGCCTGCGACCCATCTCCCCGCGCGTGGCGGCGAGCCCGAGTCCGGACTCAATAAAGACGTTTATTGCAAAATGCGCGCCAACGCAGGGTGCGAGGCTGCGGCCACCGGCCAAGTAAACGACTGCGAGCGCGGCTCCCAATGCACCCGTGGCGAGGGTTGCGCCCCAACCCGCGCTCAGGCTCTTGCCCATCAGGGCCCAGGTGCCGTGAACAATGCCAAAGAGGAAGGCCGAGGCAGCGATTTGGGGAAACGGACCAAAGTCCCGGTTTTGCAGGTAATCCATAGGCAGGCGCCGGAAAAACACCTCCTCCAAAATGCCGGCGCTGACGGCGAGCGCCAAAGCGAGCACCTTTAGGCGAGAGGGTTTGAACAGATTGGCGCGCACGGACGGAAGGCGCGAAGCCCGAATTACAAAGAGCAGAGTCACGATTGCCGCCAGAAACCATCCGGGCCAAACACCCGTGTTGCTGCCAGGCAGCAATCCGAGATAACGGCAAAATCCCCGCCCATTTGTGGCGACGTTGAATCCGACCCAGGTCCCTTCGGCGGCGACGATCGCAGCCATGATCCATGCCGCCTTCTTTTCCGGAACCCATGGGGATGGCATATGTCGAGTTCGTCGGAAAGCTGATTTCTGCGCAACGCCAATCCCGTCCAGAGAGGCCCGCATGGCGGCCAAGAATGCGATCGTGCGCCGAATGGCCGGTGGCTCGACCCCGCCGGAATACCGCCGCTAGTCCCCGCGCTATCTATTGCGCCGAAATCGGCCTTTCCGCGCCGTCGGCAAGGGCCCCCTGAACTAGCCCGGCTTTCGCGCGGCGCGCGCAGAGATACCGGGCGATTGAGGCTGCGGCGCTGCAGGAGTCGTGCACGATCGTGACCAACGGCACGGAGCCGCGCACGACCGAACCGCCGGCAAACACGCCGGGAAGATTCGTCATCAGGTCGGAGTCGACGATTAGAAAACCCCGGTCGTCGAAGGCGAGCTCGGAAAACTCGTCCACTTGCGTTAGCTTCGGCGGCTCGTAGCCGTAGGCAACGAGCACGACGTCGGCTGGAATGTGGAACTCGGAGCCGGCGATCGGCGAAACGGTGCAGCGACCCGTCGCGTCGGGTTCCCCAGGCGCCGTGCGAACGCAGCGCACATGGGTCACGTCGCCCCGCGCGTTGCCGATGACCTCGACCGCCTGGGCGAAGCAGATGAAACGCGCGCCTTCCTCCTCGGCGTTGGCGATCTCCCTTGGGCTCGCCGAAAGGTCCCTGATGTCGCGGCGATAGACACATGCGGCGTCACTGGCGCCGCAGCGGATAGCCACACGCAGGGCATCGACCGCGGTCTCGCCGCCGCCGAGCACGACCACGCTCCGGTTCTGGACGGACACAGGCTGCGTCTTGACGGCGACGTCGGACGTGTTGCGCAGGACAAACGGGTAGGCCTGCCGCACTCCGCGCTGCTTTGCGCCCGGAATATCGAGGCTTACCGGATTCGCACGCCTGAGGCCGAAGAACACTGCGTCGAAGTCGCGGCGCAGATCACCCATCTTCAGGTCGCGGCCGCACACCATGCCGGTGCGGAACTGGACGCCGCGCTGCGCGAGCAACCGCACGCGGCGTTCGATCAACTCGCGGTCAACGCGAAAGCCGGGCAGCCCTTTGACCAGCCGCCCGCCGGGCTTGCGGTATGCGTCGAACACCGTGACGGCGTAGCCGGCCTTCGAAAGCTCGTCCGCGGCGACCAGCCCGCACAGGCCCGACCCGACGACCGCGACGCCCTGGCCCTTGGCCTCGCCGACCGGCGGCTCGAAGAGGCCGTTCTTCCAGCCGAAATCCAGGATGAAGCGGGAGATGGAGCTTATCGACACCGGCTCGGACTTGTCGGCGAGCATGCACGCGGCCTCGCACAGCCGTTCGCCCGCGCACACATGCACGAACAGCTCCGGCATGCTCTGATTAGCAAACAGCAGTTTCGCCGCCTCGGTGAACTGCCGGTCGGCCGTCAGCCGCAGCAAATCCGGGATCGGCATGCCGAGCGGACACGCGCTTACGCAGGTCGGGTTCGGGCACTGAATGCAGCGGCTGGCCTGCTCGCTCGCGGTCGCCTCGTCGTAGGGGCGATAGACCGCGCGAAAATCGGCGTTGCGGTCGCCGACCGAGCGCTTCGGGGCCTCAGTGCGCTCGACGTCGCGCCAGGTCTATTTCGGGTTCCTTCCGGGAGCAGGCTTCGGATCCATGATGGTGGCGGCTGGCTGTCTACCGCTTCCGGGACAAGGCAAGCTGACCCGATTTTCCGGACCGTTCCGCAGTCACCCCCCCCCCCCCGGCGGCGGTTTGGCGTTGCCGACCAATTTTCGTAATCCCGCGCCGCAAGGGTGTCAAAAGCATTCCCGTCGTCAGGCGCGGCGCGGCCCAATCGGATTGCCGCCGTTGGACGTCGCGAGCGCCTCGATTTCCTCCAGGCCGGGCGGGTCGTGGGCCATGGGGAAGCGCCGGCAGACGCATGCAGCGGTCGCTGCGGCAAACCGCACGATGCCTTCGTCACAGAATCCGCGGGAGGCGCCATGTATCACTGCGCCGCGAAACGCGTCGCCGGCGCCAAGCGTGCTCTTTGGGGCCACCTTGAAGGGCTTCATGCCGAGGATCTCCCCGCGCCCACGGGCGTAGAGGATCTCCTCAGCGCCGCAGGTGAGGATCACAAGGCCCGCGCTCTCCGCCGTGTAGAGCCGCAGCAGTTCCCCGCGGTTTGCCGCGGGAAAATGGCTGCGCAGAAACTCGTTCGAGACAACCGTCGCCGCGGCGCCTCGATTCAGGGCGCTGTCCGGAGCGCAATCAATCGTCACATACGGCCTGCCGAGCTCGCCGCAAAGCCGTCCGGCCTCCTCAGACTCGCCATCGAAGAAGGGGTCAATGCCGACTATGTCGGCGCCCGCTATGTCGGCGCGCTCCGGCGCCGCCCAGCGCCGCGGCCCGCGGAAGTATTGCCCGAATCGGCCGAAGACCGTCCGCGACCCGCCGCCAACCAGCACGGTGTCGGTTACGCCATCGTAAGACTCGTCATAGCGGAGGCCCGAGCAATCGATCCCCCTCGGCGCCAGAAACCCCAATACGCCGTCGCGCGTCTGTCTCCCCAGAAAGGGCCCCGCGACTTTCACGCGCTGCCCCCATCGCGCCAGCACAAGCGCAGAGTTGCCAGTCTCTCCCCCCGGCACGACATGCGTCTCCTCGATTTCGCCATAGCCGTCCGGCTCCGGGTAATCCTTCGACAGCCGGTGAACGGTCGAAAGGACAATCATCCCGTAGAGGTAGACGTTCGCGGGATTAGGAAAGTGCGCAGTGGCCATGGAAGCGGCCGACCCAGGTGATCCACGGGGCCGGTCGTGATGGAACGGCGGTGGGCAAAAGGCAGATCGGCAGGAGGACGCGCGCTGCGGGTGTTTCCGTTCCGGCCGATTTCCGATTCCCGCCGCAGATTCGGCGCCGAGCCCTCATGCCAGCCTTGGGCCGCCGCCCGCCGCGCCGGGCGGATAGGACCGCAGCACCAGCCAATTGATGAGCACGAGGATGGCGATCCCGGGCAGACCGGTCGCGACGCTCTGGACGGCCCACGCGAGCGGCTCGCGGCCGCCGTTCAATTCCGGGAACGCGGTCGCAGCCAATGCCGACCCCGCCTTGCAAAAGAGGAACGCCGGCGCGGCGAGGTACCAGCGCGGCCCCGACCGGGCCAGCAGCGCCCGAACGGCAAGGACAAAGACCACAAGCTCGACCGTCATCACGATCGCGCCGGTCGGCGCAGGATGTGACGTCAATGCCCAGTTGAGCCACGGCGCCAGCAGCGCGACCGCCGCCGCCGTCCCGGAGCGCCGCAAAAGCGACGCCAGGAGCGGGGCGTAGAAGATCGGCAGCAGCCTCGGGCCGAGCTGGGAGTCCTCGGGCACGGGGATCACGTGGATCATGAACGGGAACATCACCGAGAGGCACAGCAATATCCCGAGCTCCCGCGCCGTGGAGAGCGTGAGGAAGCGGAAAGGGCGGGCGGCGCCGGCGGAGGATGGCTCAGGCATGGCGGTCGACAGGGGGGCCGGCGAAAACGGGCGCGGGATGGACGGCCCGCGCCAGGAAGCGGTCGGCGCCGTCCTCGATCTCGACTTCACCGAGCCCGGCCCCGCGCAGGAGGCGATCCAGGACCCTCGGGGCCGGCAGGAGATGGTTGCGCAGGGAGGCGGGCCCCTGCCGATGGACGCCGTTGACGAAGCCGCGGCTGCAGGTGTGCGCGATCCAGAGCACCCCTCCCGGCCGAAGGGCCCCGGCAAGGCGGTACGCGGTGCGCTCCTGCGGCACGAGGTGGGGAAAGGCGTTGAAGCACACCACGTGCTCGAAGGAGGCCTGCGGGAGCGGCGCCGTCTCCATGCGGAAGGCATGCAGGGTCACGTGTGCGGGCATACCGCGCCGCGCCGCTGCCCGGATGAACTCCCGGGAAGCGTCGAAGGCCAGCACGCGGCCCTCCGGGCCCGTCAGCGCTGCCAGGATGACAGTGAGCCGCCCGGAGCCACAGCCGGGCTCGAGGACCCAGTCGCCAGGCCTTATCCCCCATCGGCGCACGAACTCATCCGTGATTCGCCGCTCGTTCGGGGTGAACGTGTACCATTGGGCATCGGCGGCCAGCGCATCAAAGCAGCGGACGGTCTCGGCGGTCATCGGCACATGCTAACCGAGGATGACCGAGGCTTCGCGCATCAGCAACCCAATTGGCAGCCCGCGCGGGCAGGCGCGCTCGGCCGCTGCGTAGTCCACGAGAGGCAGCCGCGCCCTGACCTCCACCGGCAGTTCGGCGAGGAGCGAGCGCGCGTCCACCGAATCCCCGTAATGGCGGTGGTACATCAGGTCGCGCATGATGTCCGCCACCGGCACGGCGTTGCCGATCGTCGGCTCGCACAGCCGGCTGCAGCCGGCGCAATAGCCGGTCGCGGTCGCCGCGGCGTGCTGCTCCAGCGCGGCGCGGTCGGACTCGGCGAGGCTTGTGGCGTCCAGGGCCGCGGCAATGTTCTCATGGCAGAGCTTCAGGCTCGGCATCTGGACGCATGCGGTGGAGATCTGCGGATTCTCCATCACGGCCTTGAGCTTGGCCTGCCCGGGCGTGAATCCGCGCGCCAGGAGCGGGGCCAGGATGGCCGCCTGCTCGGGCGTCTCGCGCCACTGCCACTGGCCCTGCGTCTTCATCGCGGTCAGGCCGATGCCCGCCGTCCCGCACGCGTCGATCGCCGCCATCACGTCGGGCTCGTGCATCGTGCGGTAGTTGTAGGTCATCAGGATCCCGTCGATCCACCCGAGCTTGGCCGCCCCTTCGAGGCATTGCGCCACATTGCTGTGCGTGCTGAAGCCGAAGAACTTGATCTTTCCGTCCCGCTTCGCCCTCTCCGCAAACGCCCTCGCCTCCGGCGTGTCCACCTCTCCGATGTCGCCGACGGCGTGGGAGAGGAACAGGTCGACGTAGTCGACCTTCAGCCTGGCGAGGGACTCGTCGAGCGTTTGCCGGTAGTCCGGGCCGCGGCCCTTTGTGACTAGAAACAGCTCCTTGCGCGCCGACGGGTTCCTTTCCAGAAACATGCCGATGCCGCGCTCGCTGCCCCCCTTGCCGTAGCCCGCGGCGGTGTCCCAGTAGGTCACGCCGCGGTCAAAGGCCTGGCGAAGGATGACCTGGTTATTGATGATGTCGAACATGCAGCCGAGGCCGATGATCGGCACCTCCACTCCCGTCTTGCCGAATTTCCTCCGGGCGATGGCCTGCCGCGGCACGTCCGCCCCCCAGATACGTGAGGACGCCAGAATGGCGCCCACGCCGATGGCCCCGGTCGCCGCAAGGAAATCCCGGCGGGAGATGGAATCTTTATTGTTTTTCATGGTGTAAAAGGACGGCATGGCTCCGGTCGCGGGTCTCGTTGTCCGCGGTGACCCGGATGGCGCGCTGCCCGCTCATCGGGCACTCGTGCTCGCAGACCCCGCATCCGGTGCAGCGCGCGGGATCCACGACAGGCCGCTGCAGGCGCACCGTCGCTCCCTCCCGGATCGTCTGCTCGACCTCCTCCAGATGGATCGCCTTCGGCGAGACCGGGCAGGTTTCCTCGCAGACGATGCAAGGCCGCTCCATCGCCCAGGGCAGGCAGCGCCCGCGGTCGACAAACGCCAGGCCGATGCGGATCGGCCCCGCCGCCTCGAAGCCGCCGCGCCCGAGCTTCTCGTCGAGCGTGAGCGGCCGGATGGCCCCGGTCGGGCAGGCGTGGCCGCACGCGATGCAGTTGGACTGGCACCCGCTGGTGCCGATGCGGTTGTTGAGCGCCGGCGTCCAGAGCGCCTCCCATCCCCAGGAGAGCCCAGCCGGCTGCAGCACGTTGGTCGGGCAGACCCGGACGCATTCGCTGCATTTCACGCAGCGCGCGAGGAACTCCTCCTCGGCAACGGCGCCGGGCGGCCGGATCATCCCCGCAGGCCAATCGTTAGCTGTCGCCCCTCCCAGGCGCGCCAATGGGACCACCGCAAGCCCCGCCGCGACCGAAATGACAAAGTCGCGCCGGGACATTCCCGGCGAGGTGATTTCACCGGCGGGCGACGGCCGCGGGCCGTAGGCTATTGGCTCCACCGAGGGGCAGTCGTCCAGGCAGTTCATGCACATCAGGCACTCGCTCGGGCGGATCGGCCCCATCGGATTGCAGGCGCCCGCGCAATTCAGGTCGCAGACGCCGCATTCCGTGCATTTCGCGCGCCGGGCCCCTATGCCCCAGGGGGAGACGCGGCCGATGACTCCGAGGAGCGCCCCGAGGGGGCAGATGAATCGGCAGTAGAACCGGGGGACGGCAACGTTAAGCAGCACAAGCGCGAGGAAGACGGCCCCGACCAAGCCCGCGCCGGAATAGAAACGGCCGGCCCCGGCCCAATTCCCCGCCGCCAGGTCCGCGACCGAGAGGACCGCCAGGTTGAAGGAGCGGTTCACGAGCGGGATCGGGTCGAGCAGGCCCGTCTGCAGCGAGCCGAGCATCATCCGGCCGACGGGAAGAAGGGCCGCCGCGAGCAAGGCGGCAAGCAGGCAGTACTTGACTGCCTGCGCGCGGTGGTACCGGTTCGCCTCGATTCGCCGCTTCAGCGGCCGCGACCGCTGGGCCAGCCAGCCTACGAAATGATGAATCGAGCCAAACGGGCACACCCATCCGCAGAAGACGCGCCCCAGAAGGATCGTGAGCGCGATGGTCGCGAAAGCCCAGAAAAGGCCCGGGAAGAGCGAACGCGTCGTGAGCGCCGTGCCCAGCGCGACCAGGGGATCGAGCTCGAGAAACCACCGTATCGGCCAGCCGCGCCACTGCCACAGCCGGGTCCCGACGGTTGCGACGACGCACAGCCAGACGAACAGGGCGAAGAAGAAGGCCTGCGCGATGCGCCGTGCGGTCGTGATGCGCATGGGTTTAGGAGGCCTGCGCCGGCACGCGGGCCGGGTGCAGCGACTCGAAGTCCGCCGTGCCGAGCCCCATCTCGCCGGCCCGGACAAGATAGGGCAGGTCGCGGAAGGTCTTTCCCAGGAGCGTCGCCCCGCAGGCGTCCGCCGCCACCGGGTCCGTGGCGACGATCAGCGTGTTCGTCGCCTTGAGGTCGGCCAGTGAGCCGCCGGTCGGCCCGTTGGTCATCATGCTGTCGGTGCCGTCGAGGACGACCAGCGTCGGCTTCACCAGCATCGCCAGCTCGACGATGATGCCGTCGATGTCCTGGTGGAACTGGTTGCGCCGGCCGCCGAGCAGGCCGTACCAGTTCTTCATCGTCATCGAGGCCCCCGCGCGCTGGTGGCCCTTCACCGGTGCGACACCGATCAGCTTTGTCACCCCGGCGAACGGCTCGTCCAGGACGGGCCAGTCGCGAATCAAGCGGCCTCCGGGAAGCGTCCCGGCCCGGAAGGATCCCTGGCGCGGCACGAACAGGCCGGCCCCCGACGCGCGCGCGGCCGCGCCGATGCCCGTCAGCTCGAAACAGCTTTCTGGGGAATTGATGGGGTTGTCGGTAACGATTACGGACGCCGCCCCTGCGGCCCGGCACAACCGGGCCAGTTCCGCCACAAGATCCGGGTGGGTTGTCGCGCCGAGGATCGCGGGCGTCGCAAACGCCGCGTTCACCTTCAGCATCACGCGGTCGCCCCTGCCGATGAACCGTTCGATCCCGCCCATCGCCGCCAGCGCCCGCCGCAGCATCGCGGCCCTGTCCCGGCCGGTCGCGATGGCCATGCGCGGCCCGGCCGCGCGCACGGCGAAGTCCTTCCTGGGATCCGAGGCTTGCGTCCGGCCGAAGTCGCCTGGCGGATGGCGGTTCCAGAGCCAGGCGCCGAGCCCGCCCGTCGCGGCTATCGCCGCCCCGGCGCGCAGCCCCCGGCGGAAGAACTCGCGGCGCGTCGCGACCGGCCCGGGACCTGGGTCGGGGGGAATCACGGGTGCGCTCCGGATATCCGGCGGCTGAGGACGGCCAGCCAACGCTGCGCGGACTCCCGGTCGGGCGCCTGGTGCACCCCGGCGATGTACGGGCCCGCTGCAAACACCGCCTCGAAGCTGCCGCCCAGATCGAAGATCGCCGCCCCGGGCGGAGCGGGCGGAGCCGGGGTTTCCCTGCCGCCGCAGTCCGCCACGAAGAAGCCGCGGAGCTCGGCCGCAACCTTCGCCGCCTCATCCGGCGCGCCCCGGTTGGCGGCGAACAGGGTCACCTCGTTCCCGCCATCCCGATAGCGGGCCACAAAGACATTCTTCAGCCGGTCGAACCCGAACACGTCGGACGGCACGAGCGCGATGCTGCCGGCCACCAGCCCTTCCGGGGGGAAGAGAGCCTGCTCGGCGCCCATGTTCGCGTGCTCGGCCACCGCCGTCGCCCCCACATAGGCGCGCGCCACGGTCTCCGCCGCCCGCCTCGCCGGGTCGGAGGAGTCGGAGCAGACGAGCTCGACGTAGTAGTTCCCGTGGACGAGGCAGAGCTCGTTGTCGGCCTCGTAGCTGTAATCGGCGATGCCTGCGTCCGCGGCATTGGGGCGCCTCTGCGAGCTGTAGACCGAGAAGGCGTTTGCCGGGAGGCCCATGTCGAACACGAGCATCTCCATCCAGGAACCCGCGCCTCCGGCGAGGGCGACCCGCTGGTCCTTAAGCGAGACGAATCCGGCCGAAAGGTACAGGTCGGCCTTCCCGTCGATCTTGTCGGACAGCGTTCCCGGCGAAAACGCCTCCGCCCCGCTCATCGGCGACAGGCCGGCCGGCCATTTTTCCAGCAGACCCGGCATCGCCTGGGCGGGGGCGGCCGGCGGCACGCCCGCCGACATCATCACGGCCGGATCAAACCTGGTTTGCCGGATGCAGACGCCGGCCAAGACGGCGGCCAGCACCGCGAGAGAACAAGCGGCAATCGCCCTTTCGCCGGGGCCCGGGCTTCTCGCTTTGGAATGTTGCATGCCGGAATGGGTAGCGATGCCATCCAATGCCCTGAGAACATACAGGCTGCCCGCGGCCGAAACGCCGCATGGTTTGCCAAAAGGACTGCATAAATTGGCCATGCAACGGCTCCCTCCCCGTGCACGTTGGCCGGGGTCTTCCCCGCGTGGGCGCGGGGCCGCGCGCCCGAGGCACCCGCGCCGCCCATAGGATGTTGCAAACATCGGAGCCAAGAACTAGTTGTGGCGTCGCAGTCCTCCATCCGGCATCAGGTTTACCCTGGCCTGACGCATCGGGGGCGATGCCGTCCCCGCTCCATCGCTGCAATCCCTCTTCCTTCGACCCCTGCCTCCCGCCCCGCCCTGCGGTCAAGTTCAACCGCTCACCGATCGATACCATGCGCACACCACCACGCCCCCGCCCTGAATTCAGAAGCGTACCAGCCCGATCCGCCTCCTGGCGCCGATCCCTTGTCTCGAGCGCGCCCTCGCTTGCGCTCCGGATGGCGGCCGCCCTCGCCCTGTCGGCCCCGCTTCTGGCGCCGGCCCAGGCGACTTCATTCTCCTCGCCGCTTTCGAATCTCGCCGAGCCGAGACCCGGCAGGGCCGTGCACGAGGGTTCGTGGGACAGGAACGACAAGAACAACGACTCAATCCCCGTCAAACCCGGCGAGACGGTGACCCTGTTCAACCACGAGGGCGCCGGCTGCGTCCACCGCTTCTGGGTGACCATATCGCCGAGGACCAACGTGGGCATCCTGAGCCAGGTCGTGCTTCGCATGTACTGGGACGGCGACAAGTACCCCAGCGTCGAGTGCCCGATCGGGGCGTTCTTCGGCGTCGGGTTCGGGGAGCAGAAGGACTACACGTCCCTGCCGCTCAACGAGAACTCGGGCGGGTACAACTGCTACTGGCCCATGCCGTTTCACAAGTCGGCCAGGTGGACGCTCACCAACGGATCAAGCACGCTGCTCGAGTCGTTCTACTACAACATCGACTTCACCTCGCTGGATTCCCTCCCGGCAGGCACCCGCCATTTCCACGCGCAGTTCCGAAGGGAGAACCCGACAACCCCGGGCAAGAACTACACGGTCCTGGAGACCGCCGGGGAGGGCCACTATGTCGGGACCGCCCTCTTCATGACGGGCCTCACCATGGGCTTCCTCGAGGGCAACGAGATGGTCTACATCGACGGCGACGGAAAGCCGGCCATCGAGGGAACCGGAACCGAGGACTATTTCTGCTCGGGCTGGTACTTCGACCGGGGCCTCTACTCGGCCCCCTACCACGGGGTCGTCATCAAGGACGAGAAGAGGCCGCGGATCTCAGCCTACCGCTGGCACGTCGAGGACGCGATCCCGTTCACCAAGTCGATACGGTTCACAATCGAGCACGGGGCGGAGAACACGGTGCCGGCCGACTACTCCTCCGTCGCCTATTATTACCTCGCCGGCCCCTCCCCGGTGCCGCCCGCCCTCCCGCCCGACCTGCTTCCCTCGCACTGGGAGGCGCCGAACACGTTCGCGATCGTGGGTGCGATCGAGGCCGAGAACCTCCAGTCGTCGGCGAAGGCGACCAGCGGAGGGATTTGGGGGCACGACGTGCCTGCGTCGGACGACGGCGCCATCTGGTCCAACGGGGCCGTGCTCTCCTGGTACCCATCCCTTCCCAATGCGGAGCTTGTCTTGCAGATCCCGTGCCCCGCGGAGGGCGAATTCCATGTCGTGGCCCGTATGGCATGCGGACCCGATCAGGGCACGGTGCAATTCGTCCTCGAGGGCAACGCGGTCGGCGGCCCGATTGACCTCTATTCGCCCAAGCCGACGCCCAAGGAATTCTCCCTCGGCACGTTTGCACTGAAGGCCGGAACCTTCCCGCTGACCATCAAGATCACGGGAAAGAACCCCGCATCGAGCGGCACAGTCGTTGGAATTGACGCCTTCCTGCTTAAGCCGCTGCAATAGAATAACGCCGGGGACACCGGGCCTGAGAATCCCTCCTTCCGCCGAATCCCAGCGCCGGTCCCCCGCGGGGCTGGGATTCGAGGCGCGGCCCGGGCCGGACCCTCACATGGAGTGGAGCGCGATCCGGTTGCCCTCGGTATCGAGGAGAATCGCCCGGAAGCCGTAGGGCCCCATGGATTCCTTGGGCTGGAGGATCCTCCCTCCGCTCGGCTCCACCGCGTCGACGGCTTCGTCCATGCGGCCATGCACGTTGAGGTACACAAGGGGGCCATCGGTCGACGGCTTGATCTTGTCAGTCAGGTAGAGGCAGCCCCCCACCTCGCCGTCCTTGTGCGGCAACGTGCCGATCGTCATCCCGGGATACTCGTTCTTCTCGACCTCCATGCCGAGGATGGCCGAATAGAATCGGATCGCACGATCCAGCTTCAGCACAGGGATGTCGACCCAGACGAATTGGTTGGCCATGGTGCCTGCTCCTTTTTCCCGAATGAATGGCCGGGGCGGCGCCCCGGCCGGGAACTGGACTAGGGTAGCGCCGCTCCGCAGGCGAGCAAGACTTTGCGGGCGCCGGCGCGGTTGCCACAGGATCCTTCCGGCGCTCAGAATGTCATTTTCGTTAAAAACATCGTCGATTGTGCCATTTTTTACCCGTGCTTGGGCCTGTAGGATGGGCCCTGTGAGATCACCCCGGCGCTGACTGGACTGGAACGGTTTTGCGCCGAAGGCCCGGCCGCTCATGCTAAAGATCACGCCTTTCGCCCACCCCCCGCTTGATCCCGGATTCCTTCCCGCCGCCCTCTGGAACCGCGCCTACCGCGCGCTGGTGGCAAACGACCCGGGCTCACGCACCCTTATTATCGCCCTGGAGCGCCAGGACGGCTGGGCGTCACGCCATCAGAGCCTCGTGCTGGGAGCGGACGATCCCTCGGCCGCCCTCAGCCTTCGCTACGCCGAGCGGCTGCTGAAGTTCCTCCTCTGGCAGAAGGGCGGTTGCACCGTCCGTGTGGCGGGCGCTCCCGAGATCGCGGCCCATCTGGACGCGGTCTACAGCCCGACCGGCGCGAGGGCCTTCGATCACTCCTTCATGGGCGAGAAGGTGTACGGGCGCGCGTTCAGCATCGGGGCCGCGCAGGCGGAGGACCTCCCGCGGGACCGGGACGCTGGCCTTCCCATCGGGCGCCACCTGGAAGGCTGCCGCATCGGATTCGATCTCGGGGGCAGCGACCGAAAGGCGGCCGCCGTCATCGATGGCAAGGTGGTGTTCTCCGAGGAGACGCCCTGGAGCCCCTATTTCGAGAGGGATCCGGCCTACCACATCGAGGGAATCCACCAATCGCTGTGCAGGGCCGCCGCCCACTTGCCGAGGGTCGACGCGATCGGCGGGAGCGCGGCGGGCGTGTACGTGAACAACGAGGTGCGGGTCGCGTCCCTGTTCAGGGGAATACCTCCGGATGTGTTCGAACGCGACATCCGCAGGCTCTTTTTCACGCTTCAGGATCGCTGGGGGGGGATTCCTTTCGAGGTCGCCAACGACGGCGAAGTCGCCGCGCTCGCCGGATCGATGTCGCTTGGCGACAACGCCGTGCTCGGAATCTCCATGGGCACGAGCCAGGCGGCCGGCTACGTGAGGCCCAGCGGCGACATCACGCCCTGGCTCAACGAGCTCGCCTTCGCACCCGTCGACTACCGCCCGGACGCGCCCGTCGATGAATGGTCCGGGGACGCAGGCTGCGGCGTGCAGTATTTCTCGCAGCAGGCCATCTCCCGGCTCGCAGAGCGGGCGGGCTTCGAATTGCCCGAAAGGATGCCCGCGCAGGAGCGCCTGCTGGCGGTCCAGGCTGCGATGGCTGCGGGCGACCCGCGCGCTGAGAGGGTGTACGACTCCGTGGGCGCGTACCTCGGATACTCGATCGGCCACTACGCCGAATTCTACGACCTTCGCCACGTGCTGGTCACCGGGCGCGTCACCTCGGGCACGGGCGGCGAGCGCATCCTCCAAAGGGCCCGCGGGGTGCTCGCGGCGGAGTTCCCGGCGGTTGCGAGCCGCACCCTCATCCGCATGCCCGACGAAAGGGACAAGCGCCACGGCCAGGCGGTCGCCGCGGCCAGCCTTCCCGCAATCCGCAAAACTGGGGGCTCGCATGCTGCCCCGACAGATTCCAGATAGGTTCCCGTGAAATTATCCAACCCGCAGGCTGACATCTTTGTCCCCGATTCCGCCCTGACCCCCGAGGAGGCGCTCCGGAGGGTGACGCACCTGTGCGTCGTCGCCCACCAGGACGACATCGAGATCATGGCCCAGTCCGGCATCAGCGACTGCCTCGACCGGCCCGGCAAGGCGTTTGGCGGCGTTGTTGTCACGAACGGGGCGGGATCGCCCCGGACCGGCGCCTACGCCTCCTTTACCGATGAGCAGATGCAGGCGGTGCGACGCAAGGAGCAGCGCGCGGCCGCAGGGCTCGGCCGCTACTCGATACAGCTGCAGCTCTCGCACAGGAGCGCGGACGTCAAGCGGCCCGGCCATGCGGGGGTCGCACAGGATCTCGCCACAGTCTTCTCCTCATGCCGGCCGGAGGTGGTTTTTCTCCACAATCCCGCGGACAAGCACGACACCCACGTCGGCGTCCTCCTGCGCTGCCTGGAGGCGATCCTTGCGCTTCCCGAGGAACGAAGGCCCGCCCGCATTCTTGGATGCGAGGTCTGGCGGGACCTCGACTGGCTTCCCGATCCGGATAAGGTCGCGCTTGACTCGGGCAGGCACCCGGAGCTCGCCCGCAAGCTGCTGGCGGCCTTCGACTCGCAGATAAGCGGCGGCAAGCGCTACGACCTCGCGGCCATCGGCAGGCGCTCAGCCAACGCGACTTTTTACGCGTCCCATGCGACAGACACCATGGCCAGCATCACCTGGGCCGTCGACCTGACCCCGGTCATCCGCAACGGAGGGCCCTCGGTCCTGGATTTCACGGCCGCGCTCGTCGCAAGGCTGGGGGCGGACGTGGCGCAGCGGCTGGGGAACCTGGGCTGACACCGCCATTGGAACGGGCCGTCAGCTGCCCGGCTTTCGCGCGCGGTCGCCGTGCCGGTATGCCATCGGCGACACGCCGTACGCGGTGTGAAACGCCCGGCTGAAGCTGTAGATCGACGTAAAGCCGCAGAGATCGCCAACTTCCGTCACCCGTCTCTGGCTCAGCCGCAGGAGCCCGCAGGCCTTTTCGAGACGCAGCCGCCGAAGGTGCCGCCCCAGGCTCACTCCGCACGAGGCTCGGAAGCGGGCCCGCAGGTGGCTCGCGCTGATCCCCAGGGAACTGGCGATCTCCTTGGCGCTCAGCGGCTGGTCGGTGCCCAGCGCCAGCTGGTTGACCTGCATGATCATCCCGGGCGTCACGGACGGCTTCTGGTGCCGTCTGAGGATGGGCTCGGCTTGGCGTATCCTCTGGAGGAGAACAGCCAGGAGCAGGCTCGTGAGGTCCCCCTCGCCGCGGGTGAGGTAGGCCTCCACGAGCTCCGCCCCGGTCTGCCGGATGACCGGGGTGATCACAAAGGGACGGAACCGGAGCGCCTGGAGCGGCGCCGCGTCAACCATGTCGAACGTGATGAAAAGCCAGCGCAGCTCCTCTCGGCCGGGCTGAATGTAATCATGGAATTGAAAGGGCAGCACGAGCAGGCCCTCGCCCGGATTGAGGCGGATCGCTCGGTCGTCCACCGCCACGGTCACGGCCGTCTCAAGGGCGAGGATGAGAACGAAGCGATGGTGGAGCGCGCGGCCGCTCTGGGGCCGGTTCAGATCGGCGGCCGAGCGGCGGCAGAAGCAGATGATGTTATCCGGCAACGCCAGGGGAGCCGCGCGTTTTCCATGCAGCGGCCTGAGCGGCGACGGCAGCAGATTGGCGAGCTTGTCGAGCGAAAGGATGCGGGCGGTATGCGTAGCTGCCATTATTGTTAAAACCATCGCAAATCATGCCGTTTTTTAACCGAGACGCCAGCGTCTTCATGGGCTCATCAGGGACAAACCGACGAATCTGCCCATCCCGGCGGGGTTCGTTCACCGGGACCGAACCCCTATCACTCGGTGCGTGCGCCTATTGCGGACACGCCGCGGGCCCGTACCGGCTGCTTCGGCATCCGGGCCCCTTTTTCTGTTCTGACACGGAAGAAGGTGGATAGCCTCGGTCGAAGTCTGCAATATCGGCGCATGGATAGGCAGCCGCCTCCGCGCCCCGCGAACCGCCAGGGATTCCACGCCGCTCCCGTGCCGGCGGCCGAATAGCCCCCCAGTACTGTTCCGCAAAAATGACCGCGATCCTGGGCCTGTCCGCCTATTACCACGATTCAGCGGCCGCATTGATAGTGGACGGGCGGATCGTCGCGGCCGCGCAGGAGGAGCGCTTCACGCGCGTGAAGCACGACCACAGGTTCCCGCGACATGCAATCGATTACTGCCTTTCAGAGGGCGGGCTTAAGCCGGAGGACATCGACCACGTGGTCTTCTACGAGAAGCCGTTCCTCAAGTTCGAGCGGCTGCTTGAGACCTATCTTGCGGTCGCCCCGGCAGGGTTTCCCTCGTTCCTCATGGCGATGCCCCTGTGGGTCCATGAAAAACTCCGGCTGCCAAGCCAGATGAGCCGCGGCCTGGACCACAGGTACACCAAGAGGTACGTCTTTCTGGAACACCACGAGTCGCACGCGGCGAGCGCCTTCTTCCCCTCGCCGTTCGAGGAGGCCGCCATCCTGACGCTTGACGGGGTCGGGGAATGGGCCACGGCAACTCTTGGCCACGGACGCGGCAACAAGATTGAGCTGAGCCATGAAATGAGGTTCCCGCATTCGCTGGGCCTCCTTTATTCGGTGTTCACTTACTTCTGCGGCTTCAAGGTCAACAGCGGGGAGTACAAGCTCATGGGACTGGCACCGTTTGGCGTGCCAAGATACGAGGGCCTGATCCTGGATAAGCTAATGGACCTGAAGGAGGACGGCTCATTCCGCATGGATCTGTCGTACTTTGACTATTGCGCGGGCCTGACGATGACCTCGCGAAGGTTCGACCGTCTGTTCGGCGGCCCGCCCCGCCGGCCCGAGTCCCCGATCACCCAGCGGGAGTCTGATCTCGCCGCGTCGATCCAGAAGGTGACCGAGCTCGTCATGCTTCGGATGGCCGCCCATCTGCATCAGCTGACCGGCTCCAGGAATCTCTGCCTTGCGGGCGGCGTCGCGCTCAACTGTGTCGGAAACGGACGGCTGCTGCGCGAGGCGCGCTTCGAGAGGATCTGGATCCAGCCGGCCTCGAGCGATGCGGGCGGAGCCCTGGGCGCGGCGATGTTTGTGTGGCACCAGCTCCTGGAGAACGAGCGGGTGCCGCAGATTCCGGATGGCCAGAGGGCTTCCCTGCTCGGGCCCTCATACCCAGCCGATGAGACCGAGAACATGCTGCGGGAGAAAAGGGCGGTGTACCGGCGCTTCGCCGCTGGAAGCGGGCTTTTCGAGGAGGTCGCAAGGCTCATCGCGAGCGGCAAGGTGATCGGGTGGATGCAGGGGCGGATGGAATTCGGCCCAAGGGCGCTCGGCGCCCGAAGCATCCTGGGCGATGCGCGAAACCCCGAGATGCAGAGCGTGATGAACCTCAAGGTGAAGTTCCGCGAGTCGTTCCGGCCGTTCGCCCCGATCGTGCTGCGCGACCGCGCCCACGAGTACTTCGAGCTGAGGCCCGACCAGGACAGCCCGTACATGCTCCTCGTGGCTCCGGTCCGCAGCGACAAGCTGCTGGCTTCGGGGGACAACGCCGCCGAAGCCGCGGGCCTGGACATGATCCGCAGGATCCGTTCCGTCGTTCCGGCGGTCACGCATGTCGACAACACCGCCCGGATCCAGACGGTTGACCGCGACCGGAATCCCAGGCTTTTCAGCCTCCTGGAGGCCTTTGCGGCCCTGACGGGGTGCCCGGTGATGATCAACACAAGCTTCAACGTCCGCGGCGAGCCCATCGTGTGCACCCCGGCCGACGCCTATCGCTGCTTCATGGCCACGAGCATCGACGCGCTGGTGATCGACGAATTCCTTCTGCTGAAGGCAGAGCAGCCTGAAGATGCCCGCCCGAGCCTCGAAGCCTACCTGGGAACCTACCGGAACGACTAGATGCCTGCATCCGCACCGCGCCGAACATCCCCAACGCCAATCCGCCGACACAAATGTCCCTGATCCGCATCAACAGGAACCCCAGCGGCCGCCAACTCCTCGTCTTCGGCGTGGCGTGGCTCGTCCTGCTGGGGCTGTTTGGCTGGCAAACATGGCCCCGGGGCCGGCATTGGGCCGCGGAGGCGGCCTGGGCGCTGGCCGCGCTCGTGCCGCTGGCCGGCCTGATCAGCCGGCGTTTCCTGCGGCTTGTCTACCTAGCATTGAGCTATGCGACGTTCCCGCTGGGATTCGTCGTGTCCCGCGTTATCCTCGCGCTCGTGTACTACCTTGCAGTGACGCCGATCGGCCTGACAATGCGCCTCTTCCACTACGATCCGCTTTCCAGGCGATTCGATCCAAAGGCTCAGAGCTATTGGATCCGTCGGGACGGGACGAAGCCCCCCGAGAGCTACTTCCAACAGAGTTAACCATGGCCGACCCCGGGAAAAATTCTTTCAGCAAACAGGCCGAGGGGAAGCAGAGGGGCCCCCTGGCCGAATTCTGCGGGTTTGTCCTCCACAACAAGAAATGGTGGCTCACGCCGATCATCATCGTGCTGATCCTGGTCGGCTTCCTGGCCGTCCTCGGCGGCTCCGGCGTGGCGCCCTTCATCTACACGCTGTTCTGACCTGGGTGCGTGCGCACCGGGTCTTCCGCTAGGTCAATTCCGCGCGCATCCGTGAAATGAGGCGCTCGATCGATTCGGTGACCTCCGGGTTGCCCTCGTGCATTGAGAGGCTCCTCGCCTCGGCCAGGTGCGACATCACCTCCCCCTTGCGCTTGAGCCGGTAGAGCTTCAGCGCGAGCGTGAGTTCGAAGGTGGCATTCACCGGGCAGCCGCGCTCGGCCAGACGACCTTGCAAGCATAAAACACGATTACCCGTCCGGCGAGGAGGGCCCGCTTCAGCGCGGTGAGCGAGAAATCGGCGCCCTCTGCGCCGATCAGCTTCCTCTCGGCCCACGCGGTGAAGAGGCCGCGGGCCGCCCCGACGGCGAGCCAGGGAAGGAGCGGTGCCACGTCCCGCTTCCATCCGAGCCGGCCCCGGCGCCACCAGAAAACCACGAGAAGGACCGCAGGCTGCGTGGCCGTCACGGTCTTCGTCAGAAGGGCCAGGACAAAGAACCCGAATGCGCACCGGTACGGGGCCCTCCTGCGGGTCTCGTCAAAGCGCAGGCAGACGAGGGCGGCCCCGAGGTAAAACACCGCCGACAGCGTGTTCTTTTGCTCCGAGATTCAGGCCACGGACTCTACGCAGACCGGGTGCAGGGCAAAGAGCAGGCCTGCGAGGACGGGAACGGGCAATGAAAGCCTGCGCAGGACCACAACCAGCACCCACGCAGCGGCCGCATGGAGCGCCGCATTTGCAAGGTGGTAGCCAAGAGCCGAGTCACCCCAGAGCCGGTGCTCGATCCAAAACGCGCTGTGGAGGACCGGATAGTACTGCTGGGTCGCGCCCGCCTCGAACCAGATCCGCCACAGCCCGTGAAGCGAGCGCAGCAGGGGCTTGGTCACATGGGCGTCGTCGTCCCAGAGAAAGCCGCCCCTTAACGCCGGGAGATAGGCGAGAAGGACCGCGGCCAGAAACAAGCCTGCCGAGCCCGCGGCCTTGGGGTCCGCCCAGGCTGGCTTCGCCGACCTTACGACGGGAGGGGATCCCACGGCGCCCATTCGGCACGATGCGCGAAAACGCGTCAAGAGTCCGCTCCGCGGGCGACCGGCCCGGGGCCGCCTCCGTCCGCCGGGATTCCGCCGAGTAGCAGCGATGTTAAAAACATAGTCATTTCTGCCATTTTTTAACGCGGCCGATGCGAATATCATCGCTGCTGCCGTCCGGATATCCGAAATTCCCCGGCGCACATCCCCATGACCGGTCCGTCGACCGCAACCCCCAGCCGATTCGAGCACGTCCCGGTGACAGTGTATCCGACCAGCGCCGAGGGCTCCCGCGCGGTCGCGCGCGAGATCGCGGCCTTCATCAGGGCGCCGCGGCCCGGGAACCGGCCGGCGGTGCTGGGGCTGGCGACGGGCTCCACCCCGCTCAGCCTCTATGCGGAGCTTGTCAGGATGCACCGCGAGGAGGCCCTGAGCTTCGCGAACGTCATCACCTTCAACCTGGACGAATACTACCCGATGCAGCCGGAGGACCCGCGCAGCTACCGGCACTTCATGAGGGTGCACCTGTTCGACCACATCGACATCCCGCCAGGCAACGCGCAGGTGCCGGATGGCTCCGTGCCGGCCGCGGCGCTCGATGCCCACTGCGCCGAATACGAGAAGAAGATACAGGCCGCGGGCGGGATAGGTTTCCAGATCTTGGGGATCGGCCGCACGGGCCACATCGGATTCAACGAGCCCGGGAGCGCCCGCCGGTCCCGCACGCGAATGGTGAACCTGGATTCGATCACGCGGCGCGACGCGTCGGAGGAATTCGGAGGCGAGGAGAACACGCCGCGGCGCGCGATCACGATGGGGGTGAAGACAATCCTGGACGCCCGCCGCATCGTCCTGATGGCCTGGGGGCAGCACAAGGCCGAGATCGTCCGCGCGGCGGCGGAGGGGCCAGTCGCCTCGCAGGTGACCGCGTCCTTCCTCCAGGAGCACGACCAGATCCAATTTGCCGTCGACGCCGCCGCGGCCGGCGCGCTCACCCGCTACCGGACGCCGTGGCTGATCGGGGCGTTGGGCGACCAGGGGCTCGAATGGGACCCGCACATGGTGCGCCGCGCCATCATCTGGCTCTCGCAGATGCGCAGGAAGGCCGTGCTCAAGCTCACCGACGACGACTACAACGAGGCGGGGCTCCAGGACCTGCTGCGGATCCACGGCCCGGCCTACGGGGTGAATCTGGCGGGCTTCTACCAGCTCCAGCACACGATAACCGGATGGCCGGGGGGCCGCGATCCCAAGCGCACAAGGCCCGGGGACGCCCCCGTACGGCCGCTGCGCGCGGCATCGGCCGCCGTTTTCCCGAAGCGCGTCCTCGTCGTAGCCCCGCATCCAGATGACGACGTGATCGGGATGGGCGGCACGCTCTGCCGCCTGGTCGAGCACGGCCACGAGGTCCACATCGCCTACCAGGTTTCCGGCTCCAACGCCGTGTCGGACGAGGCCCTCATGCGCGCCCTGCGCTTCGCGGGCGACGCCGGCCTGGCGAGTCCGGCAAGCGCGGAGAAGCTGCGCTCGATGTGCGCGGCGCACGAGTCGGCGGGCTCGCTGCCCGAGACCCCGGAGATCGCTCACTGGAAGGGCCTCGTCCGCCGCCAGGAGGTGCTCGCCGCCGCCCGGGTCTGCGGGGTCCCTTCGGGAAGGCTCCATTTCCTCGATCTTCCATTCTACCACACGGGCCCCGGGCGAAGGAGGCAGCTGGGGGACGAGGACGGCGCCATCATGAGGGAGCTCCTGGGCGGCGTCCGCCCCCACCTCATCTTCGCCGCGGGAGACCTGGACGATCCGCACGGGACCCACCGGCTCTGCCTGCGCGCCCTGCACGACGCGCTGGCGGGATCGTCTGGGGAGCCGTGGGTGCGCGAATGCGAGCTCTGGCTTTACCGGGGCGCCTGGTCGGAATGGTCCGCGGACGAGATCGATCTCGCGGTGCCCCTCAGCCCCCAGGAGGTACTCCGGCGCCGGCGCGCGATCTTCTGCCACGAGACGCAGAAGGACATGGCGCTTTTCCTGGGCGACGACCGCCGCGAGTTCTGGGAGCGCTCCGAGGACCGCAGCCGGCGGCTCGCCGAGACCTACAACGCCCTGGGACTCGCCGAGTATGAGGCGATCGAGGCCTTCAAGCGATTTTCCCCCGATGAATTCCTCCGCGATCTGCCTCTTTAGCGCGATCGCAGCCTCAATGGCTGCGACTGCACCGGCCGGCGCCGCCCCCCAGCCGCTCGATGTCATGCCGGCGCCCGCCGAGGCGCGGGTGTCCGCGGGGCGCATCGCGGTGTCCGGGAACCTGGTCGCCACCGAGGCCGGCGTTTCAGACGCGCGGCTGGAAGCCGCGGTCGCACGGGCCGCCGCCCGGTGGCGGTCCCGCCTGGTCGGGGGAGCCGGGGACGCCCCCGTGAGGCTCACGATCGACTGCAGGGGGCCGGGGGCCGCCGTCCCGTCCTTGTCAGAGGATGAGTCGTACACGCTCGACGTGGCGCCAACGCAGATCGTCCTGCGGGCCCCGACCGCGGTCGGCGCCATGCGCGGGCTCGAGACATTCCTGCAGCTTCCCCGCCGCGAGCAGGCGGGCTGGTGCCTCCCCGCCGCCTCGATACGGGATGCTCCGCGGTTTCCGTGGCGCGGCCTGCTGATCGACGTCTGCCGCCACTGGCAGCCGGTGGAGGTGATCGAGCGCAACCTGGACGCGATGGCGGTGGTCAAGCTGAACGTCCTCCACCTCCATCTCACGGAAGACCAGGGTTTCCGCATCGAGAGCCTGACCCATCCCGAGCTGCAGGCAAAAGGGTCGGACGGCCTGTACTTCACCCAGGCGCAGATGCGCGGGATCATCGCGTACGCCGCGGAGCGCGGCATCCGGGTCGTCCCGGAGTTTGACATCCCGGGCCACTCGACCAGCTGGGTCGTGTCGCATCCGGAGCTGGCAAGCCTGCCCGGGCCCTACGGGATCGAGCGCCAATGGGGCGTGTTCAACCCGGTGCTCGACCCGACGAACGAAGCGACCTATGCGCTTCTCGGCGACTTCCTCGGCGAGATGGCGGCCCTTTTTCCGGACAGCTTCATGCACATCGGGGGCGACGAGAACAACGGTGCGCAGTGGAGCGCGAACCCGCGCATCCAGGAGTTCATCCGCGCCCACGGCCTCAAGGACAACGGGGGCCTCCACACCTATTTCAACGGCAGGATCGCCGCGATCCTCGCAAAGTCCGGGAAACGGCTTGTCGGCTGGGACGAGATCCTCCACCCCGGCCTGCCGCCCGGCAGCGTTGTCCACTCCTGGCGCGGGACCGAGGCCCTGGCGGCAGCGGCCGCCCTTGGGTACGACGGCATCCTCTCGAACGGGTACTACGTCAACCTCTGCTTCCACGCCTCCGAGCATTATCTCGTCGATCCCATCCCTTCGTCGTCCGCGCTCACTCCCGCCCAGCGTTCCCACATCCTCGGGGGCGAGGCCACGATGTGGGGCGAGTGGGTCACCCCCGAGACGATCGACATGAAGATCTGGCCGCGCACCGCCGCGATCGCCGAGCGCCTCTGGTCGCCCCAGGAGTGCCGCGACGTCGAGGACATGTACCGCAGGCTTGCCATCGTGAGCGACCGGCTCGACGAGGCGGGCGCCCTCCACCAGCGCAACCGCGACGTCATGCTGCGCCACCTGGTCGGCGAGAATCTCGAGGTGCCGGGCGTGGATTCCCTCCGGAGATTCCTCGCCGTGATCGAGGAGGTGAAGGATTACCGGCGGGGCGCGCTGCAGATCTGGAGCAGCCAGCTCGTCCCGCTCGTGGGCATCGCGGACGCGGCGCAGCCGGAGAGCGCGCTCTCCAGGGACTTCGCCGGAACCGTGGACCGGATGCTCTTCGCGCCAGGCGGGATCGACCGGTCGCTGGCCGGCCCGATCGCCGACCGCCTCGCGGCTTGGGGCGCGGACGGCAGGCGCGTCGCGGACACCCTCTCGGCGGAGTATCCCGCTCTCAGGGAGGCGGTCCCCACCGCGCGCGGTCTCGCCAGCGCCTGCGCGATCGGCGGGGACGCCGTCCGGGCGCTCGCCTCGGGAAGGCCCATCGCGGGCGACGCGCT
>CALAOT010000010.1 GCA_937889545.1 uncultured Opitutaceae bacterium
CGGAGGCCCGGGACGGGCCCCCGCCCGCGGGCTAGGGCGGTTTCGCGACGAAGGGCATTGCGTCGGCGGCGACTTGGGGAAATTTTCGAGGAGCGCACGCGCTCCCATTCTCCGCCGTCCCCGATGACCTCGCATGAAGCACAGAGACGAATCGCGGCCCTTCGATCGGAGGTCGCCGCCCACGACGAGCGTTACTATTGCAGTGCGCGCCCGGAGATCAGCGATCAGGAGTACGACCGGCTCAAGCGGGAGCTTGTGGACCTTGAGTCGAGCTTCCCGGAGGCCGCGGCGTCCGCGGGGGCGCAGACGCCCACCGCCCGCGTGGGCGACGACCGCGCGGATGGGTTCCGGACCGTGCGCCACCGCCAGCCGATGCAGAGCCTCGACAACACATACTCCGAGGCCGAGCTGCGCGAGTTCCACGCGCGCCTGTCGCGGCTGCTCGGGCGCGACGACCTGTCCTATGTCGTGGAGCCCAAGATCGACGGCCTCGCGGTCAGCCTGACCTACGAGAAGGGACGGCTTGCGAGGGCCGTCACCCGCGGCAACGGGGTGGAGGGCGACGATGTGACGGCGAACGCGCTAACGATCCGCGCCCTTCCCCGGCAGCTGAAGCGGGCCGCCCAGGCGCCCGTGCCCGACCTGATCGAGATCCGGGGCGAGATCTACATGGCCCTTGAGGAGTTCCGCAGGATCAACGCGTCCCGCGAGGATGCGGGCGAGGAGCGCTACGCCAATCCGCGCAACCTCGCGGCGGGCACGATCAAGCTTCTCGATCCCCGCGAGGTCGCGGAGCGCAGCCTCGAGTTGGTGCTCTACGGGATCGGCGCGTGCGAGCCCGCGCAGGCCGGCGGCGACACGCAGTCCGGCTGCCAGGCCCGGCTGCGCGCGTGGGGCCTGCCGACGGTCGAGAAGTTCTGGACGGCACGCGGGATCGACGAGGCATGGGCCGCCATCGGGGAGCTCGACCGGATCCGCCACGGCTTCGCCTATGCGACCGACGGCGCCGTGGTGAAGCTCGAGTCGCTCGCCCTCCAGCGCGAGGCCGGGAGCACGAGCAAGTCCCCGCGCTGGGCGATGGCCTACAAGTTCGCGGCCGAGCGCGCCGAGACCAGGCTCCTGTCGATCACGGTCCAGGTGGGCCGGACGGGCGTCCTCACCCCCGTCGCCGAGCTCGAGCCCGTCCTCCTTGCGGGGACAACCGTGTCGCGTGCGACCCTGCACAATCGCGATGAGATCGCGCGCAAGGACATCCGGGTGGGCGATTACGTGTTCGTCGAGAAGGCGGGAGAGGTGATCCCCGCCGTAGTCGCGGTGAATCCCGCGCGGCGGGCCCCGGAATGCTCCGCTTTCGTGTTTCCGGCCCGGTGCCCGTCCTGCGGGAGCGCCGTGGTCCAGGCTGCGGGCGAGGTTGCCCTGCGCTGCCCGAATTACGACTGCCCTGTCCAGGTGCGGCGACGGGTGCGGCATTTCGCATCCAAGGCATGCGTGGACATCGACGGCCTTGGCGAAGCCATGGTCGACGCCGTGGTCGAGAACGGCTGGGTGCGCGACGTGGCGGACATCTACCGGCTGAGGCGCGACAACCTCCTGACGCTCGGCAAGAGCGTTGAAAAGTCGACGGACAACCTCCTCGCGGCCATTGAGGCGAGCAAGCGGGCGGAACTCTGGCGCTTCATCCATGGCCTCGGTATCTCCCATGTCGGGGCCGCGGCCGCCAAGGACCTCGCCTCGAGGTTTGGGAGCCTCGAGGCGCTTTCGCAGTCCCGGCATGAGGACTTCATCGGCGAGGACAAGGAGAGCCGCATAGCCGGAATCGGGGAGACGATGGCGGAGGCGATCATCGAGCACTTCAACCAGCCGAGGAGCCGGACGCTTGTCCGGGATCTGATCAGGGCCGGCGTATCGCCGCGGGCGCCCGCCGCGGCGGCGCCGGGCGCGCGTCCGCTCGCGGGCAAGTCCTTCGTCCTCACGGGAACCCTTCCGACGATGACCCGGGACGAGGCGTCAGCCAGGATCGAGGCGGCGGGCGGAAAGATCGCCTCAAGCGTGAGCAAGAAGACGAGCTTCGTCGTCGCGGGCTCGGATTCGGGCTCGAAGCTCGAAAAGGCCACGGCCCTCGGCGTGTCGGTGATCGGCGAGGCCGAGCTGCTCGGGATGCTGAAGGGGGAGTAGCCCTTTCAGATCTGCGGGTTGGGCTCGGCGGCCTTGGGCGGTGGGGTGCCAAATACCGAATGGTCGACCGAAAGCCGGCCCGCTCCGCTCACGAGGAAGACGACGAGCAGGAACAGCACCAGGGCGGAGAATTTCAGGGACTGGCCCATCGCGAATAGGCCGTCGGAGCGGTGCACGATGAAGACCGCCCCGGCGAGGATGGGTATCTGCACAAGCGCGGCGATCCTCGTGAGGAAGCCGAGCGCCAGCAAGGCTCCGCCGACGAAGTGCGCGAGCATCACGTAATGAAGCATGACCCCGGTCATCAGCCAGTTGTGGCCCGAGCGTTGCAGCATATCGACGAAGTGGCCGGTGGACGTGTTGGTGATCAGGAGCAGGCCGAGATAAACGCGGAAGCAATCGAGCCAGATTTCGCGGCGCGATTCCGCCCACGCGATGATGTCATGCTTTTGCATGGATGCCTCAGGGTTTTGGGGTGAAACCGAAGGCTCGTGGGGAGGGCTGCAGCTTGGGCGGAGATTGCCGGTTCGTGCCGCCGAGTCAACCGGGGTGGCGAGGGGGTTGCGGCGCGGTCGCCCGCGCCGCCGCGGTGAAGGCGCCGGGAATCGGCGTTGCCTCGGTTTCCACGAGGTTGATAGATACCAGCACAAAGTGGCGGACCGCTTCGGGCCCGGGCCACACCGCATGTCTTTCAAACCCGAATTCTTTCCCTCGGCGTCCGCATTCCGAGCGTGGCTCAGGCGGCACCATGCGGAGTCGAAGCAGTTGTGGGTCGGGTTCCACAAGAGGGGTTCAGGCGCGCCCAGCATGACCTGGGAGGAGGCGGTGGACACGGCGCTTTGCTTTGGCTGGATCGACGGCATCCGGAAGGGCGCCGGCGAAGTCCGCTATGTCATCCGTTTCACTCCCCGGAATCCCCGCAGCACATGGAGCGTCAGGAACATCGCGCGGGTGAGGGACCTCGCGAAGCGCGGCTTGATGGAAGCCGCGGGCCTGGCGGCTTATGGCCGGCTCAAGAGCGAGCGGTCAGCCGTGTACTCGTACGAGCAGCGCAGGCGCGCCCGCCTCAGTCCCGCCCACGAGCGGCGGTTCCGGGCCAGCGAGAAAGCCTGGGATTTCTTCCGGGCCCAGGCGCCTTCGTACCAAAGGGTCGCGAGCTGGTGGGTCGTAAGCGCGAAGAAGGAGACGACACAACTCAGGAGGCTTGATACGCTTATCGAAGCCTCCAGGCACGGGCGGCCCATCGATGCCATGGCCCGCCCGGCGGATTAGGCCCGAAGAACGCAAGGGCCGGCCCCGCTCACATTCCCTGCAGCGCGAGGGAAAGCTCCCGCATGAAGGCCTGGGCGTCGGCGGCCGAGGGGCGGTAGCCGGGCTTGCTCACCTCCAAGAGTCCCGGCCTGCCCTGGTGGTCCACGATCCACTTGGCCGTCACGCCGTCGGCAAACGTTACCGTCCCGCTGGCCATCGCGTTGGGATTGAGGTTCACCTTGTCCACGGCGACCCGGACGCTCGACGGAGGGCCCGGCTCGTCCAGGTCCCCTTCGTCGCCGGCCGCGTCGGCATCTACCCCGCCCGTGGCGAGGCCGAGCTTCTCCTTGGCCTTTTCCAGGAATCCCTTCTTCTCGGCGGCCGGAGCGCCCTTGCTGACGTCGCTCGCATCCGCCTTGGGCTCGGGATCCCTCAGCTGGAGGTTCAGGTCGTCCACGAGGAACCGGACGTCCATGTAGGTCATCGAGATCTTCAACTGGTCCGACAGCTTCTTCTGGACGGTGTACAGGCTGTCGCCCGCGACGACCCATTCGGAGACAGCTTTCTTTTGCTCTGGAGTGAGGATCATGGAATTGCGCCAGCCAAAGCCAATTATGCCGACAACTCAAGGCGTGCCTGCCGGCCCCCGGTCAGCGCGACAGCTGGTTTTTCAGGAATTCGATGCTGCCGCGCATCGAGGCGTCCTGCTCCATCATGTTGTCCACGGCCTTGCAGGCGTGGATGACGGTGCCATGGTCCCGGCCGCCGAATGCGTCGCCGATCTCCTGGAGGGAATGCTTGGTGAGCGTGCGCGCGAGGTACATTGCGGCCTGGCGGGGGATCGCTATGTTGTTCGGGCGCCGCTTGCTCGTCATGTCGCTGTGCCGTATCTGAAAATGGTCGGCCACGCGCTTTTGTATCGTCTCTATGGTCAGGATGCTTTGCGCCTGCTCGACCAGCATGTCGTGCAGCAGCCTCTCCGTTGTCGCCAGGTCGAGCGGCTTGTTGCTCAGGGCGCTGTAGCTCGCCACCTTGATCATCGCACCCTCGAGCCTGCGGATGTTCTTCGTGATGTTCTGCGCTATGAAGGTCATCACCGGCTCGGGCAGGGGGCATTTGAGGCTGGAGGCCTTCGACCGCAGAATCGCAATCCGGGTCTCGAAGTCCGGCGCCTGGATGTCGGCCGGCAGGCCCCACTCAAAGCGGGAAACGAGGCGGGCCTCTAGTTTTTGGATCTCGCTCGCCCGCCGGTCGCTAGAGAGGACGATCTGCTTCCCGGACTCGAACAGATCGTTGAACGTGTGGAAGAACTCCTCCTGGATGCGCTCCTTGCCGGCGAGGAACTGCACGTCGTCCAGCAGCATGACGTCGGCGTTGCGGTAGCGCTGGCGGAATTTCACCATCCCGTTCTCCTGCAACGCCTGGATGAAATCGTTCGTGAACTTCTCGGTCGAGAGATAGGCGACGCGCGCGTCCGGATTGTTGCGGAGGATCGCATGCCCGATCGCGTGCATCAGGTGGGTCTTCCCAAGGCCGGTGTCCCCGTAGATGAAAAGCGGATTGTAGGCCTGCGCGGGGGCCTGGGCGACGGCAAGGGCGGCGGCGTGCGCCATCTGGTTGTTCGCGCCGACGACGAATGTCTCGAACGTGTTGCGGATGTTGAGCGTGCCTGGGGCGGGTCCGCGGTCGTCGCTGCGCGCCGCCCTGCGCGAGGCCGTGGCCCGCACCCTTGAGACCGGAGCCTGGGATTCGGATGCGCGGTGCGCGCCCATTCCCCGCGGGGCCCCTTCGGTCTTCTGGAGGTTTACGTTGACCGTCCTGCCCGCGGTCAGCCGGAGCCGCTGGGTGATCAGATCCAGGTAATTGTCATGGATCCAGATGGCTGCGAAATCGTTGGGCACGCCCAGAGTGATCGAATCATCGGATGTCTCGAGGCATACCACGGGCTCGAACCACATCTGGAAGACATCCTCCGGGAACAGGGATTTGAAGTCACATTTGACTGTTTCCCACAGGTTGTGGGGCAGGGACAAAGAGGGCATGGGTCGGCTAAAATTCTGCTCTTATTCACATTGCCCCCCGGGGGTGCTTCGGCACGTCATTTAGAACCGCTTTCGGGTCCGTTCGCTGCGGCAAAATTACAATCCTGGCCAACCGTGACGCCCATGGGGCGGGAAAATTTCGTAATAAGTTGATGACCAGGTACTAGGGTCGAGTGTCGCTGCGCGGCCCAGCTGGGGCGGCTTTCGTGACGTGGTAAAGAACATCCGGGGAGCGAAATCGCTTGGACGAGGGCTGAGTAACGATCAACGCCAAATCCATTACAAGTTCAACTTTCTGACAAGTTGTTCACAGGGGGGGTGGGCATAACTTTTTTGCTTTTTTCCGTTGCATCCGGCTCCGGAATTTAGGCGTCAAAAACACGCCCCCCGCGACGCGTAATCGCCACAATAATACATCGCCCTGAATCAGGCTATCAAAGCCTGAAAGGAGGTTACGGACATGTTACGCATCTGTGACGGTGCGTGAGCTTTTTCGATACACGGCGCAGCTCGCGATCATGCGCGGGCCGGTTCCGGTTCGGCCCATTTATTACGTTCCTTGATGAGCGCAATCAGCCGCGCGTCAGCCTCGTCCTGCGGGATGTTGTACTGCACGCATTGCTTCCCGACGTAGAGATTGATCTTCCCCGGGGCGCCCCCTACGTACCCAAAATCGGCGTCCGCCATCTCTCCCGGGCCGTTGACGATGCATCCCATGATCGCGATCTTCACTCCCTTCAGGTGCGCGGTCTGTGCGCGGATCCGCTGGGTGGTCGTCTGGAGATCGAAGAGCGTGCGCCCGCAGCTCGGGCAGGCGACGAACTCGGCCTTCGATATCCGGGCGCCCGCCCCCTGGAGGACATTGTAGGCAAGCCGCGCGGCGCGCGCCGGGTCGGCCTCGGTCTCGATGCTGACGAGATCACCCACGCCGTCGCAGAGGAGGCCGCCCGTCAAGAAGCTGGCCTCGGTCAGGAGGGAAAGGAAGCTGTTGTCGCCGCGCACCGCGGTGCCGGCCGTGTTGCGGATCCAGACGGGCGCTCGGATTCCCGCCGCCAGCAGCTCCTCCACGATCCTGCGGTAGGCGCCGACAGGATGGTCAGCGCCCGGGGGAGGGACGCCCGAGTAGGTGACGATCAGGCGGTCGTCGCCGACCTTCTTCAGGGCGCCGGAGAGGCCCGCGATGTCCGAAGGCGATGCGTCGACCGCGATGAAGCTGGCGGTCCTGCGGGCGAGCCCTGCCCATTCCGCCAAAGCCGCGCCCTCGCCGCCGCCGAAGCGCCTCAGCAGGACGATCCTGCCGTCCGCATGGGCGAGGGACGGCTCCAGCTCCGCAGCCTTGAGGCCGGGCGCGAGCTCGAGGACGAGGAAACTGGGGGAGCCCGGCGAGGGGCGGATCGCCTGGCGAAGCGCGGCGACTTCATCCGGCGCGCCGACCGGGACCAGCAGCCCCTCCGCAGGAGTCTCCTTCAGGCCGGGTGAGGACAGGTCCTTGAGGGCGAGGGCGGCCTGGCCGGTTCCGGCGACACGAACGATCACGCGCGGCGGCTGCCCCGGCCCGACGCCTGCGGCGGGTCCCAGTTGGAGGGCAGCGGTCTCGCGGCGCCCGAAACGGTACGGATCGATCGAGTCAGTCCGGGTGCCGACGGCGGCGCCGGCGCGCCAGAGGCTCATCGCCTTGTCGGCGATCGTCCTTGCGACCGGGATCTCATAGACGCTGTCCTCGGTCAGCGATACGCGGATGGTGTCGCCCAGCCCGTCCAGCAGGAGGGAGCCGATCCCGATGGCGCCCTTGATTCTTCCGTCATCCCCGTCGCCCGCCTCGGTCACCCCGAGATGAAGGGGATAGTGCATGTCTTCGGCGTCCATCCGCTCCACGAGGAGCCGGTAGGCCTCGATCATGATCTTCGGGTTGGAGGACTTCATGGAGAGGATGCTCTCCCTGTAGCCGTGCGACTCGGCGATGCGCAGGAACTCTAGCGCGCTCTCCACCATCCCAAGCGGGGTGTCGCCGTACCGGTTCATGATCCTGTCGCTCAGCGACCCGTGGTTCGTGCCGATGCGCATCGACCGCCCGAGCTCCTTGCTCCGCTTGACGAGAGGCGAAAACGCGTCGTGGAGCCTCTGGAGCTCGCGCCCGTAGTCGGCGTCGCTGTAGTCGCGCACGGCGAACCTCTTCTTGTCGGCGTAGTTGCCCGGATTCACTCGGACCTTTTCCACGTGCTCCACGGCCTCCATGGCCGCCTGGGGCAGGAAATGGATGTCGGCCACAAGGGGGATGGCGCCCCATCCGGACGCGGTTAGCCCCGCGCGGATGTCCTTCAGGCAACGGGCCGCCTGGACGTTGGGCGCGGTCACGCGGACGATTTCGCACCCGACCTCGGCCAGGGCGACGGACTGGCGGACGGTGGCCGCCACGTCCTGCGTGTCGCTGGTCGTCATGGACTGGATCCGAATCGGGTTCGAGCCGCCCACGGCGACGGAGCCGACGCAGACCTCGCGCGTGATCCGGCGGACGGTGTGGAACCGGGAGGCGCAATAGGCCATGCCGGGATAGGTCAGGGTTTTGCCGCCGCCTGCGCCTGCGCGCGTTCATCCCGCACGTCCCGCGCCCAGCGGCGCACGTCGAAGATGCTCACGTACAGTATCATTGAGATCAGGAGCACGATAAATACGCTCTGCGTCGCCGCGATGAACCTGGTCGGAAGCGCCCGCCCGCGCAGCTGCGCGATGGTCGCAAACGCCATCTGGCCCCCATCCAGGACCGGCACCGGAAGGAGGTTAAGGATCGCGAGGTTCACGTTCACCAGGATCGAGAACCCGAGGACGTAGCGGATTCCCGCACCGGCCGCCTCGTGCAGGATGTGCACGATTCCCACGGGCCCGGACAGCTTCGACAATCCAATGTCCGAGTGGGGGTTGAAAAGCCCCACAAGGGTGCGCAGGGTCATGGAAACCTCCGCGGCTATCTGCGCAAAGGGCGACGGGTGGCTCAAGTGGTAGCCGGCGAGGAATTCGACACCGGCCAGGGGGTCCGCGGGCGTCCGCAGGCCAACCGCCAGCTCGATCAGCTTCCCTACGCGCGCAACCGTGAGGCGGGCGGGCTTGGAAGGGTCGGCGGAGAGTTCCTCCTCAAGTCCTGCCAGATTCATGGTCGGGGCCCCGTTGATCCTCAGAATCCGGTCGCCCGGGAGCAGGCCGGTCCTTGATCCGACGCTGCCGGGCGCAACCGAGGCGACGTTTAGGTCGTATCCGGGCTGGATGCCGACACTCCGCATGTGCTCGTCTCCGGCAAGGCGCGGATGCAGCACGATGTCGAGTCTCCTGCCCTCGCGCTCGACGGTGAACACCGTGCGCGGGCTGCCGTCGCGTTCGCGCCCCGAGCCTGTCACCAAGGTCCCCTTGAGCTCCGCCCAGTCGGAAATGCGATGGCCGTCGATCGCCCTGACGACGTCGCCGACGCGCAGTCCGCCCTCCAAGGCCGGGCTCGCGACCCGGGATCCGTCGGGAAGCTCTGTCGTCCTGGTGACGTACCCGATGGTCGTGGACGTCGTTACGTCGTTTTCCGGCTGGCCGACCTTCCAGATGACGCAGGCCAGCAGAAATGCGAAAAGGATGTTGAACGCGGCTCCGGCCACCAGCACGAGTATCTTGGCGCCGTACGAGATGGGCGGCAGCCGGGCTGCATCGGCCTCGGCCTCTCCCTCCAGGGGCCCGATGTCCGCTATCTGGGGCAGCAGGACGAAGCCCCCGAGGGGAAACCACGCGACCTGGTAGCGGGTTCCGCTAGCCGCCTTCCATGAAAAAATCGGCGGCCCGAATCCGATCGAGAACACCTCGACGTGCACCCCATTCGCGCGAGCGGCCAGGAAATGCCCGAGCTCGTGCATGAATATCGACCCGCCAAAGAACAGGACGATCAGGAAGGTCGACCAGACGTTGGAAAAGAGGAAGTGAAGCAGGTCCATTGTCGCTGCAATTATAATGATTTAATCAGCAATTACTTAATGATTTCGACATCCATTGAGGCACGCCGCCGGGCCTCGGTGTCCGCTGCAAGGACAGCATCGAGGTCAGCAGGTTCAAAATTGGCTGTATGGTCGAGAGCATGGCCGACGATCTTCGGAATCGCAAGGTAGGGGATCCGCCCCTTCAGGAACGCCTCGACGGCCACCTCATTGGCCGCGTTGAACACGGCCGGCGCCACGCCGCCGGCCAGCATGGATTCCCGCGCGAAGCGGATCATCGGGTATCGGTTCTCGTCGACCGGCTTGAAATCGAGCGTGACCAGCTTGGTGAAGTCCACCGGCGGCTCGACGCCGTCGACCCGCTCGGGATACAGCAGCGCGTGCTGGATCGGGAACGTCATCGACGACGGCGAGAGCTGCGCCAGCATCGCGCCGTCGTTGAATTCGACCAGGCAGTGGACGGTGCTCTGCGGGTGGATCACCGCGGTGCATTGGTGCGGCTCCAGCCCGAAGAGCCATTGCGCCTCGATCAGCTCCAGGCCCTTGTTGGCGAGGGTGGCGCTGTCCACCGTGATCTTCGGCCCCATGTCCCAATTGGGGTGCTTCAGCGCGTCCGCCGGGGTGGCGTGCTGCAGGCCCTCCTCGGGCCAGTCGCGGAACGCGCCGCCGCTCGCGGTCAGGATGACCCGCCTGACGCTCGAGCTGGGGTGCCCCTGGATGCATTGGAAGACAGCATTGTGCTCGCTGTCGACCGGCAGGAGCCGCGTGCCCCGCAGCCGTATCTCCGCCATCACGAACTTGCCCGCGAGGACGAGGATCTCCTTGGAGGCGAGGGCCAGGTCCTTCCCCGCCGAGATAGCGGCCATGGCCGGCGCGAGGCCCGTTGTCCCGACCGTTGCGACGAGGACAATATCGGCTGCGGGAAGGGCTGCGAGCTCCGCGACGCCCGCGGGGCCCCGTAACAGGCTTGTGCCGCCCGCAAAGGCCCCGGCCTGCTCCGCCTCGGCGCACGCGCTGGCGTCGTGGAGCGCGACGTTGCGGACCGAGAATTCGCGGGCGATTTTCGCCAGCCGCCGCCAATCCGACCGCGCGGCGACGCCGACGAGCTCGAGCCGGCTGCGATGGGCGGCGATGACGCGCAGCGCGCTCGCTCCGATGGAGCCGGTTGCGCCCAGCAGAACGACGCGCTTGCGGGGTTGCGAGCCTGGGGGGGAGGGTGATGCGGCGGGCACGATACTGAGGAATGCGCGCTGCCCCTAGGGCAAGCCAAGGAGAAAATACCCGACGGGGGCGGCCAGGATCAGGCTGTCGCTCAGGTCGAAGACCCCGCCTATCCCGGGAACTGCCCCTCCGGAGTCCTTCAGCGCGGCCCGGCGCTTGATGACCGACTCGACCAGGTCGGACACGATGGCGACCGCGGCAAGGGGCGCGGCCAGGAGCGCCGCGCGAAGCGGGCCCATGCCCGCCGGAAGCACGCCGCGCCCCAGCCAGGCCACCAGCGCTCCCGCTCCCATCGCGACGGCCACGCCGCCGGCTGCCCCCTCCCAGGTCTTCTTCGGGCTTATCGCGGGCGCCATCGGGTGGCGCCCGGCCGCGAGCCCCGTCAGCAGGGCGCCGACATCGCAGAACTTCGCGACGGCGATGACCCAGAGGCACAGGACGAGCCTCCCGTCCGGGAGGATCCCGTCGCCCGCGACCGGGGTGACGATCCGCACCAGGTACTGCAGGAGAAGCGACACGTAGACGAGGCCGAGGAGGGTCGACGCAAGGGACTCCAGGCGCTTCTCCGGCGTCCGCTCGCACAGCATCCTGATCGAGAACACGAGCGTCGCGAGCGCGACGAGGGGATGCGCGGGCAGGCCCAGCCGGTGCTCCGTCCAGGGCGCGAGCGTGATCAGCGCGCCAAACAGCAGACCCAGCCGCTCAAACGGCGCATTTCCCGCCGCGGCCATGAGCTTGTAGAACTCCCGGAGCGTCAGCACCGAGACGGCGACGATGGCGGCCACCGCCCCGGCCGTCCGGAACCACCAGAGCACCGCGAGGAGGATCAGCCAGAGGGCGACGGTGCTTGAGATGCGTTTTGCCATGGGGAGTTCCGGCGCGGCGTCATTCGGCCGCCGCCGCGGGATTCACCTGCTCGCTCGTCAGCCCGTAGCGCCTCTCGCGGCGCGCGTAGTCCGCGATCGCGGCGGCAAGGTCGGCCTTCGTGAAGTCGGGCCAGAGCACCGGCGTGAAGAAGAATTCGGCGTACGCCGCCTGGAGCAGCAGGAAGTTGCTCACGCGGGTCTCGCCGGAGGTCCGGATCACGAGGTCGGGGTCGGGCATGCCGGACGTGTACAGGTGCCGGGCGAACGCCTCCCAGGAGGCGTCGTCCAGCTTCTGGCTGCCCGAGCAGACCGCCGCCGCGTAGCCGCGCGCCGCGTCCGCGGCTTCCGTCCGCGAGCCGTAGTTGAGCGCGAGGACGAGCGTGTAGTCGGTGAAGGCCTTCGTCGCCTCGACCGTGGCCGCGAGATGCCGGCGGACCCCGGCCGGCAGGTCCTCGGTCCGGCCGATCGTCATCAGGCGCACGCGGTCGCGGACGAAGGTCCTGAGCTCCTTCCTGAGGTAGAGCTCGAGGAGGCCCATGAGCGCGCCGACCTCATCCTTGGGCCGGTTCCAGTTCTCGGCCGAGAACGCGTACAGGGTCAGCATCTTCACGCCGAGATCGCGGGCGGCGAACGTGACGGTCCTGACGGTCTCGACCCCGCGGCGGTGGCCCTCGATCCTGGGAAGGCCGCGTTGCCTCGCCCAGCGCCCGTTCCCGTCCATGATGATGGCGACATGCCGGGGAACGGCCGTCCGCTCGGCGGGCGCTTTGCTGGCGTGGGGCATGCTAATCCAGCAAGGGTACGTCTCCGCCGCCGGATTTGACAAGGGGGAAGGGCGGGCAAGAATCCGCCCTCTGATGAAAGTCGCGTTCCTAAGCGGCACAAGCATAGTCAATTCCACGCTCTTTTCGTCCTGGGACGTGCGCACGGTCGAGACTGCTTTCGGCCCGGTCACCTACAAGGCGCGCGGCGACCATGCGCTGATCAACCGCCACGGATACGGGTTCCCCCTGCCGCCGCATTCGATCAACCACCGGGCCAACATCCGCGCGCTGGCCGATCTCGGGTTCAAGGACGTCGTGTCGCTCAATTCGGTCGGATCGCTCCGGAAGGAGATCCCGCCCGGGTCGATCGTCTCCTGCGCCGATTACGTCTGCCTCCAGCAGGGTCCGGCGACCTTCTTCGACCGGGAGCTCAAGGGGGGGGCGCCCGGCATCGCGAACAACCTGATCCCGCTCCTGGTGGCCAGGCTGGCGCCCGAGTTCGCCATTGCGACCGGCAAGGTGTACGTGCAGGTGCGCGGCCCGCGCTTCGAAACCAAGGCCGAGATCCGGATTGTCCAGAGCTGGGGCGACGTCGTCGGCATGACCGCGGCCTACGAGGCCGACTTGTGCAGCGAGGCCGGCCTCAGCTACAACAGCCTTGCGATCATTGACAACTATGCGAACGGGCTCGAGGGCACCGAGATCGACTTCGTGCGCTTCAAGGACCTTGTGAAGACGAACCAGGAAAAGGTGAACAGGCTTTTCACCCGCATGCTCGAGATCCTCGGATGACGGCGGGGCTGGCACATCCATGAGCGAATTCCTGCAGTCCGACCGGATGGCGGACGCCAAGGCCGCTCTCGACCGCCTCAGGGCCAACATGCGCCTGGCGATCCTCGGCAAGGACGACGTGATCGAGCAGCTGCTCGTCTGCCTGGCGGCCGGGGGGCACCTGCTGATCGAGGACCTGCCCGGGGTGGGCAAGACCACGCTCGCCTACGCCCTGGCACGTTCGACCGACTGCTCGTTCTCGAGGATCCAGTTCACGAGCGACCTGCTCCCCTCGGATGTCACCGGGGTGGCAATCTACGACGAGTCGACGAAGGAGTTCGTGTTCAAGCGCGGGCCCGTCTTCGCGAACATCGTGCTCGCGGACGAGATCAACCGTGCTCCGCCGAAGACGCAGTCCGCGCTTCTCGAGGTCATGGACCGCGCAAAGGTCACGGTCGACGGAAACGCGCACGCGGTGGGCGTGCCATTCATGGTGTTCGCGACCCAGAACCCGGTGGATTACGAGGGGACGTTTCCCCTTCCCGAGAGCCAGATGGACCGGTTCCTGATGCGGATGAGGATGGGCTACCCGCAGCACGAGGACGAGATCGAGATCCTGCGGACCTCGAGGAGCGGGTATGACTCGATCCAGCTCAACCCCGTCGCGTCGCGCGCCGACGTGGCCGAGCTCCAGTCCCTCGTGCCCCAGGTGTTCATCGAGGAGAGCATCCTCGAATTCATCTTCAGGATCGTGGCGGCCACGCGCACGGAATCCGAGTTCAAGGCGGGTGCGAGTGTCCGGGGCGGGCTCGCCCTGCGCACGGCGGCCCAGGCGAGGGCGCTCGTCAACGGCCGGGATTTCGTCCTGCCCGACGACGTGACCGAGCTGGTCCCACTGGTCTTCTCCCACCGCCTCTCGCTCGCTAGGCAGACCGGGGACTCCCTTGAGGAGAGGCGGGCCGTGAGCGCGCACCTGAAGCGCATCCTCATGGCGCTTCCCCCGCCCATGTGAGCGCTATCGCGGGGAGCGGCCGGCGCTTTTTCTGGCGGCGCGTGCTCTGGAGCCTTCTCTGGCCCAGGCGCCACGAGAGGATCCAGCCGACCCTCTCGGGCGTCGTGCTGATCGGGCTCTCGTTCGGGATCGGCACCGCGGCCTACAATTCGGCGAGCAACATCCTGTTCATCGCGCTTTCGCTGCTCCTTGCGTGCCTGATTCTCAGCGGGGTCCTGTCATGGCTGAACCTCCGCAGGCTCGCATGGCAGCTGGAGATCATGCCCCCGCTGCGCGCCGGCCAGGAGACCGAGTTGGGCTTGCTGATCCGCAACGGAAAGAGGTTCCTGCCGACCTATGCCCTCTGGTTCGAGTTTGCCGCGAGGCCGTTCGAACGCGGCGAGCCCGCGCGGCCGGAGTCGACGATCACGGCGAGGGGGATCGACGTCTGGGCCGCGCTCGCGACGGTCCGCGAGGCCGCCGCCAGCGGGACCGTCCGCCTGCGCACGCGCCTGGATCCGGGCGGCGAGGCAAGGCTCGACTGGGCGTTCACGCCGGCGCGAAGGGGCCTGCTGAGGATAGAGCTCCTGGGGATCGGGTCCCTATTCCCGTTCGGCTTCCTGAGGAAGATGACGGGCATCGACCTCCACACGGACGTGCCCGTGTGGCCGGCGCCGGTGGAATACCGGCGTTTCGCGGCGGCGGGGCCGAGGCGGCCCTCGGGCGAGCTCCAGCAGGTGCGCGCCGGAAACGAGGGCGACATGATCGCGCTCCGGCGGTACGAGCCGGGCGACTCGCACAGGCTGATCCACTGGAAGGCCAGCGCGCGCCTGGGCCGGCTCCTCATCCGCCAGTTTTCCGCGCAGAGCTCGGAGACGTGCTCGATCTGGCTCGCGACCGACGCGGCAGTATGGACCTTGCCGGACCAGTTCGAGCTGCTGATGAGCTTCGCAGCCACGCTGGCGCAGGACCTCTTCTGCGCGGGCCGCCTGCAGTCGGCCGCCGTCGGCGACGGCCCGCAGGTGGCGATGAGGAGGGTGGCGGACCTCGAGTCGTTCCTCGACCGGCTCGCCGAGGCGCGCCCGCTCCCGGCGCCGCGGGGAGCGGCGGCAATGGCTGCGGAAATGGGGCGGCAGCGCCTCAACATCCTGACGTTCGAACCCGATGGCGCGCGGGGCGTCGCCGCATTCATCAATGGAAACAAGGCGGCCGCGACTTAGCCCGGACGAGCTTCAGCTCCTGAGGTGGCTCCTGGGGGGCGTGCTCATGCTCCTGTCGATCGCGACGGTGTTCTACCTCGACATCGACTCCGGGGCGATGGCCGCCGTCGCCGCGGCCGGGGTCCTGGCGGCTCTCGCCAGGCCCGCCTTGCCCGCCCGCGTCCCGGTGTGGGCGCACCGGCTCGCGTTTCCCGCCATCGTCCTCTTCTTCGCCGGGGACCTCTGGCACACGGGCCAGCTCCTGCCGGCCATCGTCAGGCTCGACCTTCTGCTTCTGCTCTACCGGGGAATGAGCCACCGCGCCCAGCGCGACGACCTGCAGGTCGTCGTCCTGGGTCTCTTCCTCATCGTGGTCGCGGGCGTCCTCACCGTGTCGCTCCTCTTTGCCGCGCAGATCCTCGTGTTCACGGCCTGCGCGCTCGGGCTGCTCATGGCGGTCACAATCGCGGCCGCAACGGAGGGAGGGCAGGCGCCCAAGCTTGCCGTGCGTGGGGTGACCCCGCTCTGGGCCGCGCACGCCGACTGGACGCGGCTCTTCAGGAGGCTGCGCGAGATCTCCGACTGGCGGCTCATCGCGTCGGGGGCCGCCCTTTTCCTCGGGGTCATCGCGATGTCGGGCCTGCTGTTCCTCCTGATCCCCCGCTTCCAGCTTGAGAACAGCCTGTTCCTCGAGCGGTTTGTGACAAAGAAGGCGATGACGGGGTTCAGGGACTCGATCAAGTTCGGCGACATAACCGATATCACGCAGGATGACGGCATCGCGTTCAACGTGGATGTCTCGGACGCCGCCCAGGCGCCGGCGGAACCCTACTGGCGGATGGTCGTGCTCGACGAATACCACGACGGAGGTTTCTCGCTGTCATCGGGCCTGAGGTCGAGGGGGGTGTTCGGCCGCGAGCGCACGGAGGCTAACATCCGGACGGGGGGCCACGGCGTCCGGGGCGCGCCGACATGGACCTTCTACCTGGAGTCGGGTGTCAGCCGCTATCTTCCCATCCTCGGCCGGTTCGACGCGCTGCGGTTCCGCGAGGCGCAGAACTTCAGGTATTCCGCCGATCTCATGCTCGTGGCGCTGCGCGACGAGCCCGCGACGATGACGGCCTACCGGGCCGAGGGCATGGCGGGCGACTCGTCCGAGCTGGCCGACCCCACGTTCGCCGGCCGGTGGAAGAACCGCGCGGTGCCAAGCGTCCTTCCCCTGCAGCTCGCGCTCAACCTTTCCGGCGACGACAAGAACACGGTGGCCCGGATTGCGGCCGGGATCGCGCCCGGCGCCGACCCGGACGCCGGGGAGTTCGCGCAGCGCGCGGGCGCCTTCCTCAGGCGCCAGCACGGGTTCTCGCTGTCGCCCCGGATTCCAGGAGGGCCGGGGGACCCCCTGGTGCGCTGGATGGCGTCTGGGGAACCCGGCCATTGCGAGCTGTTTGCCGGCGCCCTGGTCCTCATGGCCCGGTCGGCCGGGTTTCCCGCCCGCGTCGTCACGGGATTCAAGGGAGGGACCTGGAACGCCTACTCCGGCAACTACACGATCCGCAACTCCGACGCCCACGCATGGGCGGAGGTCTGGGACGAGCACAAGAAGGCCTGGCTCAGGGAGGATCCGCTCGCCCTCGCCGCGGAGGCGAGCGCATCCGGGGAGAACGGCGGCGCGGCGCTCGCCGCGCGGACGGACCGCAGCTGGTCGGCCCGAATAAACAGCATCCGCGTCTTCTGGTACCGCCGGATCGTGAATTTCGACCAGCAGTCCCAGGCCGACACGCTGAAGGCCGTCAAGAATGCGACGGACGATTCCGGCAGGTGGCTCCGGTTTGAAGTCGTGGGGGCTGCGCGACGGATCAAGTCCTGGTTCCTGGGCCCGTGGGACGGGCCGCGCCTCGCACGGGTGGCCGCCGCGGCCGCCGCGGTCGTCTGGGTTTCCTGGCTGTTTGTCACCGGCCGATGGCGCATTTCGGCGCTGGGGAGGGGCCGCAGGGGCGATCCCGTCAGGCGCGAGGCTGGCCGATGGCTCGTGCGCCTGGACGGCCCGGCGGCGGTCGTCGCCGACCTGCAGCGCCTGCGCTACGGCCCCGCGCCGACATGGCCGAGGCCCTCGGAGGTCTTCAGGAAGGCCCGGCAGGCGGCTCGATCGCGGCGGCGCTGGCCCGTTTCTTTTCGAAGAACTTCTTGAGGACCGCGGAGGCAACCGGCACCGCGTAGCGTCCGCCTGCGAAGTTCTCCCCGGGCACGTCGCCCTCGATCGCGACGGCGACCGCGATCTCCGGGTTCTCCAGCGGGGCGAAGCAGATGAACCAGGCCTCGTCGACCTCGCCCTGGGGCCTCTTGATCTGGGCGGTGCCGGTCTTGCCTGCGATCCTGACCCCCGGCACGCGCAGGACGTCCAGGGAAGTCAGGATGTGCGCCGTTCCTCGCTCCATCGTGGCCCCCTCCATCCCCTTGAGGATCGCGGCCCTCTGCGGCCCCGACAGCCCGATCGGCTCCGTGTGCTGCGCGGGCCGGCGGGGATCGTGGAGCAGGGTCGGCGTCGTCCACAGCTCGCCCCTGGCGAAGGACGCGGCGAAACAGGCCATTAGGAGGGGGGTCACCTGCACGTCGCCCTGTCCGATCGCCATGTTGGCCGTGTCCCCCGGCGTCCAGTTCTCGCCGCGCGCGCGTCTCTTCCAAGCCGGGTCGGGTATCAGCATCCGGTGCGTCTCGCCGGGCAGGTCGATCCCCGTGGGGCGGTCGAGGTGGAAGCGGCGCGCCTCGGCTGCGATCACGTCGGCCGACGTCCTCAGCCCGACCGTGTAGAAATAGATGTCGCAGCTTTCGGCTATCGCGTCGGACAGGGCCAGCCTCCCGTGCTGCTCCAGCCCGTTGGAGCAAAAGAAGCGGCGGTTGCCGACCATCATCACCCCTTCGCAGTCGGCGGGGGTGTCCGTGGGCGTGATCGCGCCGCTCAGGAGCGCCGCCGACGACACCAGTATCTTGAACGTGGATCCTGGCGAATAGACCCCGTTCAGGGCGATGTTGGACCATGCCCGTCGCGCCTCGATGTCGGTCGCCGCCGCGACGCTCAGGTGCGGCGAAAAGGCGTTGAGGTCGTAGCCCGGCTTGCTCGCCATCGCGAGGACCTCGCCCGTGCGCACGTCCATCGCGACCGCAGCGCCGGTCTCATCGCCGATGGCTTCCTCCGCCGCCTTCTGGATTTCTATGTCGAGGCTGCACGTGAGGCTGTGGCCCTGGACGGGCAGCCGGTGCTCGATCGGCGGGTTGACCTTGTAGCCTGCCGGGTCCACCCGGAGGATCGTGTAGCCGGCCTCGCCCTGAAGAAGGGAGTCGAACTGCTTCTCGAGGCCGTCGCGGCCGACGCTGCCCTTCAACTTAAGTGTCGTCAGGCCCTCTCCCGGGAACTCCTCGTCGTCGGCGCCCTCGTTCGCGTTGACGTAGCCGAGCGCGTGGGCGGCGGCCGCGCCGTACGGATAGTACCGCGTGTTCGATGTGTACACCTGCAGGGGCGAATTCACCGGCAGGTGCTCGACGAGGATCGCGAATTCCTCCGGCTTCAGGTCGTCGATGAGCGTGTAGGGCAGGAGCAGCTGCCTCCGGAGGTGGTTCCTGAGCCGGTTGCTGTCCACCGTCCCGAACCGGCCGAGGACCGCGTTCACCTGGTCCATGTAGCGCTGCACGACGCTCGCATGAGCGATCTGCTCCAGCTGGTCTGCGGCGGGGATGTCCCGGTCGCCGGTAAGCTTGTAGTTGCTGAGGATCCGCGCGAACTCCCTGCGGAACTCCGGGCGCAGCTCGTCCAGGTTGAGGACGACCGCGAAGCGCGGCCGGTTGCCGACCAGAAGCCGGCCATCGCGGTCGTAGATGTTGCCTCGCGGACCGGGCACGATGACGCGCCGCTCGTTCTGCTGGCGTTCCTCCTCGTGATGGAACGCGTCCTTTATGAGCTGCTGGTACGCCAGCCCGCAGAAAAGGATGAGCAGCAGGAGCGCGAGGATGCCGTGAAAGGCGACGATCCTCGGATCGAATCCCGTCTTGGATTCGACCAGGCTGCCGGAGCGCTCGGGAGGGGCTGCCATCGTGGTCCGAAACCCGACGTTAGGCGATGCGCGCCGGCTGCGCACGCGCCAATTCGAGGGTGCGGACCTGGAGCGCGAAGAACCACGGGGCGATGAGCGCGAGCGCGGCCTGCGACCACGCGAGGTCCGACAGCATTCTCGGCAGGGCCGTCGCGGTCGCCGGAACAAGCCGGAGCCGCGCGAACGAGAGCGCGAGGTAGAAGGCGAGGTTGACCAGGAGCGCCACCGCCACCCGGACGGCCGTCTCGTCTCGCTGCAGGCGCTCCCTCACGCTGTAGACGACCAAATGGGCCGTTGCGAACAGGGCCGCGTGGGTGCCGAACGCGACGGGCGCCAGGGAGTCGCAGAGCAGCCCGCCGAGAATCGTCGCCGCGAGGCCCTGCCGGAACGGGAGCATCAGCGCCGAATAGGCCACGTAGAGGCCGCCGGCGAACAGCCAGACGTGGGCCCCTGAAAGCGCGTTGTTCGCCTCCGCCGTCAGCGCGTGGAGCAGGTAGAGCGTGAGGAACAGGGCGAGGGCTCCGCGCATGGAAGGCCCCCGTCAGCCCGGGTTTGACGGCACGAGAACGGTCACCTCTTTCAGCTCCGCCAGCCTGATGTCGAGCGTGACCTCGCCCGTCCTGAAAAGGCCATCCGCGCTGGGCTCGACATGGGTGATCCGGCCGATCGTCAGCCCGGGAGGGTAGACCCCGCCGAGGCCCGACGTGGCGAGCCGCTTGGGCTCCGAGAGGCTCGCGTAGACGTCCAGGGGCACGAACTCGACGACACCCCTCGCTGCGCCGAACACCGGGTTCTCCGCCCCCTGGTAGCTGATCGGGCGGGTGTCCCCGTCCACGACCGCGGCGATCCTCAGCCCCGGGTCGCTGATGAGCTCCACGACCGAGGTGTAGGCGTGGACCTCGGCCACCCGCCCCACTACGCCGCCGCTGTAGACCACGGGAGCTCCCTTGGGAATACCGTAGTCCGCGCCCTTGCGGATCACCATCCGCTGCCACCAGACGGAAAAATCGCGCTGGGCCACGCGCGCGTGCTCGAACCGGTAATGGTCGGCCGGCGGCATGCGCAGCAGCCTCTCGAGGCGCTCGACCTCGGCCTGGAGCTCGCTGTTCTGCTGGACGGAGAGGGAGTACGACGCATCGAGCCGGGCCAGGTCGCGCCCCGCCTCAATCAGCGCCTCCTTCGAATGGAGCCGGAGCGCCCAGAAGCGCTGGAGGTCGCTCACGTAGGACGCCACCGACGTGACCGGCGCCGTCATCTCGAAGAAGCTTGCGCGGGCGAAGGTCTTTATCGCCACGGGCGCGACGAGCCATACCGCGAGCGCCACGCCCAGCGCGACGAAGGGTCTGGCTTGGTCGAATCGTTGGGATTGCCCGATCCTCACGCGTTATGCATGAGCCAGGTCAGGTCGTTCAGAACGGCTCCGGTCCCGTTGGCGACCGCGGAGAGGGGATCGTCGGCGACCGTGACGGGCAGTCCGGTCTTGTCGCTGAGCAGCCTGTCGATGCCGCGCAGGAGCGATCCGCCGCCGGCCATCACGAATCCGCGGTCCACAAGGTCCGCCGAGAGCTCGGGGGGGCAGCGCTCAAGCGTCGTGCGTACCGCGTCCACGACCGCGGCGACCGTGTCCGAAAGAGCCTCGCGCACCTCCTGCGAGGTGATGTGGATCGTCTTGGGGAGGCCCGCGATCGAGTCGCGCCCCTTGACCTCCATGGAGAGCTCCTCGTCGAGAGGGTAGGCCGACCCGATCCGCATCTTGATCTCCTCCGCCGTCCGCTCCCCAATGAGCAGGTTGTACGCCCGCTTCATGTAGTTGATCACGGAGGTGTCCATCTCGTCGCCCGCGACGCGGATCGACTTGGAGAAAACGATGCCGTTTAGCGAGATGATGGCGATCTCCGTGGTTCCGCCGCCGATGTCGACGATCATGTTGGCCGCGGGCTCGTCTATCGGGAGGCCGACGCCGATCGCCGCCGCCATCGGCTCGGGAATGGTGATCACCTTGCGCGCGCCCGCGTGGGTCGCGCTGTCCATGACCGCGCGCTTCTCGACGGCGGTGATCCCGGACGGGATCGCGATCACGACGCGGGGAGGCGCGCGGAAGCTCTGGCTCGCCTTCTGGATGAAGTAGCGCAGCATCGCCTCGGTCACGTCGAAGTCGGCGATGACGCCGTCCTTCATGGGGCGGATGGCGGTGATGTTGCCCGGCGTGCGCCCGAGCATGCGCTTGGCCTCGTCGCCCACGGCGCGGACCTTCCGGGTGACGGTGTCTAGGGCCACGACCGAGGGCTCGCGGAGCACGATGCCCTTGTCCTTGACGTACACGAGCGTGTTGGCCGTACCGAGATCTATGCCGATGTCGTTGGAAAAATAACCGAAAAGGTTGGCCATGATCGCGTGCTGCGTGGGGCTGGATTCTCTGGCGTTGCCGCCGACGGAATCGAATGGGCGTCGCAGGCGCCTGTCAACGAGGGAAATACGGCGGTCAGGGCCGACGGAGGCCTCCGAAAGCGGCGATTTTCGGGGGAGGCAAAGCCGTGCCTGGAATCCTGCTCGTGCAAGGGTTGGCGGTTATCCTCGCCGTCGCTGGCGCGCGCATCCTAAACCCCGGCGCCCAGGAGGTGCTGCGGCACGGGGACGAGATCCTCGCGATTGGCGCGCCCGGCCGGATCCGCGGGTGGCTGAACGAAAGGCCCGCCCAGGGCGGGCCGGCGGCCGCGCCCCTAGTTTGACCCGGGCGTCCCGGGCGATTCCGGCTTCTTCGGCTCCTCCTTCGCGGGAGGGGCGGGGGGGTCGTCATCCCGGGAGGCCTTCTTGAATTCCTTCATGGACTGCCCGAGGCCCTTTGCGAGGGCCGGGAGCTTCGTCCCGCCGAAAAGCAGAAGAAGAACGAGAAGGATGAGGACCCATTCCCCGCCGCCGCTGGGAATCAATCCGGCCATCTGGACGTCGAAGGGTGCCATGGCCTGAATCTAGCCCGGATTGCCTTCTACGCAAGAGCGTTCGGCGCCCCTAGGGCCGGGGCGGTCGCAGCGACGCGGCCACCTTGAGCAGGTTCTGGGCGTTGTCGATCTGCTCCGCGTCGAAGAAGCCGTGCAGCTGGCGGATGCGCGTGGGATGGCGCATCTTGCGCAGCGCCTTCGCCTCGATCTGGCGGATGCGCTCGCGGGTCACCTTGAACTGCTTGCCCACCTCCTCGAGCGTCCTGCTGTAGCCGTCGACCAGGCCGAAGCGCAGCGACAGCACGCGCCGCTCCCGCTCGGTGAGCGTGTCGAGGACGTCGATGATCTTCTCGCGCAGGAGCGAGTACGCCGTCATGTCGTACGGGTTCTCCGCCGACTTGTCCTCGATGAAGTCCCCGAACGAGGTGTCGTCGCCGTCGCCGACGGGGGACTGGAGCGAGATCGGCTGCTGCGCCATCTTCATGATCTGCTGGACGCGGTCGACGGGCAGGTTCATCTCGTCGGCCACCTCGTCGGGGGTGGGCTCGTGGCCGTACTCCTGGAGCAGCTGCTTCTGGACCTGCATGACCTTGTTCAGGGTCTCGATCATGTGGACCGGGATGCGGATGGTCCGGGCCTGGTCCGCGATCGATCGCGTGATCGCCTGGCGGATCCACCAGGTCGCGTAGGTGGAGAACTTGTAACCCCTGCGGTACTCGAACTTCTCCACCGCCTTCATCAGGCCCATGTTGCCCTCCTGGATCAGGTCCAGGAAAGAGAGGCCGCGGTTGGTGTATTTCTTCGCGATCGAGATCACCAGCCGGAGGTTGGCCTCGACCATCTCGGTCTTGGCGCGGTGGGCCTCGCGGACGTGGGTCATCGTGTGGTGGAAGACCTCGACCAGGCGGGCGGGCGCGATCCTCTGCTCGAGCTCGACGTGGCGCAGCCGGTTGTTGATCGCCCGGGTGTCGATCGAGGCGTCCTTCTTCGTCTTCGGGTGCTTGGCGCGCTCGAGCTGGATGTGGGCCGTCTCGACCTCCTCGAGGACGGGCCGCACCTGCTCGAGATACTCCTCGTAGACCTTCAGCTTGAAGTAGAACTTCGGGAAGTTCGCCCTGAGCGCGGTATCGCGCCTGCGGAACTTCGCAAGGGCCCTCTTGCGGTCCGGCTCGCTGCGGGCCTTCGCCTGCTCGATCCAGGCCTCGGCCACCCCGGCCTCGTTCTTCTGCGTCGTCTCGACCAGCTTGGGCAGCGTCCTGAAGTAGGCGTCGCGGCTCTCGATCTTCTTGTCGATGACGATCCGGTCGAACCGCTCCTCGCGGTTGAGCAACTTGGCGCCGAGGACGGCGATGTAGCCGCCCACCGCCGATGCGTGGAAAAGGGCCTCCTGGGCCTTGAGCTCGGCGTTCTCGATCCGCTTCGAGATCTCGACCTCCTGCTCGCGCGTCAGGAGCGGCACCTGCCCCATCTGCTTGAGGTACATCCGCACCGGGTCGTCGAGGATGTCGTTCTGCGACGAGCGGGACTCCTCCTCCTCGGCCTCCTCCTGGCGCTGCTTGTAATCCTCAACCTGGTCGGGCTCCAGGATCTCGATCTCAAGGTTCTGGAGGATGGAGAGGACGTTATCGATCTCCTCCTGGTTCTCGATCGACTCGGGCAGCGCCTCGTTGATGTCGTCGAACGTCAGGTACCCTTGCTCCTTCGAAAGCCGGATAAGCTGGCGGATCTTCTCGTTGATGCCCCCGATCGGGACCGCGGCATCGCCGGCCTCGGCCGGCGCCTGCGGGACGTTGGCGAGCGCGTTCTCGACGGCTTCGGGATGGTGGTTGTCGCCTTGTTTGGCTTTGCGCGGCATGTGGGAGGGGGCCAGGGGATTACGAAAAGAACACCTTATCCCGCCGCGGTAAGCGAAACCGGCTGGCGGAGCTGGCGTTGCAGGTCAGATAACTCCCTTAGTAGTGACGATGGGTCATCGTTAAAGTCCGATGGGGTCTTAGCTAATGCAAGTTCTATTTGGCGGATCCGCGGCCCGAGCGCGCGGTCCCGGAGCCTGCGGATCCCCTCGCGGGCGACCTTGAAGGGATCGTCCAGCACCGGCACGTCAAAGAGCAGGGATGCGACAAGCGACTTCTCATCATCGCTTTCCATCAGCGCCTCGAGGTGGTCGCGGCCGGGCCAGCTGCCGTTCTCCAGTTCGCCCAGGAACCGGTTCAGAAGGATGCCGGCGGTCTGCCCTTGGTCGATCCAGTCATGGGGGATGGCGGCGCTGAGCGGCCGGCCGAGCGTCTCGAAGTGCAGGCACAGGCGGAGCAGGTCGTGCTCGGGCGCCACGGTAGCCGGGTCCCGGGTTGCCGGCGGCGCCGAGGGCGGGCGCGCCGGCGAGCGGTCCGCGCGCCCGACAAGCCGCCTGAGGTCGCTCTGGAGCGCCGAGGCGGGCAGGCTCAGGTGCGCCGCCGCCTCGGATATGAACGCGGCGCGCGACACCTCGCTGTCCGCCGCGGCGATGATCCCAAGGACAGCCTGGGCGGCCCGGGACCTCTGCTCCGATGTCGCCGTGGAGGGCGAGGGGAGGGAGGCCCGGCACGCGAACGCGATCGCCGAGAGCGACGCCTTGCGGACCTGCTCGTACGCGGCGATGCCCCGTTCGAGAAAAAGCAGGTCGGGATCGACCTTGGCGCCGCCGACCGGCGTCAGGAAGCGCACCTCGAGGCCCGCCCGGAGCGCCATCGGCAGCATCCGCAGGGCGGCCTTCTGGCCGGCCTCGTCGCTGTCGAAGAAGCACTCCGCCTCGACGTGGTAGCGGCGCATCAGCGCGATCTGGCCCTCCGTGATCGAAGTTCCTTGGGGGGCGACCGCGGTCTTCAGGCCCACGGACCAGCACCTGAGCGCGTCCAGCTGGCCCTCGACCATGACGAAGGGCCGGCCGTCGCCGACGGCCGTCCGGGCGCGGTCCAGGTTGAACAGCAGGTTTCCCTTCGTGAAGATCGGCGTCTCCGGCGAGTTGACATACTTCGCCTCCCGGGCCGGGTCGTCCTCCGGCGTGAGGGCGGTCTGCCTTGCGGTGAACGCCACGACGCGGCCCTGGTGGTCCCGGATCGGGATCATGAGCCGGCCCCTGAAGCGGGACCGGAGGGCGCCCGTGGTGATCATCGCGTCCTCCCGGATGAAGAAAAGCCCGCATTGGCGGACCGCTTCCTCCGAGTACTTTCGCCTGAGGATCGCGGCGCCGAGCCCGCCTCCGTCCGGAGCGGCGGCGCCTATCGCGAACTCCTCGGCCAGCCCGGGCGGGAACCGGCGCTCGCCGGCCCAGTAGGCCCTCATGAAGTCGCCCGCGGGTCCGGCCGCCTTGAACGACTCATGGAAGTGCGCGGCCGCCTGGTCGTGCAGGTCGAACAGCTCCTGGCGCAGGGACCGCTCCTCCCGGCTCGGCCCCGACCCCGCCTCGTATTCGATGGCGACGCCGTAGCGCTGGCCGAGCGCCTCGACGGCCTCCGTGAACGACATCTGCTCGGTCTCGCGGACAAACGTGATCGCGTCGCCCGCCTTCCCGCATCCGAAGCACTTGTAGAAGCCCTTGTCGGCGTCGACATGGAACGAGGGGGTCTTCTCGTTGTGGAAGGGGCACAGACCCTTCAGCCGCGCCCCGCCCGCCTTGCGCAGCGTCACAACCCGCGAGACGACCTCGGCGAGGTTGACGCGTAGCTTCAGGTCGCGGACGCTGCTGGGCTTGATGACGGGCATGGACCGCGGTCGGGCCTTTCGGCCGGCCCCACCGCGAGGGAAAGAAATCACTTTCAACCGCGGCGCCGGGCTGTCAAGTTTGCCGGCCTCTTCGATCGGGCCGGCCAAACTTTGTGGAAACTTTGCCGGGCCGCGGGCGACATACTCACAATACACACCATGCGCATCCTCCAGCTCGCCGCCCTTGCCGCCTGCCTTGCCTCGATCGAGGCGACCGTCTGCCGGGCCGACTTCAAGCCCGAGGTGCAGCGGGAGCCCAAGGAGCCCGTGTGGCAGGCGCACCTGGGGGCGTTCACCGACGCCGACTACGATTCTGCCGTCGAGAAGCTCATCTCGGCCTACGAGAAGGACAGGGGAAGCGCGATAAAGCCGGGCGCGAAGAGGAAGGTCGGGCTCAAGATCTATTCGGACTCGGGCCCCGGGATGGCCACCCCGGTCCCGCTTGTCAGGGGCGTCATTGCGGCCCTGGAGAGGCGCGGGTACGCCAACAGGAGCATCTTCCTCGTCGGGCTGAACCAGCTCCGGCTCAGGATGACCGGCTACCTGCCGTCGCTCGTGACGGGCGAGACCCCGTTCAAGGGAAACCCGGTCTACGTGCTCGAGTCCAACCGGTACTACGACCCCGTCTGGTTCTACGACAGCCCGCTTCCCGAGCGCTTCGACCCGATCTTCGCCGCCCACCAGACCGAGGGCGTGCCGAACACGTCGACGAAGGACGAGGACCGCAAGAGCTTCCTGGCGACCCCGCTCTTCCTCGACACCGACTTCTGGATCAACCTTCCCGTCTACACCGACCACCAGGTGCTGGGCGTGAACGGCGCGCTCGTGAACGCGACGCTCTGGAACGCGTCGAACACCGCGCGTTTCTTCCGCTCGCCCGCCACGGCGCCCGCGGCCGTCGCCGAGATGAGCGCGATCCCGGAGCTGCGCCAGACCTGGCTCCTGAGCATCGCGAGCCTCGAGCACTACCAGTTCATCGGCGGCCCCTTCTTCAACTCCCTGTACACACGGTCCGAGCCGCTGGTCTGGCTGGGCACCGATCCCGTGATGTTGGACACCCTGATGCGCGTCCGGATCAACCAGTGGCGCCGCAAGGAGGGGTTTGAGCCGATCTCGGACGAGATCCGGACCCTGGAATTCGCCGAGACGCTCGGCGTCGGCTCGACGCTCGTCAAGAGCGCGAGGATCATCGACGTAAACTGAGCGGGCGCCCGCCACAAACGTCTTGTCACACCTGCGGCCCGTGCGCACGCTCGCGGTTCCCCGATGACCCCGGCCGCGTACCTTCCGTTCCTGATCCAGGCCCTCCTCGCGGCGGGACTGACCGGCTTCATCATCGGCTTGAGCGCGCTGCTGGGCCAGCGCGCGAAGCACACGCCCATCAAGGATTCGGCCTACGAGTGCGGCATCGCGGGCGAGGGGGTCGTCCACAGCCGCTTCTCGGTCAAGTTCTACGTCACCGCGCTCCTTTTCATGCTCTTCGACCTCGAGATCGTGATCCTCGTGCCCTGGGTCTTCGTCTACCGCGAGTTTCTCCACCAGCACATCCCCATCCTGGCGCCCATCCTTTTCTTCATCTTTGTCCTCGTGCTCGGCCTTGGGTACGAAATCAGGAAGGGCGCGCTCGAGTGGGAGCGCTGAGCGGCGGGTCGGGTCATGCGGCTAGACAAGATCATCGCCCGGAGCCGCATCATCGACCTGCGGAGCCTCACGCTTGAGGCGGCGCTCGAGGAGCTCCTCGACGTCTGCATCGCCAAGTTTCCCGACCTGAAGCGCGAGTCGATCCTGAAGGGCCTGCTCGCCCGCGAGACCACGATGACCACCTACCTGGGGCTCGGGGTCGCCCTGCCCCACGTCCGGGTCAGGACGTCGAGGCGCTACATCCTGGCGATCGGCCGCAGCCGCGCCGGGATGCGCCACCACGGCGCGATGTCCGGCGAGCGCGTGCACCTGATCATCATGCTGATCGCGGGCGAATCGGCGCGCGACACCCTCCAGGTGCTCGCGTCGATCGGCAGGCTCGTGCGCGAGAGGGAGATCGTGGACAGCTTCGTGGACGCGCCCGACCTGGACACGCTCTATGAGAGGCTGCTGGGCGGCTTTGGCGGGATGAGGCCGATCCAGGCGCAGCAGAACCGGGTCAACCGGCTCATGTTCCGCCAGGCCGAGCACGTGGCTCGGGGGGCCGGCTGCAGCGCGACCATGGTCTTCGGGGACACGTTCATCGGGGGGATCGAGCCGGCGGCCCTGAGGCCCAGGCTCAAGACGATCCTGGTCACCCGCAACCCCATCGAGCCGGGCGAGGGCGGGAGCAACTTCACCGACACGATCCAGGTCCGCTCGTTCTCGAGCCAGCGCATGGCGCAGCTGCGAAGCGCGCTCCTTGTCGCCCTCACCCGCGGCCTGATCTCGTTCAACGACAGGATCTGCTGCATCGGGGGGATCACGGGAAGCAACCAGTTCGACACGATCGTGGTCGCGGAGATCGAGCGCGAGTTCCAGACGCTGCTGTCGGGGCCGTCCACCGACCTCCTCCCGGAGGACGTGGAGCCCGAGGTCCTCGAGAGGGTGCTGGCCGTGGCGACCGAGCTCGCGGTCGAGGGCCGGGAGGGCCGGCCGGTCGGCTGCCTCTTCGTGGTCGGCGACACGGCGAAGGTCGAGGAGTTCACCAAGCCCCTCGTCCTCAACCCGTTCTACGGGTACAAGGAGGAGGATCGCAACATCCTCAACCCGTTCATGGACGAGACGGTGAAGGAATACTCGTCGATCGACGGCGCTTTCGTGATCCGGGGCGACGGGGTCGTCGAGGCGGCCGGAAGCCTGGTGCAGGCGACCGGCAACGCGGTCACTCTTCCAAGCGGGCTCGGCAGCCGCCACGCGGCGGCGGCGGCCATCAGCGTGGCGGCCAACTGCATCGCGATCGCCGTGTCGTCGAGCACGGGCCAGGTCACGCTCTTCCGCCGCGGGGTCATGCTTCCGCTGACGGAGCGGCGCCGCTAGGCGGGCCCCCTGCGGAAGTTTGGGGTTGCGCGGCGCCGGGGGCAGGTTCCTTCTGGGCGTTCAATCTCCCAATTCCCATGCAAGAACTCGTAACGCTGGAGTGCACCGAAGCCCGCAAGGAGGGCAAACCCGTTTCCCGCTACCTGACGACGCGCAACAAGAAGACCGTGACGGAGCGCATCCAGAAGAAGAAGTACAACCCACACCTGAAGCGCCACACGCTTCACAAGGAGATCAAGTAGGGGAACTTCTGCCGGGCGGTGTCAGTGCTGCTTTCCGCCGGCGGTAGAAAAGGGGAGGGAGGATCCCGGTCCGGGATGGGCGAGGTTCTGCCTGCGCGCGGCGCGCCAGCCTTCCCGGTGCTTGCGGATCCAGTCCAGGAGGGCGCGTTCGAACCCGATGTCGTATCCCAAGCGCTCGGATTCCAGCCACTTGTGCTTCAGGATCTCCTCGCGCTCGGCAAGGAACTCCTGGTAGAGGCTCGACTGCTTCACAAACTCACGAGACGACGCCACGGGGGGCTCTTTGTTGGGCGATATCATTCAACGCGTCCGATGAAACCTAGGTTCTGAGCAACGGCGCGGTCGTGTCAATGCAGACAATTTCGCGCGCTTTTTACGCGGGCCCCTGCTCGGCCTTTTCGAGCCGCCCGAGCAGCGCCTCGGCGATTCCCCGGAACACCCCGGCCGCGGAGCCCTCCGGGTGGCTCACCGCTATGGGCATCCCGCTGTCGCCCCCCTCGCGTATCTCCGGGACCAGGGGGACCTGCCCAAGGAGCACGGTGCCCAGCCTCTCGGCGGTCGCGGCCCCCCCGCCGGAGCCGAAGAGCAGGTGTTTTTGACCCGAGGGGTCGATGAAATGGCTCATGTTCTCGGCGACCCCCAGGAGCGGCACGTTGACCTTCTGGAACATGAGCCCCCCCTTGATCGCCACCCGGGTCGCGGCGGGCTGCGGGGTCGTGACGATGAGCGCGCCATCCAGGGGCAGGGTCTGCACCAGCGAAAGCTGGGCGTCCCCGGTGCCGGGCGGCAGGTCGATCAGAAGCACGTCGAGTTCGCCCCATTTCACGTTCTGGACGAACTGCTGCACCGTCTTCATGACCATCGGGCCGCGCCAGACCACGGGGGTGTCGTCGTCCACCAGGAACCCCATGCTCATCACCTTGACCCCGTGCTTCTCCAGAGGGACCAGGACGGATTCGGAGCCCTCGCCCTCGACCTCCGGCCTGCCATGGAGCCCGATCATGAGCGGAACGCTCGGCCCGTAGATGTCGATGTCCATGAGCCCCACCCGGCCGGGCCGCCCGCGGGCCGAAAGTACCTGGGCGAGCCCGCATGCGAGGTTGACTGCAAACGTGCTCTTGCCCACGCCCCCCTTTCCCGAGGCGATCGCGACGGAGTGGCGGATGCCCTTCGGGGCCCCGAGCGCGCCCTTGGCGGGGTCGCCGGCCGGGGCAGGCGCCCGGGCGGCCTGGACGGAGATCTCGACGATCGCGTGGCTCACGCCGGGGAGCGAGCGCAGGGTTTGCTCGACGTCGTCCTTGAGCTGCCTCGGCACCTTTGGGTCGTTCGTGGTGACGGCGAGGGCGACATGCGCGACGCCCTCCTCGAATCCGACCGACTTGACCAGGCCGAACGAAACGATGTCCCGGCTGAACCCGGGATACCTCACCTTCCTGAGCTGTTCCATGATGGTATCGGTCGTCACGTCGCAATAAAGAGTTGTTATGCGCCGCTTGCGCGCAAATAGAAATGTGGCACAAGCGACTAAAACCATGCCGAGACTCATCCCGCTATCCCTGGTTGCCCTTGCAATTGCCGCGCCGGCGCTCGCCCAGCGCGACATCGGGACGGTCGAGGTCCTCGCCGACAACCGGACGATCCCGGTGCGCGTTTCGGGCGCGACGCCCGAGATGAACGCCCTCGCGCTCCAGGCGTTCGGCTCCCACGGCCGGTACCACCTTGTGGCGAGCGGATTCGTGTTCGACATCCGGTTCTCGCCCGCCGGCGCGGGGCAGGTCCGCGTGGACATCTCGCGCGGCGCCGGCGCGCAGCCCGTCGCGTCCGAGGTCGCATCAGGCACGGGCCCGCGCAACGCGCTCCTGGCCGCGGCCGACGCCGCGGTCGAGAAGACGAACGGGCTCGGGCTGCGCGGGTATTTCACGTCGAGGCTTGTCTTCGTCGGCGAGCGCACGGGCCACCAGGAGATCTACACGTCCGACCTTTTCTTCGGGGACGTGACGCAGGTCACCCATGACCGGGCCATCGCGATGACGCCCCGGTGGTCCCCGGACGGGGAGCGGATCATCTACACCAGCTACTTCAAGTCGGGCTTCCCCGACATCTTCGAGATCGACCTCGGCGGCTTCCAGCGGACGACCTTTGTCAGCTTCAAGGGGACGAACAGCGGGGCGCACTTCAGCCCCGACGGCCGGCAGGTGGCGATGGTCCTCTCCGGCGAGGGCGAACCCGAGATCTACGTGAGCAATGCCTACGGGCGCGGGGTCTCCCGGAAGACCCGCTCCGACGAGGTGAAGGCGTCGCCCTGCTGGTCTCCCGACGGCTCGCGCCTGATCTTCGCGATGGAGCCCGGTCCGCAGCTCTACGTGATGCCGGCGGCGGGCGGGGTGCCGCAGCGCGTGACCTACGACACGAGCGGCTACTGCGCCGAGCCGGACTGGAGCCGTGCCGCCCCCGACAAGGTCGTCTTCACGATGAAGGTGGGGCGCAACTACCAGATCGGCGTCCTGGAGCTTTCGAAGCATCACGGCGAGCAGGCGTCCAAGGCGCCCTTTGACGGCGTCGAGCCGTCCTGGCTCCCGGACGGACGGCACGCCGTCTACACGGCGCGCACGGCGACGACGAGCCGGGTCTGCATCCTCGATACCGAGACCGGAAAGAGCACGCCCGTCAGCCCGGCGAGCTTCGGCCCGGCCCTCCAGGCGAGCGTCTGGTCTCGCTGAGCTACCTTGTCGCCGCGGCGAAATTCGCCCCGGCCGCGTCCCAGTTGGCGACGTTCCACCAGGCCGTGACGTAGTCCGGGCGGCGGCTTTGGTAGTTCAGGTAGTAGGCGTGTTCCCAGACATCGAGCCCGATGACGGGCTTGCCCTCGATTCCGGCCACCGCCTTGCCCATGAGGGGGCTGTCCTGGTTCGCCGTCGAGCCGATCGCAAGCTTCCCGTCGGCCGCGACGTAGAGCCACGCCCAGCCTGATCCGAAGCGCGACAGCGCGGCCTTTGCGAACTCCTCCTTGAACTTGTCGAACGAGGTGAACGCGGAACTGATCGCAGCGGCGAGTTCGCCCTTCGGGGCGCCACCCTTGCCCGGCCCCAGGATTGTCCAGAAGAACGAATGGTTGCTGTGGCCGCCGGCGTTGTTGCGCAGGCCGGTTCGGATCGCCTCGGGTACCTTCGATAGGTCCGCGATCAGGGCGTTGACGTCGAGCGCGGCGAGGGCGGGCTGGCCCTCCAGCAGCTTGGTTGCGTTTGTTATATAGGCCTGGTGGTGCTTCGTATGGTGGATCTCCATCGTCCTTGCGTCGATGTGGGGAGCCAGGGCGGCGTATGCGTAGGGTAGTTTGGGAAGTTCGTAAGCCATGGAGCAAATCTTGCACCTAAGGACCCGTGCGTCAACTGGCTTGGCCGAATTTGACGCCCGCGGCCGCGGCCCCGCGGTCAGGGCCCGCCGGGTTCGGCGCGCTTCAACCGGAAGAAGGCCTGGATCAGGTCCCTGCATTCGGCCTCCAGCACGCTGCCAGCCGTCACCAGGAAATGGTGGTTCGACCCGGAGAGTTCGTTGAGGTTGGCCGCGCCCCCGAGGCAGCCCATCTTGGGATCGGGCACGGCGAAACAGACGCGCTTGACCCGCGACATCACCATCGCCCCCGAGCACATCGGGCACGGCTCCTTGGTCACGTAGACCGTGGCGCCCTCAAGCCGCCAGTCGCCGAGCCTCGACGCCGCCTGGGTGAGCGCGAGCATCTCGGCGTGCGCCGTGGGGTCCCCCGACCTTTCCACCCGGTTGTGCGCGGCACCGATTACCTCGCCCCCGGACTCGATCACCGCCCCAATCGGCACCTCGTCCTCGCGCCAGGCGTCGATCGCCTGGTTGTAGGCCAGGCTCATGAAGAACGCGTCGTCGCGCGCGAGCTGCGACGGAAAGCGCTTTTCGAATGGGCAGTCGGGAGTCTCGGGCGCGGCCACGGGCACCCGATCAATAGGAAATCGGCCGAATGGGCAAACCCTTGGTGGCGGCCGGGCCCGGGCTCGCGGGCCGCTCCGCCGATCCCCGGGGGGGGCCTAAAAAACACCGGCCTTCCTCCCGTTGCGGCTTGCCGCGCGGCCTGCCGGTGAGAAACTCGGGCGATGCACCGATTGATGAACCCCATGAGGATCCCATGTGCCGTGTTCCGAAGCCTGCCGGGCGCCCTTGCCGCCGTTTCACTCGGGGTCACGGGATGCCTGATACAGGGGAACTATTCCGCGAAGGTGACGACGGCGGACGGCGTGCAGATCGACGTGCCGCTCAGCAGGGAGCCGGTGGTGGTCGACGACGGAACTGTGAGCGTCAAGAAGTTCCTGTTTCAGCCCCTGCCTATGGACAAGGGCAAGGGGCTCGCCCTGGCGTTCATGCTTGAGTTCAAGCAGGGAGCAAAGCCCGTCGCGATCCAGGTCGACGACATCAGCGACACGCCCATCCTGAGCGTCCACACCGACAATGCGCCCGCATTGTCGAATAAGAACATGTGGAGCGCGGGGACCCCACCGCGCGGCTCGGCGGACGACCTCGTGAAATGGATTATGACGCTCGAGAACACGGTGAAGGCCTACCGGTTCACCGTGAGGCTCGCGGACGGAACGACCCATGTCCTCAGGTATCCCATCTTCGCCCCCGCCCCGATGAAGGCGTACATGAGGGCGCAGCTCGGCGTCTGACGCGGTCCCCGGCTCCCGGTGCGCGCGCCCCGGAGGTAAATCCTTGACTCGACGTGGCGGATCACGCCTTTAGACTGTTCTCCTCGAACCCTGCAAAAGACCCAGCGATGACCCAAGCCCCTTCGACCGGCGCCCGCGCGAACCATGCCTGACAACGATGCGATTGAAATCGAGGGCAAGGTCGTGGCCGTGCTTCCGGGCACGATGTTCAAGGTTGAGTTGCTGAAGAGCCCGGGCCACGTGGTCCTGGCCCACATCTCGGGCAAGCTGAGGAAGAACTTCATCAAGATTGCCGCAGGGGACACGGTGAAGATGGAGATGAGCCCGTACGACCTCGAGAAGGCGCGGATCACGTTCCGCATGAAGGAGCAGGGCGGCAGCCCCGCCCCGCCGCCGCGCCGCCGCTATTGAGGCGGGCCGGCGGGCCCCCATGCAGACGAGCGCATTCGCGTCGGACATCGACGCTTACCTCGCGTACATCGACCTTGAGCGCGGACTGGCGCGCCACACGCGCGAGAGCTACCGCCTCGACCTGGAGCAGTGCGCGGCTTTCGTCGCGGGGCGGGGCGCCGCCGACTGGCGCGCCGTCACGGCCGACCAGGCGGGGGCCTGGGTCAGGTCGCTTAGCCGGCGCTCGGCCGCCTCGAGCCAGGCCCGCAAGCTGACCGCGCTCAGGATGTTCGCCCGATTCCTGGTCCGGGAGCGCCTGCGGCCCGACGATTTCACGGAGCTCCTGGCCGGGCCCAGGCTCGTGCGCCGGCTGCCGCAGTCCCTGTCGGAAGCCGAGGCGGCGCGACTCCTTTCATCCCCGTCCGGCGGCGATCCCACGTCGCTGCGCGACCGGGCCATGCTCGAGCTGTTCTACTCCAGCGGACTGCGGGTCTCGGAGCTGGCCGCCCTGACGATCCAGCAGGTCGACCTCGAGAACGGGTTTGCCCGGGTGTTCGGCAAGGGATCGAAGGAGCGCGTTGTACCGATGGGCGCAAGGGCGCGCGAGGCGCTTGGGACCTGGATCGCCTCGGGCCGGCCCCACTTCGTCAAGTCGCGCACGCGCAGCGAGCTCTTCCTCGGCAGCCGCGGAACCGGGCTCTCGAGGGTGTCGCTCTGGACGATCGTCAAGAAGCACGCGAAGCGGGCCGGGATCGCGAAGAACGTCAAGCCCCACCTCCTGCGCCATTCCTTCGCGACGCACCTGCTCTCGGGGGGGGCGGACCTGCGGGCGATCCAGGAGATGCTGGGCCACGCGAGCATTTCGACGACGCAGATCTACACGGCGGTCGAGGGCAAGCGCCTCCTCGACCAGCACGCCCGTTTCCATCCCAGGAACCGGGACAAATGACCTGGGCCGCGGGCCAAATACCCTTGACCGGCTTGCGATTCGCGCCGTCATCGTCTGCCTTTGCGGTCCGTGAAGATCAAAGTCTTTGTAACACCGAAGAGGAACGTCCTGGACCCTCAGGGAGCGGCCGTAGGCCACGCGCTCGAAAGCCTGGGGCTTCGCGGGCTGAAGTCCGCGCGTGTCGGCAAGGTGATTGAACTGGACGTGGACGGCCCCGACACCCCGCAGTTCCGGGCGCAGCTGGACAAACTCTGCCGGGACCTCCTCAGCAATCCGGTGATCGAGGACTACCACTACGAGATCGCCGGCCACTGATCGGCGGCACGATGAACATCGCTGTGCTGCAGTTCCCCGGGTCAAATTGCGACCAGGATGCGTTCCAGCTTTTCGCCAGCGGACTCGGGCTTCCGACGCGCTACGTCTGGCACAAGGACACGCGGCTGGGCGAGGCGGACCTCGTGGTGCTGCCGGGAGGGTTCGCCTACGGCGACTACCTGCGCTGCGGGGCGATCGCGCGCTTCTCGCCGGTCATGGGCGCCGTCCGCGAATACGCCCGGAAGGGCGGCCTCGTCCTCGGCATATGCAACGGGTTCCAGATCCTCTGCGAGGCCGGGCTGCTCCCGGGCGCGCTGATCCGGAACAGCTCCCTCGAGTACCGCTGCATGACGTGCGAGCTCGCGGTGGAGGACGCCGGCCCGGCGTTCAATCCCGGGACTCTCGGGGCCCGGATCCGCCTGCCGATAGGGCACGGCGAGGGGAACTTCAGGATCGACGAGGCGGGCAGGGCGGGGCTCGAGGCGAACCGCCAGGTCATCCTCCGGTATCTGGACAATCCCAACGGCTCGCTGGACGGCATCGCCGGCGTGCGCAGCGAGGCGGGCAACGTGTTCGGGATGATGCCCCACCCGGACCGGGCGTTCGAGCGGTTTCACCCGAGCCGCGACGGGCTTTCCGTTGCGCGGGCGGTCCTGGCGGCCCGGTTTCCCGATTTGATCCGCAAAAGCGCATGAAGCAAGGAGGACTCCCGCCCAATCCCGACCCGGTGCTCAACCAGCCGATCACGCCGGAGCTGGTCACGAAGCACGGGCTGCTTCCGGAGGAGTTCGAGCAGGTGCGCCGGCACCTGGGCAGGGATCCGACGCTGACGGAGCTCGGGATATTCTCGGTCATGTGGTCGGAGCACTGCTCGTACAAGAACACGAGGCCTCTCCTGAAGGGGTTCCCGGTGGAGAAGACGGGGGCCACCGCGGATTTCGGGCGCGTGCTCGTGAGGGCGGGCGAGGAGAACGCGGGCATCATCGACGTGGGCGACGGATGGGCGATCGCCTTCAAGATCGAGTCGCACAACCATCCGAGCGCCGTCGAGCCGTTTGAGGGCGCGGCGACCGGGGTCGGGGGGATCATCCGCGACATCTTCACGATGGGCGCGCGGCCGGTCCTCGTCACGAACTCGCTGCGGTTCGGCGAGCTGGACTCCCCGGTGACGAGGCGGCTCCTGAGGGGCGTGGTCGCCGGGATCGCGCACTACGGAAACTGCGTCGGCGTCCCCAACATCGGGGGAGACATCTACTTCGACCGCTCGTACGAGGGCAACCCGCTTGTCAACGCGCTGTGCCTGGGGACGCTCCGGCACGAGCAGATCCGGCGGGGAAAGGCCACGGGACTGGGCAATCCCGTGTATTATGTCGGCGCCGCCACGGGGCGGGACGGCCTCGGCGGGGCCTCTTTTGCATCGAGGGAGCTGAGCGCAGAGAGCGCGTCGGACCGGCCGGCGGTGCAGAAGGGCGACCCCTTCATGGAGAAGCTGCTGATCGAGGCGTGCCTTGAGATGATGGCGGTCCCCGGCCTCGTCGTGGGAATCCAGGACATGGGGGCGGCCGGGCTCACCTGCTCGACGTGCGAGACCGCCAGCCGGGGCGGCTCGGGGATCGAGATCGAGCTCGACCGGGTGCCGCAGCGCGAGCCCGGGATGAACTCCTACGAGATCATGCTCTCGGAGTCGCAGGAGCGGATGCTCGTGATCGTCCAGGCGGGGCGCGAGAGGGAGATCGAGGAGGTCTTCGCGAAATGGGACCTGCACGCGGCGCGCGTGGGCTCGGTGACGGACACGGGCCGGATGCTGGTCAGGCACCATGGCGTCCCGGTTGCGGACATCCCGGCCTCGGCCCTGACCGACGGCGCGCCCGTGTACCAGAGGGAAGCGAGGAGGCCAGCGTACCTGGACGAGACGTCGCGCTGGACGCCGGAGAGGGCGGGGCTTGCCGACCTGGACCTCGCCGGCGCGCGGGCGGCGCTGCCCAGGCTCCTTTCGCATCCGACCATAGCCTCGAAGAGGTGGATCTACCGGCAGTATGACCACATGGTGCAGCACGGGACCGTCGTTGAGCCGGGAAGCGACGCCGGCGTCGTGCGCCTCCGGCTGGGCGGAAGCGAGAAGTTCATCGCGGTCAGCAACGACTGCAACGGCCGGTACTGCTACCTGAACCCGCGGCGAGGCGCGATGATCGCCATGGTGGAGTGCCTCCGGAATCTCGCGTGCGCGGGCGCGGCGCCGCTGGCGATGACCGACAACCTGAACTTCGGGAACCCGTACAAGCCGGAGAACTTCTACCAGCTGAAGGAGTGCGTGGAAGGCCTCGCAGAGGCGTGCCGCTTCTTCGACGTGCCGGTGGTCGGGGGAAACGTATCACTCTACAACGAGTCGCCCGAAGGGGCGATCGACCCGACGCCCACGGTCTCGGTGGTCGGTCTCATCGAGTGTGAGGCGCACATCACGCGCCAGTACGCCCGGGCCGCGGGCGCGCGGCTGATCCTGCTCGGCGGGGCCCCGACGGAGCTCGGGGGCAGCCAGTTCCTGGGAATCGTCCACGGGAAGAAGACGGGCGACGCGCCCGCGGTGGACCTCGCCGCCGAAAAGAGGCTGCAGGCCCTCCTGCTCGGCCAGATCAAGGCGGGAAGGCTGGGGGCGGCGCACGACCTGAGCGAGGGCGGGCTCCTCGTGGCGGTCTGCGAGATGCTTTTTGGCCTCGTGGGCCTGGGCGCGGTGGTCGACCTGTCCGGACTGCCTTCGCCGCGGCAGGACGCGCTGCTGTTCGGCGAGAGCCAGGGGCGGGCGCTGGTTTCGGCGGCGCCCGCCGACGAGCCGGCTGTGCTGGCCGCGGCGGCGGCGGCCGGGGTGCCGGCGGATTCCATCGGAGAGGTGACGGCGGACGGTGCGCTCACGGTTAAGACGGCGCGGGGCCCGCTGGAATGGGCCGTCTCCGGGTTGCGCGCGGGCTGGGAAACCAGCATAGAGACGGCCATGAAGCGCCCCGGACTCGGCTGAAGCACCGCCATGAGCGATTCAATCTCACACGAATGCGGGGTCGCCCTGGTGCGGCTGCTCAAGCCCCTCTCGCACTACCAGGAGAAGTACGGGTCGCCGCTTTGGGGCTTCACGAAGCTCTTTCTCCTGATGGAGAAGCAGCACAACAGGGGCCAGGACGGCGCCGGCGCCGCATGCGTCAAGCTGGACGTCCCCGCGGGCGAGCCATACATGTTCCGCGAGAGGAACGTTAAATCCAACCCGCTCGACAGGATTTTCAAGACGCTCCTCGACCAGTACAAGGACAAGGTGGCGTCCGGGGTGATCCACCCGGAGTTCTCGGAGACGGTGAAGAGGAATTTCGACTTCGGGGGCGAACTCCTCCTGGGCCACCTGCGGTACGGGACGAGCGGGGGCTACAACCTGAGCGCGTGCCACCCGTTCTTCAGGCAGAGCCCCTGGGCCACGCGCAACCTGGCCCTGTGCGGAAACTTCAACCTGACCAATACCGCCGAACTGAACCAGTCGCTGATCGCGATGGGCCAGCATCCCGTGTTTGCCACGGACACGCAGGCGATCCTGGAGAAGATCGGGTTCTTCCTCGACGAGGAGCACGAGGACATCTACCGGAGCCTGAGGGCCCAGAACGTCGCCGGCGAGGAGCTGTCCCGGAGGATCAGCGAGGACCTCGACCTCGCACGCGTGCTGACGCGGGCCTCGCAGAAGTGGGACGGCGGATACGTCCTTTGCGGCATCGTAGGGAACGGCGACGCGTTTGTCGCCCGCGACCCTTCGGGGATACGGCCGTGCCACTGGTTCCGGAACGACGAGGTCGTCGCGTTCGCCTCGGAGAGGGCGCCCCTCATGACGGCGTTCGACCTCGCCGCGGGCGACGTGGAGGAGGTCAAGCCGGGCCACGCGGTCGTGATCAAGCGCCGCGGGACGATTTCGGAGCAGGCGTTCATGCCGGCGCTCCCGCGGGCGTCGTGCTCGTTCGAGCGGATATACTTCTCGCGCGGCAACGACGTCGACATCTACAGGGAGCGCCAGGCTCTTGGGGGCGGGCTGGCCGCCCAGGTGCTCAAGGCGATCGACCGCAACTGGGCGGACACGGTGTTCGGGTTCATCCCCAACACGGCCGAGGCCGCCTACTACGGGCTCATGTCGGCGCTGCGGACGGTGCGCCGCGGGGAGGTCAAGGCTGCGATCATCGAGGCGAACCGCGCGGGCAGGCTGACGGAGGCGCTGCTCGACGACCTCATCCTGCGCAACTGGCCGCGCGGCGAGAAGGTCGTGACCAAGGATATCAAGATCCGGACGTTCATCGGGCAGGAGTCCATGAGGAACCAGCTCGCGAGCCACGTGTACGACGTCACGTACGGGTCCGTGAGGGCCGGAGTCGACAACCTGGTCTGCGTCGACGACTCGATCGTCCGCGGCACGACGCTGCGCCGCTCGATCCTGCGGATACTGGCCCGGCTCAACCCCCGCAAGATCGTGATCGCGTCCACGGCGCCCCAGATCCGCTATCCCGACTGCTACGGGATCGACATGTCGGAGATCGGGAAGTTCGTCGCGTTCGAGGCGGCGGTGGACCTGCTCAAGGAGAGCGGGCGCACCGAGCTCCTCGGCGACGTGTACAGGTCGTGCTGTCTCGAGGTCGAGCGCAAGGGCACGGTCAACCACGTGCGCAGGATCTACGAGCCGTTCACGGCGGAGGAGATATCCGCGCGCATCTCGAAGCTGGTGAGGCCCTCGCACATCGAATGGCGCGGCGAGATCGAGATCATCTTCCAGACGATCGAGAACCTGCACGCGGCCGTCCCCAACCACACCGGCGACTGGTACTTCACGGGGCACTACCCGACGGACGGGGGATTCCGGGTGGTGAACCAGGCCTACGTGAACTACTACGAGAAGAACGAGGGAAGGTCGTACTAGCGCCGCGCCATGTCGCTCTCCTACGAGTCCTCCGGAGTCCGGTACGGCCCCCTCGACGCGTTCAAGCGGGCGTGCCAGAAGGCCGCGCGGACGACGACGGACCTGCTGGCCGGCCACGGCTTCAGGGAGCCCACGACCGCCCGGGGCGAGAGCGCGTACCTGATCGAGGCCGGCGACCATTTTCTCGCGCACGTGGAGGAGGGCCTCGGAACGAAGAACCTCGTGGCGGATGCGGTCCAGGCCGAGAGCGGGCGCTGCCATTACAGGGCGATCGGGATCGACACGGTGGCGACGATCGCGAACGACCTGGTGACGAGCGGCGCCCTGCCCATCGCCGTCGCGATGCACGCGGCCGTGGGGGATTCGGTATGGTTTGCGGACGAGCACCGGGCGCAGGAGCTGGTCAAGGGGTTCGCCGAGGGCTGCCGCGAGGCAGGGGCCGTGTGGGGCGGGGGGGAGACGCCCGCGCTGCGGGGAATGATAGAGCCGGGGACGGTCGTCCTTTCCGGGTCGGCGATCGGCCGGATTACCCCGAAATCGCTCCGGATCACCGGCGACGTCGCGGACGGCGACGCGATCGTGTTCCTCGCGTCCTCCGGGGTACAGACGAACGGGCTCACTCTTTGCAGGAGGATAGCGGAGAGCCTGCCGGCGCGCTACTCCACGCGCATCGAGGGCGGCGTGACGCTCGGCGAGGCGCTGCTGGAGCCGTCCACCCTGTACGTCGCCTTTGTCAGGGAGTGCCAGCGGCGGGCGATCTGCCTCAAGTACGCCGCGCATGTGACGGGCCACGGCTGGCGCAAGCTGATGAGGCTCGAGGTGCCGTTTGTCTACGAGATCACCGCGCCGCGCCGCCATCCCGCGATCTTCCGCTTCCTGATGGAGGCCGGACCAGTCGACCCAAGGGAAGCGTATGCGACCTTCAACATGGGGATCGGCTTCGCGGTCTACGTAGCCCCGGGCGTGGCGGCGGCCGCACTCGAGGCTGCGCGAGCCACCGGCTACGACGCATGGATTGCCGGGCGGGTGCGCTCGGACGGCGGGCGCAAGGCCGTTTCAATCCCGTCGCTCGGCCTTGAATTCGAGGGCGACACGCTGCAGGTGAGGTGACCCCACCGGGTTGCGTTGTCACGGAGGTATGGCAAACGGGTGGCGGACCGGGAAAATCAGGGCCCTGTTGCGGTTTGGCGTTGCAATTGCTATGTTATCCATGAGTCCGTGGGGCTGATTGCACCCAGGGTACATTAACGTCGAACTATGAAAAAGACCACTAAGACAGTAAAGACGCCCGCCCCGGCGACCAAGCTCACTGCGCCCGCCCCAGCGCGCAAATCCACCATCGCGCCCAAGATCAAGCAGGCTGCCGCGGCCTCGCTTGCTGCGCCTGCGATCATGGCCAAGCCAAAGGCGGCCGGGGTAACGATCACGGCGAAGGTAGACGTCGGGTTCGGCAACACCCTTTTCCTTCGCGGCAACGGCGCAGGCCTTAACTGGAGCAAAGGAACGCCACTCGCTTGCGTTTCGAGCGACACTTGGCGCGTCGTCCTTCCAAGGGCGGACAGTCCGTTTGCCTTCAAGTTCGTCCTGAACGACACCGCATGGAGCGCCGGCAAGGACTACCTTGCGGGTCCGGGGGACACGGTGACCGTCACGCCCGCCTTCTGACGGGAGCCGGCTTCCGGTCGGGATTGATTTCGGCGAGGCGCCCGCCCAGCTGGCGGGCCGCCTCGTCGCGGTCGTCGAGCGCTCCCGCCTCGACGGGCACGCAGCGCATATGGACGCGCGAGAAGGGCTTCGGCACGTGGAATCCGTCCCAGCTCGGCAGCCTCCAGGACGACTCGTAGTCCATCCCCACGAGCATCACCCGCGCCCGGGCGCGGCGCGCAACGATCAGGGCGCCGGGCTTCATCTCGTACACGGGCCCCCGCGGTCCGTCCGGGGTGATGCCGACGTCGTTGCCATCGCGCAGTTCCTCGACGAGCGCGGTAGCGGCCTCGCGCCCGAGCCTGCTTGACGAACCCCTGACTGCTTTTAGGCCGGCGATGGAAAAGAATGTTGCCAACCAGGCGCCGTCGCGGCTCGCGCTCACGAGCCCGTAGAGCGGATGGCCGCCGCGAAAGCGCCGGACGAGCTCGGCGGCGACGAACAGCCGGTTGTGCCACAAGACGAAGATGATCGGCTCGCCCAGGAGCGTGATGTTCCGAAGGTCCTCCGCGGGGAACGCCATCCGAAGCGTCATCGACCAAAGCCGGACGATTGCGGCCAGGGGCCAGGCCAGGGCCGGCCACCAAAGGGGGAGCCCTTGCACGTGTCTTTCGGGGGGCGTATTCAGCGCCGCTCTTGTCTCGCATATGACGCGTGCCTGTCGAGCCGCATTGACGAGCCCGGGCTTTGCGGGCACCGAACGGGGAATGATTGCTCCGTGCCCCCATCTGCCGCCGCCCCGGCCGGGTCTCGACTGGCGCGCGCTCAACGCCTTCAGGGTCGGCGACCGCGGCCCGCGCTTTTATTGTGCCTGCCTGGAATACGCGAACGCGCTCTGGAGGCGGAGACTTGCGGCGAGGGCCATCCTTTGCCTCGACAGGGCCATGGGCGCGAACCTCGGGGGCGACGAGCCCGTGCTCTCGGAATGGCCGTTGCCGTACGCGGCCATGGCCTGGTTCATGCGGCACTCGCCCCAGGGGGCCTTCATCGGCAACCCGCGGATCCATTTCCAACATTATGCCGGTCGGATGAACGAGCCGCGCAAGCAGCAGCGCCGGTGGAGGGCCTGGGCATGCTGGGCGCTTGCAAGGAAGGCCATGCCGGATCTTCCGGGTGACCCGCGGCACAAGGTGCACATGCCCACGCTAAGACAGATTGAGGCGCGGCTTCAGAAACACGGGATCCCAGGCGAGGCCCTGCTCTGGAGATCTGAACTCAAGCATCTGGGCAAATGAGGGAGATTGGCGCGGTGGGCGAGACTCGAACTCGCGACCGACGATTTAGAAAGAGTTCGACCTAAAAATAGGCCACTCATTAACCAACAATGGCATTAGAATTGTTATAACTCGCACATTCTTTATTATACCACTTCAAATCCACCTCAATTCTTTGCTCACTTTGGGAGAGAGGGAAAAGTGGCGTCCCCGGCGGGACTCAAACCCGCGACCCCCTGCTTAGAAGGCAGGTGCTCTATTCAGCTGAGCTACGAGGACGTGAACCTAGTCTGACCTTTTCAACTCCACTTTCAATCCGGCTTTTTCCTTCGGAGCCCGAGCGAAGTCGGATCGAAAATCTTGGGCAACTGCAAATCAACGCGCCAAGTCCGTCAGGCACCGTGCGTTGCAGTGATTGCCGACAGAACACTTCGTTCTAGTGAAACCCGGTCTCATTTTTGACCTCCCCACCGGACTTGTTGGGTTGGTTCCTACCAGACCCCCTCTGGGCGGTCTGGAGACCTGGGCAGGATCAAAGAAGTCTCGTTGGACCTTAGGTGGTGTATAGGGTTGCTGGTCTTCGAGTGCTCCTGACCACAGGAATCGTCCAACGAACAACAACCCCACCCCTGATCATAGTTGGGTTTTTGTGTCCGTTCAGAAGAAGCATAGGAAGCAGAATTCAAACAGAGCTGACACGTTCTGATTCAGAACGGGAACGTGTGACCACCTTCCCCTCGACGGGCCGACATTAGCGGTTCCGTCTGAATCAGAGCCGGTGGACGGGGTGAATCGCATTAACTCACCCGCCGTCGGTATATACGGAAACCTGATGTGCAAAACTCGATTTCATGGGGACGAATCAGAGGCTGAATTGCCGGTTCGTCCCTCTCCCATTCAGAAGACATGACTACTTCTGTCGTGAGTGTCCATCTTCCCCACCATACTGGGCGGAGTTTTGTCACGAAGAGATGGGTTTCGCACATTTAGGGCGCCCGACCGACGGGTGCGATCTCCTGATTTTCCAAAGTCATATAGGCGTGACCGCCCCTTCCCCCTTTCGAGGATAATACGAATCCGAGGTTCCCCAATCGATTTACCAAATTGATCCCACCGGGAGTGACTACAGATGTTTCCCTGCCATCCCACGCGGTCATAGATATAGACGTTGCCGAATTCGGAGACGATTCCGACGGAATATGCATCCCAATCCAGGAGGCTTGCGAACGGTCTTCCGTGGACGCGCTTAAATGGAACGATACAGGGAAAGGAATAGGGTCCATCCCCCGCCCCTGTACGCCATCGCTGAGAGTAATGAACTCCATAGCCCTGTTGCCGGCCTTCATCATTTGAGATGCTAATCCGTCCCTGACGGAGGTTTTCGCCAGAAGCTTGTCGTGTTCGTCAGTCAGTGACTCATAGGCACCGGTTGCATCAATTCCCAACTTGGCGATCAGATAGGGGTTCTTCGCGTCGCCACCCAATCCGCTCTGGACGTACAATCCTGATGGCCCGTAGCTTGCCCAATGGTAGTTGTCGGCAGCTGTAGCGGGGACGGAAACCTGGCCAATGGTAAGCGCCGCCCCCGACACGGTGCCTAAGGATACACTCGATGTGACTTCTGATTTGTCGGAAAAGGATTCCATCGAAAGCGTCGACCCGTTACCGACCGCCTTAATTTGGGCAACCGCCATGCCCTTATTGTTCACGATTTGCAGCCCGTGTGAAACCAGCAAGCTTCGGTCCTGTTCGAGTTGGGCCTCCATCTTTCCAAGTTTGTCTGTTAGGGATGATATTTGACTCCTTTGCTCTATGAAAAAAGCTGCTGCCACTGCGATGGCTGCTAAAGTTAGATATAGGTTCGCCGTCGCGCTGGTGGGTTTCATGGGCATAGGTGTTGGATAGTGCGATATGGTGAGGTCAATAGTAAGTGTTCAGATTTCGGGCTGTAGATTGTCGTGGTCGTTTGCGACGGGTAGCAAGTGCATAGTGTCGGATCGGTTAACGGCTGTACGACCGATTGCTATAGGACGTTCGATATGGACTGCTGGAGTGAATGTTGGCGTGGCGTTTCTTCCCTGAGGGCCGAAGGAACAGGCAGCCAGATTAAGGTTATCTTCGTGAAAGAATACCGTACCGCCATGTCGCAATGTCGGTCCTAAAATGCAGTGAGCATCGATTCTTCCGACGAAATTACCGTCCTTCAAACGACGCTCAATAATTACCCAGTACCAAACGCCCTTCTCTGGATCGAACACCTTCACCATCGATCCTCGGGTGATCTTATCGAAATCGGATTTTAGAGGGCGCTGATACTCCTCAGCCAGCTGAGCTACCGCTGCAAACCAATGCGATGTCATCTGGCAAGACACGGCGAGAATTGGAAGTTGTAACCCGTTTGTGCCGACCTATGGTCCCGGGATGCGCCAGCCATCGGAAGATAGGCAGGAAAGCGCCCGGATCGACCTTGTAGCGCGGGGCGGCGGAGTGCCATCATCGCCGTGAATCATCGGGAGTCTACCACGCCTTAGCAAAGAATCCAGGCGAGCAGCATCGCCGGTCCCTCAAGACGGACGAACGCAGGTTTGCCGGGCGACGGATGCGGTGGAAAATGCCTGCCGTGCGGCTGATTCTTAGATCGCCAGCTCCATGGAAAAACGCTCTCGAGAAAATGAAGAACCGCCTCCGGATGCTCGATCCACATTGGTTGAATCCGGCCGCTATATTTCGGGCGAAGCAAAAGGGGCTCCCTGGAAGCGGATTCTCCAGGCCTCAATAATAGCAGTTGCGGGGCTTTGGATCTATTGGCCGGCAATCCATGGCAACTGGCTATGGGACGACGTCGGCCTGGTTGCCGGCAATGAGAGCCTGCGCAGCCTCCGGGGCCTTTGGGACATTTGGTTCTCGAGCCCCAGCTACGACTACTGGCCGATGAGTTCGACGGTGTTCTGGGCCGAATGGCACCTCTGGGGAGACCGGCCCGCCGCATTCCACGCCGTTGGGTTGGGCCTGCATTTGCTCAGCGCCCTCCTTGTGTGGCGCGTATTGGGCAAGCTGGGTCTCCGCTGGGCATGGCTGGCGGCGCTCGTATTCACAATTCACCCCCTCGCCGTCGAATCGGTTGCCTGGATCTCCGAGACCAAGAACACCCTTTCTCTGCTCTTCTTTCTGTTATCGCTGAGCGCCTACCTGGACTACGACCGAACCGGCAGGAGATCGGGCCACGTCTTCTCAATTCTATGCTTCTTGGCTGCGATGCTGAGCAAGGCCTCGGTGGTCATGCTTCCCGTCACGCTCCTGCTCTATTGTTGGTGGAGGCGAGACCGGATTTCCTGGAATGACCTAGCGAGATTGGCCCCCCATCTCGCGATCGCCCTGGTTCTCGGCCTTGCGGCAATGCATTTCCAGTCTGCCCATGCGCCCGTGGACCCCGCCGTCGACTCCCGGGGCCCCATCACACGGCTTGTGGGCGCCGAGACGGCGGCCGTTTTTTATCTAGGGAAGGTCTTTTGCCCGGTCGCCCTGATCCCAATCTACCCGCGCTGGGCCCTCGACAAGTCGTGGCCCTTCGCCCTCCTGTCAGGGACATTCCTGGCGGCTGCGCTCTGGCTCATGTGCGCCCGCCGCAGCGGCTGGGGCCGGCATGCGCTCTTGGGCTTCGGCTTCTTCCTGCTCAACCTTCTTCCCGCGCTCGGCTTCGCAAGGATGACGTTCATGAACATCAGCTGGGTCGCGGATCACTTCGTCTATCTGCCGATGATCGGCATGATCGGGCTGTTCGTGCTTGGGGTGGAGGCGTGCCATCGGCGGCTTCCCGCCTTCCAGCAGCCGTTTCTCAGTTTTGCGGTGATCGCTCTCTGCGGCCTTCTGGCGTGCGGGAGTCGGCTTTGCGCGGCGCACTGGGAAGGCGCCGAAGCTCTGTGGTCGTACACGATCGATCGCAATCCAGGCGCCTGGATGGCCCAGTTCAACCTGGCGGCTGAGATTCACAAGGTTCCCGGCCGCCTGGCCGAAGCGATCGCCCATTATGAGGAAGCCGTGCGCCTCAAGCCCGATTTCGCCGAGGCGCACAACAATCTTGGCCGGGCCCTCGAGGCGACTCCCGGGCGACTGAACGACGCGATCGGCCACTATGAGGAGGCGCTGCGGTTGGCGCCGGATTCTGCCGAGGCGCATAACAATCTCGGTGGCGCCCTTGAGGCGCTGCCCGGGCGACTGGATGAGGCGATCGCCCAATACGGGGAGGCGCTGCGCCTCAAGCCCGATTTCGCCGAGGCGCACAACAACCTTGGCAGCGCCCTCCAGTCGATACCCGGGCGGCTGAATAAAGCGGTTGCCCACTATGGGGAAGCGCTGCGCCTTAGGCCCGGCTTTGCCGAGGCGCACAACAATCTCGGTGGCGCCCTTGAGGCGATGCCCGGGCGATTGGACGATGCGATCGCACAATATGTGGAGGCGCTGCGCCTGAAGGCCGACTTTGTCCAGGCGCGCCTCAATCTCGCCCGCGTCCTGGGGAAGATGCCCGGGCGGTTGGACGAGGCGATCGCCCAATATGGGGAGGTGCTGCGCCTGAGGCCAAATCTTGCCGAGGCCCATTTCAACCTGGGTTGCGACCTGCAGAAGGCCCCCGGCCGGCTGGACGAGGCGATCGCGCAATACAGGGAGGCGGTGCGGTTGAAGCCGGATTATGCCGACGCCTATTTCAACCTCGGCGTCGCGCTGGAGGCCATGCCCGGCCGGACGGACGAGGCTGTCACCCAATATGAGGCAAGCCTGCGGCTCAGGCCGGGTTTTGCCCGGGCGCATTTCAATCTGGCCTGCGCCCTGGAAAAGGTGCCCGGCCGGTTGGACGAGGCGATCGCGCAATACAAGGAAGCGATTCGCCTGGAGCCCGATCTTGCCGAAGCGCATGGCAATCTGGGAAACGTCCTCGTGGAGCGTCCCGGCCGGTTGGATGAGGCGATCGCGCAATACGAGGAGGCTCTACTCCTGAAGCCCGATGATGCCCGGGCGCACTACGGCCTTGGTTTCGCCCTGGAGAGGATGCCAGGCCAGTTGGATCGGGCGATCGCGCAATACGAGGAAGCGCTTCGCCTGAAGACCGATTATGCCGAGGCGAGCAACAGTCTTGGGATCGCGCTCTGCCGGACCGGAAGGATTCAGGCGGGGATCGGGTTCATCGAGGCGGCGCTTCGGTTGCACCCGGATTTTGCGCAGGCGCATCTTGCGCGCGCCTCCGCTTTGCTTCAGATTGGCCGCAGGGACGATGCGATTGCCGAGTGTGGCCAAGTCCTGCGGATGCGGCCAGACGATCCCGCGGCGCGCAGAATGCTCGAACTTATCCGGTCTTCGCATTGACCGGTCAGGCGGTGCGGCCCGCCGGGCGCGTCGCGACCGTTTTCTATTGGCCCGGCGCGTCGATCGCCTGCAGCACATGGCCCTTCGCGTCGAAGAAGGAGCTGGAGTCGGGCCCGCTGCCGCGGCCCGTGGCCCCGGGGACGAACGTGGCCTCCGGATGCCAATAGATGACGCCGATTCCGCGGCCGTCGGGCGCCTCTTTGACGGCCTTGATGAGGTCGACCAGGAACTGTCTCTGCCCCGCGGGCGTCATGGGCCACGCCATGTACTTCGATGCGTTGGGCGATGGACGGATATCCCATGACGGATAGCCGGTTTCCACAATCATCACGTCCTTGCGATACCGGCGGATGGTCTCGCGGAGATTGGCCCGGACATTTTCCAGCGAGCCGTGCCAATGCGGATAATAGCTCTGGCCGACGATGTCGAAGTCGACGCCTGCGGCGGTCAGGTGGTCAAAATACCAGCGGGTGACCGGCCAGTCGCCTCCGCAGTCGATGTGGATGACAATGCGGACATGATCCCGGGCGGTTGTCGCCGAGCGGACGCCTCCAACGCCGGCCTTGATGATGCGGACCAGGTGATCCCACTGCCTGGCGTCATCGTACGGCTGCGGCGGCTCGATCACCTGCACCTCGCCCTCAAACACCTTGACGGTCGAGAGCGGAACCTTGACCTGGCCGTCGGGCCACAGCGTCCCGCCCGTGATCTCGTTGCCGACCTGAACGAAATCAGGGGTGGCGCCTTCGTCCTTGAGCGTCCTGATGACCTGTGCGGTGTAGCTTTCTGTCCGTTTGACGAGCGCCTCGAAGCCGAGGCCGGCCCACGCGGCGGGCTTGTTCTGTTTCTGCGGGTCGGCCCACCAGTCCGAATAGTGGAAGTCGAGCATCAGGGTTCCGCCGGCGTCTTTGATCCGCTTGGCCAGCTTCGCGGTGTACTCGAGCCCGTTGAGGCCGTCCCGCGGATCAACCCAGATGCGCAGGCGAAAGCACGTCCAGCCGTGCTTCATGAAGATGGCCAGGGGATCGGAGGGCTTGTCTCCGTCCAGGTAAATGCCGCCGCGCCTCTCGACATCGGATAGCGTCGAGATATCGGCGCCCACATAGAACGGCGATGCCCCTGCGTCGGGCGGCGCAGGGTCGGCGGCATGGGTCGCGGGCCCGGCGGCCAGCAGGGAAAGCAGCGCGGCCATGAGCGCCTTCCGGCGCAGGGCGCGGTTTGCCGGCGCGATGCCGGTCGTGGTCTTTGCTCGGTCTTGCATGGGTTTGGCTGAGGCTCAGGGGTACATTGGCTGCGGGCGGCGCCCAGCCCATCGGATCAATCTCCCCGCGTTGCCAAGGAGACCGGGGGCTCAGGCTTCGACTTTGCGGCCCATGTAGACTCCCGTGCCCCACCGGAGTCAAACGGTGAACGGATATCAAACCCCGCGATCTGGTGCCGCCGGACACCGTCGAGGCGGCATATTATCCCGGTGGGAAGCCCTGCGGGCATCGCAAGACACTCCACATCGGGCGGTTTCAAGAGGTTTACCGTGTCATTACGATTCATATCTTATTGCGCAGGAATGATTAAAAGGAAGTATATAACCGGCGTTGGGCAGAATTACTCACTCGGGCGTGTTTATCTTCCCTTAAACATAAGAGGGTGTGAAATAGGGTCAGTTGCAGCAGGCAGTCCAAACAGAACATCAGCTTCAGATAAAAAACCGATCCACATATGAAGATCATAAAGAATAATACCAAGGGCTTCACCCTTGTCGAAATCATGATAGTCGTCGTCATCATCGGCCTCCTGGCCGCGATGGCGATCCCCGCCTTCCAAAAGGTCCGGACAAACTCGCAAGACAAAGCCGTCCTGAACAACGCCCGCCAAATCTCGGCAGGCGCCGACCAGTATTACCTGGAAAATGGTGTCTCGACGGTGACACTTTCCGACTTGCTCGGACCTACCTCTTACGTAAAGGCGCTGAACTCGGTCGCGCACGAGACGTATCCCCAGGGCTTCTCGCAGGGCACGACGATCACGATCAGCTCGGTCGCAGGCACCCGCACGATCACCTACTCCCCGTAATCAACACCGGGGACGTATTAGGCAGATTCAAAGCCGCCCGCATAACGCGGGCGGCTTTTTCTGTTACGGGCCCTTTGGCCCGCAAAAGGTCCGCCACACGCTCGGGGCCGCCGGCCACTGCCGGCCGCGGACGCAACGGTGACCGCAACCGCGCGCCCTTCTGCTCCAGGGCAGCTGCGGCCCGGCCTGAAAGGGCCCGCGCCCAGGGAATCCGAGGCCTTAACCGGCTGCGCGACCCTGGCGCGGGAGCCCCAGTCGCCGACCCACGATTGGTCTGCGCGCCGGCCCGGGCGCTCCGAAGCCAGCCCGGGCGGTTTCATCCCTATTGCGGCGGGTAAGTGACCACGCGGCCGTCCTTCAGGTAGATCCGGAGTGGCCGGCCCTTCTTGAAGAGCACGGTGCGGTAATCCTCCCCGGCGACTGGAAGGACGGCGGGCACGTACTTGTCCGGGCCGACCAGCTGCTCGAATGTCGCCGATGTCGCATTGTGATCGGCATAGTATCTTTCCGCGGCCTCGTTGAGAGCCCGGAGGTTGTCCATTATGCGGCTGCTCTGGGAACTTGCCGGCAACTGGGGAGGCGCGGCCGGCGGCCTGGTGGTGGTGGCTGCTGCCTTCGCGTGAGAGGCCTGCTGGACCTTCTGGAAGGCGGGGATCGCCATTGCCGCAACCAGGCCGATCGTGACCGGGTTGTAGACCGTGAACATCGCGATGTCAGGCTTGAGGGACCTGTTCCAGTTCGAGCGCATGAGGATGCCGTCCGGAAGGTTTGAGCGCACCGAAAAGAGCGGCTGGGTGACCGTGGGCAGATTCGAGCTGAAAACATCCAGCGCCCTCCTCAGGTCCGGCGCGGCGTCGGGATTCATCGAGCCGATTTCCTTGAGCCTGGAAAAGAACCGTGGGGAGACCCATGTCAGGCCGTTGCCATCGGGGCCGAGGGCGGCAAGCCCCGCCGCGAACTGGGGATTTGCATCGAGGCCCGCCTGCCGGTCGAGGCATTCGCGAAGGAAGTCGGCGGACGTCGCGGCGTAAAGCGTCTTGCCGTCGACCTCCAGGACGGCCCGGATGCCCGCGAAGGCGGTGGGCTCGCGCATGGTGAAAAGATGGCGGGACCCGCTGACGGAGCCGGTCAGCGAGTCGTTCTTCTCCAGCGACCCCTGGAGCGCCGAACCGATTCCGTCGACGCGCAAGACCGCATCAAAACCGGGGATCCTCACCGGCTTCGGGCCCACCTTCCCGTCGAGGGTGCTCCCCGGGGCCATCCGGATGATGACCGTGAGCCTCCCGTTCAGGCCCTCGATGACGTCCAGTGCCGAGAACCCGGATTTGGCCCCCGCGTCCTTCAGCTTCCTCTCGAATGAGGCTGCGGCCTCGGGGCCGCTCACCTTGGCGACAACCGCCTTTATGGTGTCGTAAAGCGCGCTCACGTCGAACTCGCACTCGCTGTAGAAATCGGTGTCCGCGGGCGCGAGCCTTGCGCCAACGAACCGGCCCGGCTGGCCGCCGAGCACGGCGAGGAGTCCGTGCCGGCCGTCGGGCGCAAAAAGGAACGTTCGATTGCGAAAGTTTCCCCCGGACTCGCGAACCGAGCTTAATCCGATCGCCTTGACGTCGTTCAGGCCGAGCTCGGAGAAGAGCGCCTTGAAATCCTGCCTTCCAAGAGGCGCCATCTGCGGCTGGGCCGCGGCGATCTGGCGCACCAGGGCCTGGGCGCTGGCGGCGAGGGCCAGGGCGTCGCCGTCCACGTCGGCGTAGGCGTAGAGCGTCCCGCCCAGCTCGAGGTGGCTGTTCACCGCCTCGAAATGCCGGCTGCGCTCGGCCTCGGGAACGAGCCCCACCGCAGCACGGTTGGCCGGAACCTCCGCTTCCGGCTTCTTTGCGCACCCCGAGACCGTCAGGACGAGCGCTGCGACGCCGGAGCGGGTGAGCAGAGGATTCACGGGGGCATTGGGATATTCAAGTCCATGAAGGAGGGGAACCAAAAAACGCCCGGCGGAATTACCTCTTGACCGATGCGATTGTCCAAGGGAAGTTAACCTTCTTTCCCCGCACGGGGTGGTAGCTCAGTTGGTTAGAGCGTCTGCCTGTCACGCAGAAGGTCGCGGGTTCGAGTCCCGTCCATCCCGCCATTCATTTGTTCCCCAGGAGATGGGCGCTTATGACCGAACACGTCCGCGCCGTGACTAGAAGACTCAGCCTATCTCCGACAAGAGCTCGTACGATCGAAGCCGGGCTTCGTGATTGTAAATCGCGGCCGCCACGATCAACTCGTTCGCGCCCGTTTCCGCCACGAAATCCATGAGGCCTTTGCGGACCGTCGTTTTGGAGCCGACAAAGGAGCGGGCTAGCCTGTTTGAAGTCCATGCGCGCTCTTCGGGCGACCAGAAGGTGTCGATGTCATCGATGGGGGGGGGCAACTGACCGCGGGCATTCCGGTAGACGTTTGTAATCGCCTGTTGGGCCGACGTGAACAGGCGGCGGCCTTCGGCGTCGCCATCCGCGGCGAATACATTGATGCCTGCCATCGCATAGGGCTCCTTCAGGCTTTCCGAGCGCCGAAAATGATCTCGGTAAACTTTGAAGGCGGGAAGCAGGCTCTCGGGTGCGAAATGTGAGGCAAAGGCAAAGGGAAGGCCCAGCGCTGCGGCCAGCTCCGCCCCGAACAGGCTGGAACCCAGGATCCACAGGGGAACGCGCGAATCGGATCCTGGCACCGCTCGGATGCGAAGTTCAGGGCGCGGGGGACCGAGCAGTGCCTGCAATTCCAGAACATCCTGGGGGAATGAATAGGCGCTGTTAGGCTCGCGGCGGAGCGCTCGCAGAGCCGCGGGATCGGTTCCGGGCGCACGGCCCAATCCAAGGTCGATCCGGCCCGGATAAAGTGCCTCCAGGGTGCCAAACTGCTCTGCGATCACCAAGGGCGAATGATTGGGCAGCATGATGCCCCCTGCGCCTACGCGAATGCTCCGGGTCCCTCCAGCCACGTGCGCGATCACCACTGCGGTCGCTGCGCTGGCAATGCCCGCCATGTTGTGGTGTTCGGCAAGCCAGAAGCGCCGATAGTCCCACTTTTCGGCATGGCGCGCCAGATCCAGGGAATTGTGAAGAGCGACCGCGGGTGTTGAGCCCTCTACGATCGGTGCGAGGTCGAGGACGGAGAGCGTGAGCGCCATCCGCCAGCATATCCGGTGCAATGGACAAGACAAGAGGGCGGCGACGGTCTGGGCCGATCCAGCTTCGCGGCGGCTGAACAGGGCGACAAAGATTCCGCCGTTCATGAGCACAAGAAACGCAACGGGCAGGTAGCGCCACGGCATGTAGGGAGCTGGGTAGAAGCTCGGTTCCGAGGTGACGCCGATTGCAGAAGTCAAGGCTATGCTTCGGTTCGAGCAGCGTGGGCGCCAGATGGGCGGAGAGGGGGCCTTTGTCGAAAATGGTCAAGAAGAGAGCCACTGAAGGGCCACCAAACCGGTGCTCTAGCAATACTCCTCAGGGAGGAATCTATGACCCGGCGGGTTCGAGTCCCGTCCATCCCGCCATTATTGACGTCGTGCCTAGACTAGGCCGAGCCGGGTTCGGCGTTCTTCGACCAGGGTTAAGAATCGTCCCTTCATGTCCGAAGAGAGAAAGCTGGCTTCTATTCGGGCGGGCCAGCCGCTGCACGCCGCCGAAAAGCGTGCCGTGGTTTGTTCGATTAACGCCGGTGCAAGGCCGAGCCGCTCGGCGGCGAGATACCGCCAGAAGTCGTTCGCGCGGAGGTTTGATTTCTTACCGTGCAGTGTCAGCGCAAGCTCCTCACGGCTTTTGGGATTCGGGATTGTCGAATTCAACAGGTCGTAGGCCGGCGATAGCTCCACCTTGTCATCGCGCGTGATGAGCGACCAATTCTTGAGGTGCATGTCTTCATTGCCGGTCAGATATGCGAACAGCAGGCGGTCGAGGAATTTCATGCGTTCAAGAGCAGGGAACGTGCAGAACCGGTCGATGATCTCGATCAACCTTTCCGAGCTGGAATCATACTTTGTATCCCGAGAGGCGCCGCTCAGCTGCGCAAAATCCTCGACCGGCTGCTTGCCCCAGCCTACACGGTCAAAGCGTCGGACAAAGTAGGAGCGGGTCTGGTCCGCGTTGATAAGGAGCCCGGAGACGGGCACTTCGATGTCCAGGTTTGCCGCGAGCGACATAGTGAGCGCCTCATTCTCCGGCAGCTCCGCGTAAATGAAGTGTGGTGGTTTCACAATATACCGTCCGCCGTTGTCCACAATTTCCATCCGACCCTCGTTCGCGCGCAGCACGGTGCTGACCTTCGGTTGCATGCCTTGGATTGACATTTTCACGGCTCGCGCGGCGGCCTCCTCGATCAATTGCTCGCGAGTGTAGGGCAGTGGAGCCAGGGAGGTGAGCCGACGGTCGAGCAAGCGAAGGCCCGCCGGCGAATACGGTCCCGGCCCCTCCCATGGCTCATTGGTGATCAGGCACCTCATTTGGCTGCCTCAATCCGAAGGGAGCCAACGACGTCCTGCCCGACTGCGAGCAGCTGTCCGAATAGGTCGTGCTGGTCCAGCTTGCGGATCCGCAGCAGCGCATCGAGCTGCACCCCCTCTGGCAATAGTCCCTCGAAGGGCGCCGGGAAGCGCCGGAATTCCCACACGGGCTGGCTGGTGGGCATTGTGAGCGACACAGGCTCGCCTCGGTAGCCGACCTTGTAAGTGAAGCGGCAGCTGCCGTCTTCGCGGACTTCCAACAGACCTGCCAGCTGGTTTTTCTGAAAGATGTGGGCGGACTTCATTCCGGAGTGTGAGAGGCTATGGCGGAGGCTTCACTCGCCGGAGGTTTCGATAGGGAAGAGAGGCCATTAGCGGAGGGAGCGGGAACCGAGGCCAGGGATGCTATGCGATCGAGCAGTGGGCTGCGCCATTCGACCGTTATGCTCAATACGCGGAAAATCTTTTGGAGGGTGTCCCACTGGACGGTCTCCTTTCCGTTCTCGATGTCCCAGACCACGGTCTTGCCTACGCCTGCGAGCTTCGCCAGCTGTGCTTGGGACAGCCCAGTCTTCTTGCGATGGTTTTTTATTAGTAGGGAAAGAGAAATCATTGCTGCTTTAGCGGTAATAAATTGAATCAAACGAGTTTTGCAATGCAAAACCGACAAATGTCATAATATAATACCGCTAAGGAAGTAATTATTATATGTTTTCACTAGACTTGCGAATTTATTGCCAAAAAATTGATCAATATTACCGTCAAAACAGTAATTAACGTATGAATATTTTCGATTTCGCCTTTGAATTCATCCCGGCGCGATTGGCACGCGGTCGGCCAGGTCACGACGGCGATGCGATCAATAGAATTTCTTGGAGCCAATGTTTATCGCTAGAAACGAGCCACCAAGGAGCCACTAGAAGCCGTGTTAACGAAAAGGCCCATCGGACGGAGGCATAAAGCAGACGGGTTCGAGTCCCGTCCATCCCGCCATTTTCTCCCTCCGAAAGGGGAACGCCCGGGGCCGGGAAGCGCGGCCATCCCCGTGGAGAATACCGACCGATCCCCGGATCCGGCTGGCCAGGCCTTCCTGGCTGGGCGATCGCCTCGCCGGGATGGACATCGATGGCCGGCCGCTCCAATGATGAGGAATTCTCCATGGCGACTGTCGCGGTGGACCAAGAATATGACGCTGACAAATCAAGGAAAGGCTAAGGCCCTGGTCCTGATTGCGATGGCGGCCTTTCTGCCGCTCTCCCGGGGCGATCCGGCGGTGGCGACGGCGAAGATAGCCGAATGGGCGGCTTCCGGCAGGGGAGGGAAGGCCGATTACCAGGAGACGTCCCACGGCCAGACCCTCAACATAGACAGCCTGGCATGCCCCGGCAAGATCACCATAGTCGACCTGTCGAGCGACTATTGCGCCCCATGCGTGGAGATGGCGATGTACCTGATAAAGATCAGCAAGGCCCATCCCCAGCGGTATGCGATCCGGCGGGTCAACATTAACCGGCCCGGCGTGTCCGGCATCGACTGGCAGTCCCCGGTCGCCAAGCAGTACAAGCTCGAGGGCATTCCTTGGCTGGTGGTGTACGACAACAAGGTGAGGGTGGCCGAGGGGGAACCTGCGGTGAAATGGATGGCAGGCGACGTCAAGAAGATGGACGCTGAGGCTGCTGGCTCCCCGGCCGAGAAATAGCTGCGACAGGGCCGGCCTGGGGACGGCACGCGGGCCCGATCTGGAGGCCTCATGGCGTGGCTCGCGCGCGAATCGCCGGGCCATCCCACGGCCCGGGTCCCGGCGTCACGGTTGATTCGCCCGGATCTGGGTAAGGAGCCGCCGGGCCGTTTCATTGTCGGGCCTGGCCTGCAGGAACGCCTCAAGCTGCCCCGCCGCTTCATTCTCCCGGCCCGGGACCTTGAGCAGGGCAAGGGCGATGTTGAAGCGGATCTCGGCAAAGCCCGGCACCAGCCGAAGCACCTCCTTGTATTGACCTATCGCCTCCGCGGTCCGGCCCTGCGCGTCAAGCGCAAGCCCCAGGTTGTTGTGAGCCTGGGCATTGCCTGGCTGCAAACGCAGCGCCTCCCCGTATTGGGCGATCGCCTCATCCAAGCGGCCGGGAATGTCCGACCAGGCATCGCCGAGATTGACGTGCGCCTCGGCGAAGCCCGGCTGCAGCCGCAGGGCCTCCCGGAAATGGCCGACGGCCTCGTCCGACCGGCCGGTAATCTTCATCAAGGCGGCCCCGAGATTGTTGTGCGCCTCGGCGAAGTTTGGCTGCAGCCGCAGGGCCTCCTGGAAGTGGCCGATGGCGCCGTCCAGCCGGCCGGGAATCCTTCCCAGGGCGCTACCCAGGTTGTTGTGCGCCGCTGCAAAGTCCTTTTTCAGGCGGAGGGCCTCCTCGAAATGGGCCACCGCCTCGTCCAGCTCGCCGCGATCCTCAAGCCATACGCCGACGTTGTTGTGCGCCTGGGCATAATCCTTTTTCAGGCGGAGGGCCTCCCGAAAATGGGCGATCGCCTTTCCCTGATCCCCATGGTCCTTGTACCAGGTTCCGAGATTGTTGTGGGCCATCCAGCATCCCGGGTTCCGCTCGATGGTGGTCTCGT